>NZ_JBVIDS010000010.1:0-382189 GCF_055572255.1 Streptomyces sp. NPDC030799 | reverse complement strand
GCTCCACCAGCAGCGGCATCGCGTCGGACGCGGTCACCAGCTCCCGCAACGGATGACGGGCCAGCAACGCCTCCACCTCCGGCGCCAGCGCCGCCGCGAGACGCCAGGCGGCGGGGCGGTCCTCGTCACGCAGGGCCGCTACGACGTCCAGTACCACCGGTCGAGCCCGCTCCGGGACTCCGGCGGCCGCCCGCTCGTACAGCCGCGCACCCTCCTCCAGGACGAGTTCGGTGTCGATGCCCGCCGGGATCTTGATCCGGGCGGTGTGCCGCCAGGTCGAGAGGGGGTCGGACCAGGCCTCCACCGTGTAGGTCCAGCGGCCCGGTTCGCCCGCGGTGACGGTGGCGCCCCAGCGGTCGGTGCCCGGGGCGAGTTCGCGCATCGGTGTCCAGGGGCCCGGCCGGCCTGCCGGGTCGCGCAGCACCACGTTCGCGGAGACGGCGTCGTGCCCCTCCCGGAAGACGGTGGCGGACACCTCGAACGACTCACCGGTCACCGCTTTGGCCGGCCTGCGCCCCTGCTGGACCACGGGGCGTACGTCGAGGACGGGGATACGGCCGAGGGTGGTCTCCCTGACTGGTTTCACCGCCTTCTTGCGCGTTGTCTTCTTCGGGGCCTTCTGTGCCGCTGCCGTGAGCTTGCTGCTGTTCGTGGGTACTGACGAATGGTGCATGGCGGGCATGACCGCTCCTGTCCGCGTCAACGTGGGTGTGGCGGATGGATGTGGGGAGGTGGGTCCTGCGGAGGTGCTGGGTGACGCCTGTGGGGTGTGTACCGGAGGAGCCTTCCCACCCTGTTCGGGTGGGCAATCCGGATACTTTGTTAACTACTCACGCGTATGTCCACCCACAAGACCGGCCTCCTTCTACCAGGTGCCCGGTGACCGCTTCCGCACGCCCCGACACCCCCACCGGCGCGTCCCCACCGACGCCCGGGTAACCACTACCGTCGAGACTGACGACGAGACGCACAGCGCGGTGCGTCTCACCCCGTGACGCGCCCGAGGTGGCATGTGAAGGCGATCCGTCGGTTCACCGTCCGTCCCGTTCTCCCCGAACCCCTCCGGCCGCTGAGCGACCTGGCGCGCAATCTGCGCTGGTCCTGGCATGCGGAAACGCGCGATCTGTTCCAGTCCGTCGACCCCGAGGCCTGGGCCGCGGCCGGGGGCGACCCGGTGCGGACACTGGGCCGGGTACGGCCGGCCCGGCTGGCCGAACTCGCGGGCGACCGGCGCTTCCTGCGCCGCCTCGGCGCGGTCGCGGACGACCTCGACGACTACCTGACCGGCGACCGCTGGTATCAGACACAGGCCGACGGCCTGCCCGCCGCGGTGGCCTATTTCTCCCCCGAGTTCGGCATCACGGCCGCACTGCCCCAGTACTCCGGCGGCCTCGGCATCCTGGCAGGAGACCATCTGAAGGCGGCCAGCGATCTCGGCGTACCCCTGATCGGGGTCGGACTGCTGTACCGCCACGGGTACTTCCGGCAGACCCTGTCCCGGGACGGCTGGCAGCAGGAGCACTACCCGGTGCTCGACCCCAACGAGCTGCCCCTCGCCCAGCTGAAGGAGGCCGACGGCACCCCGGCGCAGGTCTCGCTCGCACTGCCCGGCGGCAAGGCGCTGCACGCCCGGATCTGGCTGGCCCAGGTGGGCAGGGTGCCGCTGTTGCTGCTCGACTCGGACGTGGAGGACAACGACCTCGGCGAACGCGGGGTGACCGACCGGCTCTACGGCGGCGGCAGCGAGCACCGGCTGCTGCAGGAGATGCTGCTCGGCATAGGAGGTGTCCGGGCGGTACGGACGTACTGCCGCCGCACCGGGCACCCGGAGCCGGAGGTGTTCCACACCAACGAGGGCCACGCGGGCTTCCTGGGCCTGGAGCGGATCGCCGAACTGTGCGAGCAGGGCCTGGATTTCGACTCCTCCCTGGAGGCGGTGCGCGGCGGCACGGTCTTCACCACCCACACGCCGGTCCCGGCCGGCATCGACCGTTTCGACCGTGAGCTGGTCGCCCGGCACTTCGGGCCGGACGCCGAGCTCCCCGGCATCGACGTGCAGCGGATTCTGACCCTCGGTATGGAGACGTACCCGGGTGGCGAGCCCAACCTCTTCAACATGGCCGTGATGGGCCTCAGGCTGGCCCAGCGGGCCAACGGGGTGTCGCTGCTGCACGGACAGGTCAGCAGGGAGATGTTCGCGGGACTGTGGCCGGGATTCGACCCCGACGAGGTGCCGATCACCTCCGTGACCAACGGGGTGCACGCGCCGACCTGGGTCGCCCCGGAGGTGCTGCGGCTCGGGGCCCGGCAGGTCGGTTCGGAGCGGGCCGAGGACGCGCTGAGCGTCGGCGGCACCGACCGCTGGGACTCCGTCGCCGACATCCCGGACCAGGAGATCTGGGAACTGCGCCGCACGCTGCGCGAGCAGTTGGTGCTGGAGGTACGGGAGCGCCTGCGGGCGTCATGGCGCCAACGGGGAGCGGCGAACGCCGAGTTGGGCTGGATCGACGGGGTGCTGGACCCGGACGTCCTGACGATCGGCTTCGCGCGGCGCGTCCCCTCGTACAAACGCCTCACGCTGATGCTCCGGGACCGCGACCGCCTGATGGACCTGCTCCTGCATGCGGACCGGCCGGTGCAGGTGGTGGTGGCCGGAAAGGCCCACCCGGCGGACGACAGTGGCAAGCGCCTGGTCCAGGAGCTGGTCCGCTTCGCCGACGACCCACGGGTCCGCCACCGCATCGTCTTCCTGCCCGACTACGGCATGGCGATGGCGCAGAAGCTCTACCCCGGCTGCGACATCTGGCTGAACAATCCGCTCAGGCCCCTGGAAGCGTGTGGGACGAGCGGGATGAAAGCCGCGCTGAACGGGTGCCTCAACCTCTCCGTCCTGGACGGCTGGTGGGACGAATGGTTCCAGCCGGACTTCGGCTGGGCCATCCCGACGGCGGACGGCGCGGGCACCGACCCGGACCGCCGTGACGACATCGAGGCGGCGGCGCTGTACGACCTCCTGGAACAGCGGGTGACTCCGCGCTTCTACGAGCGCGGGCGGGGCGGTTTGCCGGACCGCTGGATCCAGATGGTCCGCCAGACGCTGAGTCTGCTCGGCCCGAAGGTGCTGGCCGGCCGCATGGTCCGCGAGTACGTCGACCGCCTCTACGCCCCCGCGGCCCAGGCCCACCGCGCCCTGACCCCGGACACGGCGAGCGACCTGGCCGCCTGGAAGTCCCGGGTGCGGGCGGCCTGGCCCGGGGTGAGCGTGGACCATGTCGAGACGACGGCGACGGGTCCCACCGCCGAGTTGGGCACGACGGTGGGCCTGCGGGTGCGGGTGGCCCTCGGCTCGTTGACCCCGGACGACGTGGAGGTGCAGGCGGTGTCGGGCCGGGTGGACGCGGAGGACCGCATCACGGATGCGACGATCGTCCCCCTGAAGCCGACCGGGGCCCCCGACCTGGAGGGCCGCCTCCTGTACGAGGGCCCCCTCGCCCTGGACCGCACCGGTCCGTACGGCTACACGGTCCGCATCCTCCCGTCCCACCGCCTGCTGGCCTCCGCGGCCGAGCCGGGGCTGGTGGCGGTGCCTTCGGAGGAGGTGGTGGAGGGGGCGGGGGTTTTGCTGCGGTGAGACGGGTGGCTACACCGGGTAAGGAGCCGTCTTAAGGGCTTCTACGAAGAGGGCGAAGGATCCGGCCGGGACGGTCAGCGTGCCGACGGCCGGGTCCTTGGAGTCGCGGATGGCGGTGTGGGTGGGGGTGGTGGCTATCTCCACGCACTCGTTGCCGTCCCCCGGGCCCGAGTAGGACGACTTCCGCCAATTGTCCATGATGAACCTCATAGGTCCTTCGCCAGCCGGTGGATGAGTTCACGCGATTGCTCGGGGTCGAGTGACGCGGCCTCTACCTTACGGAAACTGGTCCGGTAGGTGTTGAGCTGAGCCTCGGAATCGATGAAGGCCGAGCCGTGCAGTGCGTCGCGGACCACAGTGTCCAGCTTGGGCAGCGGGCCACCCACGTACGTCATCGTGCTTGCCGCCCTGGCGAAGCCGTCCAGATCGAAGGGGATGACGCGCACGGTGATGTGGTCCGCCTCGGAGAGTTCGAGCAGTCGGGCGAGCTGAGCCCGTGACGTGGCGCGGTCACTGACCCTGATCCGAAGTGCCGCCTCATGGATCACCGCTTCGTACGGAACGGTGAACTCCTGGCGCGCTTTCCGGTGCTGGATACGCAACTCCAATTCGCTGCGGGTCAGTTCCGGCAGTCTGGACGAGAAGACGGCGCGGGAGTAGTCCTCGGTCTGCAGGAGGCCCGGTACGTACAGGATTGCCACGTGGCGCAGGAACCGGGCGTGGTGCTCCAGCTCGGAGAGGTCGAGGAAAGACGTGGGCAACAGGCCCCGGTACCCCTCCCACCACCCCCGCGTTCTGTCCGTGGCCATCTCGACGAGCGCGTCGATGAACTCTGTGTCTGTGCAGGCGTAGTGGGATGCCAGTCGGCGCAGCCGCTCTTCGCTCACACCCTTGAGTCCCGACTCGATGTGGCTGATCTGGACCCTGCTCGCCCCGAGCAGCGCCGCTGACTGGATGGTTGTGAGCCCGGCTGCCTCGCGGAGCCGGCGCAGTTCGACACCCAGGCGGACCTGCCGTGCTGTCGGTTCCGGCCTCTGAACCACGGCCTGCTCCTTTTCTTTCGGGGGCGGATTGCGTGCTCGGCTTGCCGCGGGTTACAGGTTACCCCTACCGTCTGTGACGCGACGTGCACGCAGCGGAAGTGCACTGCTCCGTCGCGCCATGACGGCTGCGGCAAGGCCACCGCTCGCCACATTCCCACTCACCCAACGGAGTTGATGACGCATGCCCGAAAACGAACTCATCGAGTCCTGGGACTACACGCTGTACGTCCCCAACGACCTCAGAGCGGTGACCGTCTGCCGCCGCACCCTGCGCCTGATCCTCACCCTGCACGGCCTGATCGGCATCGTGGACACGGCGGAGCTGCTGGCGACGGAGCTGGTCTCCAACGCCGTACGGCACACCAAGGGGCCGGCCGCGCTCAGGGTCCGCCGCACCCCGGAGGGGATGGTGTGGATCGGGGCATGGGACACGGACCCCGCCCCGCCGGACCCGCCTCGGTCGCTGGAGCAGGCGGCGGAGCTTGAGCTGGAGGACGGGCGGGGGCTGGGGCTGGTGAAGGCCTGCTCGGACTACTGGGGCTGGCAACCGACGGCCCGCTTCGGGGACCGGGGCAAGTACGTGTGGTGTGAGCTGGGGGCCGCGTGATGGTGGGCCAGTCGCATGAGGCGCTGCACCGGATCTTCCAGAAGGATCCGACGCTGCTGACGAAGGCGTTACAGAAGGTCCTGCACGTGCCGTTTCCCGAGCCGAGGGAGATCGCGGCGCTGAACGTGGACCTCACCGAGATCGAACCGGTCGAGCGCCGTGTGGACACGCTGCTGCGGGCGGAGACGGACGAGGGTACGTATCTGCTGGTGGTGGAGTCGCAGGGGAAGGTGGACGAGCGCAAGCGGGGCAGCTGGCCGTACTACCTGAGCTACCTGTACGAGAAGTACCGCTGCGAGCCGGTGCTCATCGTCATCACGCAAAGCAGTACGACCGCTCAGTGGGCCTCGCGCCCGATCCGTTTCGGCTTCCGGGACTGGCACTCGCTGACGGTACGTCCACTGGTGCTGGGCCCGGACAACGTGCCGGTGATCGCGGACGAGCGGCAGGCCGAACGGGATGTCCCCCTTGCAGTGCTCTCGGCCATGACACACGGGCGTGGGCCCCAGGCTCCGGCCATACTGGAATCCCTGGCCGCCGCCCTGCGGACCATCGACCCGGACAGTGCCGCAGTCTTCGTGCAGTTCGTCGACTCGTGCCTGGCCGACCCCCAGGCGAAGCAGATGTGGAGGGACCTGATGACGGCGATCCAGTACTTCTGGCGCCACCCGCTGGCGGAACAGGTACGGGAGGAGGGGCGAGAACAGGGCCGAGCTGAGGCCAAGGCCGAGATGGTCCTCCGTGTCCTGGAATGGCGCAGCATCCCGGTGCCTGACGCCGTCCGCGAGCGGGTGATGGCCTGCACGGACCTGGCCCAGCTGGAGGTATGGGCCCAGCGAGCCGTGCACGCCGCTGAGGTGGCGGAGCTGTTCGACATGGGGTGAGCAGGTGGCTGTTGGGCCGCCCGCTTCTCGGCCAGTGTCGTGCTTCCACGAGGCGCGTCAAGGGCGCTGCGCGTCGCCTCCGGCGATGACCCTCCGGGCCACCCTTGACCCACCTCGCTCCAGCCCGGGCAAGAAGCGAGCGAGCGGCCTGGAAGAGGGGTGGCCCCGACCGGTACCGGTCCCTTGGGTCGGCTGCGTGTGCGACGTCGGCGAGGGTGCGCGGTCGCGCCTCGCCTGCACGCCGGGCGGGTTCGGCGGCTGCGGGCTCAGGACGGTCGCGCGCGCTGCGTGGCTTGGCTGCGAGGGTGATTGGTAGATTTGTGCCATGCGGCGGGAGTGAATTCCGGTAGGCGAGGCCTGGATGACCCCGGGAAGGTGGCACGAATCTGCCAATCGCCGCCTTGGTGGCTATCGGGCTCGGATCCCGAGTCAGGTTCCAAATTCGGCATCCAATCGATCAGGCCAGTCTGCGTGCTCGAGGCCGGAGTCCATCAAGATGTCCCGAAAATCCACCCGAACTTCTTCAATGCAGTTGAGGAGTCGGTCCGTTTTGCCGTCGGCGTGGAGAAGTGTGGCTGCGATAACCCTTTCTGTGTCGATCCCCGTTTTTTTCAGATAGTCCATGAGTTCGAGTAGCAGCTCCTCGATGGTTTGTCGATCTCCCTGGGGGTGGTCTTTGATGATCCTGCGTTTGATTCGGCTGGGCAGTTCCATGCTCACTCCCTTCGTTGTGGCAGCCGAGTCAGGGATTCGGGGCCCGTGGATAATCCCGGACGAACGGAAACGCGGCAGCTGGCCGTACTACCTCTCCTGCCTGTGCGAGAAGTACCGCTGCGAGCCGGTGCTCATCGTGATCACCCAGACCAGCGGTACGGCGCGTCGGCGGGCAACCATGCGCCGCATGCTTGCCGTCGTCCGATGGGCACTTTCATCGTGTGTTCTCTAGCCAGCGAGCCATGGCGTAGCGTGTCTGTTCCGGGATCGATTTATCGTTGGCGAGTTTGGCGCCCGTTTCCCTGAAGGAAGAGATCCGATGAGCGTCGCGCAAGCAGACGATATCCGTCCACTCCTGCCCTTGTGATCCTTGGACAATTAGGTTTCCATCCAGGGAAAGCATCACGAACTCCGGATTCCCCCAGCCGCATCCGGTAACTCTGGCCTCGGCGCCGGCCCCGGCGAGATCCCAGTCCGGCTGCAGCATTACGCGCGCCCACCATGCAGTGTCGGGACGATTATGGGGCACGTCGCGGACGGCGATCAGGAACTGCGGATCTCCGGTGTCGAAGAGACCTTGATGGGCGCACAGCATGTACCACTCATGGTTCACCCTTTCCTGGAAGTCTTCGGCATCATTTTCGATACTTGCGGCCCACTCTTGTCCGTCGGCGGCAGTTGAGTTCGCGAAGTACGCAAGGCGTGGAGGAACGAGTGGGCGGGAAGGGGGCACCATGCCTAGGTATGTCAGCCCCGCTGCGGCCAGGCTCCTGGTTAGTTCTGTTTCTTGCATGAAGGTTGCCTTGATCTAGTAGTGATGGTCGGGCTGGTTAATGGTTCGATCTCTTGGCCCAAGGGTATGGGATGACCTGATCGTAGTTGTGCGAACCGTCCGCACGCCTACCGAAGTAGGCGATATTACCGTCGCCGTCGACCATGACCCGTAGTTGACTTAGCGGATCGCCATTGTCGTAGATTGGGGAGCCCGCCCAGCGTTTTCCTGCGCGAGAATTGCCGCCCTGATAGAAGTCCAGTATTCGTCTGCCGTCCCGAGTGGTTGTCTCGCGTTGCGGATAACTCGGATCGTTGATCAATCGGTCCACGAGTTCGTGGACGTCCTGCGGAGTTTGGAACCACGCCTTACGGTCCGCGTTTTCCGCTCTGCGATCTTCGAGTGCGCGCGGTTCATAGTTCTCATCCGGGTACCATTGGCTGCCCGTTTTCGGGTCGGGACATCCTTCAGGGGCGAGTCCAAGGTGGTCGGTCGAAATCGCGGGGTTGTGAACGTAAGTGTCCGGGTTCAGCGCTGGCGCGAGTCCGAGCGGGTCTGGGCTGAAATACCGGGCGGTTGCTGGGTCGTAATGGCGGAAGTAGTTGTAGTGCAGGCCGGTTTCGGGGTCGTAGTACTGGCCTGGGAAGCGTAGGGGGGTGTAGGTGGTGCTGTTTGCTGCCCATGCCGTTGTTCCCCACAGGGTGCTTCGGGTACGCCACGCTATCTCGCCCTGCTCGTCTACGAGTTCGTTCGGCGTGCCGACCAGGTCGGTGACGATGGCGAAGAAGCGTGAGTCGATTTCCTGTTGTGGGGCGTCGGCCGCGGTGATGCGTTCTGTTTGCGACAGCGGGCGCAGGCCCTGGTGGTCCCAGGTGAGGGTGACCGGGTTGGGGAGGTCGAGGGACGTCGTGGTTTGTTCGCAGAGAGTGGTGCCGTCCCAGGTGAAGTCCACCCGCTCCATGACCGTCTCGCCGTCCGCAGCGAGGCGGAGTTTCGCGGTGCGGCGGCCCAGGGGGTCGTAGGTGTAGCGCCAGCGGGTGCCGTCCGGGGTGGTCACCGAGGTCAGACGGTCCTCGGCGTCCCACTCGTAGCGCCAGGTGTCCGGCTTTCTGGACAGGCGGGTCTTCTGGCGGAGGGTGATGCGGCCGAGGGCGTCGTGTTCGTAGCGGACGTTGCCGGCTCGGGTGATGCGGGTGCCCACATAAGAGCGCGGGCCGGTTGCCTCGCCGCCCGGGTGGTCCGACGGCCAGGACGCCTGGGTCTGGTTGCCCGCCTCGTCGTAGGCGTAGCGCTCTGTCCAGTTCGCTGCGTGGACTGCCGTGACCCGGCCCGTCGCGTCCAAGTCGAAGCGGCGGGTGCCTGCGAGTTGGTCATCGATGCCGATGACGTTGCCGTCGGCTCGGTACGTGTACGTCCTGTGCTGGACCGTGTGGCCGTCCGCGCCGGTCACCGACTGGGTGGTCAGGCGGCCCAGCGTGTCGAAGGTGTGGGCCAGGGCGATCGTTCCGCCTATGTGGCGGGTCAGTTCGCGGCCTGCTTCGTCGTACGTGAAGTCGATCGCTCGGCCTGATGCCACCATGCCTGTGCGGCGGCCTGCCGCGTCGTACGACCATGTGGTCGTGGCGCCGGTTGGGGTGGTGCGGCCGGTGCGGCGGCCCAGCGGGTCGTAGGTGTACGTGAGCGTGCGGCCGTTGACCGTTTCCGAGTGGAGGCGGCCGTGGCGGTCGCGCAGCAGGGTCAGGGTCGTGCCGTCCGGGCCCGTCGCCTGGGTCAGTTGGTCGGTGAAGTCGTACGCGTAGGTCGTGACCTGGCCTGCCGCGTCCTTGCGGAGTACCTGGCCGAGTTCGTTGCGTTCGAAGGATGTGACGTGGCCGAGTGCGTTTCGCCGTGTGGCTAGGCGGCCGGCAAGGTCGTAGGCGTATGTCAGGGTGCGGTCGTCGAAGTCCTTCTCCGACACCAGGCGGCCGGCCGGGTCGTACTCGTACGTCCACGTCAGGCCCTGCGGGTTGGTGACCTCGGTCAGGCGCAGTTCCGTGTCGTGGGCGAACTCGTAGCGGACGCCGTCCGGGCCCGTGCGGGCCGACAGGAGGTCGAAGTGGGTGTACTCGAAGTGGGAGACGCCGCCGAGGGGGTCCGTGTGGCTGGTGCAGTTGCCCTCGCCGTCGTACGTCCACGTCTCCGTCGTACCGTCGGGAGACGTGCGACGGGTCAGGTGGCCCTCGGTCGACCATTCCAGGTGTGTCGTGGCGCCCGTGGGGTCCGTGACCGCGACGGGGCGGCCCAGGGCGTCCCGCTCGTATCGGGTGCGTGCGCCCAGTGGATCGGTTACCTCGATCGGGAGGCCTGCGCGGTCGCAGACGACGGTGGTCGTGTTGCCCAGCGGGTCCGTCACCGACGTCAGATGTCCGGCCTCGTTGTACGCGAACCGGGTCGTCCGGCCCGCCGGGTCCGTCACCGATGTGCGGTTGCCCCGTTCGTCGTACGTCTGGCGGATCACTGTGCCGTCAGGGTTCACCACCTTCACCGGCAGGCCCAGGGCGTTGTACTCCGCCCTCGACTCGCGACCGTCCGGGCGGACGACTGACGTGAGGTTCCCCTCGTCGTCGTAGCGGAACGTCGTCGTGTGGCCCAGCGGGTCCGTCGTGGAGAGGAGGCGGTGGTAGCGGTCGCGGACGTAGTGGGTGGTCGCGCCCAGTGGGTCGGTCTCCGCGACCACCTGCCAGGTGTCGTTCACCAGATAGCGGGTGGTGTGCCCCTCGGCCGTCGTCGCGGTCGTGGTCCGGAGGCCGGTCGCCGGGTCCGGCTCCCCGTAGGAGAAGCGATGCGCCATGTGGCCGGCTGTGCCGCCCTGCGCGACGCAGCGGTCCTGGTCGTCGTACTCGTACGCGTAGCTGCGGTCGTTCGTGTCCGTCCAGGACGTGACGCGGCCTCGGTCGTCGTAGGTGAAGCGGAGCGGCAGGCCGGAGGAGTTGATGACCCCCGTGAGGTCGCCGTCCGTGTAGGTGAAGCGTTTCAGCTCCTCGCCCGTCGCTGCCAGGTGGTACGCGGTGACCCGCCCCGAGTCCGTGGTGATACGCACGCCCTGGCCGGCGCTCGTGTGCACGCCGAGCGGAGTGCCCGCCTCGTCGTACTCGAAGGTGACCCAGTTGCCGTTGCGGTCGTCGATCTGTTCCAGGACCGCCAACGCATCGCCCCGGTCGGCGAAGTGCCACACCCGGCCGGTGCCGGGGTCCGTGATGGTGTAGCCACCGTCCACGCGGTCCAGGGGCAGGCGAGGGCCGTGGCTCGCCAGGGTGGGCACGCCCGGTGCCGGGTGGGGGTACGACAGGAGGAGGCCGTCCTCCGTGACGTAGACGACTCCCTCCGCATCGATCTCCAGGCGCTGGTCCAGGGTCGAGGACCAGGCAGGGCCGAACCAGCGGCCCAGTCGGTAGCCGGACTCGACGCGGCGTCCGAGGACCAGGGAAAGCGCGCCGGGGAGGGTGACGTCCGTCTGCGGCAGGTACATCCTGCCGGTGGCCACGTTGACCGGGTCGCCGCAGCCCTTCGTGCTGTTCTCGTCGTGCGAGTGCTGGGGCGGGTCCTCGTTGACCTCCTCCCGAGCGGTCTTCCCGGCTGCGTCCTCCGCCCCCGCCCGCGCCTCCCGCCCGGCGGCCCCCTCCGCCGCCCGCCGCACCAGGCTCGCCTCCGCCGCGTCCCGCGCCAGCCCGAGCTCCATTCCGGCGCCGTCGCCGAGGAAGAGCTGGGGGAGCGCGCGGCCGCCGAACTCGGTCGGGTCCTTGCGGAACTCGGTCCACATGTTCTTCAGGGCCCGGTCGGGATGCGTGCCGGTGGAGATCAGGCCCGCGAGCGTCATGTTGACGTTCTGCACGTACTGGGCGGGGTGGGTGAGGTTGTAGGGGTCGGCGGGGTCCAGACCGCGGACGAAGGTGATCAATCCGGCGGTGCCCTTGACGACGCCGCCGACGAAGTGGAGCGCCTCGGTGTTCAGGGCGCCGGCGCCGTCCACGGCGTCCGCCTTCAGCCGGGCGAGCGGAGGCGGTTCGGCGGGGGCGTGGGCCAGGGCCTTGTCCACGGCCTTGGCGGCGCCCTCCGCTGCCGTGTTGCGCTGCTTACGGGCTTCGTGCAGGAGTTCCTGGGCGCGCTGGATGTCGGCGGTGCCCGGGTCGTGGAACTTCCCCGGGCGCGGGCCCGGATCGTCACCCGATTTCACGGCCGCGTTGTAGGTGTCGACCTTCTTGTTGTAGGCGTCCGCGGCCTCCTTGGAGGCGTTGGTGCCCTTCTTGTACAGGTCGATGGCGTGCGTGGCCTGTTTCAGCGCCCATTCGACGGTCTCGGCGTAGGCGTCCAGAGCCGTGGCAGCGGTGCGGCAGGCATCCGCGGCCTGCAGCCACTTCACCGGGTGCATGGCGAACTTCTTGCGGAAGGCGTCGGCCGCCTCGCCCTGCCAGGAGGAGGAGTCCAGCTTCCGCATGCCCTCGCCGACGTTGTCGAAGGCGGTGTGGAAGTCCTTCAGGTGTGTGGTGGAGGCCCGGATGGCCGTCGGGGAGCCGTGGATCAGGTCCGGGGCCAGGTCGCTCTCGCCGAGCTGCTTCTCTCCCGGGGTCGCGCCCAGTTCGGAACCGACATAGTCGCCCGTGAACCTGACGAGGTCTGCGTAATCGTGGGCTCCGACGTGGTCCAAGAGGTCACCGGCGAGATCGGAGCCCTTCTCGATTCCCTTGCCGAGCAGCTTCTTGCCGGAGTCGTAGAGGTGCTCGCCCTCGCCCAGGAGCGAGTTGGTCACGTCCCCCAGGCCCATGCCCATCAGCCCTCACCGCCCTGCTGCCCGGCGGCCTTGGCGCGGGCCTCGGGGGAAGGGCCGAAAGCACGGTCCAGGAACTCCTTGCGCTCCGCGTCCGACATACCGCTGGGCATCAGGCCCAGGTTGGCCCCGGCCTGAGAGGTCACCAAGTCGCGCGAGGCGTCCATCCAGCCCTGCTTGATGTTCTCCCCCGCCTCGTCGAAGGACTTCTTGCTGTAGTCCGGGTGCATGTAGGCGTCGGCGGTGTTGTCGGCCCACTGGCTCCAGCTCATCTTCTCGACGTCTGCCTCGGAGGCATGCGGGTTGCCCACCAGCGCGTTCGCTCCCACCCTCAAGGTGCCGCCGACGTACTGGTCCGTCTCGTACAGTGTGCCCGCGGAGAGTCCCACCTCCGCCGCGAACGCGTTGCCCTCCGCCACCAGGCCGCGGACGCCCCACTCCCAGCGCTCGCAGAACGACTTGAACTTCGACGTCAGGTCCTCATGGCCGAGATCCATGCCGGACAGCTCCAGATGCGAGAAGCCCCGCCCGGCTCCTGCCTCGCCGACCATCCCCAGGTCCTTCAACTCGCCCAGCGTCTGGGTGATGCCCTGCGCGATCAGGTTCAGCCCTGCGGCCTTGATGTCCTTGCCGCCGCCCTCGTCCCCGCTCATCGCGGTGTCTCCCCGTTCGTCTGCTCGACGGCGGCCCGGTCAACGGCCGCCGCGTCCGGCACGATCCCCGTCACTGGCGGAAACAGCACGCCCTCGCCCTGGCCGCCCACGTCCAGGGCCACCCCGCACGGCACCCCGACAGCCGGCACGCCGGCGTCCAGCAACCGGGCTCCCAGCCACCTCTGATACGCCCACTCACGGTCGCCCTCGCCGCGCGCGAGCGCGAAGCGTGCCAGGGTCGTTTCGTCGGAGAACGCGTAGATCCAGCGGATGCCGCCGTAGTCGCCCGTCAGCGGCGCCTCGTCCTCGTCCACCGGCACCAGCACCGCAGTGCGGCGGAACGTGCCCAGTAACACCGCGAACTCCCGGCGCCGACGCTCGACTTCCTCCGGAGCGTCGGTGAACGTTGCCGCATGCTCGGGCAAACCGGTGCCCTCAGACGTCTCCGGTCCGGTCGTGTCCCGCTGGTCGGTGCGGGCCGGGTCCATGTAGTCGTACAGCCGTGACCTGGGTATTCGCGCCGCCGAGTCGGCGTCGCCCCCGTGTTCCGTCATGTGCCGGATCATCACATCGGCCGTTTGACGGCTGCAACGCGGTACGTGCCTTGTCGCCCGGATATGGCCGGATGCCATCCCCTGGACACGAGGACGGCGCTAGGGCTTGAGGGCTTTGCGGGGCATGCTCGTCATGCTTCGGACAGGCCCTCGCACAGCCTCCGCAGCACCGCCCCGCAGCGGCGGGCGTACGCGTGTTGGAGGCCTCGGGTCGCCGGGCCGCCGGCCCTTGCGTACCACTTGGCCGGCTTGCTGAAGGCCGCCACCGTCAGCCAGACCGTGCCGTCGCCCGTGCGGTCGATCAGGAAGGCTTCCTCGCCGCATTCGGGGTGGCTCTCCAGGGTGCCGTAGGCCCAGCCCGCGCGGCGGGGTTCCTCGGTCGTCCAGATGATGCGGCAGGGGGCCCTGATCAGGCCGGCCAGGGTGACCGTGACGTCGACGCCGGGGGCCGCGCGGTCGGCGGTGGCGTCGATGCCCACGCCCAGGGCGCGGTGCATCTCCCAGGTGAGGACCGCCTCGGCGGCCCGCTGGAAGAGCTTTTCGCCCTCGCCGAGGCGGGTGCGCACGTGCAGGGGGTGGAAGCCGGACGGGCAGTGCGTCAGGTCGTCGCGGGTCGCGCCGACCGGCTCGTAGGTGAAGGGCGCCGAGGACATGGGTCACAAGCGTAGGGCGGGCCCGGAGTGCCTTCCCCCCGGGCCCGCCCGTCAGTCGCTCGGTCAGCTGGTGACGTTGACCGCGGTCCAGGTCGCCGCCACCGTCTTGTACTCGGTGCTGCCGGACCCGTACAGGTCCGACGCCGCGCTCAGGGTCGCCGCGCGGGCGTCCGAGTAGTCGGTCGTCGAGGTCATGTACTCGGTCAGCGCCTTGTACCAGATCTGCAGCGCCTTGGCGCGGCCGATGCCGGTGATCGTCGAGCCGTTCTTCGTCGGGGAGTTGTAGGTCACCCCGTTGATCGTCTTCGAGCCGCTGCCCTCCGAGAGGAGGTAGAAGAAGTGGTTGGCGACACCGGACGAGTAGTGGACGTCCAGGTCGCCGACGGAGGAGGACCAGTAGTCCGCCGAGCCGCCGTCCTTGCTGGGCTTGTCCATGTAGCGCAGCGGGGTGCCGTCGCCGTTGATGTTGATCTTCTCGCCGATGAGGTAGTCACCCTTGTCGGACGAGTTGTTGGCGTAGAACTCCACGCCCGTGCCGAAGATGTCCGAGGTGGCCTCGTTCAGGCCGCCGGACTCGCCGCTGTAGTCGAGGCCCGCGGTGTTGGCCGTGACGCCGTGGCTCATCTCGTGGCCCGCCACGTCCAGGGACGTCAGCGGGTCGGTGTTGCCCTCACCGTCGCCGTAGGTCATGCAGAAGCAGCTGTCGTCCCAGAAGGCGTTCACGTACGAGCTGCCGTAGTGGACGCGGGAGTAGGCGCCGACACCGTCGTTCTTGATGCCGCTGCGGCCGAAGGTGGACTTGTAGAAGTCCCAGGTCTCCGCCGCGCCGTAGGCGGCGTCGGCGGCCGCGGTCTGGTCGGACGAGGAGCTGGAGGCGGTGCCGGTGCCGAAGGTGTTGGTGGAGCTGGCCACCAGGGTGCCCTTGCCGGACGTCTTGCGGGCCAGGTTGTAGGTCTTGTGACCGCCCCGGGCGCTGTCGGTCAGGTTGTACGTCGAGCCCGACTGCGTGGTGTTGAGGCTGACCGTGCCGGAGTACAGCGTCTTGCCGGTGCCGGTCGCGTTCTCGATGCCCTGGTACTGGAAGAGCTTCTTGCCGGTGGCGGCGTCGGTGATGACGTGCAGCTGGTTCGGGGTGCCGTCGTCCTGCAGACCGCCGACGACCGTCTCGTAGGCGAGGACCGGCTTGCCGGAACCGGCCCAGATCACCTTGCGGGCGCCGTTCGCGGCGGACTTGGCCGAGCCGAGGGTCCGGGCGGCGGACACCGCCTGCTTCTCGGCCTTGGCGGCGGTGATCTGCGGCTTGAGCGACGCCACCTTGATGGCGGCCTTGGCGGCTCTGGTGACGCCCTTGGTCGCACCCGACTTGGCGGTGTGCACGACGAGGTCGCCGCCGAGCACCGGCAGGCCCGCGTAAGTGCGCTCGTAGCGGGTGTGGACCGTGCCGTCGGCGTCCTTCACGACGTCCTTGACGACCAGCTTCTCCTTGGCGCCGAGGCCTATCTTCTGCGCGGTCTCGGCCGCGCCCGCCTGCGCCTGCTGGATCAGGGAGGTGCGGGCGGCGGCGGTGAGCGCGGTGGGCGCCGCGGCCGGCGGCTTGGCGGCCGTGGTGCCGGCCGGGGTCTGGGCGGAGGCGCCGGTGGCCAGACCGGTGGTGACGAGGGCTCCGGCGGCGACGGCGGTGGCGATGGCCAGAGTGGTGCGCGTGTGACGCGCGTAGCGGGGGCTCACGCAAGCTCCTTCTCGTGGGGAGTCCGGTCAGCGTGGGGTTACTGGCCGGAGAGGTGGGGTGAAGCTCTGCGGCGGGTGAAGGAAGAGTGTCATCAGGGGCGCGTACATGTCATGACCCTGAAGTGATGTTGGCCTGAAAGTGACTGTTTGAGAAACGTTTCAGGGGTGTTAACCGGGGTCGTCCGAGGGTGCCGGACCCTCGGACGACCCCCAGTTCCCGGGCCTGTGGCGCTCGGTTTACGGGAACGTCAGCTTCCAGCTGTTGATCGTTCCGGTGTCGTAGGTGGCTTGATCCTGCACCCTCAGTTTCCAGGTGCCGTTGGCCGGTTCCGCGGAGGCGTTGACCGTGTAGGTCTGCTTCACGTTGTCCGCCGAGTCCGAGGAACTGAAGTTCTTCAGGCGGTATGCGGTGCCCGACGGGCCGACGAGATCGATCACCAGGTCACCCCGCCAGGTGTGCGTGATGTCGACGCCCACCTGGAGGTTGCTCGGCGCGTTTCCGGTCCTGCCGGAGACCGTGATGTTCGAGGTGACGGCCGGCCCGTTGTCCGGGATGGCGACCGGGGTGGTGCTCTCGTACGACGTACCGCCGCCGTCTCCGCCGCCGGAGCGCGCGCCGACCGCGACGCCCGCCCACGCGTCCTGCACCGCCTTGTACTCGGCGCTGGAGGTGCCGTACAGCTCACCGGCCGCCGCGAGGGTGCCGGTGCGGGCGCCCGCGTAGTCGGTGGTCGACGTCCACTTGGTGGTCAGCGCCCGGTACCAGATCTGCAGCGCCTTGTCCCGGCCGATGCCGGTGACCGGAAGTCCGTCCGCGGTCGGCGAGTTGTAGCTGACGCCGTTGATCACCTTGGCGCCGCTGCCCTCGCTGAGCAGATAGAAGAAGTGGTTGGCGACGCCCGAGGAGTAGTGCACGTCGAGGTTGCCGACGCCCGAGTACCAGGAGTCCGCCGAGCCGCCGTCCTTGCTGGGCTTGTCCATGTAGCGCAGCGGGGTGCCGTCGCCGTTGATGTCGATCTTCTCGCCGATGAGGTAGTCGCCGACGTCGGTGGAGTTGTTGGCGTAGAACTCCACGCCGGTGCCCATGATGTCCGAGGTGGCCTCGTTCAGGCCGCCGGACTCGTCGCTGTAGTCGAGGCCCGCGGTGTTGGAGGTGACGCCGTGGCTCATCTCGTGCCCGGCGACGTCGATCGCGGTCAGCGGGTCCTTGTTGCCGGAGCCGTCGCCGTAGGTCATGCAGAAGCAGCCGTCGTCCCAGAAGGCGTTCACGTACGAGTTGCCGTAGTGGACGCGGGAGTAGGCGCCGACGCCGTCGTTCTTGATGCCGCTGCGGCCGAAGGTGTTCTTGTAGAAGTCCCAGGTCTCCTGCGCGCCGTAGTGGGCGTCCGCGCCCGCGGTCGCGGCGTTCGACGTGGTGCCGTTGCCCCAGGTGTCGTTGCTCTGGGAGAACAGGGTGCCGGTGCCCGAGGTGCCGTGGTTGAGGTTGTACGTCTTGTGGCCGCCGCGCGCCCCGTCGGTCAGTGTGTACGCCGACCCCGAGTGGGTCGTGGTCAGGTTCACCTGGCCGCTGTACTGGGTGTTGCCGATGCCGGTCTCGATGCCCTGGTACTCGTAGAGCTTCTTGCCGGTGGCGGCGTCGCTGATGACGTGCAGCCGGTTCGGGGTGCCGTCGTCCTGGAAGCCGCCGACGACCGTCTCGTACGCCAGGACGGGCTTTCCGCCCGCCGCCCAGATCACCTTGCGGACGGAGTCCGCCGCCGACCTGCTGCCGCCGAGGGCCTTGGCCCGCTGTACGGCCTGCTTCTCCGCCGCGGCCTTGGACACGGCCGGGGTGAGACCGGCGACCTTCAGCGTGGCGCCGGTGGCCCTGACGACCTCCATGGTCTTGTTCGACCTGGACTCCACGATCAGGTCGCCGCCGAGCACCGGAAGGCCCGCGTAGGTGCGCTCGTAGCGGGTGTGCAGAGTGCCGTCGGCGTCCTGGACGACGTCCTTGACGACCAGCTTCTCCTGGGCGCCGAGGCCGAGGGAACGGGCGGTGGCGGCCTTCGTCGCGTCGGCGTGGCGCAACAGCTCGACGCGCTGCGAGGGAGTGAGCTCGACCGCGACATGGGCCGGATTCATCCTGCCCGCCTGCGGCTTGGCCGGTGCGGCGGTGGCCGCGCCGGACTGGACGGCGGCGGCGATCAGGGCGGCGACGCCGGCGAGGGCGACGGTGGCGGTGCGGCGGTGCGCTGTGGGGTGCGGTGCTGTGTGGGAGGTGCGTCTGCGAGAGGAACTGCTGCTCACACTGACTCCTTCTGCGTGACCGCGGGTCGCGCGGCCAGGGGAGACCGGACGGTGGGTTGGGGCGTCCGGGCAGAACAGGGCGTTACGCGGAACCACGTGCAGGCCGGCTCACGCGGAGCAGAAGAGCTGTGGGGTTGCTGTGAGTCGGCCAGGGAAGAGTGACAGGGGATCACCGCACCTGTCAGGACCGCGTCACAAACTTGGCCGGAAATGGTCCGTTGACCGGATGTTCATGTTCGCTATGCGGACCGGTTGCCCGGGCGGCGGTCACCGGGGCAGCCGTACACCGGAAGTGGTGGCGGAACGTCTGCGGACCGCTGCCGAACCGGTGTGCGTGCCGCACATGCCGCAAGGACCAGTCGGCCAGGCATGGACGATCAGCCCAGGATCCCCCGGTCGTACCCCACCGCCACCGCCGCCGCGCGGTCGTTGACGCCGAGCTTGGCGTACAGGTGGGTGAGGTGGGTCTTGACCGTGGCCTCGCTGATGAACAGCTCGCGGGCGATCTCGCGGTTCGACGTGCCCTTGGCGACCAGGGCCAGCACCTCGCGCTCGCGCGCGGACAGGGGCTCGGCGCCGGGCCGGCGGGGGGTGCGGACCGCGTGGACCAGACGGGAGGCGACCGCGGGGGAGAGGACCGTACGGCCCTCGGCGGCGGCCCGGACGGCGGTGAACAGCTCGTCGCGCGGGGCGTCCTTGAGGAGATAGCCGGTGGCGCCCGCCTCGATCGCGGGGAGCGTGTCGGAGTCGGTGTCGTACGTGGTGAGCACGAGAACCCGGGCCCTGGTGCCGCGCCGGGCCAGCTCGCGGATGGCGTCCACGCCGGAGCCGCCGGGCATCCGCAGGTCCATCAGGACCACGTCCGGGTCCAGGGCCGCGGCCCGGTCGACCGCCTCCACGCCGTTCGCGGCCTCGCCGAGCACGGCGAAGCCGGGGGCGGACTCGAACATGCCGCGCAGGCCGTCGCGGACGACCGGGTGGTCGTCGACGATCAGCAGGGAAATAGGGGTTTCAGCGGTCATCGCGTACCAACGGTACGCGAGCCGACACCGCCGTGCCGTTCCCCGGCTCCGCCTCGACCGTCAGGGAGCCCGCGATGCGTTCGGCGCGGGCCCGCATACCGTCCAGGCCGAAGCCTCCGTTGCGGGTGCGCTCCGGTACGGCGGCCGGGTCGAAGCCGGTGCCGTCGTCGCGGATGTCGAGGGTGACCTCGTCGCCCATGAAGGAGAGGGTGACCCCGACGCGGGTGGCGCGGGCGTGCCGGGCCGCGTTGGACAGGGCCTCCTGGGCGATGCGCAGCAGCGTCGCCGAGACCTCGTCGTGCAGGTGCTCGGTGGTTCCGGTGACGGTGAACTCGGCGCGTATTCCGGTGCGTTCGCCCCATTCGGCGACCGTCTTCTTCAGCGCCTCCGGGAGGCCGTCGGCGGCCAGGGCGACCGGGGCGAGGTTGTGCACCGAGCGGCGGGCCTCGCCGAGGCTGTGCCGGGCGAGCGCGGAGGCACGCTCCAGGTGGGTGCGGGCGGTGGTCAGGTCGGGGGCGTTCGCCACGACCTGGAGCTGGGCGATGATCCCGGTCAGGCCCTGGGCGATGGTGTCGTGGATCTCGGCGGCGAGACGGCGGCGCTCGTCGGCGACGCCCGCCTCCCGGGCCTGGACGAGGAGTTGGGCGTGCAGGGCGGCGTTCTCGTCCAGGGCCTGCTGCAACGCCGTGTTGGTGCGCTCCAGTTCGGCGATGGTCGCGGTGCGCTCACGGGACCGCTGCGTCTCCTGCACGGTGAGATGGGAGACCACCATCTGCAGGCCGGAGTTGGCGATCAGGAGTGCGGCGAAGACGATCCCCTGCGTTGCACTCTCGAACGGCAGCCCGCCGGCCTGCGCGCCGGCCACGGTGACCGCGCTGGCGAACAGTCCGAGCCGCAGCCACCTGCGCGGGAGCAGTTCGTCGGCGTCCATGTAGCCGCTGGCGGCGTAGAACGCGAAGAACGGGTTGATCCAGGTGAGCGCGAACGCGATGGCCCAGCGGACCACGTAGTACGCCGTCCCGGCCCGGGACGGCGTCCGGCCGCGGTCGGGCCTGCCGGGACGGGTGCCGTGCCACCACAGCTGGAGCGCGCCCGCTGCGACCGTCAGCGCTCCGGCGGCGTACCACTTGGCGGGAGCGGTGTGCGGGTCGGCGGAGGCGACCGAGAGGGCGGCGCCGATGCCGAGCAGCCCGTGCGGCCCCCAGGTGTGCAGTTGCTCCCAGCGCCGGTCGATCTGCCTGTCCCTCGCGGTCATGTCCCCAGTCTGCACGGCCGGCCACCTACTCCCAGCGGAACCAGCGCGCCGCTCCCGCCGTCAGCAGCACCGTCCAGCCCGCGAGCACGCCCAGGTGGTCCCAGCCGGGCCAGTCACCGGCGGCCGCCTCGCCCAGGGCGCGGGCCGCCGCGCCGAACGGGGTCAGCTGCACCACCCGGGCCATCGTGTGCGGCATCTGCTGCACCGGCAGCCAGACACCCGCGCAGAACATCATCGGGAAGAACACCGCCGAGCCGATCGCCCCAGCGATCTTCGTGGTCCGGGACAGCGCGGAGACGACGGAGCCGAGGGCGAGGGCCGACGTGGTGGCGAGCAGCAACGCGAGCAGGTACCCGGCCGGTTGTCCGGGCAGCGTCACGTCGAAGGCGAGCCGGCCGACGACGAGCGCGAGCAGCGCCGAGGCCAGCGCCACCGTGCCCTGCACCACCATCTGCGCCGACAGCAGGGCGGAGGGCCGTACGGGGGTGAGCCGCATCCGGCGCAGGACGCCCCGCTCCCGGTGGCCGGTCAGGGCCTGGGGCAGCGCCTGCACACCGGACATGATCAGGGCGATCAGTACGGCGATGGGCACGTAGGCGTCGATCGGCCGCAGTCCGCCGAGCGACTTGTCGGCCTCCCGGAACGACGGGATCGAGCCGAGGATCACCAGCAGCAGCGTCGGGAACAGGAAGATCCAGAAGACGGCGCCGGGTTCCCGGCGGAACAGCCGGAACTCGGTGCGCAGGACGGCGGTGTTCATGCCGCGGCCTCCTTGGTCTGGGCGTCGGTCAGGTCGAGGAACGCGTCGTCGAGGGTGGCGTCGGTGACGCGCAGCTGGTGGGCGGTGACGTGGTGGCGGGCGAGCAGGGTGATGACCGCGTTCACGGTCTCGTCGGTGCCGGAGAGCGTGATCCGGCCGTCCTTGCGCTCGACCGAGGCGAGGGCCGGGAGAGTGGTGAGGTCGTGGTCGTCCAGCGGGGCCGACGGGGTGAAGCTGATGACGGTGGCGCCCGTCGAGCGGCGGATGAGCCCGGCCGGGGTGTCCAGCGCCGCGACCCGTCCCTTGTCGATGACCGCGATGCGGTCGCAGAGCCGCTGCGCCTCCTCCATGAAGTGGGTGACGAGCAGCACGGTGACCCCGCTCGCACGGACGTCCTCGATGAGCTGCCAGGTGTCGCGGCGGGCGCGCGGGTCGAGGCCGGTGGTCAGCTCGTCCAGTACCACGACCCGGGGGCTGCCGATGAGCGCCAGCGCGATGAAGAGGCGCTGCCGCTGCCCGCCGGACAGCTTGGCGAACCGGGTGCCGAGCCTGGGGGCGAGACCGAGGCGTTCGGCCAGGGGCCGCCAGTCGGCGGCGTTCGGGTAGAAGGAGGCGTACAGCTCCAGCGCCTCGCGCACGGTCAACTTGGGCTGCAGCTCGCTCTGCTGGAGCTGGGCGCCGAGGATCTCGGCGACCTTGTCGTGGTCGGCGACGGGGTCGTGTCCGGTGACCCGGACCCGTCCGGTGTCCGGCACCCGCAGCCCCTCCACGCACTCCACGGTGGTGGTCTTGCCGGCGCCGTTCGGGCCGAGGATCCCGAAGATCTCGCCCTCCTCGACGGCGAAGGAGACGCCGTCGACGACGGCCCGGCCGCCGTACGACTTGCGCAGATCGGTGACTTCGATGACTGATGGCATGCCTTGAGAATCCCGGGCGGGCGGGGTCCGCCACATCGGCCGGCCCGCTCGAAGAGGCATCGTCCGATCGGTTGATGCGGGCCTACGACCCCTGCGCGCAACGCGTGTACGAGGGGTCGAACGCGCAGGTCGTAGGACCAAGGACGGACCGGGGTCCGGCCGAAACTCAGTGGGCGATGTCAGTGCCGGTCCGTACGCTCGCGGTGATGCCCACGACACGTGCAACCACCGAGACAGGCCGTTCCGCCGTACGCACACTGCTGCGTCTGTGGCCGTACGTCCGCCCTGTGCGGGCACGGCTGTTCACCGCCGCGTTCGTCGCGATCGTCGCCTCCTGCACCGGGCTGGTGATCCCGCTCGTCCTGAAGTGGATGGTGGACGGGCCGGTCGCCGACCGGGACCCGGCGGGCGTCCGGCTCGGCGCGCTGTGGCTGCTCCTCCTCGGCATCGCCGAGGCGGTCCTGTTCGGCATACGGCGCTGGCTGGTGGCCCGTCCGCTGTCGCATGTCGAGGCGGAGATGCGGGCGGGGCTCTACCGGCATCTGCAGCGGCTGCCCGTCGCCTTCCACGACCGCTGGGCCTCCGGCCAGCTGCTGTCGCGGGCCACCACGGATCTGATGCTGCTGCGTCAGTTCCTCGCCTTCCCGCTGACGTTCCTGCTGGTCAACGGCGTCACGATCCTCGTCGGCGTAGTGATCATGCTGATGCAGGACTGGCCGCTGGGCCTGGTCGTCCTCGGTCCCGCGATCCCCGTGATGTGGACCTGCGCGGTCTTCGAGCGGCGGTACGCCGAGGTGGCGCGGCGGGCGCAGGACCAGGTCGGTGACCTGACGACGGTGGTCGAGGAGAGCGTGCTCGGCATCCGCATCATCAAGGGCTTCGGCCGGCACCGCAGCCAGGCGCGGGCCTTCCGCGAGCTGTCGGTCACCCTGCGCGGCACGGAGCTGCGCAAGGCGCGGCTGCTGGCCGCCATCTGGGGTGTCATCGTGACGCTGCCGGAGCTGGCGATCGGGGCGGCGCTGGTGCTGGGCGCGGTCCGGGTGGCCGACGGCGACCTGTCGGCGGGCACGCTGGTGGCCTTTCTGAGTACGGCGCTCGCTCTGCGGTGGCCGGTCGACTCGATCGGGTTCCTGCTGGCGATGAGCCAGGAAGCGGCGACGGCGACGGCGCGGTACTTCGAGGTGCTGGACGAGGTGCAGGAAGCCGGCGTGAGCGAGGGCGGTCGTGCCCCGCGCCCGGCCGGCCACGAGACCGGGCTCCGCTTCGAGAACGTCCAGTTCCGCTACCCCGACGCACCCCCCGACTCCCCGCCCCTTCTCACCGGCGTCGACCTGCACATCCGCCCCGGCGAGTCCATGGCCCTGGTAGGAGCCACCGGCAGTGGGAAGACCACCCTCACCGCCCTCGTCCCCCGTCTGCACGAGGTCACCTCCGGCCGCATCACCCTGAACGGCGTCGACATCACCGCGATACCCCGCGGGGAACTGCGCGCGAAGGTCGCCGTCGCCTTCGAGGAACCCACGCTGTTCTCCACCAGCGTCGGCGAGAACGTACTGATGGGAGCCCCGGACGGCGCCGGAGGACCGGACCTCGACCGCGCGCTCGCCGTCGCCCAGGCCGACTTCGCGCACGCCCTTCCCCAGGGCACCGACACCCGCGTGGGCGAGCAGGGCCTCAGCCTCTCCGGCGGCCAGCGCCAACGCCTTGCGCTGGCCCGCGCCGTGGTCGGCAGACCGGAGTTCCTGGTGCTGGACGACCCGCTGTCCGCCCTGGACGTGCACACGGAGGCGGCCGTGGAGGCCGCGCTGCGGCAGGTCCTCGCCGACACCACCGCGCTGATCGTGGCCCACCGCCCGTCCACGGTGCTGCTCGCCGACCGGGTCGCCCTGCTCTCGGACGGCCGGATCGCCGCCGTCGGCACCCACCAGGAACTGCTGCGCACCAACGCCGAGTACGCGCACCTGATGTCCGGGCACGAGGAGGACCCCCGTTGACCACCACGACCGCCTCCACCCCCACCGCCGAGGACGACGAACTCCCCGGCCCGCACCGGGAGAACAGCGGCGGTGACGGCGACGTCTTCGACCGGGACGTGCTGCCCGCCCCGCCCGGCGCCACGGCCGCCCTGCTGCGCTCCCTGCTCGCGCCCATGAAGGGCAGGGCCGCCCTCACCACCCTCCTGCTGCTGGTGCAGCAGGCGGTGGTGCAGGCGGGCCCGCTGCTGGTGGCGTACGCCATCGACAACGCCGTACCGGCGTTCCGGGACCACCGCCACGGCCCGCTGATCGCGGTGGCCGTCGGCTATCTGCTGTGCGCGCTGCTCTCGGGCGCGCTGCAGTTCGCGTTCGTCGAGGCCTCCGCCCGGGTCAGCCAGGACGTGCTGCTCGATCTGCGGGGCCGGATCTTCCGGCACGCGCAGGCGCTGAGCATCGACTTCCACGAGCGCTACACGTCGGGCCGGCTGATCTCCCGCTCCACGACGGATGTCGAGTCGCTGCGCGAACTCCTCGACGAGGGGCTGCAGGAGCTGGTGACCGTCGTGCTGTCCTTCGTCTACATCTCGGCGATGCTGCTGTGGCTGGACCCGGGTCTGGGCGCGGTCGCGGTGGCCTCCTTCGTGCCGCTGTACCTGCTCGTCCGGCTCTACCAGCGGCGGGCGGGACGGGTCTACCGGGCGCGGTCGACGGCGATCGCGGCGGTGATCGTCAAGTTCGTGGAGACGATGAACGGCATCCGCCCGGTGCGCGCCTTCCGCCGGGAGGCCGCGAACGACGCCGAGTTCGCCGTACTCAACCGGCGGCACGAGCGGACCAACGGGGACGCCCTGCTGGAGATGGCCCGCTATGTGGTCGGCTCGCGGCTGGTGGCCAACACGGCGGTCGCGGGGATCGTGCTGTGGGGCGCCTACCGGGTGGCGTCCGGCTCGCTGGAACTGGGCGTGCTGGCGGCCTCCGTCCTTTATCTGCGCAGGCTGTACGACCCGATCGACCGGCTGGGGATGTTCCTGAACTCCTACCAGTCGGCCGCCGCGTCCCTGGAGAAGATCGCCGGACTGCTGGCCCAGACCCCGTCCGTGCCGGAGCCGGCGAAGCCGCGTGAACTCCCGGCGCTCAAGCGCGACTACCCGGGCCGTGAGGTCGTCTTCGACGGCGTCCGCTTCGCCTACCGCACGGGTGGCGAGGTCCTGCCCCGCTTCGATCTGACCCTGCCGGCCGGGCAGACGGTCGCCGTGGTCGGCTCCACGGGCGCCGGCAAGTCCACGCTCGCCAAGCTCCTCGCCCGCTTCTACGACCCCTCCGAGGGCCGGGTGCTGCTGGACGGGGTGGATCTGCGCGAGCTGCCCGTGCCGGAGCTGCGGCGCGGGGTGGTCATGGTGACCCAGGAGGCGTTCCTGTTCTCCGGCACGGTTGCGGACAACATCGCCATCGGCCGGCCCGACGCCACCCGCGAGGACATCGAGCGGGCGGCGAAGGCGATCGGCGCGCACGAGTTCATCAGCGCACTGCCCGACGGCTACGACACGGACGTGCGCAAGCGCGGCGGGCGCATCTCCGCTGGGCAGCGCCAACTGGTCGCCTTCGCCCGCGCGTTGCTCGCCGACCCGGCGGTGCTGATCCTGGACGAGGCGACCAGCTCCCTGGACGTCCCGGGCGAGCGGGCCGTGCAGCGGGCCATGTCGACGGTGCTGCGCGGCCGTACGGCGGTGGTGATCGCGCACCGGCTGTCCACGGTGGAGATCGCGGACCGGGTGCTGGTGATGGAGCACGGCCGGATCGTCGAGGACGGCCGTCCCGGCGAACTCATCGAGGGGACCGGCCGGTTCGCGGACCTCCACAAGGCGTGGCGGGACAGCCTGGCCTGAACCGATCCGGGGACCGCGGGTTCAACGGGAGTTCACGCGGGCTGTGGTGGGTGGGCGACGGGCCGCATGCCCGCCGCCCTGGAGGCAACCGGCACCCGCTGCGGCTCCCCGGGGCCCGCAGTGACTCCGGGGCGGTTGTCTGCTAGACCCACCGCCACTTCTGGTCCTTGTTGCCGTTGCAGCTCCACTGGATCGCATTGGTGCCCTTGCCGAAGCTGCCGTACCCGGCAAGGCACATGTTGGAATTCCTGTTGATGATCTCGGCTCCGCTGCCCGACTTCCAGTACCACTTCTGGTCGGGGTTCCCGTTGCAATCCCACACCGAGACGTCTGCGCCCCGCGACTTCGAGCCCCCGTAGCTGCCCAGGCATTGGCCGTTGCCGTTGATGATCTGGTAGAAGTTCCCGCGGACGTCTTCACCGACGTAATTGAATTGCCAGGTCTGGTCACGGTTGCCGTTGCAGGTCCACATGTATCCGACCGTGCGGTCGGACCCGTTGAGGCTCCCCAGGCAATAGCCATAACCGTTTCTCAGACTGTGACCGCCCGCCGCCGATGCCGTCGGCGCGAACCCGACCGCCGTCACCAATGCGGCCGATATAGCACCTGCCGCGATCGATGTGCGCGCAAGCTTGTTCATAGCCGGAATCCCTTCAGGAATCATCCATGAGTGCATTGTGCGATCAGGGCACAGGTGAGCTGCCCCCGCCGGATGATCATAGCTGAGGGACCATCAGATGATCACTGAGGACGACCTCGGGCCACCCTCAGCAGCAGCACCGTCCGCTCCGGTACCGTGATCTCCGTACCCGCCGGGTGGACCGTGCCCGGGGCCTGCGACTGGTCCTCCCGGGAGGTGTCCACGACCACCTCGTACCGCTCGGCCCACGGCGGCCCCGGCAGGGCGAAGCCCGTCGGGCCGTCACCCGCGTGCAGGATCGCGAGGAAGCTGTCGTCCGTGACCGGTGCGCCCCGCTCGTCCCGGCCCGGGATGTCCCGGCCGGAGAGGTACATGCCGAGCGTGGCCGCGGGGGCGTACCAGTCGTCCTCGGTCATCTCCGCGCCCCGCGGGGTGAACCAGGCCAGGTCGCGCAGCCCGTCCGCCGAGTGGGCGCGGCCGGAGAAGAAGGCGCGGCGGCGCAGCACCGGGTGCCGGTGCCGCAGGGCGATCAGCCGGGAGGTCAGCTCGAACAGGGGTCGCCAGGCCGGGTCGTCCAGCAGGGACCAGTCCAGCCAGCTGACCTCGTTGTCCTGGCAGTAGGCGTTGTTGTTGCCGCGCTGGGTGCGCCCGAGTTCGTCCCCGGCCACCAGCATGGGCACGCCGGTGGACAGCAGCAGAGTCGTGAGCAGGTTGCGCAGCTGACGGCGGCGCAGGGCGCGGATCCGCTCGTCGTCCGTCTCGCCCTCCGCCCCGCAGTTGAAGGAGCGGTTGTCGTCGGCGCCGTCGCGGTTGCCCTCGCCGTTGGCCTCGTTGTGCTTGCGCTCGTACGACACCAGGTCGCGCAGCGTGAACCCGTCGTGCGCGGTGACGAAGTTGACCGAGGCGTACGGGCGCCGGCCGCCCCAGGCGTACAGGTCGCTGGAGCCGGACAGCCGGTAGCCCATCTCGCGGACGTCCGGCAGCGCGTGCCGCCAGAAGTCCCGGACGGCGCCCCGGTAGCGGTCGTTCCACTCGGTCCACAGGGGAGGGAAGGCACCCACCTGGTAGCCGCCCGAGCCGATGTCCCACGGTTCGGCGATCAGCTTCACCCGGCGCAGCACCGGGTCCTGGGCGATGACGGCCAGGAACGGGGAGAGCATGTCGACGTCGTGCATCGAGCGGGCCAGCGCCGCCGCGAGGTCGAAGCGGAAGCCGTCCACGCCCATCTCGGTCACCCAGTAGCGCAGCGAGTCGGTGATCAGGCGCAGCACCTGGGGCTGGACCACGTGCAGGGTGTTGCCGCAGCCGGTGTAGTCGGCGTACCGGCGGGCGTCGCCCTGGAGACGGTAGTAGCCGCGGTTGTCGATGCCCTTCAGGGACAGGGTCGGGCCCAGTTCGCCCGCCTCCGCCGTGTGGTTGTAGACCACGTCCAGGATGACCTCGATGCCGGCCGCGTGCAGCGCGCGCACCATCCGCTTGAACTCGCCGACCTGCTGTCCCGTCGTACCGGAGGCCGCGTAGGCGGCGTGCGGGGCGAAGTAGCCGATGGAGTTGTAGCCCCAGTAGTTGCGCAGGCCCCGGCGCAGCAGATGGTCCTCGTGCGCGAACTGGTGCACCGGGAGCAGTTCGACGGCCGTCACGCCCAGCGCCACCAGGTGCTCGATCGCCGCCGGGTGCGCCAGGCCGGCGTAGGTGCCGCGCAGGTCCTCCGGGACGCCCGGGTGCAGCCTGGTGAAGCCGCGCACGTGCAGTTCGTAGATGACGGAGTCGGCCCACGGGGTCTTCGGCCGGCGGTCGTCCTCCCAGTCGTCGTCATCGTCGACGACGACTCCCTTCGGGACGTGCGGCGCCGAGTCCCGGTCGTCGCGCACGGTGTCGGCGACATGCTGCTCGGGCCAGTCCCGGACGTGCCCGTACACCTCCGGCGGCAGCCGGAACTCGCCGTCCACCGCGCGCGCGTAGGGGTCCAGCAGCAGCTTGGCCGGGTTCCAGCGGGCGCCGGTCCACGGGTCCCAGCGGCCGTCCACCCGGTACCCGTAGCGCTGACCCGGCATCACGCCCGGGACGAAGCCGTGCCAGATCTCGTGCGTCAGTTCGGTCAGCGGGATCTGGGTCTCCCGGCCCCGCTCGTCGAACAGGCAGACCCGGACCGCCTCGGCCCCGCCCGCCCACAGCGCGAAGTTGGTGCCCGCGACGCCGTCCGGGCCGACCCGGAACCGGGCGCCCAGCGGTGTCGGGGCGCCCGGCCACACCACCGGGGCCGGCACCGCGGCGCGCCGTGCGCCGTTCACCACGGCCGGCTGCTGCCCGGTCCCGGCGGCCGGCTCCCCGGCCGGTGCCCGCTGCTCGGCTGCGCTCGTCACCTGTCGGCCCCTCTTTCAGTGGCTCGCCCCCGGGGCGGCGCAGTCGGCCGTGCCGAAGAGCCGAGCGCGCCCCGTGGCACCCTCGGCCGGCCGGTACGGCTGCGCCCCGACGGCAGGGGGCGCCCTCTGGATCGCGCTTTCCGTCCCTTTCAGCGGTCTGATCCAAGAAGGCGCCCCCTCCGGCGCGGGCGCGGCGGCTCCCCAGCGTGTCGTCCTTCCCTCTGTTCTGCCCAGTGCATGGGTCGCACTCACGTTTCCCCGGAGCGTGCCCGGTCGTTGAGTCCCGCGTGAGGCACGTACAAGGACGCGCGCGGCGCGCGTGGGTCGCGCTGGCCGCCGTGGTGACATCGGCGGCATTGCTGGCAGGCTGCTCTTTCGGAGGCTCCGGCCCGCTCGGGATGGGCGGAGCGCTCGGCAAACCCCCGGCACCCCAGGACGTCATCCACGTCACCCCCGACGACGACAGCAGGGCCGTCCGCCCCGACCAGCGGTTGCGGGTGCGGGTGCCCGCCGGGCGCCTGGAGAAGGTGACCGTCGTACGGTCGCAGGACGCGCAGGACTTCCCGGTCCCCGGGCGCATCAGCGAGGACGGCATGACCTGGCGGCCGGACCGGGAACAGCTGGCGCTCGCCGCCAAGTACACCGTCGACGTGATCGCGCGGGACGCGGGCGGCCGCCGCTCGGCCCGGCACACCACCTTCACCACACTTGTCCCGGATGAACGGTTCATCGGCTACGTCACCCCCGAGAACCGCGCCACCGTCGGCACGGGCATGATCGTCTCGCTGACCTTCAGCCGGGAGATCACCGACCGCGCCGCCGTCGAACGCGCCGTGCGGGTCAGTGCCCGCCCGGCCGTCGAGATCCGCCCGCACTGGTTCGGCAGGAGCCGCCTGGACTTCCGCCCCGAGCAGTACTGGAAACCCGGCACCGAGGTCACCGTCGACCTGAACCTGAGGGACGTCCAGGGAGCGCCCGGTGTCTACGGGCTGCAGGACAAGACCTTCTCCTTCACCGTCGGCCGCAGCCAGGTCTCCCTGGTGGACGCGGAGGAGCACACCATGGCGGTACGCCGGGACGGCCGGCTGCTCGCCACCGTGCCGATCACCGCGGGCGCCCCGAAACACCCCACCTACAACGGCAAGATGGTGGTGATGGACATGCTGGAGGTCACCCGCATGAACAGCCGCACGGTCGGCCTCGGCGCCGAGTACGACATCCCCGACGTCCCGCACGCCATGCGGCTCACCGACTCCGGCACCTTCCTGCACGGCAACTACTGGAACCCGGACGCCCCCGGCGTCGTCAACATCAGCCACGGCTGCGTGGGCCTGAGGGACGTCAAGGGCGGCAGTTCGGACACCCCCGCGGGCTGGTTCTTCGACCGCAGCCTCGTCGGCGACGTCATCGAAGTCGTCAACAGCAAGGACAGGACGGTCGCTCCCGACAACGGCCTCGGCGGCTGGAACATGCCCTGGAAGGAGTGGAAGGCGGGCAGCGCGGTGAAGTAACCGGGTGAGGGGCCGGGGTCGGGTGGAGGTGACAGGTGGAAGTTGCGACGGAATGGTGACAGTCGCCTGACACCCCGCTCAAAACCGGGCGGTTAATATGCGCGGACCAAGGTGGTGGGGAGCGGGCCTGATCAGGCCCGGCGAGGGGAGAACGCGTTGAACGTGCGGCCTGTATCGGGGGCGTCGGTGGCGGGGCCGGGGAGGCGAACGACCGATGGTAAGGGGCGAGGCCGTAAGGGGCTGGCTCTCATAGCCGGCGCCCTGGTGCTCTCCCTCGCCGCGTGCGGCGGGGGAGGGGACGAGGGCTCGGGCAAGGGCAAGAACGGCGGCTCGCAGCAGGCGGGGCAGCAGTCCGCCGCCGCCGTCACCATATCGCCCAAGGCCGGTACCACCGGCGTCGATACCAGCGGCGCACTCAAGGTCGATGTCGCCAAGGGCAAGCTGACCGAGGTCACCGTCAAGGACGCCAAGGGCCGTGCGGTCGACGGCACCATCACCGGCGGGGGCGCGTCCTGGACGCCGTCGACCCATCTGGCCGCCTCCACCAAGTACACCGTGCACGCGGTCGCCAAGGACTCCGAGGGGCGCGAGGCCGCCGAGGACTCCTCCTTCACCACCCTGACCCCGAAGAACACCTTCCTCGGCAACTTCACCCCCGAGGACGGCTCCACCGTCGGCGTCGGCATGCCGTTCTCCGTCAACTTCACCCGGGGCATCACGCACCCCGACGCGGTCGAGAAGGCCATCAGGATCAGGACCGAGCCGGCCGTCGACGTCGAGGGCCACTGGTTCGGCAACGACCGCCTGGACTTCCGGCCCGAGAAGTACTGGAAGGAAGGCACCAAGGTCACCGTCGACCTCGATCTGGACGGGGTCGAGGGCCGCGCCGGCGTCTACGGCAAGCAGCACAGGACCGTGAAGTTCACCATCGGCCGCAACCAGGTCTCCGTCGTGGACGCCAAGAAGCACACGATGAAGGTCACCCAGGACGGCAAGGTCATCAAGACCATCCCGGTCACCACCGGCAAGCCCGGCTACGAGACCTGGAACGGCCAGATGGTCATCAGCGAGAAGCTGAGCGTGACCCGCATGAACGGCGAGACCGTCGGCTACGGCGGCGAGTACGACATCAAGGACGTCCCGCACGCCATGCGCCTGACCACCTCCGGCACCTTCCTGCACGGCAACTACTGGGGCGGCGACGCCTTCGGCAACTACAACGCCAGCCACGGCTGCGTCGGCCTGCGCGACGTGCGCGGCGGCTACGACGGCTCCGTCCCGGCCGCCTGGATGTTCAGCCACTCGCTCATCGGCGACGTGGTGATCGTGAAGAACTCCCACGACCGCACGGTGGACCCGGCCAACGGGTTCAACGGGTGGAACATGTCGTGGGCGGACTGGAAGAAGTGACGGTTCACTGAGCGGGCCCGGTGCTGTGACCTACGGCACCGGGCCCGCTGTCGTTAATCCCCGTTAACCTGCCTCCATGACCGTCTCTCTCGAAGTCGCCGAAGGCGTCGGAACCCTGCGCCTGGACCGGCCGCCGATGAACGCGCTGGACGTCGCCACCCAGGACCGGCTGAAGGAGCTCGCCGAGGAGGCCACGCGCCGCGACGACGTGCGCGCCGTGGTCATCTACGGCGGCGAGCGGGTGTTCGCGGCGGGCGCGGACATCAAGGAAATGCAGGACATGGACCACACCGCGATGGTCCTGCGCGCCCGCGCCCTGCAGGACTCCTTCACGGCCGTGGCCCGTATCCCCAAGCCCGTCGTCGCCGCCATCACCGGCTACGCCCTCGGCGGCGGCTGCGAACTGGCTCTGTGCGCCGACTACCGCATCGCCGCCGAGAACGCCAAGCTCGGCCAGCCCGAGATCCTGCTCGGCCTGATCCCGGGCGCGGGCGGCACCCAGCGGCTGCCCCGGCTGGTCGGCCCGTCCAAGGCCAAGGACCTCATCTTCACGGGCCGCCAGGTCAAGGCCGACGAGGCCCTGGCGATCGGCCTGGTGGACCGGGTCGTCCCGGCCGCCGAGGTGTACGAGCAGGCGCACGCCTGGGCCGCGAAGCTGGCCCAGGGCCCGGCGATCGCCCTGCGCGCGGCGAAGGAGTCGGTCGACACCGGCCTGGAGACCGACATCGACACCGGCCTCGCCGTCGAACGGAACTGGTTCGCGGGCCTGTTCGCCACCGAGGACCGCGAGCGCGGCATGCGCAGCTTCGTGGAGGAGGGGCCGGGCAAGGCCAAGTTCCTCTGAGGTGCGTGGAGGTTCTTCCGAGCACCCCTGATCGTCAGCGGTGTGAACTTCCCGCAACCCCTGCGGGGCGTCCTGCCGTTGACGCCTCGTCTCGTCCGGGTCCCTCGATGGGGCGGTTTATGGGAGCCTTAAGGCAGCCTTAAGCCTGCTCGGTCGAGGGAGCCTGTCGATTGCCCGGATGTGAGCCGTCATCGCAGGTCAACCAGACCGTACTGGCGAGAAACATGCCGTCGGCATATGCCGTTCGACGAGTGGAGAGCGGGGGCGCACAGGGGGCGTATTCCTCCGGAACGGCCCCCAGGACGGCTCCGGGCCGCCATGATGGGGGCATGGCGGGGCTGGAGGGCATCGAACAGCCGCGGGGACACAGCCGTGCGGCCGCGGCACGCTGGTCGCCCGCGGTCGAGGACGAACAGGCGCTCAAGGCGCTCGAACTGTTCGGCAACCCGACGGAGGCGGAGGTACCGCTGCCGTCCCGCCCGGAGTCCGCGGCCACCGCCCGCCGGCTCGCCCAGATCGTCGTCCTGCGCACCTGGCGGCTGACTCCCAAGCTGGCGGAGGACGCCGTCTTACTCGTGTCCGAACTGGTCGGCAACGCGGTACGGCACACCGGGGCCCGGGTGTTCGGCCTGCGGATGCGACGCCGTACCGGCTGGATCCGCGTCGAGGTCCGCGACCCCTCACGCGGCCTGCCCTGTCTGATGCCGGTCCAGGAGCTGGACGTCAGCGGCCGCGGACTGTTCCTCGTGGACAAGCTGTCGGACCGCTGGGGCGTGGACCTGCTGCCGCGGGGCAAGACGACGTGGTTCGAGATGAGGGTCGCCGACCGATAGCGCAGACGGAGTGCGCCTGTCGATAGCACCGTTGAGGCGACGACGACCCGAAATCGTCCCTCTTTCGGGCCAATCGGAGGTTTTCTTACCTCTCGCCCCTTAAATGGTGCGGGTGACCACCACCAACCGACGCGAGGTGCTGCGCGCGGGCGCCGGGCTCGTCGCCGGCGGCGCGCTCGCCGCCGGTTGCGGTGCGGGCCGGTCCGCCCCGTCCCCCGCCCCGACCGCCGCCTCCCCGCCCCCGTCCTCCACCGGCCGACCCGCGGCCAGTGGCAGGGCCGCCCCCGCCCCGCGCGCCTACCCGGGGCAGCCCGCCCAGATCAGCCACGGCCCGCGCACCCGCCCCAAGGTCGCCCTCACCTTCCACGGCCAGGGCGACCCCGGCATCGCCCACTCCCTGCTCACCACGGCCGAGCGGTACGGCGCCCGACTCACCGTGCTCGCCGTCGGCACCTGGCTGGACGAACACCCCGACGTCGCCCGCCGGATCCTCGACGGCGGTCACGACCTCGGCAACCACACCCAGCGGCACATCGACGTCAACGCCCTGGCCGAGACGGACGCCCACAAGGAGATCACCGACTGCGCGGACCGGCTGAAGCGGCTCACCGGTTCCATCGGCACCTGGTTCCGCCCGTCCCGCTCGCCGACCGCCACCCCGCTGGTCGCCCGGCTCGCCCGCGCCGTCGGCTACCCACACGTGCTGTCGTACGACGTCGACTCGCTCGACTACACCCGCCCCGGCGCCGCCGCTGTCACCCGGAACGTTCTCGCCGAAGTACGCAGCGGGTCGGTGGTGAGCCTGCACTTCGGGTATCCGGACACGGTCGCCGCCCTGCCCGACCTCCTCCACGAACTCGGCCGCCGCGACCTGCGCGCGGTCACCACCACGGAGCTGCTGAGCTGATGCGAACCATGAAAGCCGCCCGCCTGCTGGCCGCCGGTGCCGCCCTCACCGCCCTGACGCTGCTGTCCGCGTGCGACTCCGGCTCCTCGCACCAGGAGAAAGAGGCCATCGGCAGCAAGGCCCCGTTCCAGCCCCGGGTGAACCAGCCGCGGGTGAACGTGCTTCCCGGAATGCCGCCGGTCGAGGACCCGAAGGACCTCTACTCCGCCGACCGCCCGGGCCGGCTCTCGCCGGTCGTCAGGGACTTCCCGTCCCGCGTGTACGTCCCCAACACCAACTCCGACACCGTCACCGTCATCGACCCGAAGACCTACAAGGTCATCGACACGATCCCGGTCGGCCACCAGCCCCAGCACGTCGTACCGTCCTGGGACCTGAAGACCCTCTGGGTCAACAACGACCTCGGCAACAGCCTCACCCCGATCGACCCGAGCACCGGCAGGGCCGGCAAGCCGGTCGCCGTGCACGACCCGTACAACCTGTACTTCACGCCCGACGGCAAATACGCCGTCGTCATGGCCTCCATGGACCGCGAGCTGGTCTTCCGTGACGCGCACACGATGAAGACCGTCAAGGCCGTACCGGTCAGCTGCTACGGCGTCAACCACGCCGACTTCTCCCCGGACGGGCGCTACTTCATCGTCTCCTGCGAGTTCAGCGGCGAGGTCCTCAAGGTCGACACCGCGCGGATGAAGGTCATCGAGCAGGAGAAGCTGCCGTTCCACGGAGCGATGCCGCAGGACGTCAAGATCTCCCCGGACGGCAAGCTGTTCTACATCGCCGACATGATGGCCAACGGCCTGTGGATCCTCGACGGCGACAAGTTCACCCGGCCCGAGTTCCTCTACACCGGCAAGGGTGCCCACGGTCTCTACGTCAGCCGCGACTCCCGTGAGATGTACGTCTCCAACCGCGGCGAGGGCACCATCTCCGTCTTCGACTTCACCCGGAACCGGCTCACCAAGAAGTGGCACCTGCCCGGCGGCGGCAGCCCCGACATGGGCGGCGTCTCCGTCGACGGCACGATCCTGTGGCTGTCCGGCCGCTACAACTCCGAGGTGTACGCCATCGACACCCGCACCGGCAGGGAACGGGCCCGCATCAGGGTCGGCAGCGGCCCGCACGGTCTCGCCGTCTACCCGCAGCCGGGCCGCTACTCGCTCGGGCACACCGGCATCTTCCGCTGACCGCCGGTCAGCCGGACACGCCCCCGAAGGGGTGGTGATCCACGGTCCGCCGCCGGTGAGCCGCGATCGTGTCGAGCATGATCACAACTCGCCTGCGGCGGCGGCTCCTTGTCGTCGTCCTGTCCCTCGGCGCCGTCTTCGCGGGTACGGCCGCCACTGCCCCCACGGTCCCCGTCGCGGCGGCTTCAGCGAAGGCCGCGCCCGCCTGTCCCCAGTTCGACGACCGGATCAAGGCCGCCGCCGACCGGCGCGTCGACCTGGACCGGATCACGCCGGCGCCCGCCTGGCGCACCACCTGCGGCACCCTGTGGCGCAACGACAACCGCGCGCCGGAGATCATCTTCGAAGAGGGCTTCCTCCCGCGGGACGTGGTGAACGGGCAGTACGACATCGAGCAGTACGTCCTCGTCAACCAGCCCTCGCCGTACGTCTCCACGACGTACGACCACGACCTCTACAAGACCTGGAAGTCCAAGTACAACTACTACATCGACGCGCCCGGCGGCATCGACGTCAACAAGACCATCGGCGACACCCACAAATGGGCCGACCAGGTCGAGGTCGCCTTCCCCGGGGGCATCGCCCGGCAGTACGTCGTCGGCGCCTGCCCGGTCGACAAGCCGACGAAGACCGAGATCCTGGACGACTGCGTCAGCAATCCGTACTACCGGCCATGGCACTGATGGACCGGACAAGTTGGCGGTCGTCATCAAGGGCGAGCAGGAGCCCCCGAGGTTCCAGGAGGGGTACGGGTGGGTGGTCGCGGCGCTGAAGGCCTGGCCGGGCCGTTAATCTGACCAGCGTCAGTACGCCAGCACGGCATGAGAAACACGACCAAAAGGGGCGGATCGGTGGCGGACATCGAGGAAGCACGCAAGCAGTTCCAGCGGATCGACGCGGACGGTGACGGATTCATCACCGCCGCCGAGTTCAAGTCCGCCCTGGCCCAGGAGGGCGACTGGAACGTCACCGAGACGGTTGCCGAGGCCATCATCAGGCAGCGGGACCTGAACGGTGACAAGGTCCTGTCCTTCGACGAGTTCTGGGCCTACCTGAACAAGTGACGTGCGCAAGGGGGCCCTCCCGGACGGGGCGGGCCCCCTTCGTCACGCCCGCCGGATCCTGACGCTCCAGCGGCCCTCGTGCCGCTCCAGCGTCAGCGGCAGGTCGAAGCACGTGCCGACCTGGTCACTGCTGAGGACCTCCTCGGCGCGCCCCTGTGCGATGACCCGGCCGTCCCGCAGCAGCACGGCGTGCGTGATACCGGCCGGCAGCTCCTCCAGGTGATGGGTGACGAGCACGGTCGCCAGCGCCGGGTGGGTGAGCCGCAGCTCCTCCAGCGCCTCGATCAGCTGCTCCCGGCCCGGCAGATCGAGACCGGTCGCGGGCTCGTCCAGGAGCAGCAGCCGCGGCTCGGGCATCAGCGCCCGTGCGATCAGGGTCCGGCCGCGCTGACCCTGCGAGAGCGTCGGCCAGCGGGCCTCCCGCAGCGCCGCCAGCCCCAGCGTGCCCAGCAGCGCCTCGGCCCGCTCCCGCTGCTCCGGCGACGGCCGCCACCTCGGCACCGGCGCCACGGAGTTCGTGACCCCGGTGAGCACCACGTCCCGTACGGTCAGCGGCGAGGCCAGTGGATGGCGCGGGTCGACGTGCCCCACATGCGCCCGCAGCTCCCGCAGGTCCACCCGGCCGAGCCGCCGTCCGAGCACCTCCACCGTGCCCCGCGTCGGATGCACGACCGCACCGAGCAGTCCGAGCAGCGTGGACTTGCCCGCGCCGTTCGCGCCGAGCAGCGCCCAGTGCTCACCGGCCCGGACGGTGAGGGACACGTCCTGGAGGATGGGCCGCCCGTCCCGGACGAGATCGACGCCCTCGGCGCGCAGGACCTCCTTCACCGGGCCGCCGCCCGGTTCACCGCGGACAGCACCGCCCGGACGCGGGCCGCCGGCGCGGAGACGTCCCGGCCCGCGCCCCACAGGGTGGTGTCCCCGACCCGGCACTCGGCGTACGCGACCACCTCCCCGTCCACGTCCGCCTGCTCCGCGAGGCCGAGCACCTCCACCGCGTAACCCGCACCCGCGAGCGCGTCGGCGAACGCCGTCACCGGGCCGCTCCCGCTGCCCTCGTAGTCGCCGCCGCGGTTCTCGCCGATGACCAGGGTGCACACGAACCGGTGCGCACCGGACGGCTCCCGGTGCGTGGACCAGGCGGTGAGCGTGACCTCCCCCTCGCCCAGATAGGCCGCCCGGAAGAGCTCGTACAGCTCCTTCGGCGTCGCCTCCCGCCCGCTGTCGTCCGTCGCCTCCTGGACCGTACGCGAGAACCCGGGCCGCATGCCCGGAGGCAGGTCGAGGCCCGCGTGCGTGCGCAGCAGATACGCCACCCCGCCCTTGCCCGACTGCGAGTTGACGCGGATCACCGCCTCGTACGACCGGCCCACGTCCGCCGGATCTATCGGCAGATACGGCACCGCCCACGGCGCCTCCCGTTCGCTCAGCCCCGCCTCCGCCGCCTGCCGGGCATGGTGGGCGAGCCCCTTGCTGATCGCGTCCTGGTGCGTGCCGGAGAAGGCCGTGTGCACCAGCTCGCCGGCGTACGGGTGGCGCGGGTGCACGGTCAGCCGGTTGCAGTGCTCGACGGTCTCCCGTACGGCGTCGATGTCGCTGAAGTCGACCATCGGATCGACCCCTTGGGCGAAGAGGTTCAGGGCGAGGGTCACCAGGTCCACGTTGCCGGTGCGCTCGCCGTTGCCGAACAGACAGCCCTCCACCCGCTGGGCGCCGGCCAGCACGGCGAGTTCGGCGCAGGCGACGCCGGTGCCGCGGTCGTTGTGCGGGTGGACCGAGAGGATGACCGAGTCGCGGCGGGAGAGGTGGTGGTGCAGGTACTCGATCTGGTCGGCGTAGACGTTGGGGGTGGCGACCTCCACGGTCGCGGGCAGGTTGTGCGTGACCGGACGGTCCGGGCTCGCGTCCCACAGCCGGGTGAGCCCGTCGCACAGTTCGAGGACGAAGTCGGGCTCGGTGAGGTTGAAGGTCTCCGGCGAGAACTGGAAGCGGACGCCGGGCGCGTCCCCGGCCCGCCGGGCCATGCGTTCGGCCGCCTCCCGCACCGTCCGCCACACCTCGGCCCGGCTCCGGCCGAGCACCACGTCCCGCCACACCGGCGAGGTCGCGATGTACAGGTGGACGACCGCCCTCGGCAGCCCCTCGATCGCCTCGAAGGTCCGGTCGATCAGGTCGGCGCGGGCGGGCGTGAAGACGACCGGCGTCACGTCGTCCGGTACGGCGCCGGTGTCCACCAGGTGCCGTACGAAGTCGAAGTCCATACGGCTCGCGGACGGGTAGCCGACCTCGATCTCCTTGAAGCCCAGTGCCACCAGCAGGTCGAAGAAGCGGCGCTTGCGGGGCGTGTCCATCGGCTCGGCCAGCGCCTGGTTGCCGTCGCGCAGGTCGACCGGCACCCAGAGGGGGGCCCGCTCGATCCGGGCGGCGGGCCAGGCCCGGTCGGTGACGGGCACATTCACCCGGTGCTGGAAGGGGCGGTAACGGTGGTACGGCATCGGGCTGGACCGCTGCGGGTTCCAGGCCGGGGCTTCGGAGAGTGTGGTCATCGTCTGCTGCCTTCGGGCTCGGTCGGACGGTGACCGGCAGCACGGGGCCCCGCGGCGGGGCGCCGGTCGCGTCAAACCCCGCCGCGGCAGCCGAGGAGAAGCAGACCGCGCAGCGTCATGCCGGGTACGCTAGCGAGAGCTCAGCTCCTCAGACAAGTGAGAATTGCCCGAAGTCCGTTTCCCCCCTCCGACAAGTTGGTGACCCGATGCCGCTCGGCCCGCTCCGCCCCAGCCCGCTGGTCGAACAGGCCGCGCAGCGCCTCCGGCAGCAGATCGCCGCAGGCCACTGGCCGGTCGGCAGCAAGCTGCCCGGCGAGACCACCCTCGCCGGGGAACTCGGCGTCGGCCGCTCCACGGTGCGTGAGGCGCTGCGCGCACTCGCCGGCGCCGGGCTGGTACGGCCCCGGCACGGCGCCGGCGTCTTCGTCATCGCCACCGAGCCCGTCGAGGACTGGCCCACGAGGCTCGGCCGGGCCGCGGTCACGGACGTCTACGAGGTCCGCATGGGCGTCGAGGTGCAGGCCGCCCGCCTCGCCGCGCGCCGCCGCACCCCCGAGGACGTCAGCGCGCTGCGCGCCGCACTGGAGGCGCGCCGGGCGGCGTCCGCCGGTGACGACGCGGCCTTCGTGGACGCCGACATCGCCCTGCACACGGCCGTGGTGGCCGCCGCCCACAACCCCGTCCTCGCCGACCTGTTCACCGAGTTCGCCCCGGTGCTGCGCCAGGGCCTGGTGACCCTGCTGCACCTCACCCGTCTGCGCCGGCACGACCGCAACACCGGCGACGGCACCCACGCGGCCCTCGTCGAGGCCATCGCGCAGGGCGACGCGGAGGAGGCGGCGGCGGTCTTGCTGGAGGAGCTGGAGGGGACGCTGGGGCTGTTGCGGGGGAGGGAAGGAGCGGCCTGAGCGATCGCCGGAATACCTCCCGCACCGACAGGGTTGTCGCCCGACAGACGCATGCACGCGCATGGAACCTGGAGGGTCTGGCATGAAGATCGGCATCATCGGTGCGGGGAACATCGGCGGCAACCTCACCCGGCGGCTCACCGCCCTCGGGCACGAGGTCTCCGTGGCCAACTCCCGCGGCCCCGAGACGCTCGAGGAACTGGCCGCGGAGACCGGTGCGACCGCGGTCCGGGCCGAGGACGCGGCCCAGGGGGCCCAGGTCGTGGTCGTCACCGTGCCCCTCAAGGCGGTCCCGGATCTGCCCTCCGGCCTGCTGGACGGTGCCGCCGAGGGCGTGGCGGTGATCGACACCGGCAACTACTACCCGCAGCAGCGTGACGGTCGTATCGCGGCCATCGAGGACGAGGGACTGACCGAGAGCCGCTGGACCGAACGCCACCTGGGCCACCCGGTGATCAAGGCCTTCAACGGCACCTACGCCCAGGACATCCTGGACCGCCCCCGTCCCGCGGGCGACCCCGAGCGCATCGCCCTCCCGGTCGCCGGCGACGACGAGCAGGCCAAGCGAACCGTCCGCGCCCTCATCGACGAACTCGGCTTCGACACGGTCGACGCAGGCCCCCTCGACGACTCCTGGCGCCAACAGCCGGGCACTCCCGTCTACGGCCTCCGGGCAGGCGTGGAGGGGGTGAAGAAGGCCCTGGCGGAAGCCTCCCCGGAACGTCCGGCGGACTTCCGGGGCTGAGCGCACCCCCTAGGGCGTGGCCCACTCCTTCAGTGCGGCCTTGCTGGCGAAGCCGGCCACGTCCTTGTCGTGCGGCTCGCTGGTGTACTGGTGGAACCGCCACTTCGCCTTGATGCGGGGATGACCGGCGGTGACGTAGTCGGCGATCCAGAGGCCGTCGCCCGCGTAGGAGGTGGTGTCGATGTTCAGCCAGAAGTCGCGATTGCAGTAGAGCACGACCCGGTTGTGCGGCCGTAATCCCTTCAGTGTGCGGATGAAGTGGTCCTTCTCCGCGTTGCTCGCATGCGTGCCCTCGCCCGTGGTCTCCCAGTCGACCGCGAGGATGTCGCCGGCGCGGTCGGGGGCGTGCCGGACGAAGTACTCGGCCTGGGCCGTGAGACTGCCGGGCCAGAGGAAGTGGTAGAAGCCGACGACCAGTCCGGCGTCGCGGGCCCTCTTGGTCTGGGCGGCGAGCCGGGGATTGACGTACGAACGGCCCTCCGTCGCCTTGATGAAGACGAAGGAGAGACCGTCCGTGTCGTACGCGGAGGACTGGAACGCGCTGACGTCGATGCCGTGGAGCATGGAGGAGTTGTGCCCGCCCCGGCGTCGGCGGAATCCTCAGCTCCGAGTCGTCGTCGGCTCCGGCCGTCGTCGGCCTGCCGTCAGCTCCTGGGCGTCGTCGAACTCAGCACCGACGCCGGCTTCGCCGACCAGTCGGAGGTGATGAGGCTCGCGTGGTTCTTGGCCAACAGGGCCAGCCGGGCGGCGACTTCGGCGTCCGTCGGGTTGGTGGAGGAGATGGCCGGTGAGACGCCGGCGGCGTCGGTCATGATCGAGACGTAATGGTTCGTGGAGTAGAACGAGGTGCTGTAGCCCTTGTTGACGTACGTGGCCGCGTCACCGTCGAAGAACACGAACCAGGGCCGGATCGAGGCGTCGTAGCGGCTGACGCGCGGGTCCCCGTTCTCGGCGCCCAGCACCGCGGGGAACGCCTGCGCCCGGCCGATCTGCCCGGCCGCGTACAGCTCGTGCAGATGGTCGCCGTACTCCTGGTCCGTCCAGTAGTGGTCGAACGGGTTGGACTGCTCCACCGTGCCCGGGATCAGTTCGAAGAGGAACTTGCCCTTGAGTGAGTCGCGGGAGGGCCAGGCGTTCGCCTTGGCGGCCGCGTCGAGGGAGGGGTACGTCCCGCCGAGCAGGTCGGCCGGCTTGTAGACGCTGCTGCCGAGCTTCTGGGAGACGAGCGTGTCGAACTCGTCCGGTCCCATGCCGGCGTTGTTGTTGAAGCCGACCTTCATCTCGACCTTGATGACGATCGGCGGGTGGTCGGGGTGGAGCTGGTTCCAGGCGGCCATGTTGTCCAGGCAGCTGCCCAGGTCCTGGTTGCGGCTCTTGCTGTAGAGCTCGCCGGGGGCCTTGGCGGCCTCGCAGTTGTTGTTGTTGCCGAGCGGGTTGCTGTGGCTGACCCGCCAGCGGTGGCTGAGGGTGTCCACGTACACGTCCAGCTCCAGCAGCGAGGCGCCGGAGTCCAAGGCCTGGGCGAAGTAGGTGTACTTGGCCTTGTCGTAGGCGTTGTGCGTGCCGATGGCCGTCGTCTCGGAGAACTTCGGCGCCGCCGCGCGGGCGTTGCCCGGTCCCACCACCAGCAGCGCCGCCGCCCCCGCGAGTGCCGCGACCCGTCTCACTGCGCCCATTGCCAACTCCCCTTCGCGTTTGTCGAGTTGGCGGCAGCGTATGAGTGAGTGATTACTGCGCGGTAGCCCCTGAAGGAACATCAGCCGCTTCCGGGCAGGGAGCGATGCGTCACCCTGGCGGCTAGATTGCTAGCATGCTAGCCTCGGGATCGTGGGTGATGAGGAAGTCAAGCAGTTCAACGTGTACCTGCCGATCGGACTGATCAAGCAGGTCAAGTACCGCGCCATCGAGTCGGGCATGTCCTTGTCGGCGCTGGTCGCAGACGCGCTGCGCGCCTACCTCGACGACGCCCGACGGCAGGAACAGCCCCCGACCGAGAAGGAGACCTGAGATGGCGACCGAAGGCATCGAAGCCGTGTTCCTGGAGACCCACAACTGGGGCAGGGCGGCCAGGTTCTTCCAAGCCCTGGGCTACGACCTGGAGTTCGAGACCGACCACAACTCCGGCCAGTTCCGCAACGGCGAAGGCCCCTCCGTCTTCATCGCCGAGATCCCCGAGGACCGGGAGCCGCAGACGCAGATCGTGCTGAAGGTGCCGGACGCGGACGCGTTCCGCGCCGACCCCGACGTCGAGGTGGTCACACCGTTCGAGGACACCCACTTCGGGACGCGGATGATGACGGTCCGCGACCCCGACGGCCGGCTGTGGAGTCTCCAGGCCCCCCGGAAGGACCAGCCGTGAGCGGCGGGCGGACCGAGGCGCCGGACAACACCGCGGTGCGGTGCGCCCTGTGGCGGGCGATGCATGTCCGGACCGACCCGCCGCCGCACGTGTTCGAGGACGAGATCGGCCTGCGCCTCGCCGACCCCGGCCCGAACTGGCGCAGTCGCCCGGACATGGACCCGAGCGCCACCAGGGCGTTCCGCGCGGCCATGGTGGCCCGCGCCCGTTTCATCGAGGACCTGGTCGCCGAGCAGGCCGGCCGCGGCGTCGACCAGTACGTCATCCTGGGCGCCGGCCTGGACACCTTCGCCCAGCGCGCCCCGGAGGCCGCCTCCCGCCTGCGCATCTTCGAGATCGACCAGCCGGGCCCGCAGGCCTGGAAGCGCCGCCGTCTGGCCGAACTGGGTCTCGCCGTCCCGGACCGCCTGCACCTGGTGCCGGTGGACTTCGAGGCGAGCGGCGGCTCCTGGCCGGCGCACCTCACCGCGGCGGGCTTCGACCCGGGTCGCCCGTCGGTCATCGCCTCCACCGGCGTCACCATGTACCTCACCAAGGAGGCCACCGCCGCCACCCTGCGCCGGATCGCCGGGCTGGCACCCGGTACGACCCTCGCCATGACCTTCCTGCTGCCGGAAGAGCTCGTGGACGAGCGCGACCGCGCCGGCCTCAGGGCGAGCGAGGCGGGCGCCCGGGCGTCCGGCACCCCGTTCCTCAGCTTCTACACCCCGCGCGAGATGCTGGACCTGGCCCGGGAGGCCGGTTTCACGGACGTCCGGCACGTCTCCGGCGCCTCGCACGCCGAGCGCTACTTCGCCGACCGCACCGACGGCCTGCGCCCGTCGACCGGGGAGGACCTGCTGCTGGCCCGGACCTGACGGACCCCCCATTGCACGACGCTCGGCACAGCGGGTCCGTCTCGCCGGGGGTCTGGCCGGCTGCAGGCGCAACCGCACCGTCCCCCGGCACCGCCGGCCCGTCGCCTAGCACTCGATGATGTTCACCGCCAGCCCGCCCCGGGCCGTCTCCTTGTACTTCACGGACATGTCCGCGCCGGTGTCCTTCATGGTCTTGATGACCTTGTCCAGGGACACCTTGTGGGAGCCGTCGCCGCGCATGGCCATCTTGGCGGCGGTGACCGCCTTCACCGCGGCCATGCCGTTGCGTTCGATGCACGGGATCTGGACCAGGCCGCCGACCGGGTCGCAGGTCAGGCCGAGGTTGTGCTCCATGCCGATCTCGGCGGCGTTCTCCACCTGCTCGGGGGAGCCGCCGAGGACCTCGGCGAGGGCGCCCGCCGCCATGGAGCAGGCGGAGCCGACCTCGCCCTGGCAGCCGACCTCGGCGCCGGAGATGGAGGCGTTCTCCTTGAAGAGCATGCCGATCGCGCCGGCGGCCAGAAGGAAGCGGACGACGCCGTCCTCGTCCGCGCCGGGGACGAAGTTGATGTAGTAGTGCAGGACCGCCGGAATGATGCCGGCCGCGCCGTTCGTGGGGGCCGTCACCACGCGGCCGCCCGCCGCGTTCTCCTCGTTCACCGCCATCGCATAGAGCGTGATCCACTCCATCGCGTGCGCCAACGCGTCGCCCTCGGCACGCAGTTGGCGGGCCGAGACGGCGGCGCGGCGGCGGACCTTCAGACCGCCGGGCAGGATGCCCTCACGGGACATGCCGCGCTGCACGCACTCGCGCATCACCCGCCAGATCTCCAGCAGGCCCGCCCGGATCTCCTCCTCGGTGCGCCAGGCGCGCTCGTTCTCCAGCATCAGGGAGGAGATCGACAGGCCCGTGTCCTTGGTCAGGCGCAGCAGTTCGTCGCCGGTGCGGAACGGGTACTTCAGGACCGTGTCGTCCAGCACGATGCGGTCCGCTCCGACCGCGTCCTCGTCCACGACGAAGCCGCCGCCGACCGAGTAGTACGTCTTGGAGAGCAGCTCCGCGCCCGAGGCGTCGTACGCCCATATCGTCATGCCGTTGGCGTGGTACGGCAGGGCCTTGCGGCGGTGCAGGATCAGGTCGTCGTCGAACGAGAAGGGGATCTCGTGCTCGCCGAGGAGCGAGATACGGCCCCCGGTCCTGATGCGCTCGACCCGCTCGTCCGCCGTCTCCACGTCCACCGTGCGGGGCGAGGCGCCCTCCAGGCCGAGCAGGACCGCCTTCGGGGTGCCGTGACCGTGGCCGGTGGCGCCGAGGGATCCGTACAGCTCGCACCGCAGGGAGGCCACCGGGTCCAGCAGGCCTTCGTTGCGCAGGCGACGGGCGAACATGCGCGCCGCGCGCATCGGGCCGACCGTGTGGGAGCTGGACGGGCCGATGCCGATCGAGAACAGGTCGAAGACCGAGATGGCCACGGTCACTCCTCAAAAAAGCAGAACAGGGGTGGTGGGGCACCCTCGGACACTCTCCTGCGAGTGCCCCACCGGGGACTTGCCTGGTCCGGGCTTACTTCTTCAGGCCCGGGTACAGCGGGTGCTTGTCGGCGAGCGCCTTCACGCGCGCCTTGAGGGCCTCGGCGTCGTACGACGGCTTCAGCGCCTCGGCGATCACGTCCGCGACCTCGGCGAAGTCCTCGGCCGTGAAGCCGCGGGTCGCCAGGGCCGGCGTACCGATCCGCAGGCCCGACGTCACCATCGGGGGCCGCGGGTCGTTCGGGACCGCGTTGCGGTTGACCGTGATACCGACCTCATGGAGTCGGTCCTCGGCCTGCTGCCCGTCCAGCTCCGACTCGCGCAGGTCGACGAGGATCAGGTGCACGTCCGTGCCGCCGGACAGGACGTTCACCCCGGCCTCACGGGCGTCCGCCGCCGTCAGGCGCTCGGCGAGGATCCGGGCACCCTCCACGGTACGACGCTGGCGCTCCTTGAACTCCTCCGAGGCCGCGACCTTGAAGGAGACGGCCTTCGCCGCGATCACGTGCTCCAGGGGACCGCCCTGGAAGCCCGGGAAGACGGACGAGTTCAGCTTCTTCGCGAAGTCCTTGCTGCGGGCGAGGATGATGCCGCCGCGCGGACCGCCCAGCGTCTTGTGCGTGGTGGAGGTGACCACGTCGGCGTACGGCACCGGGTTCGCGTGCAGCCCCGCAGCGACCAGTCCGGCGAAGTGCGCCATGTCGACCCACAGGTGGGCGCCGGCCTCGTCGGCGATCCGGCGGAACTCGGCGAAGTCCAGCTCACGGGGGTATGCCGACCAGCCCGCGATGATCACCTTCGGGCGGTGCTCCTTGGCCAGCCGCTCGACCTCGGCCATGTCGACCAGGCCGGTGGCGGCGTCCACGTGGTAGGCGACCACGTTGAACTGCTTGCCGGAGAAGTTCAGGCGCATGCCGTGGGTCAGGTGGCCGCCGTGGGCGAGGTCCAGGCCGAGGATGGTGTCCCCGGGCTGGGCCAGCGCGAACAGGGCCGCCTGGTTCGCGGAGGCGCCGGAGTGGGGCTGGACGTTGGCGTACTCGGCGCCGAACAGCTCCTTGATCCGGTCGATGGCGATCTGCTCGGCGACGTCGACGTGCTCGCAGCCGCCGTAGTAGCGGCGGCCCGGGTAGCCCTCGGCGTACTTGTTGGTCAGCACCGAGCCCTGCGCCTCCATCACCGCGAGCGGCGCGAAGTTCTCGGAGGCGATCATCTCCAGCGTGGACTGCTGGCGGCCGAGCTCGGCGTCGACCGCGGCGGCGATCTCCGGGTCAAGCTCGTGCAGGGGCGTGTTCAGGGAGGTCATACGGCTACGACTCCTCAGCCGGCGTTCTGGGCGGTGTACTCGTCGGCGGAGAGCAGGTCGGCCGGCTCCTCCGTGACGCGCACCTTGAACAGCCAGCCGCCCTCGAAGGGGGCCGAGTTCACCAGCGACGGGTCGTTGACGACGTCCTCGTTGACCTCGGTGACCTCACCGGTGACCGGCGAGTACAGGTCCGAGACGGACTTGGTCGACTCCAGCTCGCCGCAGGTCTCGCCCGCGGTCACCGTGGAGCCGACCTCGGGGAGCTGGGCGTAGACCACATCGCCGAGCGCGTTGGCCGCGAACTCGGTGATGCCGACCGTCGAGACGCCGTCCTCGGCGGCCGACAGCCACTCGTGCTCCTTGCTGTAGCGCAGCTGCTGGGGGTTGCTCATGGCCTGAATTCTCCTGTACGCGCGGGAGTGCTGATGAAGGGGGACGGTGGAAACCGCTGGTGAGCAGCGGAAACGTGCGCGGGGTCACACAATGACCGCGCCCAGTGTCTACTTCTGGCGCTTGTAGAACGGCAGCGCCACGACCTCGTACGGCTCGTGGCTGCCCCGGATGTCCACGCCGACGCCAGGGGTGCCGGGCGCCGCGTGTGCCGCGTCGACGTAGGCCATGGCGATCGGCTTGCCCAGGGTGGGGGAGGGGGCGCCGGAGGTGACCTCGCCGATCACCTGGCCGCCCGCGACGACGGCGTACCCGGCACGCGGCACACGCCGGCCCTCGGCGATCAGCCCGACGAGGACCCGCGGCGGGTTCTCCTGAGCCCGGGCGGCGGCCTCGGTGAGCGCCTCGCGCCCGACGAAGTCGCCCTCCTTCTCGAACTTCACCACCCGGCCGAGCCCGGCGTCGAAGGGGGTGAGCGCGGTGGTCAGCTCGTGCCCGTACAGCGGCATGCCCGCCTCCAGGCGCAGGGTGTCCCGGCAGGACAGGCCGCAGGGGACCAGACCGACGCCCTCGCCGGCCTTGGTCAGCGCCTGCCACAGCTCCACGGCGTGCTCCGGCTTCACGAACAGCTCGAAGCCGTCCTCGCCGGTGTAGCCGGTGCGGGCGATCAGCGCCGGGACGCCGGCGACGGTGCCGGGCAGGCCGGCGTAGTACTTGAGGCCGTCGAGGTCGGCGTCCGTGAGTGACCTCAGGATGCCGGGGGACTCCGGCCCCTGCACGGCGATCAGCGCGTACGCGTCCCGGTCGTCACGGACCTCGGCGTCGAAGCCGGCGGCGCGCTCGGTCAGCGCGTCCAGCACCACCTGGGCGTTGGAGGCGTTGGCGACGACCATGTACTCGGTCTCGGCGAGCCGGTAGACGATCAGGTCGTCCAGGATGCCGCCGTCGGCCTGGCAGATCATGGTGTAGCGAGCGCGGCCGACGCCGACGGAGGCGATGTTGCCGACCAGGGCGTAGTTGAGGAGGGCGGCGGCCTGCGGGCCGGTGACGGTGATCTCGCCCATGTGGGAGAGGTCGAACAGGCCCGCCTTCGTACGCACGGCGATGTGCTCGTCGCGCTCGGAGCCGTAGCGCAGGGGCATGTCCCAGCCGGCGAAGTCGGTCATCGTCGCACCGAGCGAGCGATGCAGCGCGTCCAGCGCGGTATGACGCAGCTCAAGGGGTTCGGTACTGCTCATCGGACGGTCGTCTCCCAGGAAAGCAGGACAGGCGAGGAACGTTCCTCCCCATCTGTCATCGGAACCTGAGAGGTTCGCCAGGACCGCCACAGGGACGATCACGGCTTGCACCTTGGGTGGAGCCACTGTCGCAGCGGCCCGCTTTTCAGATGTGCCTCGCCCGCGCGGTAACGGGGCCTGAGAGATTCAAGGGAGGGACTTGCTCCTTCGGCGTCCCGGCAGCAGTGCTGCCAGGAACTCTCCCGCGCGGATTCAAGCGGCCGGTATGCAGTTGGCGGCCACATCATTGCACGGCGGGCCGGCTTTTGTAACCGACCTGTGGCAGGACGCGGACCCCTTCGCCACCCTCGTTCATTACCTTCTCTTTACGCGTAGCGGGCAGGAAGATTACCGGGCCGACAGGGGAGGAAGATCACGATGAACAGCACCCCGGTGTACGCCACCGTCACCACCGGCATCGCCGTGCCCGGGCAGCGCACCGCCCCTTCCCCCGTCGTCCGCGACCTGCGCGACCGCGCCGGCCGCAGCCCGCACGCCCTGCTCTTCGGCCCCGAGGACCTGGTGGTGATCGCCGGCCTGCCCGGCAGCGGCAAGTCCACCCTGATGCGGCGCGCGGTCGCCGGGCGCCGCATCGACTCCCAGGACATGCGCGACCGCTTCGCGGCCCGCCTGCCCCGCGCGCTCCCGTACGCCCTCTACCGCCCGCTGGTCCGCCTCGCCCACTACGCCGTCCTGCGCCGCGCCCTGCGCACCGGCGAGGGCGTCGTCGTCCACGACTGCGGCACCCAGTCCTGGGTGCGCGCCTGGCTCGCCCGCGCGGCCCGCCGCCGCGGCGGCACCCTCCATCTGCTCCTGCTCGACGTCACGCCGGACACGGCCCGCGAGGGCCAGCGGACCCGCGGCCGGGCCGTCTCCCGCTACGCCTTCCGCCGCCACCGCCGTACAACCGCCCGGCTGCTCGCCGCGGTCGGGCGGGGCGAGCCGCCCGCGGGCTGCGGCTCCGCCGTGCTGCTGGACCGCGCGGCGGCGGACACCCTGCGGCGGATCGCATTCACCGGATGAGGGGGCACAGGGCTGAGGGGGGCGATGAGCACCAGGGTGAGGGGGACGATATGCGCAGGGGCAGGGACTGTCACAGCCACCCGCTAGCCTTCTTGGTCACAGCAGAGATTTCCAGCAGGCGGTAGGCAGATGGACTTCCCGGCGGACATTCCCGCGGACTTCCCGGCACAGGCGCACCCCCAGCCGCACGGCGGCTGGCCCGGCAACGAGCTGGAGGAGGTGCTCTCGGCCTCCCTCGGCATACCCGCCGCGGCCGGCCGGATCATCGAGGTCCTGGGCCGCAGTCTGCTGTGGATCCCGCTGCCGAGCGGGGGCGGCCCCGACAGCGGCGCTCTGGACCTGCCCACGCTGGACATCGCCGGCCAGGCGTACGTCCCGGTGTTCAGCTCCGAGGAACAGCTGCGCCAGGCGGCCGGCTCCCACATGGCGTACACCATCGCTCCCGCCGTGGAGTTCGCCCGCGGTCTGCCCCCGCAGGTCGGCATCGCCGTGAACCCCGACGCTCTGGTCGGCATCCCGCTCCCGCCCGAGGCGGTGGCCGAGCTGTGCCGGGCCGGCCGCACCCCGCTCGACGGCCCCGGCACCGGCGGCCGGGTCCGCCTCTTCGAACCCGACTGGCAGGACGACCCGGTCGACTTCCTCTCCGCCGCGTCCGCCGAGTTCGCCGAGACCGGCGTGGTCCTCACCGCCCGCCGCTGCCTGGCCGCCATAGAGACCGACGACCCGGTGATGTTCGTCGGCGTGGAACTCTCCCAGTGGGAGGGCGACCTGCGCACGCTCCCCATGCAGGCCCTGGGCCGCGCCCTGGGCAAAGTCCCGGTCAAGTGGCCGATGAACCTGGTCCTCCTCGACGTGACGGACGACCCGGTGGCCGCATGGCTCAAGGCGAACGTCCGCCCCTTCTATCAATACGGTCACTAGAAGTACGGCGACCGGGTACGACGCGGGGGCAGCCGGCCCAGGGGCGCGGGGAACCGCGCGACGAGCCCCCCACACACCCGCACCCGCGCACGCACAGAAGGCCCGGAGCCACTGGGCGCTTAAGCTGTCTCCAAACGCGGGGCACGAAAAAGAGAAGGGCACGACAGGTGAGCGCGAGCCACAGCGGCAGCGTCGAGCACATGCTGCGCCAGGTCACGCCCGGACGCTACGACGCCTACGAGGCCCTGCTGCGTGCCCTCGCCACCCCGTCCGCCGGCCAGATCTGGATGCTCCTGTGGCACGGCCAGGCCGGCTCCCCGGACGCCCAGTACGGAAACATGGAGGTCGACGGCTTCCAGTACGCCCCCTGCGTCACCTCCGCCCAGGAACTCTCGGCCAGCGGCTGGAACCGGTCCTACGAGGTCGTCGAGGGGCTCGACGTGGCCCGCACCCTCTACCCGGACCACTACGGTCTCTGGCTCAACCCGCACGCCCCGGGCGGCGGCGTCGGCATCCCCTGGCTGGACCTGCGCCGCATCGCCACGGGCCTGGACCGCCAGCCCGCCGGCCCTCTCCGGCTGACCGAACCCGGCATCGAGATTCCGCAGTTCTACGCCCTGCTCGCGCAGAACGCCCATCGCACACCGGCCCTGCGCTCGCTGCGCCGCGCCTGGGTGCAGCCCGCGCTCGGCGCCCCGTATCTCGCCATCGGCCTGGACGTGTACGACACCTCGCCGGCCGCGGTCGACTCGGTGCGCGCGATGATGCAGCAGTCCGTCGGCGCGGTCCCGGAGGGCCTGCCGGTGTCGACGGTCGCGATGACCGACGAGTACGACCCGGTCGTGATGTGGATGCGGGCCAATGCCCGCCCGTTCTACGACCGTGACGCCCACGCCGCGCCACAGCCCCAGCTCCAGGCCTCTCCCCAGCAGCAGGCGCCCGTCGCCGGATACGGCTATCCACCGGTGCACGGCAGCTACTGACCTGGGATCATCGTCCGTATGTCCCGTTTTGCCCACGCAGTTGTCCGGCCGGCTCCCGTCCGGTCGCCGTAACTTCCTGTCCGCATAACAGGAAACGCCTGCTTGCATCACGGTTGCGCATCCATTCCTCGTCAAGGCTGGCGGCTGATCGCGCAAGCGTTGAAGACTCCCCCTTCAAGGGGTTCGCCCCTGTGTACGACGGACTGTTTGATGCCGCTACCAGCGGCAAGTGCGGGCCGGCTACCGCCGGTTGAGAGGGGTCCCAGCCTGATGACGGCACCATTGCACGAGCCGACCGCGGAAGCGGCCCCGGGTGCGGCAGAGGAAGCGGCGGTCGCGGCCACCGACGCGAAGGCCGTTCAGGGCCGGTCCCTGGGCCGGATCGCCTGGGAACGCCTCAAGCGGGACAAACTGGCGCTCACGGGCGGCGTAGTCGTGCTCCTCCTCATCGTGGTCGCACTGCTCGCACCGGTGATCACGAGTCTCGTCGGTCAGGACCCGGACCTCTACCACCAGGGCCTGATCGACCCGCTGTTCAGCACCCCCAAGGGCTCGATGGGCGGCATCAGCGGCGACCACCTGCTCGGTGTCGAACCGGTCAACGGCCGCGACATCTTCGCCCGCATCCTCTACGGCGCCCGGATCTCGCTGCTCGTCGGCTTCCTGTCCGCCGTGGTCGCCGTCATCCTGGGCACCATCCTCGGCATCCTGGCGGGCTTCTTCGGCGGCTGGGTGGACTCGGTCATCAGCCGGGTCATGGACGGCCTCCTCGCCTTCCCGCAGCTGCTGTTCATCATCGCGCTGGTCTCCGTCATGCCCAACCAGATGCTGGGGCTCACCGGCACGGGCGTGCGTGTGTTCGTGATGATCCTGGTCATCGGCTTCTTCGGCTGGCCGTACATCGGCCGCGTGGTGCGCGGCCAGACGCTCTCGCTGCGCGAACGCGAGTACGTCGAGGCGGCCCGCTCGCTCGGCGCCGGGCAGCTCTACATCCTCTTCAAGGAGCTGCTGCCCAACCTCGTCGCGCCCATCATCGTGTACACGACGATGATGATCCCCACGAACATCCTGACCGAAGCGGCGCTCAGCTTCCTGGGTGTGGGCGTCAAGCCGCCCACCTCCTCCTGGGGACAGATGCTCTCGAGCGCGATCGACTACTACGACTCGGACCCCATGTACATGGTGATCCCGGGCGTGGCGATCTTCATCACGGTTCTGGCCTTCAACCTCTTCGGCGACGGCGTGCGGGACGCGCTCGACCCGAAGGCCTCCCGCTGAAGTGCCGTACCCCAAGCGTCCCGTGAGCTCTCCCACGGGGTCTCTCATCAAATCCGGAGGATCCGAGATCGTGAACACCCAACGCACCTCAGGGCGGCGCAAGCAGGCCCTTGCCGCTGCCGCAGTGGTCGCCGGGCTGCTGACCACGGCGGCGTGCGGCGGAGGCAACGGCGGCGGCTCGAAGGACGGCGCGGCCGGCTTCAACGCGGCGGTCAACAAGGTTGCCCAGGCCGACCAGGTCAAGAAGGGCGGCACGCTGAAGTTCGTGAGCACGCAGGACGCCGACTCGTGGGACACCACGCGCGGCTACTACGGGTTCATGTGGGACTTCTCGCGCTACTACAGCCGCCAGCTGGTCACCTACAAGACCGCGCCCGGTGCCGAGGGCGCCACGCTCACCCCGGACCTCGCCACCGACATGGGCAAGGTCTCGGACGGCGGCAAGACCTACACCTTCACGCTGCGTGACGGCGTCACCTGGGAGGACGGCAAGCCGATCACCTCCCAGGACGTCAAGTACGGCATCGAGCGCGTCTGGGCGCAGGACGTCCTGTCCGGCGGTCCGATCTACCTCCAGCAGATGCTGGACCCGAAGAACACCTACAAGGGTCCGTACAAGGACAGCGCCAAGGACCACCTGGGCCTGAAGGCGATCTCGACGCCGGACGCGAAGACGATCGTCTTCCACCTGCCTGCGCCCAACTCGGACTTCCTCCAGACGCTGGCGATGACCACGGGCTCCCCGGTCCGCCAGGACAAGGACACCAAGTCCAAGTACGGCCTGCACCCGTTCTCCTCGGGTCCGTACAAGTTCGAGTCGTACGCCCCGGGCAAGAACCTGGTCCTGGTCCGCAACGACAAGTGGCAGGCGTCCTCCGACCCGGTCCGCAAGGCGTACCCGGACAAGATCACCCTGGACATCTCCACCAACCAGGTCAACTCCGACCAGCAGCTGCTCAACGGCGACTACGACGTGGACGCCAGCCAGACCGGCCTGGGCCCGCAGGGCCGTCAGATCGCCCTGAAGCAGCACAAGGACAACCTGGACAACCCGGTCTCCGGCTTCATCCGCTACGCGGTCTTCCCGCAGAGCGTCAAGCCGTTCGACAACATCCACTGCCGCAAGGCCGTGATCTACGCCGCCGACCACGTGTCGCTGCAGACCGCCCGCGGTGGCCCCATCGCCGGTGGTGACATCGGCACCAACATGCTCCCGCCGTCGGTCGCCGGTGGCGAGGGCCAGAAGTACGACCCGTACCAGATCGCGACCAAGAACAAGAACGGCAACGCCGACCTGGCCAAGCAGGAGCTGAAGGCCTGCGGCAAGGCGGACGGCTTCTCCACCACCATCGCGGTCCGCAACAACAAGTCGCAGGAAGTGGCCACCGCCGAGTCCCTGCAGGCCGCGCTGAAGAAGGTCGGCATCAACGCCGACATCTACCAGTACGACGGCTCGCAGTCCCCGGGCATCATCGGCTCGCCCTCGAACGTGGCGAAGAAGAAGCTCGGCATCATCATCATGGGCTGGGGTCCGGACTTCCCGACCGTCCAGGGCTACGGCATCCCGCTGTGGAGCAGCAAGTACATCCTGCAGAGCGGTAACAACAACTACGCCCTGATCAAGGACAAGACGATCGACGGTCTCTTCGACCAGTACACCACCACGCTGGACAACTCGAAGAAGACCCAGCTCGCCACGGAGATCAACCACAAGGTCTCGGAGGGCGCGTACTACCTGCCCTTCACCTTCGAGCGGCTGCTCAACATCCGCTCCTCGCGTCTGGCCAACGTGTACACGACGAACGCGTACAGCGGTTACTACGACTTCGTCAACCTCGGCCTGAAGTCCACGAAGTAAACCCGGCACACCCGCCGTACGGCACGAAAGGCAGGTGAAGGCCGGCGCGGCGAGCCGCGGGCCCACCGGAAGATCTCCGGGGGCCCGCGGTCCGCGGCGGGCCGTTAGCTGTGCTCGCTTACCTCATCAGGCGGCTGTTCGCCGCCGCAGTGATGCTGGTGGTCATCATCCTGGTGGTCTTCAGCATCTTCTTCCTCGTCCCCAAGTGGGCGGGCGTGGACATCGCCACGAGCTTCGTGGGCAAGCAGGCAGACCCGCACGCCGTCGAGGCGGTGCGCGAGAAGCTGGGTCTGGGCGACCCGATCTACGTCCAGGTCTGGCACTTCTTCAAGGGCATCTTCGTCGGCCGCACCTTCTCGGCCGGCGGTGACGTCACCCACTGCGCCGCGCCGTGCTTCGGCTACTCCTTCCGCAGCGAGCAGGCCGTCTGGCCGGTGCTGACCGACCGCTTCCCGGTGACCCTGGGGCTCGCGCTCGGTGCCGCCGTGCTGTGGCTGGTCTTCGGTGTCGCGGCGGGTGTGCTCTCCGCCCTCAAGCGGGGCAGCATCTGGGACCGCGGCGCGATGGTCGTCGCCCTCAGCGGCGTGTCCCTGCCGATCTACTTCACGGGCATGCTCGCCTCGGCGATCTTCGTCTTCGGACTGAACTGGTTCGGCCCCAAGTACATCCCGCTCGGCGACAGCGTCTCGGGCTACTTCGGAAGCATGATCCTGCCCTGGGTCACCCTCGCCTTCCTGTACGCGGCGATGTACGCCCGTATCACCCGCGCCACCATGCTGGAGATCCTCGGCGAGGACTACATCCGTACCGCCCGCGCCAAGGGCCTCACGGAGCCGGTCGTCATCGGCAAGCACGCCATGCGGTCCACGATGACCCCGATCCTGACCATGCTCGGCATGGACCTCGGCGCCCTCATCGGCGGCGCGATCCTCACCGAGACCACGTTCAGCATCCCCGGCCTCGGCCAGGCGGTGCTGACCGCCATCAAGAACCAGGACCTGCCCATCATCCTGGGCGTGACCCTGATCACCTCCCTCGCGGTGCTCATCGCCAACCTCGCGGTGGACATCCTGTACGCCGTGATCGACCCCCGAGTGAGGCTCGCATGACCGAACTCAGCAAGACCGGAGCGGCCGTGGGCGAGCCCACCAGCTCCTCGCCCGCGCCGAGTTCCTTCCTCGAAGTGCGCGACCTGAAGGTGCACTTCCCGACCGACGACGGCCTCGTGAAGTCCGTCGACGGGCTCAGCTTCAAGCTGGAGAAGGGCAAGACCCTCGGCATCGTGGGCGAGTCGGGTTCCGGCAAGTCCGTGACCTCGCTCGGCATCATGGGCCTGCACACCGCCGGCCAGTACGGCAAGCGCAAGGCGCAGATCTCCGGTGAGATCTGGCTGAACGGCACCGAGCTGCTGTCCGCCGACCCCGACCACGTGCGCAAGATGCGTGGCCGCGAGATGGCGATGATCTTCCAGGATCCGCTGTCGGCGCTGCACCCGTACTACACGATCGGCGCGCAGATCGTGGAGGCCTACCGGATCCACCACGACGTCGACAAGAAGACCGCCAAGCGTCGTGCGGTCGAGATGCTCGACCGCGTGGGCATCCCGCAGCCGGACAAGCGGGTGGACAACTACCCGCACGAGTTCTCCGGCGGTATGCGCCAGCGCGCCATGATCGCCATGTCCCTGGTGAACAACCCCGAGCTGCTCATCGCGGACGAGCCGACCACCGCGCTCGACGTGACGGTCCAGGCGCAGATCCTGGACCTGATCCGCGACCTGCAGAAGGAGTTCGGCTCCGCGGTCATCATCATCACCCACGACCTGGGCGTCGTCGCTGAACTCGCCGACGACATCCTGGTGATGTACGGCGGCCGCTGCGTCGAGCGCGGTCCCGCCGAGAAGGTGTTCTACGAGCCCCGCCACCCCTACACCTGGGGTCTGCTCGGCTCGATGCCGCGCCTGGACCGCGACCAGCAGGAGCGCCTGATCCCGGTCAAGGGCTCCCCGCCCTCGCTGATCAACATCCCGTCCGGCTGCGCCTTCAACCCGCGCTGCCCGTACGCGGACCTCCCGAAGGACAACCTGACCCGCACGGTCCGCCCCGAGCTGACCGAGGTCGGCGACAAGCACTGGGCCGCCTGCCACATGTCGCAGGAGCAGCGGGAACGGATCTGGACCGAAGAGATTGCGCCGAAGCTGTGAGTGAGAACGCAGAGGACAAAGCAGGGGGCATCCCCGCACAGGGCGACGGCGCGGAAGAGAAGTCCGCCGGTATGGCCACGCTCACGAAGGACGCCGCTCCCGGCGAGATCCTGCTCAAGGTGACCGGGCTGCAGAAGCACTTCCCCATCAAGAAGGGCCTGCTCCAGCGGCAGGTCGGCGCCGTGCGCGCGGTCGACGGGATCGACTTCGAGGTGCGCTCCGGTGAGACCCTCGGTGTCGTGGGCGAGTCGGGCTGCGGCAAGTCGACGATGGGCCGGCTGATCACCCGGCTGCTCGAACCGACCGCCGGCACCATCGAGTTCGAGGGCAAGGACATCACGCACCTCGGCGTGACCGGGATGCGTCCCTTGCGCCGCGACGTGCAGATGATCTTCCAGGACCCGTACTCGTCGCTGAACCCGCGCCACACCATCGGCACGATCGTCGGGGCCCCCTTCCGGCTCCAGGGCGTCGAGCCCGAGGGCGGCATCAAGAAGGAAGTGCAGCGGCTGCTGTCGGTGGTCGGTCTCAACCCCGAGCACTACAACCGCTATCCGCACGAGTTCTCCGGCGGTCAGCGCCAGCGCATCGGCATCGCCCGCGCGCTCGCCCTGAAGCCGAAGCTCGTCGTCGCGGACGAGCCGGTCTCCGCGCTGGACGTGTCGATCCAGGCGCAGGTCGTGAACCTCATGGACGACCTCCAGGAGGAACTCGGCCTGACGTACGTGATCATCGCGCACGACCTCTCGGTCGTCCGGCACGTCTCGGACCGCATCGCGGTGATGTACCTCGGCAAGATCGTCGAACTGGCCGACCGGGACTCGCTGTACAAGGCGCCGATGCACCCGTACACCAAGGCGCTGATGTCGGCGGTGCCGATCCCGGACCCGGCGCGCAAGAACGCGAAGAGCGAGCGCATCCTGCTCAAGGGTGACGTGCCCTCGCCGATCGCGCCGCCCTCGGGCTGCCGGTTCCACACCCGGTGCTGGAAGGCGACGGAGATCTGCCGGACCACCGAGCCGGCGCTGCTGGAGCTGCAGCCCGGTCAGCGGGTGGCCTGCCACCACCCGGAGAACTTCGAGGACCAGGCCCCGCAGGACACGGTGCTGCTGACCGCCGCGAAGGAGGCGGCGGAACTGGTCGCCGACGAGGTCCTCGCGGAGTCGGCGGAGACGTCGGCGGCAGTGGCGGCGGAGCTGGCCGAGGGAAGCGGCGAGGAGTCCGCCGAGGCCGGTGCCGAGGAGGCAGATGCCGAAGAGGCCTCTGCGGAGGCTTCCGAGGAGCCGGCCGCGGGTTCCGGGACCGAGTCCCAGGAGTCAACCGACAAGTAGCGCATGACAGTCCGGCAAAGTCATGCACATGCCTGAACGGGAGAGTGCAGAGTCGTCCGTGTCCGACCACTGATCGGTACACGCTCGAAAGGGACGACCATGGCACTCTCCCGTTCGGCACGCCTGGGGGCCGTCGCGACCGCGGCGGCCTCCTTCCTCGTCATCGGCGCTTCCCCCGCCCCCACTCCGGGCGCCCCCGGCATCGGTGACCCCTACTTCCCCCGCCTCGGCAACGGCGGATTCGACGCCCTGCACTACGGCCTCGACATCGCCTACGCCCCGGACACCGGCCGCCTGGACGGCCGTACCACCCTCACCGCCCGCGCCACGCAGAACCTGTCGTCGTTCGACCTGGACCTGCAGCAGTTGCAGATCACCAGGGTCGAAGTGAACGGCAGACGGGCCGAGTTCACGCGGGACGGCGACGAGGTGACGGTCACACCCCGCCGAAGCCTGGCGCGCGGGCGTACCTTCACGGTCACCGTCACCTACGGCGGCACACCCCAGCCCCTCAGCGGGCCCATCGTGTTCGGCTCCAAGTACGGCTGGATGAAGACCGCCGACGGTGTCTTCGTCGCCTGTGAGCCCAACGCCGCCTCCACCTGGTTCCCGTCCAGCGACCACCCCTCCGACAAGGCCACCTACGACATCCGGATCAAGGCGCCGAAGGGCCTGACCGGCGTCTCCAACGGCCGGCTCGTGTCGACGTACGACAAGGGCGGCTCGACGTACACCCACTGGCGCGAGTCGAAGCCGATGGCGACCTACCTCGCCACCGCCACCATCGGCAGGTTCGACGTGCGCACCGGCCGCACCCCGGGCGGCATCCCGGTCTACGTCGCGATCGATCCCGTCCTGAAGAACAGCAGCAGCGTCGACGTGTACGCCGTGACCGCCGCCGCGACCGACTACTGGTCGCACGTCTTCGGGCCGTACCCGTTCGAGGAGACCGGTGCGATCGTCGACGACATGCCCGAGGCCGGGTTCTCGCTGGAGGTGCAGAGCAAGCCCGCCTACTCGGCCGTGCGCAGCGAGACGACCATCGTGCACGAGTTGGCCCACCAGTGGTTCGGCGACTCGGTGAGCGTGGCCCGGTGGAAGGACATCTGGCTCAACGAGGGCTTCGCCAGCTACGCCCAGTGGCTGTGGGCGGAGCACCAGGGCACGCGCTCGGCCCACGACTCCTTCCTCGCCGCCTACAACGCCCGTCCGGCGGACTCCGGCTTCTGGCAGATCGAGGTCGCCGACCCGCAGCGCGACACGATGTTCTCCTCCGCCGTCTACCAGCGCGGCGCGATGACGCTCCAGGCACTGCGCGAACGCATCGGCGACAAGGCCTTCTTCAGGCTGCTGCCCGCCTGGACCAGGCTCCACCGGTACGGCGACGCGGACACCGCCGGCTTCATCCGCCTCGCCGAGCGCGTCAGCGGGCAGAAGCTGGACGACCTGTTCGACACCTGGCTGTTCACCACAGGGAGACCGGCCTTGTGAGCCTGGCTTTGTAAGGTTCACGCCCTTCGGCAGGTGAGAATACCGGGGTGCAGCTCCAGCAACTCTTCAGTCCCTCCGTCCAGCACACGCTCGATGTCATCGGCATCTTCGTGTTCGCGATCTCCGGCGCCCTGCTGGCCGTCCGGAAGAACTTCGACGTGTTCGGCATCGCCGTGCTCGCCGAGGTCACCGCGCTGGGCGGAGGGCTGTTCCGCGACCTGGTCATCGGCGCCGTGCCCCCGGCAGCCTTCACCGACCTCGGGTACTTCCTCACCCCGCTGTTCGCCGCGCTGGTCGTCTTCTTCCTGCATCCGCACGTGGAACGCATCCAGGCGGCGGTGCTGGTCTTCGACGCGGCCGGCCTCGGCCTGTTCTGCGTCAGCGGGACGACCAAGGCGTACAGCTACGGCCTCAACCTGACCGCGTCGGCGACCCTGGGTCTCGCCACCGCGGTCGGCGGCGGTGTGCTGCGCGATGTGCTCGCCAACGAGGTGCCCTCACTACTGCGCTGGGACCGCGATCTGTACGCGGTCCCAGCGATCGTGGGCTCCACCATGGTGGTGCTGTGCCTGCGCTATGACGCCCTGACCCCCCTCACCAGTGGGCTCGCGGCCGTCACCGCTTTTGTGCTGCGCCTGCTCGCGATGCGGTTCCACTGGCGAGCTCCGCGCGCGTGGAACCGCCGTTCGACGGTGACTGAGGAGTAGTGCCGGTGGTTCCGGCGGCGTTCCCGGTGGGAGAACCCGTGGTCCCACCGAGAGAGCGGTCCTGCCCCTTGGCGTGGTTCTGGCCCATCTGCAGGGTCAGCCAGCGGAACACCGCGCCGACCTGGGGCCGCCACAGCGCCATGTTGTGGCCGCCCGCGCTGCGCGGCAGGAATACCACGTGCACGGTCGTCGGTGCCTTGGCGACGGACTCCAGCGCCAAGCCCGCCTCGTAGCCGTCGCGGGACTCGCCGGAGACGTAGAGCGCGATCCGGGGCGGCACGGCCGCCTTCTTCAGGATCAGATAGGGGTTGTTCTGGGCCCGCAGGGTGGGGTTCTGCGCCGCGAGGGAGTTGCGCTCGCCGATCGGGTCGTTGTAGCCGGACAGGCTCACCCCGGCCCGGTACCGGTCCGGGTGCGCCACGGCCAGCTTGACCGCGCAGTGGGCGCCTGCGGAGTAACCGGCCACGGCCCAGCCCTGCGGCGCCGGCTGGGCACGGAAGTTGTCCATGACCATCTTCGGCACGTCGATGCTGAGCCAGGTGTCGGCGTTGACCTGACCGGGGATGTTCGCGCAGCCGGTGTCCACGCCGGCCAGCAGGTTGGTGCGCGGGGCGACCATGATGAAGGGCGCCACCTGGCCGCTCTGCATCATCGGCAGCAGCTGCTCGTGCGCCCTCATGGAACCGAACCAGGCCTTCGCCGAACCGGGGTAGCCCGGCAGCACCTCCACCACCGGGAACTTCTTGTGGCGGTAGGCGGGGTCGTTGTACTGCGGCGGCAGCCAGACGTAGACCTCGGCGTTCACACCCGAGACCCGGCCCTTGAGCTGGGTGATGCGCACCCCGCCGGCCGCACTCATCCCGGGTCCGGAGGCTGCGGTGAAGGTCTGCTTGACCTTGGGCAACCGTTTCACCGCTATGCCGCCGGTGCCGTCCCGGCCCAGGTCCCGGGCCTGCTGGACGTGGTTGCCGGTGCCGAGCAGATCGGCCCAGTTGTCGTACAGGTTGTTCTGGTTGTTGACCAGAACGAAGATCAGTGCGACGGCGGTGCCTTGGGCGAACAGCAGCATCAGCACGCGGGCGGCGGCACGCAGGGGCTTGGGCCCGCGCACTCGCGACCACAGCACGAGCGGCAGTATCAGTGCAACCACGGCCAGCACAATGGTCGTGTAGAGGAACGGAGTCCCGGTGAGGCTCATGCCCCCATAGATGGAAATCAGGCCTCCAAGGTTGTGGACGAGTCGGCACACTTACCGAGAAATTGCCGGAACCTCACCCGGCAGACGGATCCGGGGCCCTCGGGTGCCCTGATCGGTGACTCGAAAAGCTACCGCTTAGTAGTTTCCTATTGTACCGTTCATCCATGTCAGAAGCAGCTTCCGCCCCCGCCGCACAGGCCGTGATCGGCGACAGCGAGTTCGACCGCGACACGGCGGTCACCCGACGCGAGCCCGGTGTCTATGACATCGACCTCTCGGCCGGCTGGACGATCTTCGACGCCGTGAACGGCGGCTACCTGCTGGCTGTGCTCGGCCGGGCCCTCTCGGACACCCTTCCGCACCCGGACCCCTTCACCGTCTCCGCGTACTACCTGACCGCCTCCCGGCCCGGCCCGGCGGTCGTCCGCACGCAAACGGTCCGCACGGGCCGCACCCTCTCCACGGGCCAGGCCTCCCTCCTCCAGTACGACGACGAGGGCAACGAGGTCGAACGCATCCGCGTCCTCGCCTCCTACGGCGACCTCGCCACCCTCCCCGACGACGTCCGCACGACCGCCGCCCCGCCCGCGATCCCGCCCCTCGACCAGTGCTTCGGCCCGGAGGACGCTCCCTCCGACGTCCGACTGCCGTCGGGTGGGACGCCGATCGAGGGCGGCTCGTCGATCGCCGACCGCCTGATGCTCAAGCTGGACCCCTCGACCCTGGGCTGGGCGCTGGGCGCGCCCTCCGGCAAGGGGGAGATGCGCGCCTGGTTCGGGCTGGCCGACGGCCGTGACGCCGACCCGCTGTCGCTGCTGCTGGCGGTGGACGCCCTGCCGCCCACGGCCTTCGAGCTCGGCCTGAAGGGCTGGGTGCCCACGGTCGAACTCACCGTCCACGTCCGCCGCCGTCCCGCCCCCGGCCCGCTGCGGGTGTCCATCACCACCCGCAACCTGGCCGGCGGCTTCCTGGAGGAGGACGCCGAGGTCTGGGACAGCGAGGGCAACCTGGTCGCCCAGTCCCGCCAGCTGGCCCGGGTCGGGCTCGGCTGAGCGGAGGCCTCCGGCCGGCGGGACGGCTGTGGTCCGGGTTCGGCCGAGCGGTGGCCTCCGGTCCGAGGGGGTGCTGCGGTCAGGGCTCGGCTGAATGGCCCGGTGGGGCCCGGCCGGAGAAAAGCCTGCGGTGCGGGCGGTCGGGGCGGTTGTGGGTCCGGCCCGCTGTGGTGGCGGGCGTCAGGCGCGGCTGAGCGGGGCGCGGCCGAGCCAGGCGGCCAGCTGCTCGTAGAGATCGGCGCCCTCGGGTGTGGGGCGGCGGGTGTCGAAGGGGGTGTCCTCGTCGCGGGGGCGGGAGTCGGGCAGCACCTGGCGGGCGGTGGTGAGCGCGAACCGGGCCAGTTCCGGGTCGAGCCGGTGCGGGTGCCCGAGAGCCTCGGCGAGGTCCCAGGTGTGCGTCACGATCTCCATCACATAGCCCGAGAGCGCCGCGTGGCCCGGTACCTCACCCCACGGCACCCGCACCGGGGCCGTCATCCGCTCGTCACTCTCCCAGGCCTTCAGCACCCGGACGCGCACCTCGTCGTAGGCCGCCGCCCAGCCGTCGTCCTCGACACCGTCGGCGACGGGCTGCACGGCGAGTCCGTCGCCGCCCTCGCCGACCACGGCGATCCGCCGGGTGCCGCCGACGATGTGGCTCAGCAGGGCCCGTACGTCGAACTCGGTACACGGCGTGGGACCGTCGAGCTGGTCCGGCCGTACGGTCCTGATCAGGGCCGCCGCCTGGTCGGTGGCGCGGGCGTAGAAGGGGCGCGGGTCGATGAACTCGCTGCTCGTGCTGGTGGTCATGGTGTGCCTCTCGGTAGGTCGGTGCGCCGAGAATGGCGCGATAACCTGACACCCGCCGTCAACATTTGCGCGGGAATCCGTCCGGGCGGGATTCTGGGCCCGTGAAGTCCGACCGGCTCTTGTCGATCCTGTTGCTCCTGCAGACCCGGGGCCGTGTTCCCGCGCACGAACTCGCCGACCGGCTGGAGGTGTCGGTCCGCACCATCTACCGGGACGTCGAGGCCCTGTCGGCCTCCGGCGTCCCGGTGTACGCCGAGCGCGGCCGGCACGGCGGCATCGAACTCCTCGCCGGTTTCCGCACCGACGTCACCGGACTGACCGCCGACGAGTCCCGCGCCCTGTTCATCCTGGCCGCCCAGGGCGCGCACGCCGCGCTCGGGCTCGACGCGGCCCTCGGCTCCGCCCTGCGCAAGGTGATGGCCGCGCTCCCGGCGCCGCACCGGCCCGCCGCCGAGGTGACCAGCCGCCGCATCCTGGTCGACGCCACCCGCTGGATGAGCGGCCCCCAGCAGTCCGTCGACCTGGAGGTGCTCCAGGACGCGGTGTTCTCCGACCGGCGCCTGAAGCTGCACTACCGGCACAGCGGGGCGCGGGAGCCGCGGACGTACACCGTGGACCCGTACGGTCTGGTCGCCAAGGCCGGGGTCTGGTACCTGGTCGCCGACCGGCGCGGGGAGCCGCGGCTGTTCCGGGCCGACCGGATCCGCTCCGCCCGCCCGCTGGACGAGCCGGTACGGCGCCGGCCCGGGGTCGAACTCGCCGACGCCTGGGAGGCGTTGCGGCGTCAGGTGGAGGAGGGGCAGGGCGGGATCGAGGTCACCGTACGGGTCCGGCGCGAGCGGCTCGACATGTTCCAGCGGGTGGCCGCCGCCCAGCTGACGGCGGTGCCGGACGACGACGGCGAGAGCGAGTGGGTCACCGCCCGGCTGACCTACCCGGTGCTGCGCGCGGTCCGCCAACTCCTCGGGTTCTCCGACCAGGTGGAGCTGCTGGACCCGCCCGAGGCCCGCGCCGAACTGCTGGCGGCGGCTCGTTCCGTCACGGCCCTGTACGAGGAGGGCGGGGCCCGGAATTGACCGCCGACGGACAGGAATGCACCGCCTCTCAGTCCGTCCAGTGGCTGCGGCCGATGCTGATGAGCCGCAGCTGCCGGGTGGCGAGCTGCGCGACGCGCTCCCGCTCCTCCGCCGGGGATTCCAGTGCTTCCAGGAACAGGGAGGCGGTGATGAGCATCTGGTCGACGTAGAGATGCGCGAGCATCAGCAGGTCGTCGTCCTTCCAGCCCGCGGCCTCGGTGTCCTTGGCCAGCTCGGCCTTCACCTCCTCGGCGAACCTGACCAGTTGGGCCCGGATCGCCTCCCGCACCGGCTGTACCCCGCCATGTCGTTCCCGGGCGATAAACCGGACATGTGCGGGGTACGCGTCTACATGGCGGGCGATCAACTCGATGGCGCGCGTGATGCGTTCCTCGCTGTCGCCCGTCGTGGACACCGTCGTCCGCACCATCGGGTGCAGGCTGCCCAGTGCCTCGTCGACCAGCGCCACGCCCAGGTCGGCGGTCGAGCGGAAGTGCCGGTAGAAGGCGGTCGGGGCAACGCCGACGGCCCGGGTGACCTCGCGCAGGCCCAGGCTGCTCAGGCTCTGCTCCTCCAGCAGCGCGAGCGCCGCGTCGAGGAACGCCTGCCGGGTCTTCTGTTTCTGGGCCTGCCGGATGCCGAGGGTGTGACTCATGTCATCCAGTTAACAACTGTTCTCCGGAATTGGAAAGCCGTGGAACGCGCTAGAGTAGAAGTCAGTGAACAACTGTTACTACAACTGTTCACCGAAACTTCACACCGGCCCTGTACGAGGTATCTAGGAGGGGGGATCCGATCCCATGCTGTTCCTCGTCGCCGCACTCATGCTGCTCGGTGTCGTGCTGGGCACCGTCGCCCACGCGCCGCTGACCGTCACCGCCGCCGTCGCCGCGGTCATCGCCGTCTGGCTCGCCGTCTTCGCGATCCGCGAGCGCGTCGGCCGCCGGCGCCGTACGCCGGCCAACTGACCGTCCTCCACGGACCGTCCACCACGACTTCCAGGAGCTGAGCACCATGCAACTCACCGCACCGGTCACGAGCCGCGACGACACCCGGCCGGCCGCCCGTGATGCCGACGGCATGGCCGTGGCGTCCTTCATCCTCGGCCTTCTCGGTCTGCTCGTCCTCAACATCTTCCTCGGCCCGATCGCCATCGCCCTGGCCGCGGTGTCCCTCTGGCGCGGCACGACCCGCCGCGGCCGAGCCTGGCTGGGCCTCGCCCTGGGCGTAGCCGACCTGGCGGTCCTGGTGATCGCGGTGCAGCTGTCCCACACGCTCTCGTGGAGCCTGTGACCCCGTCCGCCAACGCCTGACCGCCGCAGGCGACGGGCGTCGTTCCGCCGCCCGCACCGGGTCGCAGCCGGCCGCCGCGCTCCCCACGCCGTCCTGCCGTGGGCAGTCGTTCCGCACGGCGGAACGGGTGGGCACGGCCGACTGTGCCGGGCATCTCGTCACCAAGCCCCGGTGCAGCCGACGCAAGACGCTCCAGTACGGGGCGGCCTCGCGGCCGAGGCGAGCGGCAAGGGGGCCGTAGAATCAGGGCACCATGGCTTACCTCGACCACGCCGCGACAACCCCCATGCTCCCGGAGGCGGCAGAGGCCCTGACCGCCCAGTTGAGCATCACGGGCAACGCCTCGTCCCTCCACGCATCCGGCCGCCAGGCACGCCGCACGGTCGAGGAGTCCCGCGAAACCCTCGCGGAAGCGCTCGGCGCCCGCCCCAGCGAGGTCGTCTTCACCTCGGGCGGCACCGAGGCGGACAACCTCGCCGTCAAAGGCCTGTACTGGTCCCGCCGCGCCGCCGACCCGGCCCGCACCCGCGTCCTGGCCAGCCCCGTCGAACACCACGCCGTACTCGACGCCGTCCACTGGCTCGGCGAACACGAGGGTGCGACGGTCGAGTACCTCCCCGTCGACACCTACGGCCGTGTCCACCCCGAGGCCCTGCGCGAGGCCGTCGCCCGCAACCCCCACGACGTCGCCCTGGTCACCGTGATGTGGGCCAACAACGAGATCGGCACCATCCTGCCGGTCCGTGAACTCGCCGAAGTGGCCGCCGAGTTCGGCATCCCGATGCATGCCGACGCCGTGCAGGCCCTCGGTCAGGTCCCGGTCGACTTCGCCGCCTCCGGCCTCGCCGCGATGACCGTCTCCGGGCACAAGATCGGCGGCCCGTACGGCATCGGCGCGCTGCTGCTCGGCCGTGACCACACCCCCGTACCCGTCCTGCACGGCGGCGGCCAGGAACGGCACGTCCGCTCCGGCACCCTCGACGTCCCCGCCGTCGCCTCCTTCGCCGTCGCCGGCCGGCTCGCCACCGAGCGCCGCGCGTGGTTCGCCCGCGAGATCGGCGCCCTGCGGGACCAGCTGATCGACGCCGTGCGTACGGCCGTGCCGGACGCGATCCTCGGCGGCGACCCGGCCCCCGAGGGCCGCCTGCCGGCCAACGCGCACTTCACCTTCCCCGGCTGCGAGGGGGACTCCCTGCTGCTCCTGCTGGACGCCCAGGGCATCGAGTGCTCGACCGGGTCCGCCTGCACCGCGGGCGTCGCCCAGCCCAGTCATGTGCTGCTCGCCACCGGCACCGACCCGGACCTGGCCCGCGGCACCCTGCGTTTCTCCCTCGGTCACACCTCCACGGAGGCGGACGTCGAGGCGGTCGCGAAGGCGATCGGCCCGGCGGTGGAGCGGGCGCGCGCGGCCGGTCTCAGCTGACGTCGGGATGTCCGGCACGTGATCGAACGCCCGGGACGCGAAAGCGACCTACGAGGCGGGTTCCCTTCGCCGGCATTGTCCGGATCAGGTGATGGGGGTCGCCGTCGGGTCCAGTCCTTGCGACCTTCTGGCCTCTCAGCCCGAGCGTCGATGTCGGCACCAGCGGAGACGGTGTACCTCTCGTTGAAGAGATCATGTATCTCTCGCTGACGTCGGCTACTCCGCTTGAACTCCCTCACTCGTCCCGTAGGTCTGACATTCAGGATAGAACCGCACCTACCGGACAAAAAAGGGCCTAGGCCTTGATTTTTTTCAGGTATCTCTCCCAGTCCCAGTGCGGCCCCGGATCGGTGTGGTCCGTCCCCGGCACCTCCACGTGCCCGATGACGTGCTCGCGGTCCACCGGTATGCCGTACCGCCCGCATATCGCCGCCGTCAGCCGCGCCGAGGACGCGTACATGGCGTCCGTGAAGGAGGAGGCGTCGTCCACGAAGCCCTCGTGCTCGATGCCGACACTGCGCTCGTTGTACGCCCGGTTGCCCGCGTGGAAGGCCACGTCCAGCTCCCGAATCAGCTGGGTGATCCGGCCGTCCCTGCGCACGATGTAGTGCGCCGCCGCACCGTGCGCCGGGTCCTGGAAGACCTTCACCGCGCTCGCGTAGTCGCCCTGCGTGACATGGATGACGACCCGGTCCACGGAATAGTCGTCCGGCCGGTCCGCCCGCCGGTAGTTGGCCGGGGACGCCGGCACCCAGCGCGCGCCCCGGAAGTCCACGGCACCCGCCACCCGGGGCTTCTCGACCCCCGGCAGCCGCCACCACAGGTGCGACAGCTCCTCGCGGGCCAGCACGGCCGTGCCCACCGCGGCCGCCGCACCGCCGACGAGCAGCGCCCGCCGCCCCAGCCGCCGATCCGCGTCGCTCATGCCCTCCCCTTCCGCCTCCGTACCGCACCCGTTCCACACCCCGGCTCGCACCCCGGTACGCCCCCTGTGATCGTCAACGGATGTCCGGCGGCCCCGGTTCCCGCCGCCCCGTACCCTGGAAGGGCTATGACTGAGACCCCGCAGCGCCCCCTCCGCGTCCTCGCCGCCATGTCCGGTGGAGTCGACTCCGCCGTAGCCGCCGCGCGTGCCGCGGAAGCCGGCCATGACGTCACCGGCGTCCACCTCGCGCTCTCCGCGAACCCGCAGTCCTTCCGGACCGGCGCGCGGGGCTGTTGCACCATCGAGGACTCGCGGGACGCCCGCCGCGCGGCCGACGTCATCGGCATCCCCTTCTACGTCTGGGACCTCGCCGACCGCTTCCGCGAGGACGTGGTCGAGGACTTCATCGCCGAGTACGAGGCCGGCCGCACCCCCAACCCCTGCCTGCGCTGCAACGAGAAGATCAAGTTCGCCGCGCTGCTGGACAAGGCCCTCGCCCTCGGCTTCGACGCGGTCTGCACCGGCCACTACGCCCAGGTCGTCGTCCGCGAGGACGGCTCCCGTGAACTGCACCGCGCCTCCGACATGGCGAAGGACCAGTCGTACGTCCTCGGCGTGCTGGACGAGAAGCAGCTCGCCCACGCGATGTTCCCGCTCGGCGACACGGTCACCACCAAGGAGGAGATCCGCGCGGAGGCCGAGCGCCGGGGCCTCGCGGTGGCCAAGAAGCCCGACTCGCACGACATCTGCTTCATCGCCGACGGCGACACCCAGGGCTTCCTCGCGAACCGGCTGGGCAAGGCGGAGGGCGACATCGTCGACGAGTCCGGCGCCAAGCTGGGCACGCACGAGGGTGCGTACGGCTTCACCATCGGCCAGCGCAAGGGCCTGCGCATCGGCACTCCGGCCCCCGACGGCAAGCCCCGCTACGTCCTCGACATCTCCCCGGTCACCAACACCGTCACGGTCGGCCCCGCCGCCGCCCTGGACGTCGTCGCCCTCACCGCGATCAAGCCCCGCTGGTGCGGCACCGCCCCCACCGGCACCGGCGTCTACACCGCCCAGCTGCGCGCCCACGGCGGCGAGAGCGAGGTCACCGCGGAACCGGTCGACGGCGAGCTGCGCGTGACCTTCACCGAGCCGGTCCGCGGCGTGGCCCCCGGCCAGGCGATCGTCCTGTACGACGGCACGCGCGTGGTGGGTTCGGCGACGATCGCGACGACCACGCGCGCGACGGCCGCAGCGGTGTAGCCGTCGCTACTGCGTCAGGAAATCGGCCAGCACCGGTCCGAGCACATCCGGCTCCACCATGTGGGTCTGGCCCTCCAGCTCGCAGTACGCACCCTCGGGCACCGCTCTGGAGACCTCCTGGGCCGCCTCGCGCATCCAGTCCGGGCTCGCCCCGCCCGCGACCACCAGCACGGGCACGGAGATCGCGGCGATCCGGTCCCGGGGGAGCAGGCCGTCGCCCATGACCGCGTCGTCGTACGCGAGGCTCGGCGCGACGGCCTCCATACCAGCCCACATCGGCGACTGCCGGGCGCCCCGGATGACCTCCTCGCCGAGGCCCGTCAGCCGCAGGAACAGCTCCACCGCGTCCCCGCGCCGGCCCTCCGCGAGCGCCTTGTTCAGCTGATCCTTGTACGTGGCCTCCCGCTCGGCGCCACCCGGCAGGAAGTCGGCGTACGGCACCTCGTACACGGCGGCCCGGGCGGCCGGCAGCCCGCTCGCCAGCGCCTCCAGCACCAGCGCGCCGCCCGAGGAGACCCCGAAGAGCGCCGCCTCGCCGCCCACGGCGTCGATCAGTGCGGCCAGGTCCTCGATTTCACGCTCGACGGCGTACGGCTTGGTGTCACCGCTCTCGCCGCGGCCCCGGCGGTCGTAGACGACGGCCGTGCAGCGGCCCGCGAGCCGCTGGGCCAGGGGTGCCACTGTGCCCCCGGTGGACATGGCGCCGCTCACCAGGATCACCGTGGGCCCCTGGCCGATCACTTCGTACGCGAGGGACGTGCCGTCGCGGGAAGTCGTCTTCTTGTCCATGCCCGTGCAGACTGCCGCACCGGCATCGGCTCATCGGTCACGACACGTCGGTTTCGTAGAAGCAGAAGTGATCCTTGATCGCGGCGACGTCCGGCTTCGGGTCCGGGTACGCCCAGACCAGATCGGGCGCGTCCGGCAGCGACCAGTAGGACGCCGTGCCCTTGAAGGGGCACACGGTGTGCGTGTCGGAGGCGGTCAGCAGATCGACGCGTACGTCCTCGGCGGGGATGTAGTACCGCACGGGACAGCCCGTCTCGCGCAGCACCAGCGGCCGGTCGGTCTCCGCGAGCACCTGGTCGCCGTGTACCACGCGCACGTGCTGCTCGCCCTGTTCGATGGTGATCGTGTGTCCTTGGCTCATACCGGGACAGCACCGGCGGGTCCGTGCTTCTTCCCGTGCACGACGGAAACCGCGGGACGGAGATCACGGGGCAGGGGCGGTACGGCTGGGGCCGTACGGTAGGGGCCATGAACATCTGCGTCTTCCTGTCCGCCGCCGACCTCGACGCGCGGTACACGCGCCCCGCCCGCGAGTTCGCGGAACTGATCGGCAAGGCCGGTCACACCCTGGTGTGGGGCGGCTCCGACGTCGGACTGATGAAGGTCGTCGCCGACGGGGTGCACGAGGCGGGCGGCAGGCTGCTGGGCGTGTCCGTGGAGTTCCTCGCGAACAAGGCGCGGCCCGGCGCCGACGAGATGATCGTCGCCGCCGACCTCGCCGAACGCAAGAAGCTGCTGCTGGAGAAGGCCGACGCGGTGGTGATCATGGTGGGCGGTACCGGCACGCTGGACGAGGCCACCGAGATCCTGGAGCTGAAGAAGCACGGCCGCACCGAGAAGCCGGTCGTGCTGCTGAACACCGAGGGCTTCTACGACGGTCTGAAGCAGCAGTTCCGCCGCATGGAGGCCGAGGGTTTCCTGCCCCGCCCGCTGTCCGAGCTGGTCTTCTTCGCCGAGGAGCCGGTCGGCGCGCTGGCCTACCTGGAGGAGTCACTGGGCAACGGCTGATGCGAGCATGGCGGGCATGGCTACTCATGTGATCACCGGTGCCGGGTCCGGCATCGGCGCGGCCGTCGCCCGCCGCCTGCACGCGCGCGGGGACGAACTCGTCCTGCACGCGCGCGACGCCGGCCGCGCGAAGGAACTGGCGGCCGAGTTCCCCGGCGCCCGCACCCTCGTCGGCGACCTCGCGGACCCGGACAAGCTGTCCTGGGCGTTCTCCCACCAGACGCTCCCCGACCGCGTGGACTCCTTGCTGCACATCGCCGGGGTCGTCGACCTGGGCGAGGTCGGCGACCTGACCCCCAAGTCCTGGCGCCACCAGCTCAACGTCAACCTCATCGCCCCCGCCGAGCTGACCCGGCACTTCCTGCCCCAGCTGCGCGCCGCCCGCGGCCATGTGATCTTCGTCAACTCCGGCGCCGGACTCAACGCCCACGCCGGCTGGTCCGCGTACGCCGCCTCCAAGCACGGCCTGAAGGCCCTCGCCGACTCCCTGCGCCAGGAGGAGCACGCGAACGGCGTCCGGGTCACCTCGGTCTACCCCGGCCGCACGGCCAGCCCCATGCAGGCCAAGGTCCACCAGCAGGAGGGCAAGGAGTACGACGCCTCCCGGTGGATCGACCCCGAGTCGGTCGCCACGGCGATCCTCATGGCCCTCGATCTCCCGAGGGACGCGGAGGTCAACGACCTGACGGTGCGACCGGGACGCTGACCCCGGCCGCAGGGTTCCGTAGGCTTCCCTGGTGAGCGAAAACAGCCAGTTCAGGTTCGCCGGGGCCACCGGTGTCGGGTCCATGCCCGGTGACGACGCCCGCGAGGCCGCCAAGACCGTCACCGGCAGCTTCGAGGACTTTCCCTTCCTGCCCGAGCTGCCCGCGCGCGGACCCGGTGCCGACATGATCGGCCGTACCGCAGGGATGCTCGTCGAGCTGTACGCGCGCGTGGAGCCCAGCGGCTGGCGGATCGGGGACCGGCCGGGCCGGGACACCAAGCGGGCGCGCTCGTGGCTGGGGGAGGACCTGGACGCCCTGGAGGAGTTCACCCAGGGCTACGAGGGAGACCTGAAGGTGCAGGCGGTCGGCCCCTGGACGCTGGCCGCCGCGCTGGAACTGAAGAACGGCGAGGCCGTCCTCTCCGACGCCGGTGCCTGCCGGGACCTCGCCGCCTCCCTCACCGAGGGGCTGCGCCTCCACCTCGCCGAGGTGCAACGCCGCGTACCGGGCGCCCGCCTCGTCCTCCAGCTCGACGAACCCTCCCTCACCGCCGTCCTGCGCGGACAGGTCCGCACCGCCAGCGGCTACCGCACGCACCGGGCCGTGGACCGGCAGGTCGTGGAGGCCACCCTGCGCGACGTCGTCGGGGCCCATGACGGCGGGCCCGTGGTCGTGCACTCCTGCGCCCCCGACGTGCCGTTCGCACTGCTGCGGCGAGCCGGCGCCGCAGCGGTCTCCTTCGACTTCACCCTGCTCACCGAACGTGACGACGACGCGATCGGCGAAGCCGTCGAGGGCGGCACCCGGCTGTTCACCGGTGTCGTGAGCGGGACTCAAGGGCCATTGTCAGACCCTGCCGGTAGCGTCATGGGTGTCAGGACGCTGTGGCGCAGGCTGGGTCTGCACCCGGGGCTGCTCGCGGAGGCCGTCACGGTCACCCCGGCGTGCGGTCTGGCGGGGGCTGCCCCCGCCTACGCACGGCAGGCGCTCGCCCACTGCGTCCGGGCGGCGAGATCCCTCGCGGACAACCCAGAGTAACGGGAGGACGACACGGTGGCCGGCGACAAGCAGCAGGCGGAGACGGCAGTGCCCGCCGAGGCACGTGACAAGCACGCGCAGCTCGCTGAGCAGATCGAGGAGCACCGCTTCCGGTACTACGTGAAGGACGCTCCCGTCATCAGCGACGCGGAGTTCGACAAGCTCCTGAAGACTCTGGAGGCCCTGGAGGAGGAGTACCCGGAGCTGCGTACCCCGGACTCGCCGACCCAGAAGGTCGCGGGGTCGTACGCGACGGAGTTCACCGCGGTCGAGCACCGCCAGCGGATGCTGTCGCTCGACAACACCTTCAACGACGACGAGCTGGCCGCCTGGGCCGAGCGCATCGCGCGCGAACTCGGCGACCAGGACTACCACTTCCTGTGCGAGCTGAAGGTGGACGGCCTCGCGGTCAACCTGACGTACGAGAACGGCCGGCTCACGCGCGCGGCGACCCGCGGCGACGGCCGCACCGGCGAGGACATCACGCCGAACGTCCGCACGATCGCGGAGATCCCGGACCGTCTCAAGGGCGACGACATCCCGGACCTCGTGGAGATCCGCGGCGAGGTCTACTTCCCGATGGAGAAGTTCCTCGAACTGAACGAACGCCTGGTCGCGGCCGGTGACAAGCCGTTCGCCAACCCCCGCAACGCCGCCGCCGGTTCCCTGCGCCAGAAGGACCCGCGGGTCACCGCCACCCGCCCGCTGCACATGGTCGTCCACGGCATCGGCGCCCTGGAGGGCTTCACGGGCATGACCCGTCTCTCCCAGGCCTACGACCTGCTCAAGACCTGGGGCCTGCCCACCTCCCCGCACAACCGCGTGGTCGACGGCCTCGACGGCGTACGCGAGTTCATCGCCCACTACGGCGAGAACCGCCACTCCGTGGAGCATGAGATCGACGGTGTCGTCGTCAAGCTGGACGAGATCCGGCTGCAGGGCCGCCTCGGCTCCACCGCGCGGGCGCCGCGCTGGGCGATCGCCTACAAGTACGCGCCGGAAGAGGTCAACACCAAGCTCGTCGACATCAAGGTGGGCGTCGGCCGCACCGGCCGTGTCACGCCGTACGCCCAGGTCGAGCCGGTCACGGTCGCCGGCAGCGAGGTGGAGTTCGCCACCCTGCACAACCAGGAGGTCGTCAAGGCCAAGGGCGTCCTCATCGGGGACACGGTCGTGCTGCGCAAGGCCGGTGACGTCATCCCGGAGATCCTCGGCCCGGTGGTCGACCTCAGGGACGGCAGCGAGCGGGAGTTCGTGATGCCGAGCGAGTGCCCCGAGTGCGGCACACCGCTGAGGCCCATGAAGGAGGGCGACGTCGACCTGCGCTGCCCCAACGGCCGTACCTGCCCGGCCCAGTTGCGCGAGCGTGTCTCCTATCTCGCGGGCCGCGAGTGCCTGGACATCGAGCACTTCGGCGCGGTGGCCGCCGCCGCGCTCACCCGCCCGCTGGAGCCGGCCGACCCGCCGCTGGTGGACGAGGGCGACCTGTTCGACCTGACGGTGGAGAAGCTGCTGCCCATCAAGGCCTATGTCCTCGACCCCGACAGCGGTCTGCCCAAGCGGGACCCCAGGACGGGCGAGGAGAAGGTCGTCACGGTCTTCGCCAACCAGAAGGGCGAGCCCAAGAAGAACACCCTGGCGCTGCTGGAGAACATCGAGGCGGCCAAGTCCCGCCCGCTGGCCCGCTTCCTGAACGGCCTGTCCATCCGGCATGTCGGACCGGTCGCCGCTCAGGCCCTCGCCCGCGAGTTCCGCTCCATCGACCGCATCGAACAGGCCACCGAGCTGGAGCTGGCGACCACCGACGGCGTCGGCCCGACCATCGCCGCCGCGCTCAAGGAGTGGTTCGCCGAGGACTGGCACCGCGAGATCGTCCGCAAGTGGAAGGCCGCCGGAGTCCCGCTGGAGGACGCCTCGACCGGCGAGGACGAGGGCCCGCGCCCGCTGGAGGGGCTCACCGTCGTCGTCACCGGCACGCTGGAGAACTTCACCCGGGACGGTGCCAAGGAGGCGTTGCAGAGCCGGGGCGCGAAGGTGACCGGATCGGTGTCGAAGAAGACCTCGTTCGTCGTCGTGGGGGACAACCCGGGGTCGAAGTACGACAAGGCCATGCAACTGAAGGTTCCGGTTCTGAACGAGGACGGTTTCGGGGTCCTCTTGGAGCAGGGTCCGGACGCGGCGGCCGAAGTCGCGCTTCCGACCGGGGAGTAGCGGTTGAAGGCCACCCGTTCGGCGCATATCAGTTGCATACGGGTGGCCCGGGCGCATTCGGGCAACCGTCGACGACCGGTGCCCGTGGAAGCCTTCCGCGGCCTACTGTTGAGGTGTGCACCTGCCGTGCCCAGCTGCGGTTGGGGCATCCCCGTGCGCTCTCAGGGCGCGGGGAAGGTTTCTTCAACGCGGAGCTGCTGATGGGTGTCGGACATCGGGCCGCGTGGCGTGGGCACCGCCGGCTGTGAGAGGGACGGGAATGGAACCGACCGAGAGCGTCGCCCCCGACTCACGGCTGCGCCTGCGCCGTCGCGTGGGCACCTGGCGGGGGACCCGGTGGACGGGGCGGGGCCACGGGCGTTCGGGCGGTCAGGCCCGCGCGGCCGGACCGGGCGCCGCCACCGACGCCCACCCGCCGATACCCCTGGCCATCGAGCCCGCCCCCGGCCTGACCGGCACAGGCAGCGACACCGACACCGAACGGCACCTGTCCTGGCCCGCGCTGCCCGCGGCCGTCGTGGCCGCCGCCGCGTTCGTCCTCGGCGCCGGCTTCTACCGCGCCTTCAGCGGCCACCACGCCCTCTTCCCGTGCGGCACGCTCGGCTGGTCGCTGGCCCTGCTCACCGGCGTCATCGTCGGCCACCTCGTCATGCTGGGCCGCGCCCGCTGGTGGGGCGGCACCGGCTCCGGCGCCGCCCTCACCCTCGCCGTCCTGCTGCTCTACGGCTGGGTGCCCGCCGGCATGGTCAGCCTCACCGTCGTCGTCCTGGTCGGCATCGCCCGGCGTCACCGCTGGCGGCAGGGCGTGCTGCACGGCGCGGTGGACCTCCTCAGCATCGCCGCGGGCGCACTGCTGCTCGGCGCGTTCGGCCGGGTCCCGAGCGTCGAGACGCCCTGGCGGCCGGACACCTGGAGCATCGCCACCGCCCCCGAGGTCGTGCTCGTCGCGGTCGCCTACCTCGCGGTCAGCCGTGGCCTGCAGTGGTACCTGTACGCCCCGCGCAACGGCAAGGTGCCCACCGTGGCCCGCACCGCCCTGGTCAGACAGGGTCTGGTCGCCGTCGCGCTGCTCGGCATCGCACCTTTGCTGTGCGTCGTCGCCGAGGCCCAGCCGATCCTGCTGCCGCTGTTCGCCATCCCCCTGATCGCCCTCGACTCCAGCCTGTGGATGGCCCGCGCGCGTGCCGAGGAGCAACTGCGCGACCCGCTGACCGGCCTGCCCAACCGGCAGTGGCTGCTGGAGCGGATCTGGACGGCCCTCGACGACGCCGAACGCATCGGCGCCCGTTCCGCTCTCATGCTGATCGACCTCGACCGTTTCCGGTCGGTGAACGACACCCTCGGTCATCTCGCCGGTGACCGGCTGCTGCTGCAGATCGCCGACCGGCTGCGGCTCGCCCTGCCGCGCGGAGCGGAGGCCGCGCGGCTCGGCGGTGACGAGTTCGCCGTGTTACTGCCCGTCGCCGACTCCACCACATCGGCCACGCGCGTGGCCCGCGGCCTGGTCGTCGCGCTCAGCTCCCCGCTGGACCTCGACGGGCTCACCCTCGTCCTGGAGGCCAGCGCCGGCGTCGCCGTCTTCCCCGACCACGCCCTGGACGCGGAAGGGCTGCTGCGGCGGGCGGACGTGGCGATGTACCAGGCGAAAAGGGACCGTACGGGCGTGGAGGTGTACGAGTCCAAGCGGGACTCCAACACCCCGGACCGGCTCGGTCTGCTGGGCGATCTGCGCCGGGCGCTGGACGCGCACGAGGTGCAGCTGCACTACCAGCCCAAGGTCCGCTTCGACGGTCAGGTCGCCGGCCTGGAGGCGCTGGTCCGCTGGGTGCATCCCGAGCGGGGCAAGGTACCGCCGGACGAGTTCATAGCGATCGCCGAGTCCTCCGGCCTGATGCCCCATCTGACGGAGTACGTCCTCGAAACCGCGCTCGGCCAGGTCGCCAAGTGGCGCGCGCAGGGGCTGCGGGTCCCGGTCGCCGTCAACGTCTCCCCACGTGACGTCCACACGCCCGGGTTCGCGGGGTCGGTCGCCGCGCGGCTGGCCCGGCACGGGGTGCCTGCGGGGGCCTTGCAGCTGGAGATAACCGAGCATGTGCTGCTGGAGGATCCGCAGCGGGCCGCGGACACCCTGGCGGGTCTGACCGGGCACGGCGTGAAGATGTCGCTGGACGACTTCGGCACGGGATATTCGTCGCTGGTGCATCTGCGGCGACTGCCGGTGAGCGAGCTGAAGATCGACCGGTCGTTCGTGGCGCGGCTGGCTGTCGATGCGGAGGATGCGGAGATCGTGCGGTGCACCGTCGATCTCGCTCATTCTCTGGGGCTGCTGGTTGTGGCCGAGGGTGTGGAGGACGACGAGACGTGGGAGCGGTTGCGGGATCTGGGGTGTGATGCCGTGCAGGGGTGGCTGGTCGCTGCGGCGATGCCGCCCGAGGAGACCACGGCGTGGTTGCGGGCGCGGGGGTCCCGGGGGTGGCAGAGGCCGCGTGCCGCGCTGCCGGCCGGCGAGTAGTTCTCCACTCGCCCGCTCCTCAACGGCGTCACCCATCCGTGCGACCCCGCCCAGAACGTCTCCGCCCTCGCGTCGTAGCGGGCGGGCCGGCGCCGGGCGCGGCTGCCGGACCTGGTCCTGCCGGCCGCCGCCGGTGCTCGTGCCGAGGCGTGGTTCATGGTCTGTGTGGCACTCGTACCGCTCGTGGACCCGTCGATAGCGCTGCGTCAGTCTTTCCGCATCCCACAAGGGGAGGCGCATCATGTCGCTGTTCGTGCCGAAGTTCGACGAGACCGTGCTGGTCCGGGACGCGGAGGCCGAGGTGGTCGGTCAGGCGCCCGTCACCGTCAAGCTGCTCGCCGACAACAGCGCCAGCGGGGGTGCGCTGTCCACCGTGCGCGTCACCCTGACGGAGGGCGCCGACGGAGCCCGTCCGCACCTGCACCACCACTCGGCCGAGATGTTCTTCCTGCTCGACGGCGAGGCCGAGCTGCTGTCCGGCGACGACGTGGTCACCGTCCGGCGCGGCGACCTGGTCGTCGTCCCGCCGGACCGGCCGCACGCCTTCGCCGCCGACCCCGGCAGCCCTGCCGACATCCTGATCGTCTTCGCCCCGGGCATCGAGCGCTTCGAGTACTTCCGCCACCTCCAGCGGATCCGCCTCGGCGAGGCCGCCCCGGAGAGCATCCTGGAGGTGCAGGAGCGGTACGACAACCACTTCCTCAGGAGCGAGGTCTGGGAGCGAAGGCACCAGTGAGCACGGGCCCCGGTCAACCGTTTCACGGGCACGGGGCCCCGCCCCATAGGATTGGCTCCAAACCACACACACTCACCCCAGAGGATCGCTGCATGCCTGGCATCACGCGCGAGGAGGTCGCCCACCTCGCCCGGCTGGCGCGTCTGGAGCTGAAGCCCGAAGAACTCGACCACTTCGCGGGACAGCTGGACGACATCATCGGCGCGGTCGCCCGCGTCAGCGAGGTCGCCGACCAAGACGTACCGCCGACCTCGCACCCGCTCCCGCTGACGAACGTCATGCGGCCGGACGAGGTCCGTCCCTCGCTCACCCCCGAGCAGGCGCTCTCCGGCGCCCCGGCCCAGGAGCAGCAGCGTTTCAAGGTGCCGCAGATCCTGGGGGAGGAGTGACCACCATGACGGACAGCAACATCATCAAGCTCACGGCCGCACAGACCGCCGAGAAGATCGCCTCCGGCGAGCTGACGGCCGTCGAGGTCACCGAGGCCCACCTCGCCCGCATCGAGGCCGTCGACGAGAAGGTGCACGCCTTCCTGTACGTCGACCGTGAGGGCGCCCTCGCCCAGGCCCGCGCCGTGGACGAGAAGCGGGCCCGCGGCGAGAAGCTCGGCCCGCTGGCCGGCGTCCCGCTCGCGCTCAAGGACATCTTCACCACCGAGGGCGTGCCCACGACCGTCGGCTCGAAGATCCTCGAGGGCTGGATCCCGCCGTACGACGCGACGGTCACCAAGAAGCTGAAGGCCGCCGGCGTCGTCATCCTCGGCAAGACCAACATGGACGAGTTCGCCATGGGGTCCAGCACCGAGAACAGCGCCTACGGGCCGACCGGCAACCCCTGGGACCTCACCAAGATCCCCGGTGGCTCCGGTGGCGGTTCCTCCGCCGCGCTCGCCTCCTTCCAGGCCCCGCTCGCCATCGGCACCGACACCGGCGGTTCCATCCGCCAGCCGGCCGCCGTCACCGGCACGGTCGGCGTGAAGCCGACGTACGGCGGGGTCTCCCGCTTCGGCATGGTGGCGTTCAGCAGCAGCCTCGACCAGGGCGGACCCTGCGCCCGTACGGTCCTCGACGCGGCCCTCCTGCACGAGGTCATCGCCGGGCACGACCCGCTGGACTCGACGTCCATCGACGCCCCGGTCCCGCCGGTCGTCGAGGCCGCCCGAAACGGCAGCGTGCAGGGCATGCGCGTCGGCGTGGTCAAGCAGTTCCGCGGCGAGGGCTACCAGGCCGGTGTCATCCAGCGCTTCGACGAGTCCGTCGAGCTGCTGAAGGAGCTGGGCGCCGAGATCGTCGAGCTGGACTGCCCGTCCTTCGACCTCGCCCTGTCGGCGTACTACCTGATCGCGCCGTCCGAGTGCTCCTCCAACCTCGCCCGCTTCGACGGCCTGCGCTACGGCCTGCGGACCGGCGACGACGGCGGCCACTCGGCCGAGGAGGTCACCTCCCTGACCCGCGAGGCCGGCTTCGGCCCCGAGGTCAAGCGGCGCATCATGCTCGGCACGTACGCCCTGTCGAGCGGCTACTACGACGCGTACTACGGCTCCGCGCAGAAGGTCCGCACGCTCATCACGCGCGACTTCGAGAAGGCCTTCGAGCAGGTCGACGTCATCGTCTCGCCGACCACGCCGACCACCGCCTTCGCGATCGGCGAGCGCGTCGACGACCCGATGGCGATGTACCTCGCGGACCTGTGCACCATCCCGACCAACCTGGCGGGCAACGCGGCCATGTCCCTGCCCTGCGGTCTCGCCCCGGAGGACAACCTCCCGGTGGGCCTGCAGATCATCGCCCCGGCGATGCAGGACGACCGCCTGTACAAGGTGGGCGCCGCCGTCGAGGCCGCCTTCGTGGAAAAGTGGGGACACCCGCTGCTGGAGGAGGCTCCGTCGCTGTGAGCAAGCTGTCCAAGGCCAAGGACTTCAAGAAGTCCAAGTCCGGTACGTACCTGTCGATGGCCACCACCGCGTTCGGCGCGTTCGGTGTCGCCAAGCAGATCAAGAAGGCCCGCGCCGAGCACGACACGCTGCGGCTGATCGACGCCACGGTCTCCGCCGTGGCGATCGTGACCGGCCTCGCGATCCTCTACCGCGAGCTGAAGCGGCTGGGCGACGACGACGTCCTGCTGGGCTGAGAGGGAAGTTTTCACCGTGACCACCACGACCGACCTGGTGTCGTACGAGGACGCGCTGGCGTCGTACGACCCCGTCATGGGCCTTGAGGTCCATGTCGAACTCGGCACCAAGACCAAGATGTTCTGCGGCTGTTCGACGGCGCTCGGCGCCGAGCCGAACACCCAGACCTGCCCCGTCTGCCTCGGCCTGCCCGGCGCGCTCCCGGTCGTCAACGCGACCGGCGTCGAGTCCGCCGTCAAGATCGGTCTCGCACTGAACTGCGAGATCGCCGAGTGGTGCCGCTTCGCCCGGAAGAACTACTTCTATCCGGACATGCCGAAGAACTTCCAGACCTCCCAGTACGACGAGCCGATCGCCTTCAACGGCTACCTCGACGTGCAGCTGGAGGACGGCGAAACCTTCCGCGTGGAGATCGAGCGCGCCCACATGGAGGAGGACACCGGCAAGTCGACGCACGTCGGCGGCGCCACCGGCCGTATCCACGGCGCGTCCCACTCCCTGCTGGACTACAACCGCGCGGGCATCCCGCTGATCGAGATCGTCACCAAGCCGATCGTCGGCGCCGGCGAGCGCGCCCCCGAGGTGGCGAAGGCGTACGTCCGTGAGCTGCGCGAACTCATCCGTGCCCTCGGCGTGTCCGAGGCCCGCATGGAGATGGGCCAGATGCGCTGCGACGTCAACCTGTCGCTGATGCCCAAGGGCGCCGACAAGTTCGGCACGCGGAGCGAGACGAAGAACGTCAACTCGCTGCGTTCGGTGGAGCGTGCGGTCCGCTTCGAGGTGATGCGCCACGCGGCCGTCCTCTCCGGCGGCGGCACGATCGTCCAGGAGACCCGCCACTTCCACGAGGACACGGGGTCCACGACCTCGGGCCGGGTGAAGGAAGAGGCCGAGGACTACCGGTACTTCCCGGAGCCCGACCTGGTGCCGGTCGCGCCCTCGCGCGAGTGGGTCGAGGAGATCCGCGCGGCCCTGCCCGAACTGCCGCTGGCCCGTCGCACCCGGCTGCTCGCCGAGTGGGGCATCTCCGCCACCGACATGCAGGCGATCCTCAACGCCGGTGCGCTGGACCTGATCGTCGCCACGATCGACGCCGGCGCCGACGCCGCCTCCGCCCGCAAGTGGTGGATGGGCGAGCTGGCGCGCAGCGCCAACGAGTCCGGCAAGGCGCTGGACGAGCTGGCGATCACTCCGCAGCAGGTGGCCCGGGTCACCGAGCTGGTCGCGAAGGGGGACCTGAACGACAAGCTGGCCCGCCAGGTCATCGAGGGCGTCCTGGCCGGCGAGGGCACCCCGGACGAGGTCGTCGACAAGCGCGGTCTGAAGGTCGTCTCCGACGAGGGCGCGCTGACCGCCGCCGTCGAGGAGGCCATCGCCGGCAACCCGGGCGTCGCGGACAAGATCCGTGGCGGCAAGGTGGCCGCGGCCGGCGCCCTGGTCGGCGCGGTCATGAAGGCGACCCGGGGTCAGGCCGACGCGGCCCGCGTCAAGGAACTGATCCTTCAGAAGCTGGGCGTGAGCGAGGGCTGAGCCCCGGCTGCGCGCACGGTACGGCCCCGGAGGCACGGCCTCCGGGGCCGTACGCATGTCCTGTGATGTGCCTCGCACTCTTGTGAATAAGCCCATGATCGCGGCAAACGATCACTTTCGCCTGCAAGAGTGTCATGCGCTTTCTCATGCGTTCTTTGCGGGCTGTTCACCTCATGGACGATCGTTCCCGGTCAAAGATCCACACGTCATCATCTGGGAGCACGTCCGTGGCAGACCTCGCCCGTTGGTGTGTCCGGCACCGGCTGATCGCCGTGCTGCTGTGGCTCCTCGCCTTCGGCGGGGTCACCGCGGCCGCCGCCGTGGCCGGTTCGGCGTACTCGAACGACTACGAGGTCCCCGGCACCGAGTCCGGCCGCGCGGCGCAGCTGCTCCAGGACGGTTTCCCCGGCCTGGGCGGGGACAGCGACACCGTTGTCTGGCACACCGCCACCGGCACCGTCCGCGCCGCCGACGTCAAGCGGACCATGACCCGCACCCTGGGCCGGATCGCCGCGCTCCCCGCGGTCGCCTCGGTGACCGGCCCGTACGGCAGCCGGGGCGCGCACCGGATCAGCGCCGACGGCCACACCGCCTACGCCACCGTCACCTTCACCCAGCCGGCCGACCACATCGGCGCGTCCCAGGCGCGGGCCGTGGTGCGCACCGCCAAGGCCGCCCAGGGCGACGGACTCCGGGTGGAGCTGGGCGGCAGCGCGATCGGGCTCACCGCGTCCCCGCGCGAGCACACCGCCGAGCTGGTCGGCGTGCTCGTCGCGGCCGTCGTGCTGTTCCTCGCCTTCGGTTCGCTCGCCGCCTCGGCGCTGCCCATCGCCACCGCGCTGGTCGGTGTCGGCACCGCCTACTCCGGTATCGGGCTGCTCGGTCACGCCATGACCGTCGCCGACTTCGCTCCCATGCTCGGCATGCTGATCGGCCTCGGCGTCGGGATCGACTACGCGCTGTTCATCGTGACCCGGCACCGGCGCGGCCTGAAACGCGGCCTGAGCGTCACCGAGGCCGCCGTGAACGCCGTGGCCACCACGGGGCGCGCGGTCGTCTTCGCGGGTGCGACAGTGTGCATAGCCCTGCTGGGGATGCTGACCCTGCGGCTGAGTTTCCTCAACGGGGTCGCCGTGGCCGCCTCGTTGACGGTGGTGCTCACCGTCGCGGCCTCGGTCACCCTGCTGCCCGCCCTGCTGGCGTACATCGGCCCCCGGGCCCTCAGCCGCCGCGAGCGGGGCCGGCTCGCCCGGCGCGGGCCGCGCCCGGAGCTGCCCACCGGACTCGCCGCCCGCTGGTCGGCGCTCGTCGAACGCCGCCCCAAGCTGCTCGGTTCCCTTGCCGTCGCCGTCGTCGCGCTGCTCGCCGTGCCGACCCTCTCCCTCCACCTCGGCACCTCCGACCAGGGCAACGACCCCCGCACCTCCACCACCCGCAAGGCCTACGACCTGCTCGCCGACGGCTTCGGACCCGGCGTGAACGGACCGCTCACCCTGGTCACCCGGGTCGACGGCGCCGACGACAAGCTGGCCCTGGACACCCTGGACACCACCCTGCGCGCCACCCGGGGCGTCGCCTCCGTCACCCCGGTCATCTACGCCGCCGGCGGCACCACCGCCTACCTCACCGTGGTCCCCGAGTCCGCACCGCAGTCGCAGGACACCAGCGACCTCGTGGACCGGCTGCGCACCCGGGTGCTGCCCCGAGCGGAGACCGGCACCTCCCTCGACATCCAGGTCGGCGGGGTCACCGCCGGCTACGACGACTTCGCGGATGTGATCATCGGCAAACTGCCGCTGTTCATCGGCGCGGTGATCGGGCTCGGCTGTCTGCTGCTGCTCGTGGCGTTCCGGTCGCTCGGCGTTCCGCTGAAGGCCGCCGTGATGAACGTCGCCGCCGTGGCCGCCGCGTTCGGTGTCGTCGTCGTGGTCTTCCAGTGGGGCTGGGGCAGCGAACTGCTCGGTCTCGGCCGGGCCGGGCCCATCGAGCCGTTCCTCCCCGTGATCATGGTCTCCGTTCTCTTCGGACTCTCCATGGACTACCAGGTCTTCCTGGTCAGCCGGATGTACGAGGAGTGGCTGGAGACCGGCGACAACCGGCGCGCCGTCCGCGTGGGCCTCGCCGAGACCAGCCGGGTCATCAACTCGGCCGCGATCATCATGATCTCGGTCTTCCTCGCCTTCGTGCTCAGCGGCGACCGCGTGATCGCGATGTTCGGCATCGCGCTGGCCTCCGCCGTCGCCCTGGACGCCTTCGTGCTGCGCACCCTGCTCGTCCCCGCGCTGATGCATCTGCTCGGCACCGCCAACTGGTGGCTGCCCGCCTGGCTGGAGCGCCTGTTGCCCCGCCTCAGCATCGAACCGCCCGAGTGCCGCGCCGCGCATGAGAGGCTCGGCAAGATCTCGGTCGAGGAACTGCGGAAGGACGAGCAGCGCGATGTACGCGATATCCCTGGGTGACGACGGGGCCGAGCTGCGGCCCCTGGAGGTCTGGCACGCCGAGGAGGTCCTCGCCAACGTCGACCGGGGACGGGAGTTCATCGGCCGGCACATCGGGCTGCCGGACGTGGTGTCCGACGTGGAGGGCGCCCGTTCCTGGGTGAAGTCGTACGCCGACAAGCGTGCCGTCGACGCGGGCAGCCTGCACGGCATCTGGCTGGACGGCAGGCTGGTCGGCGGTGTGCTGTTCCGCGTGTGGGACACCCCGAGCGGGGTGTGCGAGGCCGGCTGCTGGCTGGAGCCGGCGGCGGCCGGGCGCGGACTGGTCACGCGGAGCATGCGGGTGCTGCTGGACTGGGCCGTCGAGGAACGCGGCATGCACCGAGTGGAGTGGCATGTGTCCTCCGCCAACGAGGCGAGCATCAACGTGGCCCGGCGGCTCGGCATGACCCGCGAGGGCGTGCTCCGTGAGAACTATCCGCACCGGGGCGTGCGCACCAGCACCGAGATCTGGTCGGTGCTGGCCCCCGAGTGGCGTGCGGCAGGCGCGCGTACGGCGCACAACGATCATTAAGGGACCTCTCAGACAGCGTCCGTACGGTGCCGGGCATGGCTACGAAGACAGAGGAAGGCGCCGAGGCCGGCACCCCGGCCGGCACCGAGGCGCACCACGACGACGAGACGAGGGAGACGGGGCGGACGAGGGCTTCGGCCGGCACCACCGGCGAGGAGGCAGCCCGGACGGAGGCCGTCGGGGAGAACACCGCCGGGGACACCGGCGAGGGGACCGTCGAGGAAGAGGCCTCCGGAGCGAAGGAAGAGCTCGCCGGGGACAAGGCGCCCTCCGGGGTCGGCCAGGGCGCCGGAGCCGTCGTCTCCGCCGCGCTGGGCCTCGTCTCGCTCAGCGGCGGCTGGATCGGCACCGTCGCCGGCGCCCGCGAGCAGCTCATCGGCCAGCTGCGGACATCCTCCACCGCGAGCGTCGCCACCCAGATCAAGGCGGTCTACGGCAACGCCTGGCACAGCACCGCCCTGTGGGCCGGCCTGTTCGCGCTGGCCGCGCTGCTCACCGGCGTGGTCGTGCTCGCCCGGCCCGCCTTCGGCGCCGCCGGCCGGCCGCAGGCGCCGTGGATCAGGTCGGTCGCCTGGGCGGGTGTCTCGCTCGGCGTCATCGGCCTGCTGCTGGCGGTCCTCAAGTACTCCGACGCCCTGCTCGCCCTGCCCTCGACCGGCTGAGAAAGGCGCAGGTCCCAGGGGGCCTTAGGGAGTCCACCCGCACCTTAGGACTCCCTGAGGCCCCTTACGCGCGCGTGCGGGCCCGTACGCCGCCCGAAGATGCGGAACTCTCCCGATGTGGCGCACCCCCCTGGGAGACGAAGGTGGAGACATCGCAGAACGCGACGCACGACACCGACTCTCCTCGAAGGACACGCCGTGATCGAGTTCGAGTACCACAGGATGCGCTCCGCCCAGCTGATCCGCGAGGCCGCGCAGGAGCGCCTGGCCCGCGAGGCCGCCCGGCTGCACCGCGCCGCCCGCCACGAGGGCTCGGCCGGCCACGCCGGCGCCGCCACCGAGTCCCATACCGACCGGCCCCGCCGGCACCGGATTCCGCGCACCGCGTGAACACCGGACCGACGGACCGGGCCGGGACGGAGGGTGGCCGCACGGGGGTCGGCCGCCTCCCGGACCGTACGGACGAGGGTCGTACGACTGCCCACCCCAGTCGTACGACCCTCCCGTCCGTTCCTACGACCCGCCCGGCCACCGGTACGACGATCGCACCGGAACTGTGGAAAACGGGTGCCGTGCCGTCCGGACCTCATGCGATGCTCGGGCCCGTGGAAACCAGGTCCGTCAGTCCCGTGTTCGTCGGCCGCACCGAAGAGCTGGACACCCTGAACGACGCGCTCGCCCGTGCCCGCGCCGGCGAGCCACAGGCGCTGCTGCTCGGCGGCGAGGCCGGGGTCGGAAAGACCCGCCTCGTCGAGGAGTTCGCCACGGCCGCCGGCCGGCACGCGGTCGTCGCCGTCGGCGGCTGTGTGGAGATCGGCGCCGACGGGCTGCCGTTCGCACCCTTCTCCACCGCGCTGCGCGCCCTGCGCGACACCCTGCCCGAGGAGTTCACCGCCGCAGCGCGCGGCCAGGAGGAGGAACTGGCCCGCCTCCTGCCCGACCTCGGCGAGGCCGGCGCCGGCCGCCACGACGAGCAGGGCATGGCCCGCCTGTTCGAACTCACCGCCCGGCTGCTCGAACGGATCGCCGCCGAGCACACCGTCGTGCTCGTCCTGGAAGACCTGCACTGGGCCGACGCCTCCACCCGCCACCTCCTCGCCTACCTCTTCCGCACCCTGCGCGCCGGCCGGCTCCTGGTCCTCGCCAGCTACCGCTCCGACGACATCCACCGCCGCCACCCGCTGCGCCCCCTGCTCGCCGAACTCGACCGGCTGCGCACCGTCCGCCGCATCGAACTCGGCCGCTTCACCCGTGAGGAGGTCGGCCGCCAGATCGCCGGCATCCTCGCCGCCGAACCCGCCCCCGCCCAGGTGGACGAGATCTTCGAACGCTCCGACGGCAACGCCTTCTTCGTCGAGGAACTCGCCGTCGCCGGCTGCGACGGCTGCCGCGCCGGGCTCACCGACTCCCTGCGCGACCTGCTCCTGGTCCGGGTCGAGACGCTGCCCGACAGCGCCCAGCGGGTCGCCCGGGTCGTCGCCGAGGGCGGCTCCACCGTGGAGTACCGGCTGATCGCCGCCGTCGCCCAGCTCGGCGAGGACGATCTCATCGAGGCGCTGCGAGCCGCCGTCGGCGCCAACATCCTCGCCGTCACGCGGGCCGGCGACGGCTACCGCTTCCGCCACTCCCTGGTCCGTGAGGCCGTCGCCGACGATCTGCTGCCCGGCGAACGCTCCCGGCTCAACCGCCGCTACGCCGAAGCCCTGGAGGCCGACCCCACGCTCGTCCCGGCCGACGCGCGCGTGATGCGCCTGGCCAGCTACTGGTACCACGCCCATGACGCCGCCAAGGCCCTGCCCGCCGTCCTGGACGCCTCCGTCGTGGCCCGCCGCAGGCACGCCTACACCGAGCAGCTCAGGCTCCTCGAACGGGCGATGGAGCTGTGGGACGGCGTCCCCGAGGAGGTGCGCTCCGCCCTGCGCCCGGTCGACTACACCGAGGTCTACCCTCCGTGCGGCTGCGACCCCGCCACCACGCCGCTGCGCTATCTCGACCTGATGGCCGAGGCCGCCGTCGCCGGCCGCTTCGGCGGCGAACGCGAACGCGCCCTGAAGATCACCAAACGGGCGCTGCGCCTCCTGGAGGAGGAGCCGGACCCCCTGCGCTCCGCCTGGTTCTGGGTGCAGCGCTCCCGGCTCGTCCAGTCCCAGGCCCGCGGTGACGGATGGCAGGAACTGGCCACCGCCCAGGACCTGGTGCGCGGCCTGCCTCCGTCCGAGGTGCACGCCGAGGTGCTGGCCCTCGCCGCCAACTGGTCCATGCTGCACCGGCCCGGCCCCGAAGCCTTCGCCGCCGCCGAGCGGGCCGTGGAGTACGCGCGCATGGTCGGCTCCCGCGACATCGAACTGCACGCCCGCCTCACCCTCGGCGGCCTCAAGGCGGATGCGGGCGATCCCGAGGCCGGCCTGGCGGAGATGCGGCAGGTACTGCGGGACACCCTCGCGGAGGGCGTGCACGACGTCGCGGGCCGTGCCTATGTGAACCTGCCCTCCAAGCTGCAGGGCATCGGCCGGGACCGGGAGGCAGCCGCCCTCCTGCGCGAGGGCATCGCCTTCGCCCGCGCCCACGGGCTGTCGGACTCCGAGGCCTATATGCAGGGCAACCTGTCCGCGTCCCTCCATGCGCTCGGCCATTGGACGGAGGCCGCCGAAGCCGCCACCCACGCGACTGAGGTCCGCCGCAGCGCCAACCCCCCCGGCGCAGGCGCCCTGCGCCTGGCCCACCTCGCCCTGGCCCGCGGCGACTTGCCCGAGGCCGGCCGGCACCTCGCCGCCGCCCGCGCCCACTTCGGTGCCCACGACTCCATACCCCAGCACTCCCTGCCCCTGGCCCAGGTCGCCCTCGACATCGCCGCCGAGGAGGGCCGCATCGACGACGCCCGAGCCGAACTGCTCCGCGCCCTGGACGACGGTTTCCCGCCCGGAACCCACCGCCACGGCTGGCCGCTGCTGCGGGCCGCCGCCACCGTGGAGGCCGAGGCCCGCGCCCTGCCCGCCGCCCAGCCGCGCCGTGCCGAGATCCTCGACCGCCTCCGCGAGGCCGTACGCACACTCACCACCGACGCCCCGCTCTGGCAGGCCTACGAGCAGTGGACCCGCGCCGAAATCCGCCGCGCCCAGGGCGCCGACACCCCCGACGACTGGTCCCCGGTGGTCACCGCCTTCGAGTGCCTGGACCGTCCCTACGAACTCGCCCGGGTCCGCCACCGCCTCGCCGGAGCCCTCCTGGCCGACGGCGGCGACGACGAACGCGACCGCGCGGCCGAACTGCTCCGGCTGGCCGGGGCGGTCGCCGCCCACCTCGACGCCCGGTCCCTCGCCGACGCCGTCACCCGGCTCGCCCAGCGCGCCCGCCTCGTCCTGACCCGCGCCCCACGGCAGGCCCTCGGCCCCGCCGACCCGGCCGAGGCCCTCGGACTCACCAGCCGGGAGCGGGACGTCCTTCGCCTGGTCTCGGCCGGCCGCACCAACCGTCAGATCGCCGAGGAACTGTTCATCTCCCCGAAGACCGCGAGCGTCCACGTCTCCAACATCCTGAGCAAGCTCGGCGTCTCGGGCCGGGGGGAGGCGGCCGCGGTGGCGCATCGGCTGGGCCTGTTCCCGGCCGAGACGCTCGCTGCCGGACCGACGGGCTGAGACCTACGCTGGAGAAAGCCGTGGCGGGAGAAAAACGGGGGGAGAAGCCGTGTTCAACGCCTTCGAGGAACTGTTCGCACCCGGCCGCAAACACACCCGGGACGAACAGAACCGGCTGGAGCTGACCCGCGAGGACGTCGGCGACAACGATCCCGGCCGAGGCCCCATCGACCTGTCGTCCGGGAAGGCCGTCATACGACTCCCGGAACCGCCGCCGGCCGCGGCGGAGCCGGAGGGGAGGCCGGAAGGAGGACCTGAAGAAGAGGCGTGAGCGGTGCAGCGAGTGCCGAGCGCTAGCCCACCTCCACCTCCAGCACTCGGTCGTCCCCCTTCCTCGGCCGCCCGCGGCCGTCCGTGTTGCTCGTCACCAGCCACACCTTGTCGCCGCCCGCCGCGACCACCGTCCGCAGCCGGCCGTACGTCCCGGTGAGGAACGCCTGCGGTGCCGCCGAGGCCTCCGTGCCCCGCAGCGGGATGCGCCACAGACGCTGACCCTTCAGTGCGGCCATCCAGATCACGCCCTTCACATACGCGATGCCGCTGGGGGAGGCGTCGTCGGTGTGCCACTGGGCGATCGGGTTCTGGAAGGCGGCATCGGAGGACCTGCCCTCGGCCTTCGGCCAGCCGTAGTTCCCGCCCGGCTTGATCGCGTTCAGCTCGTCCCAGGTGTCCTGGCCGAACTCCGAGGCGAACAGGCGCTGTTTGTCGTCCCAGGCCAGGCCCTGGACGTTGCGGTGGCCGTACGAGTACACCGGCGAGTCGGGGAAGGGGTTGCCCGGAGCCGGTTCGCCCTCCGGGGTCAGGCGCAGGATCTTGCCGCCCAGGGACTTCTCGTCCTGGGCCAGACCCCGCTCGCCGCTCTCACCGGTGCCGGCGTACAGCATGCCGTCCGGGCCGAAGGCGATCCGCCCGCCGTTGTGGATGAATCCCTTGGGAATGCCCTTGAACACCGTGTCCGGGGCGCCCAGTTGCTCACCGGCCGGCTTTCGCTCGTCGTACAGCATGCGGACGATGCGGTTGTCCGAGGCGGAGGTGAAGTAGGCGTAGATCATGTGGTCCGAGGCGTAGTCGGGGGACAGGGCGATGCCGAGCAGGCCGCCCTCGCCGGCCGGGGAGACACCGGAGACCTTGCCCAGCTCGGTCCTGCGGCCCGTCTTCTCGTCGATGCGGGTGAGCGTCCCGTCGTCGCGGGAGGAGACCAGCAGACCGCCGTCGGGCAACGGGGCCAGCCCCCACGGTGTCTTCAGGCCCTCGGCCACGGTGCGCAGCACCTTCACCGAGCCCTTGGCCGGCGGGGCCGACTCGGTGGCTCGGCCGGAGGGGAGCGTGCCCGATGCCGTACCCGTCGGTGTCGTCCGTCCGGCGCCGCCCGGTGAGCCCCCTCCGTCGGAGGAGCAGCCGGCCGTCAGCAGGAGGGCGGTCACGGCCAACACGGCCGGCACAGCTCGACGTTGCACGATCATGGTCCCTTCGAGGCGGTGGTCCCACAGCAGGTGCTGTCTCTCATACACCGCCCAGCTTCCCTCAGGCGCTCAGACCCTCAGTCCCACGACCCCCGTGCCGCCGGCAGGCCGGACATCTCCGACAGGTCCTGCTCGGTCAGGTGCAGGTCGGCGGACGCCGCGTTCTGCGTGGCCCAGCATTCCTGTTTCGTGCCCGGGAGGGCGATCACATGGCGGCCCTGGGCCAGGACCCAGGCCAGGGCGACCTGGGCCGGGGTGACGTGCTCGCCGTGGCGGCGGGCGATGCGGCGCAGGCCCGCGACGATCGGCTGGTTGGCCGCCATCATCTCCGCCGTGAAACGGGGATGCCGAGCGCGCAGGTCGTCCGGTTCGAAGCCCTCGCCCGGCCTCAGCGTGCCGGTCAGGTAGCCGTTGCCCAGCGGCATCGCCGCGAGGAAACCCACACCCCGGGCTTCGCACCACGGCAGCAGCGCCTGCAGCGCCTCCGGCGACCACACCGACAGCTCCGCCTCCACCGCGGCCACCGGGAACACCTGCTGCACCCGCTGCAGCTGGCGCAGCGTCCCGTCGTACAGCCCGGCCCCCGAGCGGCGGCCACCGCGCGCCCCCACCGCGCACAGGCCCAGCGCCCTCACCTTGCCCGCCCGCACGAGGTCCGCCATCGCCCCCCAGGTCTCCTCGACGGGGACCTCGGGGTCGGCACGGTGCAGCTGGTAGAGGTCGATCACGTCCGTCTGCAGCCGCCGCAGCGAGGCGTCGCAGGCCCGCCTCACGTACCCGGGACGGCCGTTGGCCACAATGTGCTGCTCGCCCACCAGGAGCCCCACCTTCGTGGACACGAAGGCGTCCGCGCGCCGCTCCTTGAGCACCCGGCCCAGCAGCAGCTCATTGGTGAACGGGCCGTACATGTCGGCTGTGTCGAGGAGGTTCGAGCCCAGGTCCAGCGCCCGGTGCACGGTTCTGAGCGACTCGTCGCCCCGCTGCCGCGACCCGCTGTACGCCCAGCTCATCGGCATGCACCCGAGTCCGACGGCCCCCACCCCGAGCGCCCCCGCGCCGATCGTCCTGCGCTCCACCTGCTCGCGAACCTCCCTCTGCCAGGCCCCCAACCTAACCTCTGCACGCACGCGTACCTGACATAGCCTCCTGCCATGACTGCTGACGTGTGGCTTCCCATGGCGCCGGAGGAGATCGAGGGGCTTCCCGAGGGGCCCCGGTACCTGTTCTGGGACGGGGGCGAGGACGGTGACCAGCCCTTTCCCGGCGACCCGGCGGACTGCATCCTGTACGTGGTGCCGTACATGAAGCGGTGGTCGGTCAAGGTGCGCCCGCTGGAGCTGCTGACCGGCGTGCAGGTCATCCAGACGCTGACGGCCGGCGTCGACGACGTCACCGCGCGGTTGTCGGTCATCCGGCCGGGCGTGCGGCTGTGCAACGCGCGCGGCGTGCACGAGGCGAGCACCGCCGAGCTCGCGCTCACCCTGACCCTCGCCTCCCTGCGCGGCATCCCCGGCTTCGTCCGCGCCCAGCAACGGGAGCGCTGGGAGACCGGGTTCCGTCCCTCGCTCGCGGACAAATCCGTCCTCATCGTCGGATACGGCGCCATCGGCACCGCCATCGAGGACCGGCTCGCGCCCTTCGAGCTCGCGCGGGTGGCGCGCGTGGCGCGCTCCCCGCGCACCACGGCGCGCGGTCCGGTGCACCCGCTCACCGAATTGCCGAAACTGCTCCCACACGCCGATGTCGTGATCCTCTCCACGCCCTTGACCGAGGAGACACGAGGGCTGGTCGACGCCGAATTCCTGGCGAAGATGAAGGACGGGGCGCTGCTCGTGAACGTCGCGCGGGGCCCCGTCGTCGACACCAAGGCGCTGCTCGCGGAACTGGAGAGCGGCCGTATCACCGCCGCCCTGGACGTCACCGATCCCGAGCCGCTGCCGCCCGGGCACCCGCTCTGGCAGGCCCCCGGCGTGCTCATCAGCCCGCATGTGGGCGGGCCCTCCTCGGCCTTCCTGCCCCGCGCGAAGCGGCTGCTCGCCGACCAGCTGACCCGGTTCGTGAACCACGAGCCCCTGCGGAACGTGATCCTTACGACGGGGTCGTAGCACCGCTCCCGGCACCCTCCGCAACCCCTCGGACGCGACGCGTACCGGCATCCTCGCTGGTCGTCACGGAGCGTAGAGAAGCTATGTCCCTGAGTGACGATCCTGGTGTATCGTCCCGACAGGGGCTGCGCCGCAGACCGTTCGGCGCCGGGGATGGACATTTCAGATTCGTGAGGGGGGCGACGGGCGATGCACGGCCTATGGACGAACGATCCGACGCGGCGGAGCCGCCGACGGCGACCCTGGCGCACGGCCACGCGCAGACGCGGCCACCACACCAGCCACCACAGCCATCACCAGCGCAGGCACAACGGGCGCCGGAGGCATGCGCACCCAGCGCAGCGGGACCGTCGGGACGCGGGAGCGGCGCAGACCGGGAGGCCCCGGTGAGTGCGCCGCCCTCCGTGACGACCGCCCTGGACGCAGCGGTGCGTGCCCCCCGCCCGCAGCAGGCGCCGCCGCGCCGGTCGGCCGCCGGCGAGGGCACGCGCGCGATGCAGCAGCTCGTCCTGGCCCTGGTCTGCGCGGCCTACGCCGTCGGGGCCGCGTTCGACTGGGGCGCGGACGAAGTCGCACTGATCATGGGCGACTTCGGGCTGAGCGCGGCGGCCGGCGCCGCCGCCGTCTCGTGCTTCCTGTACGCCCGCAGTCCGCGCGTCCGCTTCCGTTCGGCCTGGCTGCTGTTCTCGCTCTCCTCGGCCATGGCGGCCCTCGGCAACGCGGTGTGGGGGTGGTACGAGGTCGTCCTCGGGCAGCCCGTGCCCAGCCCCAGCTACGCCGACCTGTTCTTCCTGTGCTTCGCGCCGCCCGCCATCGTGGGCCTGCTGGTGCTCGCCAAACGGCCCGTGACCAAGGCCGGCTGGATCTGTCTGGCGCTGGACGCCTGGCTGATCGGCGGCTCGCTGCTCACGCTGTCGTGGAGCCTCGCGCTCGCCCAGGCGGCCCGGTTCGACGGACCGAGCGTGGCGCACACCGCGCTGTCACTGGCGTACCCGCTGCTCGACATCGCGCTCGTCAGCATGGTGCTCGCGCTGCACTTCCGCCGCACCCCGGGCAACCGCACCGCCGTGAACACGGCGATCGGCGCGCTCGCGGTGACCGTGATGTGCGACGCGCTGTTCACCTCGCCGCTGCTGCACAGCAGTTACCGCTCCGGACAGCTGCTGGACGCTGGCTGGTTCGCCGGTTCGCTGCTGCTCGCCTACGCCCCCTGGGCCGCGCCCGGCCGCAAGGGCGCGCAGGAGGCGCACGTACCGGACGGGCACACACGTGTGATCCACGAGCACGTGCCCGGACAGCGCGGCACGGTCCACCACGCCGTGCCCGTGCCCGCCCCGGGAGGTGAACACAGCCGGTATCCGGCCGGCCGCCCGCTGACCGGCTCCATCGCCGCCCTCACCCCGTACCTGGCCGCCGCCGTGTGCACCCTGGGCATCCTGTACAACGTCCTCAACGGCCGCCGACCCGACCACGTCGTGCTGATCACCGCGGGCGCCGTCGTGCTCGCGCTCGTCATCCGGCAGGGCATCATGCTGCTGGACAACATCACCCTCACCCAGGAGCTGGCCCAGAAGGAGAACCACTTCCGTTCCCTGGTGCAGGGCTCCAGCGACGTCATCATGATCGCCGCGCCCAACGGCATCCTGCGGTACGTCTCCCCGGCCGCCGCCGGTGTCTACGGCCGGCCCGCGGAGGAACTGGTGGGCAGCGAGCTGGCCGGTCTCATCCACCCGGAGGACCTGGGCTGCGTGGTGCACGAGGTGCGCCGCTTCCTCGCCGCGAGCCCGTTGGAGGAGCCCACCACCCGCATCGAGTGCCGCTTCCGGTCCGGCGACGGCGGCTGGCTCAATGTGGAGTCGACGGTCAACCGCCACCACGGCGGACTGATCTTCAACAGCCGGGACGTGACCGAAAGAGTACGGCTACAGGCGCAGTTGCAGCACAACGCCGAGCACGACCCGCTGACCGACCTGCCCAACCGCGCGCTGTTCACCCGGCGCGTGCAGCAGGCCCTGTCCGGCCGCCGGGCCACCGACCGGGGCACCGCCCTGCGCAACACGGCGGTGCTCTTCATCGACCTGGACGGCTTCAAGGCCGTCAACGACACGATCGGGCACCAGGCCGGGGACGAGCTGCTCGTCCAGGCCGCCCGCCGGCTCCAGGACGCGGTCCGGCACGGGGACACCGCGTCCCGGCTGGGCGGCGACGAGTTCGCCGCCCTGATCGTCGGCGACGGCACCCGTGACCGCGCCGCCCGGGAGCGGAACATCCTGGAACTCGCCGACCGTCTCAGGGTGACCCTCTCCCAGCCGTACGCGATCGACGGCCAGGACGTGCGGGTCAACGCCTCCATCGGCGTCGCCTTCGCCGAACCGGGCCTCGGCGCGGGCGAGCTGCTGCGCAACGCCGACCTCGCGATGTACCGCGCGAAAGCGGCCGGCAAGGGCCGGGTCGAGCTGTACAAGCCGCAGATGCAGCAGGACGTCGTACGCAAGGCGGAGCTGGCCACCCGGCTGCGTGCCGCGTTGCACGACGGCGAGTTCACGCTGCTGCACCAGCCGGTGGTGTGCCTGGAGAGCGGGCGGATCACTGCCGTCTCGACGCAGGCGCGCTGGCGCTCCTCGCAGGGGGTGCTGTTCACCCCGGCCGAGTTCCTGCGGGTGGCCGAGGACGGCGACAAGACCGCCGAGCTGGACCGCTGGGTGCTGCAGCAGGCCGTCGAGCAGGCCGCCGAGCGGGCCGCGACCGGGCTCGTCGTACCGGTGGCCGTCCGGATGAGCGCCCGGCGGCTGCTGGACCGCTCGATGCCGGTCGGGACGGTGGAGGGGCTGCTGACCCGGCACGGCCTGCCGCCCGGCGCGCTGGTGCTGGAGCTGACCGACACCGATCCGCGTATCTCCCTGGACGAGCTGGAGCGCAGGCTGACCGCGCTCAGCCGGCTCGGGGTGCGGATCGCACTGGACGGCTTCGGCAGTGGCCATGCCGCCATCACGGCGCTCAGAAGGCTCCCGGTGGACGTGCTGAAACTCGACCGCAGTCTGGTCGAGGGGGTCGTGGAGTCCCCGCGGCTGCACAAGATCACCAGCGGTCTGCTGCGGATCGCCGGCGATCTCGGGCTGCAGTCCGTGGCCGAGGGCGTGGACCTGCCGGAGCAGGTCGTGGCACTCCGGGCGATGGGCTGTACGCACGGGCAGGGCATGGCGTTCGCGGGGCCGCTGGACGAGTACCGGCTGCGCCGGGCGCTCGGATCCGGGCACTATCCGGTGCCCCACGCACCGGCCGAACCGGCGTTCGCGGGCGGCGTGCGCGAGCCGCAGGCGCGTGTCGGGGCCGAGGGAGCGGCCGCGCGCAGGCCCGACGGGCTCAGCACGGTCGTGGCCTCGACACCGAGCGGCGCGCCCCGTGGGTGAACGAGCCACGCAGAAGGGCGCGGCGGGTGTACACAGGGAGTGTGCCCGCCGTCTTGGGAGGTGGCAGTGCCCGTCGCTCACATAATGAGACGCCCGTCCCACCCACTTGACACGTGGTGTGTGCCGGGGGGAGGGTCAGTGCCATGCGCACCCGAATTCTCGTACTTGGACAGCGCGTCGGCTGAGCTGGGACCCACCGGAGGACGATCCGGAATGCCCAGCGACCTCACCGGCGCGCTCCCCTCGCTTGCCTTGCGGCACGAGGGGTTTTTTGTTGCACGAGTGCCGCTCGTGCAGCGCTTGAACTCCGTACAAACCTCGCAAAAACCCTCAGCATCGAGAAGAGAATGCCGATGACCGAGCAGGCCACCGGGGCCCATCCGCAGCCGCGGCCCCGATCCGGAGGACAGCAGTCCGCCCCCGTCGAGCACGTCACGGGTGCGCAGTCCCTCATCCGCTCCCTCGAGGAGGTCGGCGCGGACACGGTATTCGGCATTCCCGGCGGTGCGATCCTTCCGGCGTACGACCCCCTGATGGACTCCACCCGGGTCCGTCATGTGCTGGTCCGCCACGAGCAGGGCGCCGGCCACGCTGCCACCGGCTACGCGCAGGCCACCGGCAAGGTCGGCGTCTGCATGGCGACGTCCGGTCCCGGTGCCACCAACCTGGTCACGCCCATCGCCGATGCGCACATGGACTCCGTCCCGCTGGTCGCGATCACCGGCCAGGTCGCCTCCAAGGCGATCGGCACCGACGCCTTCCAGGAAGCGGACATCGTCGGCATCACCATGCCGATCACCAAGCACAACTTCCTGGTCACCAAGGCCGAGGACATCCCGCGGATCATCGCGCAGGCGTTCCACATCGCCTCCACCGGCCGCCCGGGCCCCGTCCTGGTCGACATCTCCAAGGACGCCCTCCAGGCGAAGACCACCTTCTCCTGGCCGCCCACCATGGACCTGCCCGGCTACCGCCCGGTGACCAAGCCGCACGCCAAGCAGATCCGCGAGGCGGCCAAGCTGATCACCTCCGCCAGGCGGCCCGTCCTCTACGTCGGCGGCGGCGTCATCAAGGCGCACGCCACCGCCGAGCTGAAGGTCCTCGCCGAACTCACCGGAGCGCCGGTCACCACCACCCTGATGGCGCTCGGCGCGTTCCCCGACAGCCACCCGCTGCACGTGGGAATGCCGGGCATGCACGGTGCGGTCGCCGCCGTCACCGCGCTGCAGAAGGCCGACCTGATCGTCGCCCTCGGCGCCCGCTTCGACGACCGCGTCACCGGCAAGCTGGACAGCTTCGCCCCGTACGCCAAGATCGTCCACGCCGACATCGACCCGGCGGAGATCGGCAAGAACCGCGCCGCGGACGTGCCGATCGTCGGGGACGCCCGCGAGGTCATCGCCGACCTGGTCCAGGCGGTGCAGAAGGAGCACAGCGAGGGCCACAAGGGCGACTACACCGCCTGGTGGAGCGACCTCAGCCGCTGGCGCGAGACCTACCCGCTCGGCTACGACCAGCCCGAGGACGGCTCGCTGTCCCCGCAGCAGGTCATCGAGCGCATCGGACAGCTCGCCCCGGAGGGCACGATCTACGCGGCGGGCGTCGGCCAGCACCAGATGTGGTCCGCGCACTTCATCCAGTACGAGAAGCCGGCCACCTGGCTGAACTCCGGCGGCGCCGGAACCATGGGCTACGCCGTCCCGGCCGCCATGGGCGCCAAGGCCGGCCGGCCGGAGCGGACCGTCTGGGCGATCGACGGCGACGGCTGCTTCCAGATGACCAACCAGGAACTGACCACCTGCGCGCTGAACAACATCCCGATCAAGGTCGCCATCATCAACAACGGCGCCCTCGGCATGGTCCGCCAGTGGCAGACCCTCTTCTACAACCAGCGCTACTCCAACACCGTGCTGCACAGCGGCCCCGACGACATCAACCCGGAGGCCAAGGGCACCCGCGTGCCGGACTTCGTGAAGCTGTCCGAGGCGATGGGCTGCGTGGGCCTGCGCTGCGAGCGCCCCGAGGACCTGGACAAGGTCATCGAAGAGGCGAACTCCATCAACGACCGCCCGGTCGTCGTCGACTTCATCGTCCACGAGGACGCGATGGTGTGGCCGATGGTCGCCGCCGGCACCTCCAACGACGAGATCATGGCCGCCCGGGACGTCCGCCCCGACTTCGGCGACAACGAAGACGACTGAGCGAGAGAGACGTAAAAGACCATGTCCAAGCACACGCTCTCCGTCCTGGTGGAGAACACCCCGGGCATCCTCGCCCGCATCGCCGCCCTGTTCTCGCGGCGCGGCTTCAACATCGACTCGCTCGCGGTCGGCGTCACCGAGCACCCCGACATCTCCCGCATCACCATCGTGGTGAACGTCGAGGACCTGCCGCTGGAGCAGGTGACCAAGCAGCTCAACAAGCTCGTCAACGTGCTGAAGATCGTGGAGCTGGAGCCCGGACAGGCCGTCCAGCGCGAACTCGTCCTGGTGAAGGTCCGCGCCGACAACGAGACCCGCTCCCAGATCGTGGAGATCGTCCAGCTGTTCCGCGCCAAGACCGTCGACGTCTCCCCGGAGGCCGTCACGATCGAGGCCACCGGATCGAGTGACAAGCTGTCCGCCATGCTCAAGATGCTGGAGCCGTTCGGCATCAAGGAGCTGGTGCAGTCCGGCACCATCGCGATCGGCCGTGGCGCCCGTTCGATCACCGACCGCTCGCTTCGCGCGCTCGACCGAACCGCGTAAGGCTGAATACGGGCGGTCCTTCCGCCCGTATGCCGAGATTCCGAAACTTCCCTTCCCCTCACCGGCATACGGTGGGACGCACAACCTGCACACCAAGGAGAGAACCCAAAGTGGCCGAGCTGTTCTACGACGCTGACGCCGACCTGTCCATCATCCAGGGCCGCAAGGTCGCGGTCATCGGCTACGGCAGCCAGGGCCACGCCCACGCGCTGTCGCTGCGTGACTCCGGTGTCGACGTGCGTGTCGGTCTGCACGAGGGCTCGAAGTCCAAGGCCAAGGCCGAGGAGCAGGGGCTGCGCGTGGTGACGCCCGCGGAGGCCGCCGCCGAGGCCGACGTCATCATGATCCTCGTCCCGGACCCGATCCAGGCCCAGGTCTACGAGGAGTCCATCGCGCCGAACCTGAAGGACGGCGACGCGCTGTTCTTCGGCCATGGCTTCAACATCCGCTTCGGCTTCATCAAGCCCCCGGCCGGCGTGGACGTCTGCATGGTCGCCCCCAAGGGCCCGGGCCACCTGGTCCGCCGTCAGTACGAGGAGGGCCGCGGCGTTCCGTGCATCGCCGCTGTCGAGCAGGACGCCTCCGGCAACGCCTTCGCGCTGGCCCTGTCGTACGCCAAGGGCATCGGCGGCACCCGCGCCGGCGTCATCAAGACGACCTTCACCGAGGAGACCGAGACCGACCTGTTCGGTGAGCAGGCCGTCCTCTGCGGTGGTACGGCCGCGCTGGTCAAGGCGGGCTTCGAGACCCTGACCGAGGCGGGCTACCAGCCGGAGATCGCCTACTTCGAGTGCCTGCACGAGCTGAAGCTGATCGTGGACCTCATGTACGAGGGCGGCCTGGAGAAGATGCGCTGGTCCATCTCCGAGACCGCCGAGTGGGGCGACTACGTCACCGGCCCGCGCATCATCACCGACGCCACCAAGGCCGAGATGAAGAAGGTCCTCGCCGAGATCCAGGACGGCACCTTCGCCACCAACTGGATGGACGAGTACCACGGTGGCCTGAAGAAGTACAACGAGTACAAGCAGCAGGACTCCGAGCACCTGCTGGAGACCACCGGCAAGCAGCTGCGCAAGCTGATGAGCTGGGTGAACGAAGAGGCGTAAGCCTCATGTCAGGGGGTCGGGGCATGCTGCTCCGGCCCCCTGTTCCACAACCGCCGGCAGGGCTACAAAATGGAGTTTCCCGTCCGGGTGATACTTCCGCGGTGGCGCAAAACAGCGGCCGCGGCGCCACTACACTGCTGCACAACATACGCGTCAGGCCCACAGCGTCGTGCGTCTTCCGCGGCTAGCCCCTCCTCCGCCTGCGGCCGTCGGGACGGCCGTCCGCATGCTCTGGACTTGTGAGGACCTCACGTGAGCTCGAAACCTGTCGTACTCATCGCTGAAGAGCTGTCGCCCGCGACCGTGGACGCACTCGGCCCGGACTTCGAGATCCGGCACACCAACGGAGCCGACCGAGCCGAACTGCTCCCCGCCATCGCCGATGTCGACGCGATTCTGATCCGCTCCGCCACCAAGGTCGACGCCGAGGCCATCGCCGCGGCGAAGAAGCTCAAGGTCGTCGCGCGCGCCGGCGTCGGCCTGGACAACGTCGACGTCTCCGCCGCCACCAAGGCCGGCGTGATGGTCGTCAACGCCCCGACCTCCAACATCGTGACCGCCGCCGAGCTGGCCTGCGGTCTGATCCTCGCCTCCGCCCGCAACATCCCGCAGGCCAACGCCGCGCTGAAGAACGGCGAGTGGAAGCGCAGCAAGTACACGGGCGTCGAGCTGGCCGAGAAGACCCTCGGTGTCGTCGGCCTCGGCCGCATCGGCGCCCTGGTCGCCCAGCGCATGTCCGCCTTCGGCATGAAGGTCGTCGCCTACGACCCCTACGTGCAGCCCGCGCGGGCCGCGCAGATGGGTGTCAAGGTGCTGTCCCTGGACGAGCTGCTGGAGGTCTCCGACTTCATCACCGTCCACCTGCCCAAGACCCCCGAGACCCTCGGCCTCATCGGTGACGAGGCGCTGCGCAAGGTCAAGCCGAGCGTGCGCATCGTCAACGCCGCGCGGGGCGGCATCGTCGACGAGGCGGCGCTGTTCGCGGCGCTGAAGGAGGGCCGGGTCGCCGGCGCCGGCCTCGACGTGTACGCCAAGGAGCCGTGCACCGACTCCCCGCTGTTCGAGCTGGACCAGGTCGTCTGCACCCCGCACCTCGGCGCCTCCACCGACGAGGCCCAGGAGAAGGCGGGCATCGCGGTTGCCAAGTCCGTCCGCCTCGCCCTCGCCGGCGAGCTGGTGCCGGACGCGGTCAACGTCCAGGGCGGTGTCATCGCCGAGGACGTCAAGCCCGGCCTGCCGCTCGCCGAACGCCTCGGCCGTATCTTCACCGCGCTGGCCGGCGAGGTCGCGGTCCGCCTCGACGTCGAGGTCTACGGCGAGATCACCCAGCACGACGTGAAGGTGCTGGAGCTGTCCGCGCTCAAGGGTGTCTTCGAGGACGTCGTCGACGAGACCGTGTCGTACGTCAACGCGCCGCTGTTCGCGCAGGAGCGGGGTGTCGAGGTCCGGCTGACCACCAGCTCCGAGTCGGCCGAGCACCGCAACGTGGTCACCGTGCGCGGCACGCTCGCGGACGGCGAGGAGGTCTCGGTCTCCGGCACGCTGGCCGGCCCGAAGCACGTCCAGAAGATCGTCGCGGTCGGCGACTACGACGTCGACCTCGCGCTCGCCGACCACATGGTCGTCCTGCGCTACGAGGACCGTCCCGGTGTCGTCGGCACCGTCGGCCGCATCCTCGGCGAGGCGGGCATCAACATCGCCGGCATGCAGGTCGCCCGTGCGGCGGTGGGCGGCGAGGCCCTGGCGGTGCTCACCGTCGACGACACGGTCTCCGCCGGTGTGCTGGCCGAGGTGGCTTCCGAGATCGGTGCGACGTCCGCCCGCTCGGTGAACCTGGTCTGACGCAGCAGCGAAACGCCGGGCGGGCTGACTTCCGTCAGCCCGCCCGGCGTTTTTCCATGCCCTACTTCTCCTCCCCGGCCCCGATCCTCCGCAGGCTCACCGCCGCCCCGACCGCCGCCAGCGCCACCACCAGCGCACCGGCGATCGCCGCACCCTGCATCCCGCTGGTGAACGCCTCGCGGGCCGTGGTGAGGAGGGACTCACCGGCCCGGCCGGGCAGGTGGGCGGCCGTGGCGAGGGCGTCCCCGAGGGTCTCGCGGGCACCCGCCGGAGCGGTGGACGGCATCTCGTGGCGGTAGACCGCCGTACCGATGGAGCCGAGGACCGCCATGCCGAGCGCGCCGCCGAACTCGGTACCGGTCTCCAGCAGGGAGGAGACCGAGCCCGCCCGCTCCACGGGCGCGCTGCTCATGGCCAGGTCGACCAGCTGGGACGTGATCGCGACCATCCCGCAGGCGAGGACGCCGGCCCCGGCCAGCACCAGCCACAGCGAGTCGGTGCCGATCAAGGCCATCATCGAGTATCCGGCCGCCATGGCCGCGAAGCCGCCGGCGACGACGTACGCCCGGTTGACGCCCCGCTGGACGAGCTGAGCGGTGACCGGGCCGGCGAGTCCGATGAACACCGAGGGCAGCAGGCTCCACAGGGCCGCCGCCAGCGGGCTCTTGCCGAGGACCGCCTGCAGGTACTGCGTGGTGAAAATGGCCGAGCCCATCATGGCGAGGGCGGCGACGAGGTTCAGGACCAGCGCTGGGGCGAAGCCGCGGCCCTTCAGCAGGGCCGGCGGGATCAGCGGCGAGGCGGCCGTGCGCTGCCGGTGGACGAACAGGGCCGCGAAGAGCAGGCCGACGGCGATGGAGACCACGTACAGCGGGTGCCAGCCCTCGGACGGGATCTCCTTCAGGCCGTAGATCACGGGGAGCACGGCGGCCATCGACAGCGGGACGCTCAGCCAGTCGAAACGCCCGGGGTTCGGGTCCTTGGACTCCGGCAGGAGCACCGGTCCGAGGAGCAGGAGCAGCACCATCGCGGGCAGGTTGACCAGGAAGACCGAGCCCCACCAGAAGTGCTCGACGAGGATGCCGCTCATCACCGAGCCGAGGGCGATACCGCCGGTCATCACGCCGGACCACATGCCGATCGCCTTGGCCCGCTGGCCGGGGTCGGTGAACATCGTGCGCACCAGCGCCATCGTGGACGGCATCAGTGTCGCGCCGCCGATGCCGAGGACCGCGCGGGCCGCGATCAGGGTCTCGGCGCTGTTCGCGTAGGCCGCGAGGAGCGAGGCGGCGCCGAAGGCGGCGGCGCCCGTGAGAAGGAGCTTGCGGCGGCCGATGCGGTCGCCGAGGGAGCCCATCGTCATCAGCAGGCCGGCCAGGACGAAGCCGTAGACGTCGAAGATCCACAGCTGCTGGGTGCCGCTCGGGTGCAGGTCGGCGCTGATGGCGGGGGTCGCGAAGTACAGGACCGAGACATCCATGGAGACCAGCAGCAGCGGCAGCATCAGCACGAGGAGAGCGGTCCACTCGCGTCGGCCGGCGCGGGCGGGGGCGATGGTGGGGCCACCGACGGGGGTGGTGGTGCTCGTCGAGTTCGTCATGGCAGTGACTGTACGAGCGTCTTAAACGATTGTCTAGAACAGATGTATAAGTCATCCGTCTAGGACGGCTGTATGGATCGGCGGTAGGGTGGTGCGCATGGGACACCGTGAGGATCTGCTCGAAGGCGCCAAGCGCTGCCTGCTGGAGAAGGGGTTCCTGCGCACGACCGCGCGGGACATCGTCAAGGAGTCGGGCACCAACCTGGCGTCGATCGGCTACCACTACGGGTCGAAGGACGCGCTGCTGGTGCAGGCCTATGTGTCGCTGATCGAGGAGGTGGGTGAAAGCTTCGATCCCGCCATGGGCGGAAAGGTGACGCAGCCGCCGGGTTCGCTGGAACGCTTCCAGGAGGTGTGGGCGAACGTCATCCGGGGCGTCCCCCAGTCGCGGGCCATCTGGATGCTGAGCTACGAACTCATCGCCCAGGGCGACCGGATCCCGGAAGTGCGCAAGCTGCTGGCCGAGGCGCAGGAGGAGGGTCGCTCGGGGCTCGTGTCCCTGTTCAGCGGTATCCCGGAGGCCGACCTCGACCAGAAGGCGGTGGACACCGAGGGCCGCCTCTACCAGACGCTGCTCAACGGCCTCATGGTCCAGTGGCTCTTCGACCCTGACTCGGCGACCACCGCCGAACAGCTGACGGAGGGGCTGCGGCGGGTGATCGCCGGCATCGACAAGGGCTGATCCACCTGCCGCTCCGCAGGGCCGCCCGGCGTCAGCGGCCGGTCGGCGTGCGAAGGCGCAGCTGCGGATGCGCGCCGATGCACGGATTGCGGTGGCCCCACGGGTGGGCGAGATTGGCCTCATGTGCCGGATCCCGCTCCCGGAACCCGGGCCGACATGAGCGTGGCCGAGGCCGAGGAGACCGTACTGATCGTCGGCGGGGGGCCCGTGGGCCTCACCGCCCGGGCGCTGCTGGCACGCTGGGGCGTCCGCACGCTGCTGGTCGAGCGGCATGGCGAGCTGTCGCCGTTTCCCCGGTCCAGGCTGGTCAATGTGCGGTCGATGGAGATCTTCCGCAGTCTCGGCCTCGCCGGGCAGATCACGGCCAGGGCTTTCCCGCCGGAGTACGGCCGCGTCCGCTTCCGGGACACCCTGCGCGACCGCGACTTCGCCGCGGCGGCGATGGCCGGGGTGCACGCGCCGGTGCCCGAGAGCCCCGTGACCGGCGTGGTCACCTCCCAGGACCGGCTGGAACCCGTGCTGCTCGGCGCGGCGGACACGCCGGTGCGGTTCGGGGTCGAACTGGTCGGCCTGGCCGAAGAGGACAGCACGGTCGTCGCCCGCCTCGCCGACCGCCGCTCCGGGCAGGAGACGCGGGTCCGGGCCCCCTACGTCCTCGCCGCCGACGGAGCGAACTCCACCGTGCGGCAGCTGCTGGGCATCGGCACCGCCGGACCCGGCGCGCTGGGAAAGGTCACCACCGTCGTGTTCGACGCCGACCTCGACCGCTGGTGTGCCGGGCAGCCCGCCGGGGTCTACTTCACCGCGCACGGGTCGTTCATGCCGCTGTATCCCGAGGGCGGCTGGGCCTGGTTCGGTCCCACCCCCGAGGACGGCGCGCACACCGACTGGCACGAGCTCGTCGCGCGGGCCCTCGGCCCCGGTGCCGACGTACGGCACACGGTGCTGCGGGTCCAGCACTGGGTGATGAACGCCTTCGTCGCCGAACGCCTGCGGCACGGCCGGGTCCTGCTGGCCGGCGACGCCGTGCACGCGGTCCCCGTCATCGGCGGCCTGGGCATGAACGCCGGCCTTGCCGATGTGCACAACCTGTGCTGGAAACTCGCCGGCGTGCTGCAGGGGTGGGCCGGACCGAGCCTGCTGGACACCTACGAGACGGAACGGCAGCCCGTCGCCCGACTGACGCTCCGCCAAGCGGTGGCCAACGCCCAGCTGCTGCGTACCGCGCAAAGCCGGCGGCGGGAGCAGCTGCAGGCGGGGGGCAAGGCGGCGCACCGGGTCGAACTGCCCTGGTCCGACCGGCACTTCGCACAACTCGGCCTGGTGCTCGGCGTCACCTACCGCTCCACAGCCGTCCTCGCCGACGACCACACCCGTCCCGAGCCACCTGTCGATCCACGCGTGCACGCCTCTTCGCGGGCGGATGCCGATTTGGCCACGGACGCCCACCCCGCCACGAATCCCCACCCCGCCACGAATCCCCGCTCCGCCACGAATCCCCACCCCGCCACGGAGGCCCGCTCCGACGCGGAAGCCGTTCCCGGCATGGAGGCCCTCCCCGCCACGGATTACGTGCCCACCCCGCAGCCAGGTCACCGCATGCCCCATCTACCGCTCACCCCCGGCCGTTCCACGCTCGACGCCCTCGGTGAGTGGTTCACCCTGTTCACCCCCGACACGGCGGCCTGGGCTCCGCGCGCCGCCGCGCCCTGGCCGCTGCGTGTCGAGGCCCTGCCGCAGGGGTCCGCGGAGGGCCTCGGGCTCGGTCCGGGCGGCGCTCTGCTCGTCCGGCCGGACGGTCACATCGCCGCCCGGTGGACCGACGGCCCGCCGGCCCCGGCCACCCTCTTCGAGGCCCTCGCCGCTCTCAACGGCCGCCCCTGACGCCCGGGACGCCCCGGCCGGCTACAGCCGCGCCCGCTTCAGCGCCATGTGCAGCAGCAGCCGGTCCTCGCCGTCGTCCAGGTCCAGGCCGGTCAGCTGCTCGACCCGGGACAGGCGGTAGTAGAGAGTCTGCCGGTGGATGCCCAGTTCGGCGGCCGTGCGGCCGGCCTGGCCCGCGCAGTCGAGATAGACCTCCGCGGTGCGGGCCAGCTCGCGGTGGGCGGCCGAGAGCAGCGGGCCGACCACGACGTCGTGCGCGGCCTCGGGCGGCAGTGCGGTCAGCAGCCGGTACGGCCCGATGTGCGCCCACTGGGCGACGGGTCCGAACCGCGGCTCGGCCAGCGCGGCGCGCGCCGCGGCGGCGGCCTCCTGCCACACCGTCCCCAGGTCGGTGAGACCCACGCGGGGCTCACCGACCCCGGCGGCACACCCGGCCCCGCGCGCCGCGCCGCCCGACGCCCCGTGAGCCTCCCCGGCCTCCTTCAGCACCCGCGTGGCAGCCGCCAGCGCGGGCGTGGCCGTCCCCGTGGTCCGCAGTCGCACCAGCAGCGCCAGGCTCTGCTCCGACGCCCCCCACGGCAGCGTGCACAGTGCCGTGGTGTGCGGGATCGTACGGGCGGCCGGGGCGTCGTCCGGGTCGGCCGACGGCCAGGGGGCGATGCACGCCAGGGTGACGGGGCCGTCCGCGCGGGCGCCGAGTGCGGTGCGCAGCTCGGCCACCGCCATGTCCCGCTGCCAGCCGCTTTCCGCGGTGAGCACCGACCGCAGCTCCCGGCTCAGCCCGGCCCCGGCCTCCGCCTCGTCCGCGAGCAGCGCGCCGATCCGGCCCGCCACCTGCATCGCCGCGGCCAGCTGCGCGTCCGTCGGTCCCGGTTCGATCTCCAGCAGCCACACGTAGCCGAGGACGACACCCCGATGGCGTACGGGGAGGCAGATCCGGCCGCGGTACACCCCGGCCTCCGGGCTCGCCGGGATCCGTACGGGGCCGGTCGCGCGGGTGATGCCGAAGCCCTCGAACCATGTCCGGACCGTCGCCGTGGAGCGCCGGGTCAGGATCGAACGGGTGCGCACGGGGTCCAGCGCGGAGGGATCCAGCTCGCCCTCACTGTCGTACGCGCCGAAGGCGATCAGCTCGAAGTCGCGGTTCTCCAGGGTCGCCGGGACGCCCAGCAGCTCCGAGATCTCGTCCACCAGCTCCTGGTAGTCACCCTTGAAAGCCTTGAAATCCGCCGCCACTCGGGCATTCTCCCTCATTTTCCGGCTGCCTTCATACATCTGTCTGAGATCCAGTGCACGGATGCGTGACAGCTGTCGATGGCCGACGATCGGAGAGATCCTTAGGTTTCACGGTGGTTCTCCGCGCCGTACCCGAATCGTCGGGTGATGGCCGTATTGGTGCTTGTTTGTGGAGGTGCCCCGTGCTGGGTCCCGTGATTCTCGCCGCGTCGCGCAGCGACCGGATGCGACGCCTGATCTCGGCGGCCCCGGTGACCAAGCAGGTCGTCGACCGCTTCATCCCCGGCGAGACCGTCGACGACATCGTGCCGATCATCAAGGACCTGACGGCCAAGGGCCTGGAGCTGACGATGGACGTCGTCGGCGAGGACATCACCACCCCCGAGCAGGCCACCCACGCCCGCGATGCCTACCTGGCGCTGATCGACCACCTCAAGGAGCTGGAGCTCGGCGAGAAGGTCGAGATGTCGGTCAAGCTGTCCATGTTCGGCCAGGCGCTGGAGGGTGGCCACGAGCTGGCCCTCGCGAACGTCCGCCCGGTCGTCGAGGCCGCCGCCGCCATCGGGACGACCGTGACCCTCGACGCCGAGGACCACACCACCCTCGACTCGATGTTCGCCATCCACGAGGAGCTGCGGAAGGACTTCCCGCAGACCGGCTGCGTCATCCAGGCCTACCTGTTCCGCACCGAGGCCGACGCCCGCCGTCTCGCCGCCGCCGGCAGCCGCGTCCGCCTGGTCAAGGGCGCCTACAAGGAGCCTGCCGAGGTCGCTTACCAGCAGAAGCACGAGATCGACAAGGCCTACGTCCGTATCCTGAAGACGCTGATGGAGGGCGAGGGCTACCCGATGATCGGGTCGCACGACCCGCGTCTGATCGCCATCGCCCAGGAGCTGGCCCACAAGGCCGGCCGCAAGCTCGACGAGTACGAGTTCCAGATGCTGTACGGCATCCGCAGTGAGGAGCACCTGCGGCTGGCCGCCGAGGGCCACCGCATGCGCGTCTACACCGCCTACGGCACCGACTGGTACGGCTACTTCATGCGCCGTCTCGCGGAGAAGCCCGCCAACCTGCGGTTCTTCCTCCGCTCGATGGTCAGCAAGGGCTGAGCCCCCCTACGCCCCGACACCCGCTCACGTACAAGGAGTCCGGATCTCATGGACGCTGTGACCCAGGTCCCCACCCCCGTCAACGAGCCGGTGCACGGCTACGCCCCCGGCTCGCCCGAGCGCGCCCGGCTGGAGGCCAAGCTCAAGGAGCTGGCCGAGAACCCGATCGACCTGCCGATGACCATCGGCGGGGAGAAGCGGATGGGCGGCGGTGAGCCGTTCCAGGTGGTGCAGCCGCACAACCACAAGGCCGTCATCGGCACCCTGCGGCACGCCACCCAGCAGGACGCGAAGGACGCCATCGACGCGGCCCTCGCCGCCGCGCCGGCCTGGCGCGCGATGTCCTTCGACGACCGTGCCGCGATCATCCTGCGCGCCGCCGAGCTGCTGGCCGGCCCGTGGCGCGAGACGATCGCCGCCTCCACCATGCTGGGCCAGTCGAAGACCGCCCAGCAGGCCGAGATCGACACGCCCTGCGAGCTGGTCGACTTCTGGCGGTTCAACGTCCACTACGCCCGCCAGATCATCGCCGAGCAGCCCCCGGCGAACTCCCCGGGCGTGTGGAACCGCCTCGACCACCGCCCGCTGGAGGGCTTCGTCTACGCGATCACGCCGTTCAACTTCAGCGCCATCGCGGGCAACCTGCCGACGGCCCCCGCGCTGATGGGCAACGTCGTCGTCTGGAAGCCGTCCCCGACCCAGACCCACGCCGCCGTCCTGCTCATGCAGCTGCTGGAGGAGGCGGGCCTGCCCAAGGGCGTCATCAACCTCGTCACCGGTGACGGCATCGAGGTCTCCAAGGTCGCTCTTGAGCACCGCGACCTGGCCGGCATCCACTTCACCGGCTCGACCAAGACCTTCCAGTACCTGTGGAAGACGGTCGGCGCCAACATCGAGAAGTACCGCTCCTACCCGCGTCTGGTCGGCGAGACCGGCGGCAAGGACTTCCTGGTCGCCCACCCGAGCGCCGACCGCGCGGTCCTGAAGACCGCCCTGACCCGCGGTGCCTTCGAGTACCAGGGCCAGAAGTGCAGCGCCACCTCCCGGGCGTACATCCCGGCGTCGATCTGGAACTCCGGCTTCCGGGAGGAGTTCGCGGCCGAGGTCGACTACCTGACCATGGGTGACGTCACCGACCTGTCGAACTTCATCGGCGCCGTGATCGACGACCGTGCCTTCGCCAAGAACAAGGCCGCGATCGACCGTGCGAAGTCCGACCCGACCTGCGAGATCATCGCGGGCGGCAGCTACGACGACTCGGTCGGCTACTTCGTCCGCCCGACGGTGATCGTCTCCACCGACCCGGAGAACGAGGTCTTCCGCACGGAGTACTTCGGCCCGGTCCTCGGCGTCTACGTCTACGAGGACGACAAGTACGACGAGATGCTGGAGCAGATGGAGTCGGTGTCGGACTACGCCCTGACCGGCTCGGTGATCTCCAACGACCGCGCCGCCGCTGCCTACACGATGGAGAAGCTCCGCTTCGCCGCGGGCAACTTCTACATCAACGACAAGTCGACCGGCGCCGTCGTCGGCCAGCAGCCCTTCGGCGGCGGCCGCGCCTCCGGCACCAACGACAAGGCCGGCGCCCCGCAGAACCTCCTGCGCTGGACCCTGACCCGCGCCATCAAGGAGACCCTGGTCCCGCCGACCGACTACGCCTACCCGCACATGGGCTGACCCTCAGCCCCCTGACCACGGGCCGGGAAGCCTGCCACCGAGCAGACTTCCCGGCCCGTTTCCATCCCGGCGCTCACACCGGCCGAGCGATAATGCGGGTCATGGCCGTCCGACAGCGTCTCGTCCACACCGCCGATCTCGGCGCCGCCGAACTCGCCGCCGCCCGTGCCCTGTTGGACGAGGCGTTCGACGGGGACTTCTCCGACGAGGACTGGGATCACGGGTGCGGCGGCCTGCATGCGCTCGTCCACGACGACACCGGGCTCGCCGCGCACGGATCCGTCGTGATGCGGCGCATCCGGCATCGGGGACGCTGGCTGCGTACCGGGTACGTCGAGGCCGTCGCCGTACGGCCGGACGTGCGGCGCACCGGGCTCGGCGGGCGGGTGATGGGGGAGCTGGAGCGGGTGATCGGCCGGGCCTACGACCTCGGTGCGCTCGCCGCGAGCGACGAGGGAGCCCTGCTGTACGCGGCGCGGGGCTGGCAGCGGTGGGGCGGGCAGGTGCACGCCCTCTCGCCGGATGGCGGGATCGTACGGCTGCCGGAGGAGGAAGGGGCCGTCCATCTGTGGCCCGGGCTCGCCGGGCCGGTCGAGCCCGGTGCCGAGCTGGTCTTCGACTGGCGCGACGGCGACGTGACCTGACGGATCGTCATGCGGCGCGGACAAGGATCTTGCCCGTGTTGCCGCCGCGCAGCATCAGCAGGAACGCCTCCACGATCCGTTCGAACCCGTCCACGACCGTCTCGTCCGGCGCCAGCGCCCCGCTGCGCAGATGCGGTACGGCGAAGTCGTACAACTCCTCCTGCGCGTCCCGGTGGTCGCTCACCAGAAAGCCCTCGATGCGCAGGCTCTTCTCCACCACGTCCGCGTGGTCGAAGAGGACGGGCGGGGCATCGGGGGTGTTGTACTGGCTGATCGTGCCGACCCGCACCACCCGGCCCCGCCTGCGCAGCGCGCCGATCGCCGCGCCGAGGTGGTCGCCGCCCACGTTGTCCACGAAGACGTCGATGCCCGTGGGGGCGGCTTCGGCGAGCAGCTCGCGGACCGGTGCCGTGCGGTAGTCGAAGGCGGTGTCGTAACCGACCTGTTCCGTCAGGTACGCCACCTTCTCCGGGCTGCCCGCGCTGCCGATCACGCGGCCGGCGCCGAGCAGCCGGGCGAAGCGGCCGGCCGCCGTGCCGACCCCGCCCGCCGCCCCGGAGACGAACACGTCCTCCCCCTCGCGCAGCCGGGCGATCCGGGTCAGGGCGATGTACGCCGTCAGGCCGGTGCCGCCCAGCACGCTCAGGTACGCCGTCAGCGGCACGCCCGGGTGGTGCGGGAGCCGGCGGACCTCCTCGGGGCTCACCACGGCGTGGGTGCGCCAGCCCTGGCGGTGGAAGAGGATCTCGCCCTCCGGCAGGGCCGGGGTGCGGGAGGCCACCACCCGGCCCAGTGCGCGGCCCTCCAGCGGGGCGTGCAGCGGGAAGTCGCCGTCCATCATCTCGCGGTGGTACGGGTCCACCGACCAGTAGAGGTTCTCCACAAGCGCCGTACCGGGCGCCGGTTCGGGCACCGGGGACTCGGCGAAGCGGAAGTGGTCCGCGGTCGGGAAGCCGGTGGGGCGGGCGGTCTGCTGCACGGTGAGCGCGATCTCGGTCATGGAGGGGACGGTAGGGAGGAATGCCGGGGGTGGGCAGAGGGTTGGGCTCATGGAACGCACCGATCCATGAGTCGGCCTCATATGTGCAGGTGGGAGCCCCGAGTGACATCAGTCGACCTTGCCCCGCAGGAGCTGAGGATCCTGGTCGCCGTGGCCGACGAGGGCGGGTTCTCCGCCGCGGCCGCCCGGCTCGGGGCCACTCAGTCCGCCGTCTCCCACGCCGTGCGGGGGATCGAGCGGAAGCTGGGCGCGGTGCTGTTCGAGCGCGGGCGGTTCGGCGCGCGGCCGACGCCGGCGGGGGAGCGGGCCGCGGCCCATGCGCGGCGGGTGCTGCGCATGCTCCAGGTGCTGGCCGCGGACGTCCGCGACGCGGGCACCGGCGAGGTCTGCGGGCCGCTGCGGATCGCCGCCTTCCGCAGCGCGGCCCTGCATCTGCTGCCGCCCGCCCTGGAACGGCTCACCGCGCAGCACCCCGGCATCGAGGTGACCGTCACCGTCGTCCGTGAACTGGGCGCCGGCACGGCGGGCGAGGTCGCCGCCGGACGGGCCGATCTCGGGATCGCCACCCTGAGCGGGCCGCCGCCGGCCGGACTGGTCGGCGGGGTGCTGCTTCGGGAGCCGTACTCCCTGGTCCATCCGGCCGGGCATCCGGATCCTCGCGCGCTGCCGCTCGTCGACTGGGCGGAGAACTGCGGCTCCTGCACCCGTGCCTGGTGGGCCGCCCAGGACTGGATCCCGGCGGCGACCGTCAACGCCGAGGACGACGGCGCGGTGCTGTCCATGGTGGGCAGCGGGCTCGGCATGGCGATCATGCCCGCGCTCTCCCTCACCGGGGCGCCGCCCGCCGTGGAGATCACCGACCTGGGGCCGGACCGGCCCCACCGCTGCGTCGGCTACGTCACGACGCGGGAACTGGCCGGCACCACCGCCGTACGGGCCCTGATCCGCACCCTTCGGGCCCTCGGCGCGGCGTCACCCGAACGCGGGAAGGCCCAGCTCAGAGCGGTGTGAGCCGGTCCACCGTCTCAGATAGTAGGAAGTCCGAGTAATTGTGCAGACAGGAACGGGCCGCTCCCTTAATTTTGTAGGAGCCGAACGTCTCGCTCGATCCAGCGAATGGCGGTCGTGAGCCGGGCCCCGTACAGGCAACCCCTGTGGCCGTCGCTCCCCGCCTCTCCGGCGTCTCCCTGTCCCTGTGCGTCCTCCACGTTTGTCGAAGGAGACGATTTCCCATGGCCGAGACGACCGTCCGCCGCCGAGTCCGCCACGTGTCCCACGCGAGCGAGTCCGACCGCAAGAACGCCGCCGCCGCCCTCCAGCGCGCCCTCGACCGCCGCGACAACGGCGGCGAGACGGGCCACTGAGTCCCGCCCGCCGGTTCCACCGCGGAACACACCCGTCCGGGTGTCCGCATGGTGGAAGGGTCATGTCAGTACCTGGGACGAGGAGTAGGGTGCCCGCATGTCTCGCAGCATCAATCTCGCAGTGATCCCGGGTGACGGCATCGGCCAGGAGGTCGTGTCCGAAGGTCTCAAGGTCCTCTCCGCCGTCCTGCCGCAGGATGTGAAGCTGGAGACCAAGGAGTACGACTTCGGCGCCCAGCGCTACCACGCCACCGGTGAGACCCTCACCGACGCCGACCTCGACGCGCTGAAGCAGCACGACGCCATCCTGCTCGGCGCCATCGGCGACCCGTCGGTGCCGTCCGGCGTCCTGGAGCGCGGCTTCCTACTCAAGCTCCGCTTCGCCTTCGACCACCACGTCAACCTGCGGCCGTCGAAGCTCCTGCCCGGCGTCGCCACCCCGCTCGCCGGCCAGCCGGAGATCGACTTCGTCGTCGTCCGCGAGGGCACCGAGGGCCCGTACACCGGCAACGGCGGCACCATCCGCAAGGGCACCGAGCACGAGGTCGCCACCGAGGTGTCCGTCAACACGGCCTTCGGTGTCGAGCGGGTGGTCCGCGACGCCTTCGCCCGCGCCCAGGCCCGTCCGCGCAAGAAGCTCACGCTGGTCCACAAGAACAACGTGCTGACCTTCGCCGGGCATCTGTGGACGGACATCTTCAACAAGGTGGCCCAGGAGTTCCCCGAGGTCACCACCGACTACCTCCACGTCGACGCGGCCACGATCTTCCTGGTCACCGACCCGGGCCGGTTCGACGTCATCGTCACCGACAACCTCTTCGGCGACATCATCACCGACCTCGCCGCGGCCGTCTCCGGCGGCATCGGCGTGGCCGCCAGCGGGAACATCAACCCGTCCGGCGAGTTCCCCTCGATGTTCGAGCCCGTGCACGGCTCGGCCCCGGACATCGCCGGCCAGGGCAAGGCCGACCCCACCGCCACGGTGCTGTCCGTCGCCCTGCTGCTGCGCCACCTCGGCTACGACTCCGAGGCGGACCGCATCGACGCCGCCGTCGCCGCCGACCTCACCGAGCGCGCCGGGCTGGCTGCCCGCAGCACCTCGCAGATCGGCGACGCGCTGGCCGTACGAGTAGCCGGCTGACCCGCGCCACTCCTCGAAGCCGCCGGGTCGCATCCGCACCCGGCGGCTTTTCGTGTGCCTCGCCGGGTGCCACCATCAACCCTTGGGTCGCTTTCACCCCCGTTCCGTCGGCCGCAGCCCCCGCGCGATAATCGAACGCGGAGCCGCGGTATGAGGGAATGCTCGGACGTCCTAGAACTGGCCACCGGCCGTGTACGGGGCGTATAAGCGGCCCGTCACTACAACCGGTGAAGGACAACACATGACGACGCCCACGATCGAGCTCAAGCCCTCCGCCAGCCCCCTCGCCGCCGCCGAGCGCGAGGCGATCCTGGCCGACCCCGGGTTCGGCCGCCACTTCACCGACCACATGGTGACGATCAAGTGGACCGAGGGGCGCGGCTGGCACGACGCCCAGCTCGTCCCGTACGGCCCGATCTCCCTCGACCCCTCCACCCACGTCCTGCACTACGGCCAGGAGATCTTCGAGGGACTGAAGGCCTACCGCCAGCCCGACGGCTCGATCGCGTTGTTCCGCCCCGAGGCGAACGCCCGCCGCTTCCGCAACTCCGCCCGCCGCATGGCCATGGCCGAGCTGCCCGAGGACCTGTTCATCGCCGCGCTGGACGCGCTGCTCAGCCAGGACGCCGACTGGGTCCCGCCGCACGGCGGCGAGCAGTCCCTGTACCTGCGCCCGTTCATGTTCGCCACGGAGGCCGCGCTCGGCGTGCACCCGGCGAACGAGTACCTGTTCATGCTCATCGCCTCGCCCTCCGGCGCCTACTTCGCCGGTGGCGTCAAGCCGGTCACCATCTGGGTCTCCGAGGACCACGTCCGTGCCGTCCCCGGCGGCACCGGTGACGCCAAGACCGGCGGCAACTACGCCGCCTCGCTGCTCCCGCAGGCCGAGGCCGCCGCGCACGGCTGCGACCAGGTCGTCTACCTCGACGCGGTCACCCGCACCAAGGTCGAGGAGAGCGGCAGCATGAACGTCGCCTTCGTCTACGGCGACCGGATCGTCACCCCTGAGCTGACCGGTTCGATCCTGGAGGGCATCACCCGCGACTCCCTGCTCCAGGTCGCCCGCGACCTCGGCTACACCGCCGAGGAGGGCGTGGTCACCCTCCAGCAGTGGCGCGAGGACGCGGCCTCCGGCGCGCTCACCGAGGTCTTCGCCTGCGGCACCGCCGCCGTGGTCACGCCCATCGGTCACGTCAAGACCAAGACGGACTCCTGGAGCCACGGCGACGGCACGCCTGGTCCCGTCACCGTCCGCCTTCGTGAGGCCCTGCTGGGCATCCAGCGGGGTATGACGGAGGACAAGCACGGGTGGATGCACCGGATCGGTTAAGCGCGCGATTCGTATGGCTGCGAAGGGGCGTCGGGCGTCTGCGGGTCGGTCGTGGTCGATCGCCCCCCGCGGCGGAGCCGCACATCGATGCGGCCCCGCGCCCCTTCGGGGCGCTGCTCAGCCGGCGTCAGCAGCAAGTACACCGCTCCTCCCACCGCGCCCGACAGCAGGAAGCTGCAGTCCACCCCGCCGGTCAGGCGCAGCAGCGGGCCCTGGTACGTCGGCAGGGACACCGCCAGCAGACCGGTCCCGGCGCCCAGGACCCAGGAGACGGTCGCGCGTACGTTCCAGCCCGCCCGGAACCAGTAGATCCCGCCGCGCGAACGGCGGTTGAAGACCTGCAGGGCGTCGGCGTCGTACACACCGCGACAGCGGGCGAAGCCGATGAGGGTGATGACGGCCCACGGGGTGCCGAGGGCGGTGAGCAGCAGCACGAAGGACGTCATCGCGGACTGCGCGTTCCAGGCGTAGTGGCCGGTGAAGACACAGACGGTGGCGACCACGGCGACCGTGTAGGTGGCGCGGGCGCGGGAGGCCTTCGGCAGGATCGCGTCCAGGTCCAGGCCCATGGAGTACAGCATCAGACCGGCGTTGCCGACCGAGCCGGCGGACGCCGACAGCAGCAGCGGGATCAGATACCAGGTGGGGGAGGCCACCACCAGCGGTCCCGCGTAGTCGGTGGCCGCGTGGGCCGCGTACGCCGTGAAGGTGCCGAACAGCTGCGGCACCAGCAGGCCGAGGACCAGCCCGAGCCAGGTGGCGTGCAGCACCCGGCGGCTGGAGTGCCGCCGCGGCGAGATGTAGCGGGTGTAGTCGCCGAGCAGGGTGATGAAGGCGATGGGACCGGACAGGCCCGCGGCCACCGCCGCCAGGAACCAGGTCGGCCAGAACGAGCCGAGCAGACAGCCGCCCGCGTCGGGCAGCGCCGCGGTGGTGAAGTGCGGGGCGTAGGCGACGATCCCGAGGACCAGCAGGGCGGTCATGCCGACGGCGAGGACGCGGGACATGGCGAGCAGCACCCGGTAGCCGTACACCGCGCCCGCGACGGTCGCCGCCGCGAGCACCGCGTAGACGAGGGCGTACGACACCCCGTCCGCCGGCACCCCGAACAGCCGGCCGAGCACGCTCAGCATCACATCGCCGCCGATCCACACGGTCAGCGCGGTGTAGCCGAGGGCGAGCAGCAGACCGACCACCGAGCCGACCAGCCGGCCCCGGACGCCGAACTGCGCGCCGGAGGAGGTGGACAGGTTGGTGGCGGTGCGCAGGGAGATGAGGGCGAGCGGGGCGGTGACGGCCGTACCGACCACCGTTCCCGCCACGATCGCGCTCACCGACGCCCACCAGCCGAGCCCGAAGGACGGCGGCAGCCACCCGAAGATGATCACCCCGAGGCAGAGGTTGGAGCCGAGCAGGATCGAGACGAGGTCGCGCGGACCGCTGGTCCGCTCCTCGTCAGGGATGGTGTCGACTCCGCGCTGTTCTATGGGCATGGCCGGTCTCCTTCGACTACCGCCAGAGGGTTAGAGCGACGTTCAATGTCCGTGAAGCCTCGCCGTCAGTCAATGCTTCTGTTTCAAGAAGTCTGTGTTTAGAGTGGTGCTCTAATCTGGTGATGGCAAGGAGGTGCCGCGACGTGAGACTCACTCCCACGGAACGTGACCGGCTGCTGCTCTTCGGAGCCGCCGAGCTCGCCCGGGCCCGCCGGGCGCGCGGCCTCAGGCTGAACGTGCCGGAGGCGACCGCGCTGATCGCGGACACCGTCTGCGAGGCGGCCCGGGACGGCAGGCGGCTCGCCGAGGCCATCGAGGCGGCCCGGTCCGTGCTCGGGCCCGAGGACGTGCTGCCGGGCGTCGCCGACGTCGTCACCGAGGTGATGGTCGAGGCCGTCTTCGACGACGGCTCCCGGCTCGCGGTGGTCTCCGACCCCATCGGCGGCGGTCTCGGCGAGCGGGCGCCGGGCGCGCTGCTGCCCGGACCCCAGCACGCCGACCCCGCGCCGGCCGTCCGGCTCACGGTCACCAACACCGCGACCGTGCCGGTCTCCGTCACCTCCCACTTCCACTTCTTCGAGGCCAACCCGCGCCTGGACTTCGACCGCGCCGCCGCCTACGGCATGCGGCTCGCCGTACCCGCCGGCTCGTCCGTGCGGTTCGGGCCGGGCGAGAGCGAGGAGGTCGGTCTCGTCCCCATCGGCGGCGACCGGATCGCGATCGGCTTCGCCGGGCTGGTCGACGGGCCGCTGGACGCGCCCGGCGCGAAGGACGAGGCCCTGCGCAGGGCCGCCGCATGCGGATACCTCGGAGTGACGACGGACGGAGGCGAGAAGCGATGAGCCGCTCGAAGGGACGAGAGGTGAGCCGGGCGATCCACATCGACCCGCACGCCTACGCAGCCACCCACGGGCCCCGCGCCGGAGACCGCATCCGCCTCGGCGACTCGGGCCTGACCGTCCGCGTCGAGTCCGACTCCCAGCGCTACGGCGACGAGTTCCTGGCCGGCTTCGGCAAGACCGCCCGTGACGGACTGCACCTCAAGGCCGCCGCCGTCCGCGCGACCTGTGACGTCGTGATCAGCAACGTCGTCGTGATCGACGCGGCGCAGGGCATCCGGAAGGTCTCCATCGGCATCCGGGAAGGCCGGATCTGCGCCATCGGACGCGCCGGCAACCCCGACACCCTCGACGGCGTCGACGTGGTCGTCGGCACCGGCACCTCCATCGTGTCCGGCGAGGGGCTCATCGCCACCGCGGGGGCCGTCGACACGCACGTCCATCTGCTGTCGCCGCGCATCATGGAGGCCTCCCTCGCCTCCGGCGTCACCACGATCATCGGGCAGGAGTTCGGCCCGGTGTGGGGCGTCGGCGTCAACTCGCCCTGGGCGCTGCGCCACGCCTTCAACGCCTTCGACGCCTGGCCGGTCAACATCGGCTTCCTGGGCCGGGGTTCGTCCTCCCAGGACGCGCCCCTGATCGAGGCGCTGGCCGAAGGGGGCGCCTCCGGCTTCAAGGTGCACGAGGACATGGGCGCCCACACCCGCGCACTGGACACCGCGCTGCGGGTCGCCGAGGAGCACGACGTCCAGGTCGCCCTGCACAGCGACGGCCTGAACGAGTGCCTGTCGGTCGAGGACACCCTGAAGGTGCTGGAGGGCCGCACCATCCACGCCTTCCACATCGAGGGCTGCGGCGGCGGACATGTGCCCAACGTGCTCAAGATGGCCGGCGTCCCGAACGTCATCGGCTCCTCCACCAACCCGACCCTGCCCTTCGGCCGGGACGCGGTCGCCGAGCACTACGGCATGATCGTCTCCGTCCACGACCTCAAGCCCGACCTGCCCGGCGACGCCGCCATGGCCCGCGACCGCATCCGGGCCGGCACGATGGGCGCCGAGGACGTGCTGCACGACCTGGGCGCGATCGGCATCACCTCCTCCGACGCCCAGGGCATGGGCCGCGCCGGCGAGACGGTCCGCCGTACGTTCGCCATGGCCGGCAAGATGAAGGCCGAGCTGGGCCCGCTGGAGGGCGACGGCGAGGGCGACGACAACGCCCGCGTCCTGCGCTACCTGGCCAAGCTGACCATCAACCCGGCCATCGCCCACGGCCTTTCGCACGAGGTCGGCTCGATCGAGGTCGGCAAGCTCGCCGACATCGTGCTGTGGCGGCCCGAGTACTTCGGCGCCAAGCCGCAGCTCGTCCTCAAGTCCGGCTTCCCGGCCTACGGCGTGGTCGGCGACCCCAACGCGGCCACCGACACCTGCGAACCCCTGGTGCTGGGCCCGCAGTTCGGCTCGTACGGCGCAACGGCCGCCGACATCTCCGTCGCGTTCGTCGCCCAGGCGGCCGTCGACCAGGGGGGCGACACGATGCCCACCCGGCGGCGCCGGGTCGCCGTGCGCGGCACCCGGGGCATCGGCCCCGCCGACCTGCGGCTGAACGCCCGTATCGGAGCCGTCGACGTCGACCGGCGCACCGGTCTGGTCACCCTCGACGGCGACCCGCTGCGCTCCGAGCCCGCCGACTCCGTCTCCCTCAACCGCCTGTACTTCCTCTAAGGATCACCATGTCTGCTGCCGCCGACGGCTTCCGCATGCCCGCCGAGTGGACCCCGCACGAGCGCACCTGGATGGCGTGGCCGGGCCCCAACCCCACCTTCGACGACCCGGACGACCTGGCCGCCTCCCGCGCCGCCTGGGCCTCGGTGGCCCGCGCGATCCGCCGCTTCGAGCCCGTGACCGTGGTCTGCGGTTCCGGCCAGTCGGCCGAGGCGCAGGCGCTGCTCGGCCCGGACATCGACACCGTCGAGCGGGACCTGGACGACGCCTGGATGCGGGACATCGGGCCCACCTTCCTCACCAACGGCAAGGGCGAACTGGCCGCCGTGGACTGGACGTTCAACGGCTGGGGCGCACAGGACTGGGCCCGCTGGGAGCACGACTCCAAGATCGCCGCGTATGTCTCCGATCTCGCGGGCGCCAAGACGTACGCCTCGAAGCTGGTCAACGAGGGCGGCGCGATCCACGTCGACGGCGAGGGCACGGTCCTGCTGACGGAGACGGTCCAGCTGGGGCCCGAGCGCAACCCGCACTGGACGAAGGAACAGGTCGAGGCGGAGATCCACGCCCACCTCGGCACCAGCAAGGCGATCTGGCTGCCGCGCGGTCTGACGGGTGACTATCCGCCGTACGGCTTCGGCACCCTCGGCCACGTGGACATCGTCGCCGCTTTCGCCCGCCCCGGCGTGGTGGTCGCCCACCACCAGCCGGACCCCGCCCACCCCGACCACGAGGTCACCAAGGAGGTCATCGGCCTCCTGAAGTCGGCGACCGACGCGCGCGGCCGCCGCCTGGAGGTCGTCGAGGTCCCCGCCCCGACCGTCCTGGAGGCCGACGGCCACTGGGCCGACTACTCCTACATCAACCACTACATCTGCAACGGCGGCGTCGTGCTGTGCGGCTTCGACGACCCGCGCGACGAGATCGCGGCCGGGATCTTCCGCCGCCTGTTCCCCGAGCGGACGGTCACCCTGGTGGACGCGCGTACGATCTTTGCGGGTGGGGGCGGCATCCACTGCATCACCCAGCAGCAGCCGAAGGTCTGAGCACGGAGGAGAGTCAGGGATGGCCGGTGCGGCGCGGGCGCGGAAGAACGCGCCGCCGCGCGAGGAGGTTCTCGCCGCCGCGATGGACATGATCGCCGAGCGCGGTCTGGAGAAGCTCACCATGGCGGCCCTCGGCCGTGAGGTCGGGATGAGCAGCGGCCATCTCCTGTACTACTTCCGCTCCAAGGACGAGCTGCTGCTGCAGACCCTGGAGTGGAGCGAGGGCCGGCTGGGCGCGGCACGGGGCCGCCTCCTCACCGGCCCCGCAACCGCCCGGGAGCGCCTGTCCGCCTACGTCGACCTGTACGTCCCCGACGGCCACCGGGACCCGCACTGGACCCTGTGGCTGGAGGTCTGGAACCGTTCGCAGAACGCCGACGACGACGCGCGGGCCCGGCAGGCCGCGATCGAGGGCGCCTGGCACCGCGACCTGGTCGCGCTGATCGCCGAGGGGATCTCGCGGGGAGAGTTCCGGCGGGTGGACGCGGACCGCTTCGCGGCGCGGTTGCGTGCGCTGCTCGACGGGTTCTCCATCCATGTCGCCATCGGGCTGCGCGGCACCGACCGTGACCAAGTGCTGGCGCACGTACGGGATTTCATCGCCGACTCCCTGTTGATGCCCGCCGGGTAAAGGAATCCTTTCCTCCGTCGCCGGGCAAGTAACGGCCCATGGGACGACAACACTGGAAGAAGATCTGGGTCGGTTCGGCGGGCAACATGGTCGAGTGGTTCGACTGGTTCGTGTACGCGAGCTTCGCCACCTACTTCGCCGGCGCGTTCTTCCCGAGCGGCAACCCCACCGCCCAACTCATGAACACCGCCGGCATCTTCGCCGTCGGATTCTTCATGCGGCCCGTGGGCGGCTGGCTGCTCGGCAGGGTCGGCGACCGCAAGGGCCGCAAGGCGGCGCTGACGCTGACCGTCACGCTGATGTCGGCGTCGGCGATCCTCATCGCCGTCGCCCCCACCTACGCGGTCGCCGGCTACGGGGGCGCGTTCGTGCTGCTCGTCGCCCGCCTGCTGCAGGGCCTGTCGGTGGGCGGCGAGTACGCGGCCAGCGCCACCTATCTGACGGAGGCCTCGGACCCGAAGCGGCGCGGATTCGCCTCCAGCTTCCAGTACGTGTCCATGACCGCCGGCCAGATCGTCGGCCTCGGCCTGCAGATCGTCCTGCAGCGGACCATGTCCGACAGCGCCCTGCACAGCTACGGCTGGCGCATCCCGTTCGTCGTCGGTGCGCTCGGCGCCGCCGTCATCTTCTATCTGCGGCGCAGCATGCTGGAGACCGAGGTGTACGAGGCGGACGACTCGGGCGCCGAGGAGCGCGGCACGCTGCGCGCGCTGTGGGCGCACAAGCGGGAGGCGTTCCTGGTCATCGCCCTCACCATGGGCGGCACGGTCGCCTACTACACGTACACCACCTATCTGACCAAGTACCTCTCCAACTCCGCCGGACTGTCCAAGCAGACCGCCACACTGGTCTCCTTCACCGCGCTGATCGTCTTCGCCGCGCTCCAGCCCCTCGCCGGCGCCCTCTCCGACCGGATCGGCCGGCGCCCGCTGCTGATCACCTTCGCGGTCGGCTCCACCCTCCTCACCGTGCCGATCATGACCCTGCTCAAGCACGCGGGCAGCTTCTGGCCGGCGCTCGGGCTGGCCCTGCTCGCACTGGTCGTCGTCACCGGCTACACCTCGATCAACGCCTGTGTGAAGGCCGAACTGTTCCCGACCGGTGTCCGCGCACTCGGCGTGGCCCTGCCGTACGCCGTCGCCAACGCCCTCTTCGGCGGCACCGCGGAATACATCGCCCTGTGGTTCAAGAAGGCCGGGATCGAGTCCGGCTTCTACTGGTACGTGGCGGGTTGCGCCGCCGTGTCGCTGGTGGTGTACGTCACCATGCGCGAGACCAAGGACCTCGACCTCGCCCGGGCGAGGGACCGTGCGGATTCCAGTCTGACGACCGCATCCTGAGACGCTCGGTGAGCCGGGGGCGGTGCTGTGCCAGACTGCCCCCGTGCTCTCGCTCGCCATGATTATGGGCAGCAGGCGCGCCGGTCCGCAGTGACCACCTCGTACGACCAGGTGCGGGTGGCCACCGTCGTCCTCGACCCGCGCGCAGACCTCTCGCACCCGCGAGGGGTTTTTTCGTTTTCCGGCCCACCTTCAGCCGGGAGCGCAGCGCGAGGGACCATTGGGGGGACGGTGGAGCCGGTCATTCCGGTAAGACCGAAGATTCACAACAGGAGCCTTGAGACCATGACCGAGACGGCAACCAGCGAGCTCGACGACTCGTTCCACGTCTTCGACACCACGCTGCGCGACGGCGCGCAGCGCGAGGGCATCAACCTCACCGTCGCGGACAAGCTCGCCATCGCACGGCACCTGGACGACTTCGGCGTGGGCTTCATCGAGGGCGGCTGGCCCGGCGCGAACCCGCGCGACACCGAGTTCTTCGCCCGGGCACAGGCGGAGATCGACTTCAAGCACGCCCAGCTGGTCGCCTTCGGCGCCACCCGCCGCGCCGGCGCCAAGGCCGCCGACGACCCGCAGGTCAAGGCCCTGCTGGAGTCCGGCGCCCCGGTGATCACCCTGGTCGCCAAGTCGCACGACCGGCACGTGGAGCTGGCGCTGCGCACCACCCTGGACGAGAACCTGGACATGGTCCGCGACACCGTGTCGTACCTGAAGGACCAGGGCCGCCGGGTGTTCGTGGACTGCGAGCACTTCTTCGACGGCTACCGCGCCAACCCCGAGTACGCCAAGGCCGTCGTCCGTGCGGCCGCCGAGGCCGGCGCCGACGTCGTCATCCTCTGCGACACCAACGGCGGCATGCTCCCCGCTCAGATCCACGCCGTCGTCTCCACCGTCCTCGCCGACACCGGCGCCCGGCTCGGCATCCACGCCCAGGACGACACCGGCTGCGCGGTCGCCAACACCCTCGCCGCCGTCGACGCGGGCGCCACCCACGTGCAGTGCACGGCCAACGGCTACGGCGAGCGCGTCGGCAACGCCAACCTCTTCCCGGTCGTCGCCGCCCTGGAGCTGAAGTACGGCAAGAAGGTGCTGCCCGACGGCAAGCTCCGCGAGACCACCCGGATCTCGCACGCCATCGCCGAGGTCGTCAACCTCACGCCGTCCACCCACCAGCCGTACGTCGGGGTCTCCGCCTTCGCCCACAAGGCCGGCCTGCACGCCTCCGCGATCAAGGTCGATCCGGACCTGTACCAGCACATCGACCCCGAGCTGGTCGGCAACACCATGCGCATGCTGGTCTCCGACATGGCCGGCCGCGCCTCGATCGAGCTGAAGGGCAAGGAGCTCGGCATCGACCTGGGCGGCGACCGGGCGCTGGTCGGCCGGGTGGTCGAGCGCGTGAAGGAGCGCGAGCTCAAGGGCTACACCTACGAGGCGGCGGACGCGAGCTTCGAGCTGCTGCTGCGGGCCGAGGTCGAGGGCCGCCCGCTGAAGTACTTCGACGTGGAGTCCTGGCGGGCCATCGTCGAGGACCGCCCCGACGGCACCCACGCCAATGAGGCCACGGTGAAGCTGTGGGCCAAGAGCGAGCGGATCGTCGCCACGGCGGAGGGCAACGGCCCCGTCAACGCCCTCGACCGCGCGCTGCGCGTGGCCCTGGAGAAGATCTACCCGCAGCTCGCCAAGCTGGACCTGGTCGACTACAAGGTCCGCATCCTGGAGGGCAAGCACGGCACCTCCTCCACGACCCGTGTGCTGATCTCCACCTCGGACGGCTCCGGCGAGTGGTCCACGGTCGGCGTGGGCGAGAACGTCATCGCCGCCTCCTGGCAGGCCCTGGAGGACGCGTACACGTACGGGCTGCTGCGGGCGGGCGTGGAGCCGGCGGAGTAGTCACAGTGGAGGCATGACCGCAGACAACGCCGATGTGCTGTCCCGGGCCCGCGTGGCCACCCGGCTGCCCGCCGGGGACCTGGAGCGGGCCCGGCGCTTCTACGCCGACAAGCTCGGCCTCGAACCCGTCGACGAACGCCCCGGCGGGCTGCTGTATCGGTGCGGCGGGATCGACTTCGTGGTGTTCCGTTCCACCGGAGTCGCGCCCGGCACCTTCACCCAGATGGCCTTCGAGGTGGACGACCTGGAGGCGGTCGTGGCGGAGCTGCGGCGGCGCGGGGTCGTGTTCGAGGACGTGGACGCGCCCGGCTTCCGCACCCGGGACGGCATCGCCGAGATCGAGGGCAACTACCCGAGCAAGGGTGCGCGCGGGGAGCGGGCCGCCTGGTTCCGGGACAGCGAGGGCAACCTGATGGGCATCGGCCAGCCGGTCTTCTGAGGCTCAACCGGTGCCTTGTGGGGCTCAGCCGGTCTTCCGAGGCTCCACCGTTCTTGAGGTCCAGCCCCTCTTCCGAGGCTCAGGGCGCCCGCCAGATGTTGTCGAAGGCCACGTTCTCGATGCGGCGCCGTTCACGCACGGCCTCCAGCTCGGTCACCGCGTCGCCGACCGCCACCAGGACGGCGACGACCGCCTCGTCGCCGGGCTCCTCCTCGGGCGGGCGCTCGCCCTGGATGCCCAAGGTGGAGGCGAGCCCGGCCAGGACGGGTTCGTGGGACCACCACCGGTCGGCCGCGTGCCGGCGGGCAGGGGTGTCGGCCTGCGGGTCGTCCCGGTCGCGCAGTGCGAGCCGGCGCCGGCGTTTCCCGGTGAGCTGCCCCTCGGACTCCAGCACGTCGCGATAGGCCACGGCCAGCCCCTCCCCCCGGCGCCACAGCCAGTCCTCGACCGTCTCGTAGGGCTCCCCGCGCACCAGCGCCGCCCCGGCCTCGTCCAGCATCCGGTCCCCCGTGGTCAGCACCGGACCGGGCACGATGCGCTCACCGTCCAGGACGAGAGCCCGCGCGCCGAGCAGATCGATCAGCTCGGCCCCCGCGAGCGCCAGCGACAGATCACCCTGCTCGACGGGCTGCTCGCCGGGCACGTCGAGACTGACGAGGAACAGATCCTGCGGTGTGGTCATAGCCCTACCATGGGCCGCGGAGCCCGGAAGCGCAGCACGGCGACCGCCTTTTTCCGCCACGGGATGTCTGACGTGGCGTCTTGACGGCTCTGTGGGCCCTTAGTTAACTCACGGCGTGATCTAAGCCATGAGTGAACCGCGAGAGCCGAGGGAAGGTCTATGCCGAGAACCGCCCTGCTCGTCTCCGGGGCCTTGCTCGCCGCCCTGTTGCCCCTGTCCGCCGTCGCCCACGCCGCCGACGACCCCGCCCCGGTCCCCGTCGACCGCTTCGAGGGCGAAGTCCCCTTCGCCTCCCAGCCCGCCGACGGCATCTTCACCTGGGGGAGCGACGCCGACGACCCGCCCGCCCTCCACCTCACCGACCGCGCCGACGCCCCCGAAGGCGCCAAGGTCCTCACCGGCACCTACGACATCAGCGGCTACGGCGGCTTCACGCACGACTTCGCCGCCGACCGGCCCGCCCACGACTGGTCCCCGTACCAGGGCATCCGCTTCTGGTGGGACGGCCACGGCAACGGCAGGAAGATCGCCTTCGAGATCAAGGACGGCGGCGCGAACGGCGAGGCCTCGGAACTCTGGACGACCTCCTTCACCGACGACTTCACCGGCTGGAAGCGGATCGAGATCCCCTTCACCGATTTCCAGTACCGCACCGACTACCAGCCCGTCGGCGGCATCGACCACGTGCTCGGCCTGACCCGTATGTGGGGGTACGCCGTCACACTCCCGCCCGGCACCAAGGGCGACTTCGCCATGGACGACGTGGAGGTGTACGGCAGGGCCGACCAGTCGCTGCGCGCCTTTGTCGGCACCGACGCGCCCGTCCAACCGGTCGAGGAGGGCGGCACCGCCCAGGTGAAGGTCACCCTGACCACGACCGGCGACCGACCCGTCGACGCCCCCGTGACGGTCGCGTACACCACACAGGGCGGCACCGCCACCGCCGGCCAGGACTACACCCCGGTCTCCGGCACCCTCACCTTCCCGGCCGGCACCGCCTCGGGCACGGCACGGACCATCGAGGTGTCCACCCGCAGGGACCGGGCCGCCGAACCCGCCGAGACCGTCCCGCTGAAGCTCACGGTCACCGGCGCCGAAGCCCCCGCCGAGACCCCGCAGATCGTCATCGACGCACACGGACTGCCGTACCTGGACGCCACGTTGCCCGTGCGCAAGCGCGTCGCCGACCTGCTCTCCCGGATGTCCCTGGAGGAGAAGGCCGGGCAGATGACACAGGCCGAGCGCGGGGCCGTCGGCGGCGGTGGCGACATCGCGACGTACGCCCTCGGCTCGCTGCTCTCCGGCGGCGGCTCCACACCCACGCCCAACACCCCCGAGGCCTGGGCCCGGATGATCGACGGCTTCCAGCTCCGGGCCCGGGCGACACGCTTCCAGGTCCCCCTGATCTACGGCGTCGACGCGGTCCACGGCCACAACAACCTGACCGGCGCCACGATCATGCCGCACAACATCGGTCTCGGCGCCACCCGGGACCCCCAGCTCGCCGAAAGGACGGGCGAGGTGACGGCCGCCGAGGTCCGCGCCACCGGCGTCCCCTGGGACTTCGCGCCCTGCCTGTGCGTGAGCCGTGACGAACGCTGGGGGCGCGCCTACGAGTCCTTCGGCGAGGACCCGGCCCTCGTGCAGTCCATGGAGACCATCGTCCAGGGCCTCCAGGGCCGCGCCGACGGACGCGACCTGAGCCGGAACGACAAGGTGCTCGCAACCGCCAAGCACTTCGCCGGCGACGGCGGCACCGCATACGGCTCCTCCACCACCGGCACCTACACGATCGACCAGGGCGTCACCACCGTCACCCGGCAGCAGCTGGAGGACATCCACCTGGCGCCGTACAGGACCGCCGTGGAGCGGGGCATCGGCACGGTCATGCCGTCGTACTCCTCCCTCGACATCGCAGGAGACGGCCGGGGCCCGGTGAAGATGCACGCCCGCGGCGACATGATCAACGGGGTGCTCAAGGACCGGATGGGCTTCGCCGGCTTCGTCATCAGCGACTGGAACGCCATCGACCAGCTGCCCGGCGACTACCCGACCCACGTCCGCACCGCCGTGAACGCGGGCGTCGACATGATGATGGTGCCGTACTCCTACAAGGACTTCAGCACCACGCTCGCCGACGAGGTGAGGGCCGGACGGATCAGCGAGAAGCGGATCGACGACGCCGTCTCCCGCATCCTCACCGAGAAGTTCGAGCTCGGCCTCTTCGAGCACCCGTACGCCGACACCAGCGGCGCCGCCGCCATCGGCTCCCGGGCCCACCGGGAGGTCGCCCGCCGGGCCGCCGCCGAGTCGCAGGTGCTGCTGAAGAACGGGGGCGGGCTGCTGCCGCTGAAGAAGAGCGAGAAGGTGTACGTCGCCGGGTCCAACGCCGACGACATCGGCAACCAGACCGGCGGCTGGACCCTCACCTGGCAGGGCGCCTCCGGGAACACCGTCCCCGGCACGACCGTTCTCCAGGGCCTGCGCGGGGCGGGCGGGAACGTCACCTACTCGAAGGACGCCTCCGCTCCGACGGACGGCTACGACGTGGGCGTGGTCGTCGTCGGCGAGACCCCGTACGCCGAGGGCGTCGGCGACGTCGGCAACGGCCACGATCTCCGGCTCTCCGCCGCCGACCGGGCCGCCGTCGACAAGGTCTGCGCGGCCATGAAGTGCGCGGTGCTGATCGTCTCCGGACGCCCGCAGCTCGTCGGCGACCGGCTGGACGAGATCGACGCCCTGGTCGCCTCCTGGCTGCCCGGCACCGAGGGCGAGGGCGTCGCCGACGTCCTCTACGGCAAGCGCCCCTTCACCGGACAGCTGCCGGTCACCTGGCCCCGCTCGGAGGACCAGCTGCCGATCAACGTGGGCGATGCGTCGTACGACCCGCAGTTCCCCTACGGCTGGGGCCTGACCACCCTCACCCCGGTCCCGAAGGGCGGCACGGCCACCCTGCGCGACCTCGCCGCCCGGGCCGCGGCGGCCGAGCGGCACGGCGACGACCGGACCGGACGCGCGCTGGTCACCCGGGCCCGGCTGCTCGTCCAGCAGAAGACGGGCGGCCACCTCACGCAGGCGGTGTCGGGGCCCTTCGCCGACGCCGACCACCTGCTGCTGACCGGCCGGTACGGAAAGGCGGTGGAGAAGCTGACGGAGGCATACCGGGCCGCGTGACGGCGCACCTGTGTCCGGTTATGGGAGGCTTCGGGTAGCTTCGAAGCATGAAGGCCGTCCTGCGGACCCGAAGCCTCCCGGCACTGTTGCTGGCCGCCCTCGCCCTGATCATGGCGACGCTGTTCGCGCCCGCGGCGAGCGCGCAGACCGGCGTCTCCACGATCGCCCAGGCCCTGCGCAAGGGCCCGGTCTACGTCGATCCGGCCGCCTCCGCCCAGCTGTCGAAGGCGGACGCCGACGCGCTCGCGAAACGCATCAAGGACGCGAACAAACCGCTGTTCATCGCGGTGCTCCCCGCCGACTACCCGACGGCGAACCTGTTCGCCCGGCTCCGCACGGCCACCGGCATCACCGGCCTGTACGGCATCCGCCTCGGCGACCGCTTCGACGCCCGCGCCGACGCCTCGGTCATGTCTGCGACGGCCCGGCAGAACCTGGTGACGAGCGTCCAGGGCGAGCCGGCCAAGGCCCAGCTCACCGACTTCACCGACCGAGCCCTGGCCAACATGGGCGGCCACGCCCCGAAGAGCTGGGGCGGCTCGGGCGGCGGAGGCGGCGGTGCGTCGAGCGCGGTCCTGATCGGCGTCGCCGCGGTGGTGGTGGCGGGCGGTGCGGGCGCGTACGCGCTGGTCCGCCGTAACCGCCGACGCCGCGAGGAAGAACAGCGGGCCGCCCTCGACCGTCTCCGGGTGGTGGTGGACGAGGACATCACCGCCTTCGGCGAGGAACTGGACCGCCTCGACTTCCAGCCGGCCGAGCCCGGCGCCGACGACGCGATGCGCGCCGACTACGAGCACGCCCTCGATGCCTACGACACCGCCAAACAACGCATGGCGCAGGCGAGCCGCCCGGAGGACGTCCGCGCGGTCACCGAGGCCCTGGAGGACGGCCGCTTCTCCCTGGCCCGGCTGGCCGCCCGCCGCGAGGGCCGCCCCCTGCCCGAGCGCCGCCCGCCCTGCTTCTTCGACCCCCGGCACGGCCCCTCGGTCACCGACGCCACCTGGACCCCGCCCGGCGGCGCCCCGCGCCAGGTCCCCGTCTGCGCCGCCGACGCCACCCGGCTGGCCGACGGCCGCGACCCCGTCATCCGCGAGGTCGACACCGACTACGGCCGCCGCCCCTACTGGGACGCGGGCCCCGCCTACGGCCCCTGGGCCGGCGGTTACTTCGGCGGCGGCCTCCTCCCGGGCCTCCTCGTCGGCACCCTGCTCGGCAGCATGATGGCCACACCCTCGTACGCCGCCGACTACGGCACCGGGTACGGCGACTTCGGCGGCGGCGGATACGAGGGCGGCGACGTCTCCGGCACCGACTTCGACCCCGGCGACTTCGGCGGCGGCTTCGGTGACGGAGGCGGCTTCGACGGCGGGGGCGACGGGGGAGGGGACTTCGGCGGCGGCTTCTGAGCGGTCACCTCGCGTGACGCCGGACGATCTTCCGCCGGGTGGCGTACCGCTCCCCGGCGGCATGCCACCAGCCCGGCGGCGAGGCCCCGACCACACCGCGCTCACGCAGTCGACCGAGCAGGCTCCGCACGGGGTTCGGCTGCCCCGGCACGTTCTCGTACGAGGCGATGGGGACCCATTCCGTTTCAGCGGGCGATGCCGTCAAGGAACTCGCTCCAGGTGGCGGGGGAGAGGGTGAGGGTGGGGCCGGTGGGAATCTTGGAGTCGCGGATGTGGACGGTGGAGGCGGAGGCGGCCACTTCGAGGCAGTCGCCCGCCCTCGTTGCTGCTGCAGCTGGACTTGAACCATGCCATTGCTGCGGTGCAGGGCAACGCCCTCGTCCACGGCGCCCCCCGGCCGCGGCTTCCTCCTCGGGCTGACCCTGCACGACGACGGCGTCCTCCGCGTGGAGGTGCACGACAGCGGCCCGGGCGAGGTCCGCACCCCGGAGACGTCCCCGGACGCGGAACACGGCCGGGGCCTGCTGCTCGTCGCGGCGTTGGCGGACAAATGGGGGGTGGGGGAGCGGAACCCGGGCAAGGTCGTGTGGTGTGAGTTCCACTCGTTGCCCGGCCGCGCGCCGACCGGTCAGGTGATCGCCGGCATCGTCCCGTCGGGGAGCGCGCAGGCCTCGCCGGCGTAGGGGCGTGAAACGATCTGTCCGCCGGCGGCCGTGCAGTCGTCTCTGGAGATGTTCGGGGACGAGGCGGCCCCGGCGCTGACAGCCCCGACGGCGCTCACGCCGGCAAGGGTCACCGCGGCCAGGGCGAGGCCCAGGATCCTTCGCACGCGCATGACTTCCTCCTCTCGGGCGCCTTCGTTCGGCTTCCGGGAAGGACAGGTCTCAGGACGACGGCGCCCTCCTCCTCAGCATGGGCGCTCCGCAGGGGGCCCGCGAGACGAGGCCGGGCACCGCTAGCGCGGTTCGTGGGCCGCCGCCCGGCAGGCGCCGGTCGCGGCGCCGCCCGCCACTCCGGCCCCGGTCAGCCCGGTCACACAGCCTTGCAGGTCACCGACCACGCCACGGCCGCAGGCCGCTGTGACGGCGTCGGAATCGGTGGCACCGGCCAGTTGGGCCATCTGTGTGCAGGCGGGGATGTCCGCCCGGACCGCGGGCGCGGCGAGGACCGCACCGCCGAGGGTGAGGGTCAGACCGGTGAGGGCACCGGCGATACGGGTCGAGGTGCGCACGGGAGGCACCTGCCTTCCAGGTTGGCGCGTCACGGCCGCCTGGCGACGCTCGGTGAGTGGTGCCCCGGCCGGCGGGCTCACGGACCGACCGCACGCGGGACATCGTCGCCAGGCCGAAGGAGAGGGGGCCGGACCGGACGGCACGCACTCGGCCCTGCACTCGCGGGCCCCTCACTCCAGCGTCGCATCCTTTTCTCCGCCCGTCCTGGGCACCCGGGGGCGCTGGGGAACCGCTGGTGCGCTCCCCGTTCCCCGCGTCTCACGCCTGCTTGACGGCCGAGATGTCGAAGACCAGCTTGATCTTGTCGGAGACCAGGACGCCGCCGGTCTCCAGGGCCGCGTTCCAGGTCAGGCCCCACTCGGAGCGCAGGATCTCGGCCTTGCCCTCGAAGCCGACGCGCTCGTTGCCGAAGGGGTCCTGGGCGGAGCCGTTGAACTCCAGGTCGATGGTGAGCGGCTTGGTCACGCCGAGCAGGGAGAGGTCGCCGGTGATGCGGTAGTCGTCGCCGCCCAGAGCCTCCGCCTTGGTGGAGCGGAAGGACATCACCGGGAACTCGTCGGTCTTGAAGAAGTCGGACGACTTCAGGTGTCCGTCGCGGTCGGCGTTGCCGGTGTCGATGCTGTCCATCGTGATGTCGAGCGTGGCGGTGGACCTGCTGGGGTCCGCCCCGTCCAGGTGCAGTGTGCCGGTGACGTCGTGGAAGCTGCCCTTGACGTTGGTGACCATGGCGTGCCGGGCGACGAAACCGATCGTGGTGTGGGTCGGGTCGATCGCGTAGTCACCGGTCAGCGCGGCGAGGTCGGGGCCCGCGGCGGCCGGCGCGGCGGTGGTCGCGGGGGTGCTGTCCTTGCGGCTGAAGAAGCCCATGTCGTGCTCCAGGAAGTGTCGGAATGGGATATCGAAGGGGATGTTGAACGTTGAACAAACCGCTCGCCTTCGACGGTAGACCCATTTAGTTCGACTTTCAACCTCATCCGTGCTGTGTGTTCGCGGACCGCCGCCCGAGGGTCCGTGTCACTCTGGAGATGGCATCTGCGCCCAGTGAATGTGGGGCGCCTCTCGGGTCTCGTCTTTGTGCTCTCCCTACAACACCCATGCCCTGTGAGCAGTCGGAAAGGCTGCACGCGGCCATGGTTCTGTTCACTCGTACCAGGAAAACGGGCCGGAGACTGTACGGAGTCGACGGCTCGCTTTCCTTGGCATCCTTCGTAAGGTCGCTACATGACCGTTTTGGAAGAGACGACGGGTGAGCCGACCGGCGAGCCGACGGACGCACGCGGACGGGTCGCCGAGCTGCACGAGATTCGTGCCCAGGCTGTGGCGGGTCCGAGCGAGAAGGCGACCGAGGCACAGCACGCCAAGGGCAAGCTGACCGCACGGGAGCGGATCGAACTGCTCCTGGACCCGGGGTCCTTCCAGGAGGTCGAGCAGCTGCGCCGGCACCGGGCGACCGGCTTCGGCCTGGAGGCCAAGAAGCCGTACACCGACGGTGTCATCACCGGGTGGGGCACGGTCGAGGGCCGTACGGTCTTCGTCTACGCGCACGACTTCCGCATCTTCGGCGGTGCGCTGGGCGAGGCCCATGCGACGAAGATCCACAAGATCATGGACATGGCCATCGCGGCCGGTGCGCCGCTGGTGTCGCTGAACGACGGCGCCGGCGCCCGTATCCAGGAGGGCGTCAGCGCGCTCGCCGGCTACGGCGGCATCTTCCAGCGCAACACCAAGGCGTCGGGTGTCATCCCGCAGATCTCGGTGATGCTGGGCCCGTGCGCGGGCGGCGCGGCCTACAGCCCCGCCCTCACCGACTTCGTCTTCATGGTCCGCGAGACCTCGCAGATGTTCATCACCGGCCCGGACGTGGTCAAGGCGGTCACCGGCGAGGAGATCACCCAGAACGGCCTCGGCGGCGCCGACGTCCACGCGGAGACCTCGGGCGTCTGTCACTTCGCCTACGACGACGAGGAGACCTGCATCGCCGAGGTGCGGTACCTGCTGTCGCTGCTGCCGCAGAACAACCGCGAGAACCCGCCCCGGGCGGAGTCGGGCGACCCGGTGGACCGCCGGTCCGACGTCCTGCTCGACCTGGTCCCGGCCGACGGCAACCGGCCGTACGACATGGCCAAGGTCATCGAGGAGATCGTCGACGACGGCGAGTACCTGGAGGTCCACGAGCGCTGGGCGCGGAACATCATCTGCGCGCTGGCCCGCCTGGACGGCCAGGTGGTCGGCATCATCGCCAACCAGCCGCAGGTGCTGGCGGGCGTCCTGGACATCGAGGCGAGTGAAAAAGCTGCGCGCTTTGTCCAGATGTGTGACGCTTTCAATATCCCGATCGTCACCTTCCTGGACGTGCCGGGGTTCCTCCCCGGTGTCGACCAGGAGCACGGCGGAATCATCCGTCACGGCGCGAAGCTGCTGTACGCCTACTGCAACGCGACCGTGCCGAGGATCTCGCTGATCCTGCGCAAGGCGTACGGAGGTGCCTACATCGTCATGGACTCCCAGTCGATCGGTGCCGACCTCACCTACGCCTGGCCGACGAACGAGATCGCCGTCATGGGCGCCGAGGGCGCGGCCAACGTGATCTTCCGCCGCCAGATCGCCGGAGCGGAGGACCCCGAGGCCATGCGGGCGCGCATGGTCAAGGAGTACAAGTCCGAGCTGATGCACCCGTACTACGCGGCCGAGCGCGGCCTGGTGGACGACGTCATCGACCCGGCCGAGACCCGCGAAGTCCTGGTGAAGTCCCTGGCGATGCTGCAGTCCAAGCATGCCGACCTGCCCTCCCGCAAGCACGGCAACCCCCCGCAGTAACCGAGCGGACCCGCCGCGGCAACCCCGCGGACCTCTCTCTCACGGAGACTGACACCCATGAGCACTCCCGACATCCGCGTCGAGAAGGGCCACGCCGAGCCCGAGGAGGTCGCCGCCATCACGGCCGTCCTCCTGGCCCGCGCGGCCGCGCAGACGCCTTCGGTCAAGACCCACCGAGGCCGCGCCAAAGCCGGCTGGCGCCGCCTGGAGCGCGAGCCGGGATTCCGGGCGCCGCACAGCTGGCACTGAGTCTTTGCGCGTGACCGCAGCCCCGCTTCTCCCTTCGGGAGGCGGGGCTGCGGTGCGCTCAGCTGACGGTGACGTGGACGCCCGGGAGCTCCAGTCCGGAGACGGGTCCTTCGCGGGTCTCGCAGTTGCTGAGCTCCAGCCACCTCAGTCGGGTCCACGGCCGCAGGCCCTCAAGACCGTCGGGCAGGAGACAGCTGTGTAAACCGACACCAGTGAGCTGGCAGACCGGCGCCAGTTGCCAGGGCAGAGTGCGGGCGTCGAAGTAGTAGAGCTTCAGACTGCGCAGACGGGTCAGCTCGGACAAGGCGGCCAGCCCGGGTAGCGGGTTGCGGCGAGCACCGACGAGGTACAGGTTCTCGACGCCGCTGAGCGAGCCCAGGAACCCCAGTCTGGTCTCCGCTGTAACGCCCGAGCAGACCAGCGTGTTGAGCTTCGGCAAGACCGGGAGACCCTTGATGCCGTCCGCGGTGGTGAGCGGCACCTGCAACAGACGCAGTGCGGGCAGTTCTGCCAAGACGTGGGGACTGCGCAGCGACGCAGCACCGAGCAGCTGAAAGCCGTTGAGCCCTGGATGCCCCTTCAGCAGGGACAGGTCAGCCGTGCCCTGCACGGTGCACGTCAGTTCCTGGAGCGGAGCGAGTTCGCCGAGCAGAGACAGGTCCTGCAGACCGAACTTGATCCACAGCGAGGTCAGCGACCGCAGTCGTACCGTGGCCCGTACCTGGGCCGAGTGCGTCACGTCCACCCGGTGCTTGTCCAACGGAAGCTCGCCCATCACCCGATCGGCGTAAGCGTCCGCGTCAAAGTACCCCCAGGCATCGATGAGCGCGTCGACCACATCACGACGCCTGTCCTGTGCGTACCCCTCCAGTACCGCCAGGGCCTGCTCTCCGCCGATCAGCGCCACGGTCCGCACCGTCTGTACGGCCGCTTTGGACGACAGTTCTCCCAGCGACCGGGGCAACCTCCGCAGCAGACTCGGCCCGACCGCGGCCAGCGCGGGCGGGTCCGTCTGTCGGCGTGCCGGCAGTAGCGCGGACACGGCCTCCTCCAGCTGTCCGGCGAGACCGACGGAGACCTCCGGCACCGTCTCCTGGCAGGCCGCTGCCAGCAGCCGTAGCTTCCGCCTGTGCCGGACTTCTTCCCGCGCCCGGTTCAGGATGCCGCCCAGCAGCTCCTCCCGCTGCGGCCGGTTTGCATGGCCCGCCGCCATGATGATTGTCTCGCGCCACAGGTCCAGATGGGCCCGCTCGACGAGGTTGCCGATGCGGTCCTCCTGCGTGGCCTCTTCGGCGGCCAGGTACTCCTGGAAGGTCCGGTGGACGAAGTCCAGTCGGCCCTCGGCGGGGGAGCGGAGGATCCCCGAGCGGTCCCGGAGCTGCTCCAGGACCCTGGCCCCGTTCTGCTCCTCCAGATGCCGCATCCCCGCGAGCTTTTTGGCCGTGTGCGTCGCCGCCTGGTCCAGCGTGATATCACTGCGGTTGTTGTCGGACAGCCTCCACGCCAGGTCTCGGAGCAGCACCAGCTTGTCGCTCAGACTCAGCCGGCTGTCCACCGCGCTCGGCACGTTACGGTCCGCGTCCCGTTCATGGACCAGAGCGTGCAGGGCGTTGCGGTACAGCTCCATCCGGTCACGCGGGAGCCGACTGCCCTGGTTCAGGTGCATCGCGCACAGCATTGCCGCGAGGAGTGGGGTACCGGCCAGCGACTGCAGATGCGGGCGGTCCTTGAGGCTGCTCAGCAACGACTGTTCGTAGCGGGGCAGGTCGTCCACCGCGCAGGGCAGTTCGTCGCCGAGTTCCCGGACCGCCTGATGCCACTGCCGGACGAAGGCCGTGAGGTCCGGGGGCGACATGCGGTCGAGTTGCAGGGCTGTGAACCGTTCACGCCGCAACCAGTCCGCCCCCGCTGCGGCAGGGCGCGAGGTGACGACGACCCGGACGTCGCCGTACGCGGCCAGCAACCGGCGCAGCCACTCCCGTACGCCCCGCCGCTCCCCGTCCAGCAGCTCGTCCACGCCGTCGATCAGCAGCAGGGCGTTACCGTCGGCGAGTTGGCGTTCCACCCACGCCTTCGGCATCACACCGGTGATCTGCCCGGCCACCGAGTCGAGCATCGCCTCCGGCATCGGCAGAGGGCGCCCGCTGTACTCGCGCAGCTTCACGAACACCGGTGTCAGGCCGTTCCATTCGGCCAGCTCGCCGGTGAAGGCGCCCCGCGCCGCCGTGATCGCCAGCCAGCGCAACAGGGTCGTCTTGCCCGAGCCCGCCTCGCCCCGCAACAGCACCCGGGTCGATCCGCCCAGGGCCGCTTCCACCCGCATCCCGGCGCTCTCGCCGGGCTCCTCCCAGTCGCTCATGCCGGGCCGGAGCACGGGCAGCGAGCGGGCGGGGCGACGTCGGCTCCCGTCGTCACCCGTCGCGCGCAGACTCACGTACGCCACCGACAGCCGCACTTGAGCCCCTGCCCGGTCCGACGTCCGCCGGAAGAGCTCCACCTCGTCCAGGCTGGTGCTGACCAACTCCAGGTAACGGTGCCGGAATTCGCCGTCCCGGTCGGTCCCCTCCGGTGCGAACAGCGACCGGTCGGGCAGCCGCTCCAGCACCCGGGCGATCTCCGTGCCCAAGGACGTCGTACGCGCCAGCAGTTCGCTCAGCACCCGTTCCTCGAAGACCGGCAACCCCTGCACGATGCGGACGTAATACTCGACGCACTCTGTGAACAGCAGCTCGTACAGCCGGGACTCCGCCTCACTGAGGCCGACCGGTGGCCGTACCGCTCCCGTCACCCGCCGTACGACCTGCGCCGGTTTCGCGTCCGCAGCCAGGATCGCCCCGTCCGACAGGTCCGCCGCCGTGAACGTGTCGCACACCGCGTCGATCAGGGCCTGCCGACTGCTCTCCTCCAGCCCCGGGAACTCCCTTTCCAGGAAAGGCGCCAGCCGGTCGTACACCGCGTCCGCGATCTCCTCGAACTGACGCTGTACGCCCCGCTGGAACCGGAGCCCGGACACCCGCAGCCGGATCAGCTCGGCCATGTCCATCCGGCGTTCCTGCTCCCGCCGCCTCCCCCCGAGCCAGGTCTGGGCCGCGGCCTTCGCCACGGTCGTCCCCAGCCGTAACGCCGCCGTCTCGGCACCGCTCATCGCCTGCCCCCTCCACGAAAACGCAATGCGACGAGGGGCATTCTCACCCGGTGCGCCGCCGCTCGTCCCGCTTGTGCAGCCACCACCCCAGCGGTATCTCCAGGGTCGCCAGACACACCGCCGGCCACAGTGACGACGTGTGCAGGCCGGGTGTCCAGGCCATGACCAGGACAGCCGTCAGGAACATGGACAGCCAGCCCAGGACATAGCGGTTGCGCAGGCCCACGAGCCGGAGGGGGTACAGCACCGCCGAGGCCAGCGCGGCACACGGCAGGGCCAGCAGCACCGCCCAGAACACCGCGCCCAGGCCGTCGATCTCGATCAGGCCCGGAAAGGCGGCCACCGTCCCCAGCACCACCAGCAGCAGGAACAGGACCGCCGGTACGGCGCCCAGCAGGACCAGTACGGCGCCCACCACAAACTTGCTCACGAACATCCCCGTGGAACGACAAAAGCCTCTGTCCCCCAGGAAGAGAGACAGAGGCCGGAGTCGGTTGCCCCGAGCGGCAGCGCTACCGCAGGCGCGCCATCAGGGCGTGCTCGACCAGGGTGATCAGCGTCGACTTGGCGTCCGCGCGGTGCCGGGCGTCGGTCGTGATGATCGGGGTGTCGGGGCCGATCTGCAGGGCCTCGCGGACCTCGTCGGGGTTGTACGGCTGGTTGCCGTCGAAGCCGTTGAGGGCGATGACGAACGGCAGGCCGGAGTTCTCGAAGTAGTCGACCGCGGGGAAGCAGTCGGCCAGGCGCCGGGTGTCCACGAGCACCACCGCGCCGATCGCACCGCGCACCAGGTCGTCCCACATGAACCAGAAGCGGTCCTGGCCGGGCGTGCCGAACAGGTACAGGATGAGGTCCTGGTCCAGGGTGATACGGCCGAAGTCCATGGCGACGGTGGTCGTCGTCTTGTCTCCGGTGTGGGTGAGGTCGTCGATGCCGGCCGAAGCGGACGTCATGACGGCCTCTGTGCGCAGCGGGTTGATCTCCGAGACGGCGCCGACGAACGTGGTCTTGCCCACGCCGAAGCCGCCCGCCACCACGATCTTCGCGGAGGTGGTGGAGCGGGAAGGACCGCCGCTAGAGCTTGCGAAGTCCACTGAGCACCCTTTCGAGCAGTGTCACGTCTGGCTGGCCACCGGCGTTCTCGTCGCCGCCGGGCTGATGGATGGCGACCAGGCCCGCCTCCGCCAAGTCGGCGACGAGGATCCTGGCCACGCCGAGGGGGATTGTCAGGAGCGCGGAGATTTCGGCTACCGACTTGATCTCACGGCAGAGGTTGCAGATCCGCTGATGCTCGGGCAGCTGACCCTGCATCTGGTGCGGAGCGGCGGTGGTGTGCACCAGCGCCTCGATGGCGAGCTGGTAGCGCGGGCGGGTCCGTCCGCCGGTCATGGCGTACGGACGCACCAAGGGGTTGTTCGACGCCGTCGCGGGCGCCGGCTCGGGGCGGCGCTGCGGCTGCACCGGCTGGATGCGCGGGGCCGGCGGCTGGTCGTACGGCGAGGGGCCGGGGCCCTGCGGGGCGTACGGCTGCCGGTGGCCAGGGGCGGAGGGGAAGTTGTAACGGTTCGGGTTCTGCGAACCGTCGCCGCGGCCCTGGGCAGGGCCGTACGACCAGTTGCCCGAATTCGAACCGCCTGGGGGTGTTGCCACTCTCTTCTCCTCCTCCGACTGTGCCGGGCACCCATCCGTGTGGAGCCGCGTCCCGAAACCTTACGGCCCCGGGACGCGTATACGCACCGTTCGCCTGCTAGTTGAGAAGGCTTCCCTGGAGTTCTGCACGCAGATCCGGGGTGAGGACCGTGCCCGCGCGGTCCACCAGAAGGGCCATCTCGTACCCGATGAGGCCGATGTCCGCTTCCGGATGGGCCAGCACGGCGAGCGACGAACCGTCGGAGATGGACATGATGAAGAGGAATCCCCGCTCCATCTCCACAACCGTCTGGTTCACGCTGCCGCCCTCGAAGATGCGGGAGGCGCCTGCCGTCAGAGACGTCAGACCGGAGGCGACGGCCGCGAGCTGGTCGGCGCGGTCGCGGGGGAAGCCTTCGGACATCGCCAGAAGGAGTCCGTCGGCGGAGACCACCACCGTGTGGGACACCCCCGGGGTGTTGTCCACGAAGTTGGTGATCAACCAGTTCAGGTTCTGTGCCGCCTGGCTCATCGGGCTCACACTAACGCTCCTGGTTGTAGGTGCTGTCAGGACCGAAGCCCTGGCCGTTCGTTTCACTGCCTGCGCTGCGTCCGCGCTGGACGCCCCGACGCAGGTTGCTCAGCCTGCCCCGGACGTCCTCCGGGGCGCGGGAGACCTGTGGGCCCCCCTGGGGGGTGGTTTCGGCGGAACCCTGGACCAGGTTGGCCTTGGGTACCCGCCGCGGCAGGCCCGAGGCGGTGACCCCGCCTGCCTTGGGCTTCCGGAGCTGCGCCGCCTGCTGCCAGCGCTCGTCGTTGGCCGAACGCCAGCTGTCGTCGCCCGCCCCCGGAGTGTTGTCCGGCGCCGTGGCTTCCTGCTGCGCGCGCGCCGTGCCACCCGCGGTACCCGAGCCGTTGGAACCGCTCGCGACGGATCCGCGGCGGGGCAGCCCGGCGTCGGTCAGCTCGTGGGCGGCGGGAGAGCCCGGTCCCGGACGGTCGAAGCCTACGCGGTTCCGCTCACTTGCGTCAGCGGCCTGCGAGGATTCCGTTTCCGGAGCGTACTGGTCCGGATACCCGTTCCGGTAGCCGTTCTGCGGCTGCTGCGGTTGCTGCGGCTGCTGAGGCCAGTCGTCCTGGTAGGACGGGGCCTGCGCCGGCTCCGCATACGCGGGGTCCGGATAGCCGCCGTTCGGCGCGTAGTACTGCTCCTCGTACGACTTGTCGTACGACTGCTCGTCGAAGGAGGCCTGCTGCGGCTCGGCGTACGTCTGCTCCTCGTACGTCTGCTGCGGCTGCTCCTGGTAGGCCTGCTCCTGGTACGACGGCTGCTGCTCCTGATAGGCCTGGCGCCCGTCGAAGAGCGGGTCCTCGTACCCGGGAGTCCCGCCCGTCTCCGGCTGCGGCTCGGCGGTCTGCTGGCCGTGCGTCTGGGCCTCCAGGGCCGCCCGGCGCTCCTCGCGCATCAGGGAGCGGCCGACGGGGTCCAGCTCGCGGATGTCGTCGGGGACCTCCGTGTACCGGCTGTCGTCGAAGCCCAGCTCGGCGGCGGTGCGCATCGGCTGCATCTGGTTGAAGTTCTCGCCCTGGAACTGCTGCTCCGGGATGATCTGCGAGACCGTGAACTCCTCGCGGTCCAGCGGCGTCTCGCCGCCACCGCCGTGCGTGATCGCGTCCGGCAGCATGACCAGGGAGGTCGTACCGGCCTGCTCGCCCGAGGGCCGCAGCTGGACGCGGATGCCGTGCCGGTCGGACAGCCGGCCGACCACGAACAGGCCCATGCGCTGGGAGATCGCGGCGTCCACGGTCGGCGGGTTGGCCAGCTTGTGGTTGATGTCCGCGAAGTCCTCGGCGGTCAGGCCGATGCCCTTGTCGTGGATCTCGATCATGATGCGGCCGTCGGGCAGCCGGGTCGCGGTGACGCGGACCTTGGTCTGCGGCGAGGAGAACGTGGTGGCGTTCTCCAGCAGCTCGGCCAGCAGGTGCACGAGGTCGGTGACCGCGCGGCCGTGGATCTCGGCCTCCGGGACGCCGGAGAGCTCGATGCGCTCGTACTGCTCCACCTCGGAGGAGGCGGCGCGCAGCACGTCGACCAGCGGGACCGGCTGGTCCCAGCGGCGGCCGGGCTCCTCGCCCGCGAGGACCAGGAGGTTCTCGCCGTTGCGGCGCATACGGGTGGCCAGGTGGTCCAGCTTGAAGAGGTTCTCCAGCTGGTCGGGGTCGGCCTCGTTGTTCTCCAGGTCGGTGATCAGGGTCAGCTGGCCCTCGATCAGCGACTGGTTGCGGCGCGAGAGGTTGGTGAAGATCGCGTTGATGTTGCCCCGCAGCAGCGCCTGCTCGGAGGCGAGCCGGACCGCCTCGCGGTGGACCTGGTCGAAGGCGCGGGCGACCTCGCCGATCTCGTCCTTGGTGGTGATCGGAATCGGGGCGACCCGGGTGTCGACCCGGCCGGGGTCGGTGCGCGAGAGCTGGTCGACCAGCATCGGCAGGCGCTGCTCGGCGATGCCGAAGGCGGCGTTGCGCAGCTGGCGCATCGAGCGGCTCATCTGGCGGGCCACGGCACCGGCCAGGATGAAGGCGAGCAGCAGGGCGACCACGACGACGCCACCGGTGATGAACGCCGAGGTCTTGGCGTCGTCGGCGATGTCGGAGGCCTCGTTCACGGCCCTGTCGGCCATGTCCGACTCGATCTGCCGGTAAGCCTTGTACTTCAGCGAGTTGACCGCGAACCAGTTGTCGGCGGTGATGCCGCCGGCCGCGAGGGTCTGACGGGTCAGGACGCTGGTGTCCTTCATGGTGGCCAGCAGCGCCACCATCTTGGTCGGGTCGGAGGGCGGCGGGACGTAGTTCGGGTTCTGCTGCTTGGCCGCCGCGGCCATCGCGGCGCCCTGCGACTCGATCTGTGTCTGCTTGTCCTTCAGCTTCTGCGCGTCGGCCTCGGTGCCACCGCCCTTGTACTCCTCCACGGCGATGCGCTCGAGGTAGGCGTACGAGGAGAGGGACACCCGCTGGGTCGCCAGGTTGGGTGCGTCCGGACCGGGCTTGACCAGCAGATGCGTGCCGATCGACCGCTCCAGCGACAGCGCCGCCTTGGTCAGCGAGATGGCGTAGACGGTACGGCCGTAGGAGGTGATGTTGCCGGTGCCCAGACCGAGCTCGTTGGCGAACTCCATCAGCGGGTGGGAGACGTCGACGTAGCCCTCTTCGGTCTGTACGCCGGTCACCTTGGAGGTGTACGCGACCTGCCGCAGCTGCGCGAGCTTGGGTTCGGCCTCGCGGAACAGCTTCAGCCGGCGCACCAGGCCCGACTTCTGCGGCATGTTCTGCGCGGCCTGGTCGAAGGCGTCGGCGGCGTCGTCCGTGGCCTTGCGGGCGGCATCGATGGTCGCCTTGCTCTTGCTGTCGGTCTTCTTCAGCAGCAAGGGCGCCGCGGTGACGTCACGCTCGTTTTCGAGGGCGTCGGCGTAGCTGAGGGCGGCACGCACCAGGCGGGCGGTGTTCTCGGCGTCGCGTGCCTGCTGCCAGGTGTCGATCGAGCTCTTCACCTGGAAGCCACCCATGACGAGGCCGACCGCCACGGGTATCAGCAGGATCGCGTTCAGCCTGGTCGGCACACGCCAGTTGCGCGGCGAGAAACGGCCGCCGCTCGGCGCGGGGGCCGCCGTCGGTTCCGCGCCGGGCACAGGGGTGGGCGCCGCAGCGCGCGGCGGCGGGGTGAAGTTGCCCCGCGCCGACGGCTCGGGACCGTTCTTGCTTCGCCTCACTCGACCAACAACCTCTCGGCGGTCGGCACCTACGTCGTGCCGCAGTCTCTCAGAGCCCGGTTCGTCATCGACCCCTTGGTGGGTACGTCTTTGACTATTGGGCAGTTCAGGCATTCCAGCACGTGGACCAGCGCTCTTCCAAACAGCGGAAACCTCGGAGCAACGCTCTTGTAAGCCCCAGATAAAACGGTCATAAAGAGCGAGCCCCGCCAAAAGGCGGGGCGTTTGTGCGCACAGCGGCACTACGCGAACGCGTCGCGTGGTGAAGCCGGGTGATTCCTCTGCCGAACTGTTATGAACGTCGGAGCCGACCGTGTCATAGGCCACAGTCGGCTCCGTAGCGTTTACCGTAACTGCCGTATACGCCGTCGTACTTGAGTACGTGCGCGGGCGCTACTTGAGACGTGCCATCAGGGCGTGCTCGACCAGGGTGATCAGCGCACTCTTGGCGTCGGCGCGGTGCCGGGCGTCGGTCGTGATGATCGGGGTGTCCGGTCCTATCTGCAGCGCTTCCCGTACTTCTTCGGGGGCGTAGGGCTGCTGGCCGTCGAAGCCGTTGAGGGCGACGACGAACGGCAGGCCGGAGTTCTCGAAGTAGTCGACCGCGGGGAAGCAGTCGGCCAGGCGCCGGGTGTCCACGAGCACCACCGCGCCGATCGCACCGCGCACCAGGTCGTCCCACATGAACCAGAAGCGGTCCTGGCCGGGCGTGCCGAACAGGTACAGGATGAGGTCCTGGTCCAGGGTGATACGGCCGAAGTCCATGGCGACGGTGGTCGTCGTCTTGTCCCCGGTGTGGGTGAGGTCGTCGATGCCGGCCGAAGCGGACGTCATGACGGCCTCTGTGCGCAGCGGGTTGATCTCCGAGACGGCGCCGACGAACGTGGTCTTGCCCACGCCGAAGCCGCCCGCCACCACGATCTTCGCCGAGGTGGTGGCCCGGCCCGCGTCAGAGCTTGCGAAGTCCACTGAGCACCCTTTCGAGCAGCGTCACATCCGGTGCGCCGCCGTTGTTCTCGTCGCCACCCGGCTGGTGGATGGCGACCAGGCCGGCCTCGGCGAGGTCGGCCACCAGGATCCGGGCCACCCCGAGCGGCATGGCCAGCAGGGCGGAGACCTCCGCGACCGACTTGACCTCACGGCACAGATGGCAGATCCGCTGGTGCTCGGGGAGCAGCCCCATGAGCGCAGCCGGGTCCGCCGTCGTACTGATGAGTGCCTCTATCGCGAGCTGATAGCGCGGCCTGGTCCGGCCGCCGGTCATCGCGTACGGACGGACCAGCGGCTGGTCGCCCTCGTCCCCGTACGGCTCCGCATACGGATCGTGATGGGCGGTGGGCGGGGTCATGAATCCTCCGGGCGGGACAGCAAGTCGGTCAGTCAAGCCGTCTGACGGGGCCGGTGGGGGGATTGTGGCGGCCGGACGGTGTTTTCGTGAGGTGGGTGGTGCCGGGGGCGGTCAGTGAAGCAGACTGCCCTGGAGTTCGGCGCGCAGGTCCGGGGTGAGTACCGCCCCTGCGCGGTCGACGAGCAGTGCCATCTCGTAGCCGACGAGACCGATGTCGCACTCGGGGTGGGCCAGTACCGCGAGGGACGACCCGTCCGAGATGGACATCAGGAAAAGGAACCCGCGCTCCATCTCGACGACCGTCTGTGCCACGGTGCCGCCCTCGAAGATCCGGGACGCCCCGGCCGTCAGCGAGGTCAGCCCGGACGCGACGGCCGCCAGCTGGTCGGCGCGGTCCCGCGGGAAGCCTTCGGACATCGCCAGCAGAAGGCCGTCGGCGGAGACCACCACCGTGTGCGACACCCCGGGGGTGTTGTCCACGAAGTTGGTGATCAACCAGTTCAGGTTCTGTGCCGCCTGGCTCATCGGACTCAACTAACGCTCCTGCTGGTGAGTGGGGCTCGGGTAGCTGCCGGTCTGGCCGCTGCCGGCCTGACGGCCCTGAGCGATGCCCCGACGGAGATTGGTCAGCCGTCCGCGTACGTCGTCAGGCGCACGCGAGACCTGCGGACCGGCTTGGTGCTGTTGCTGCTGGGCGGTGCCCGGGACGAGGTTGGCCCGGGGCACCCGGCGCGGCAGGCCGGAGGTGGTGACTCCGCCCGCGGCGGGCTGCCGGACGCGCTCGGCCTGCCGGACGAGTTCGTCGTTCGGCGAGGTGCGCCAGGAACCGGTGGTGGAGCCGTTGCCGTTCGCGGGGCGCTGCGGGGCCGGGGCGGGTGCCTGCGGCTGCTGCTGCGGCGCGGGGGCGCCCTCCGCCTGCGGACCGCCGTGGAACCAGTTGGTCTCCAGCGTGTCGTACAGCGGGGTACGGCCGTCACCCGGGCCGGTGGCCGGCGGCAGAGCCTCCGGCTCACGGTGCACCGGACGCTGCTGGGGGGCCTGCTGACGCCGGGCGCCCAAGTCGTCCCGGCCGGCCTGCTGCGGGCGCTCGAACTGACCCGTGTGGGCCGGGTTCTGGCGGCCGGGCAGGGCGTGCCTGCCGGTGGAACTGCCGTCGTAGCCGCCGTCGAAGCCCTGCGGGGCCGCGAACTGGCCGGTGTTCTGGCCCGTGTTCTGACCGGCGTTCTGCGCGGTGTCGTCCCGCCGCGGCGCCGGCGTGCCGAAGACGTCGGAGCGGACGTACGGATCGGCGCCCTGGCTGCCACCGGCACCGTCGAACTGGCCGGTCTGCTGCGGGTTGTCGGGGCGCGCGAACTGGCCGGTCTGCTGCGGGTTCTCCGGGCGGGCGTACTGACCCGTGTGCTGGGGGCCGGGCAGCTCCGGACGCGCGAACTCGCCCGTGGCGGACGGGCCCTGCGCGTCGATCCGGGGCATCTCCGCGGTCGAACCCGGGCCCTGCCGGTCGTCGACGCGCGGCCTGCGCGCGGCGTGCGCCGGGTCCTGCTCGTCGTGGCCGCGCGGCGCGTCCAGCGAGGCCCGCGACAGCGGAGCCCGGGTGTCGCTCCAGTCCGGGGTGCGCTGCTGGTCACCGCCGGGCAGCTCGGCCCGCGGGCCGCCGCGCGGCGGCAGCTGGGGCTGGCGGCCCTGGTCGGAGGCGGCACCGGGCCGCTGCGGGCCACGGCCGCCGAAGGCGTCCTGCTGCTGGCCGCCCGGGTTCGCGGCCTGCAGACCCTGCGGGGCGCCGGGCGCCTGAGCGCCGAAGCCGCCCGCACCGGCCCCCGCGGGCGCCGGCCGGCCCTGCTGCAGACCACCGAGACCACTGGGACCACCGGGACCGCCCTGGGGACCACGCGCACCGCCCGGCGCACCGGGACGGCCGCCCTGGCCCGTGCCGGGCAGCGCGGGCCGGGGACCCTGGCCGGCGCCGACCTGGCCGCGCTGGCCGGGACCGCCACCGAGCAGACCGCCACCGGCCGGCCCGCCACCCAGGGCACCGCCCTGGCCGTTGTTGGCGTTCGCGCGGCGCGCCGCGGCCGCACCGGCGGCCGCCTGCGCGGCGGCCGGACCACCGGAGCCGACGGGCGCGCCCGGCTTGCCCGGAGCGGGCTTCTTGCCGCCCTGGGCGACGTCCACGGGCAGCATGACCAGCGCGGTCGTGCCACCGGAGTCGGACGGGCGCAGCTGGATGCGGATGCCGTGCCGCTGCGACAGCCGGCCGACCACGAACAGACCCATGCGGCGGGAGACCGAGACGTCCACGGTGGGCGGCGAGGCGAGCCGCTCGTTGATCGCCGCGAGGTCCTCGGGGGAGAGGCCGATACCGGTGTCGTGGATCTCGATCAGGACGCGGCCGTCGGGCAGCGCGTGACCGGTGACCTTGACCTTGGTCTGCGGCGAGGAGAACGAGGTCGCGTTCTCCAGCAGCTCGGCGAGCAGGTGCACGAGGTCGTTGACGACCCGGCCGGCGACCTCGGTGGTCGGGACGGCGGCCAGCTCGATGCGCTCGTACTGCTCCACCTCGGACGCGGCGGCGCGGAGCACGTCGACCAGCGGGACCGGACGGGTCCACCGGCGGCCGGGCTCTTCACCCGCGAGAACGAGGAGGTTCTCACCGTTACGGCGCATACGCGTGGCGAGGTGGTCCAGCTTGAACAGCGAGGACAGCTGGTCCGGGTCGGCCTCGCGGGACTCCAGTTCGGAGATCAGCGACAGCTGGCGCTGGATGAGACCCTGCGAGCGGCGCGAGAGGTTGGTGAACATCGCGTTGACGTTGCCCCGCAGAAGGGCCTGCTCGGCGGCGAGGCGGACCGCCTCGCGGTGCACGTCGTCGAAGGCCGCGGCCACCTGGCCGATCTCGTCCCGGGAGTGCACACCGACCGACTCCACCGAGGTGTCGACGTCCTGCGGGTCGGACTCCGACAGCTGCTTGACCAGCTCGGGCAGGCGTTCCTGGGCGACCTTGGTCGCGGTCTCCTGCAGCCGGCGCAGCGAGCGGATCATCGAGCGGGCCACGACGAACGCGCCGACCAGCGACACGCCGAGCACGATCAGGATCAGCGCACCGGAGATGATGGCGTCCTGCTGGGTGGCGCTCTTCAGCTCGCGGGCCTTCTGCTCCATCTGCTCGAGCAGCGTGTGCTCGATCTTCTTCATCTGGTCGATCTTGGTCGAGCTGTCGTCCACCCAGTCCTTGTAGGACCGGTTGTTCATGCTCTGGATGCCGTTGGGGGAGTCGAAGACACGCTTGGCATAGGTGTCCGCGGACTCGATCGTCGGGTTGCCCTCGTCGATCGGCTTGAGGAGTTCCTCGGCGTTGTTGTTGGCGTAGATCTTGCGGAAGATCGCGATTTCCGAGTTCTCGCTCGCGTACGCCGACTGGCCGTACAGGCGGTCGTTCTCGGAGAGGTCGCCCTTCCTGTCCGTGGTCGCGGGCAGCGCGGCGGCGATCGTGGCGCGCTGTACGGAGGCGTACTCCTTGGCGGTGGAGAAGGCCGCCAGGGCGCGCGTGCGCGAGATCATCTCCGGGTTGCTGGAGGCCTCGGCCATGTCCTGGGACAGGCTGATCAGCTGGGTGATCAGCCGGTGGTACGACTCCACCGTCTGGGTCGAGTTGCCCTGCGACTTGTAGGCGGTCTTGCGGATCTTGGCGAGGTCGTCGAGCTGGTTGGCGAGGCCGACGAGCGCGTCGCGGACGCCCTGGAGGTTGCCGTCCTTGCTGGCCGCGTCGATCTGCTCGGAGGAGTTGAGGAAGTTCTCGCGGGCCAGGTCGGTCTTCTCTTCGAAGCCCTTGACCGTGTAGTCGCTCTGCGACAGGCCGTGCGCCAGGGGACCGGCGGACTGGTCGCGCTCGTCCTGGAGGGCCATGGCCAGCTCGGTGGCCTGCTTGGTCATGTCCGTCAGCAGCTTCATGTTGTCGAGCTGCTGGATGTCGTCCATGTTGTCGCTGATGCGCAGTGCGCCCAGCGAGGTCGCCGCGATGACGGGCAGCGCCAGCAGCGACACCAGACGCGTGGAGATGCGCCAGTTGCGCAGGGCCATGCGTGAGCCGGGGCCGGTGGGGCCCTTCGGGGGCTTCACGGCCGGCGCGGGGGCCGCACCGGAGCCGCCGCCCGTGGCGGCCGACGAGGCCGACACGCCGGGGCGTCCGCTGCGCTCGCCGCTGTCCCCGGACGGGGCCTGGCCCGGGTTCTGGGCGTGCTGGGGCGAGGAGCTGCCCTTCATGGGGCCAGTCCCGTCGTGCGACTCCGGCTCCGCCGAAGCGCTGCCATCCCTCTTGAAACGTCCCTGCACTAGCGTCGCAACCTCTGGACCAGGCACCCCTCCGCGTGAACGGAGGGACACGGTGTCGGCGTTCTGGAGAGCGCCCTGAAAACGCCCTCCGGGTGGTCTTGAGTGACCGGCGCTGGCTCCCCCCTGATCTCGCCGCCGCTTGGCGCTGCGTTGCGCCCCATGTGCGCCGGCTCGATCCCCGCGGCGGTCCGTGGAATTCCAGCACAGTGCCGGATCTCCAACAAGGTGCGTGTCCCGAGCTGTGACCTCCGTGACGGGCTGTGAGTGCCGAGTTACCAGTCGTGGAGGCTGATCCGGGACGAAACGGGCGTTTCTCTGCGAGTTGTCGCTCATCACTCGGTGTCCCAGTCGCCATGATCAGGAGCGGAATGATGGCTTCAGGGGTCCAATGTCCGTTTCGCTGGGGCGCGTTGCGGGTGAGGTTTGACCGGTTTGTCCGCGAGGTCGTGAGCAAACTCACATGAACGTCCTGGGCGGTTGGCGCCTGCGGCAGGGAATTGGATGTTTAGCCTGGCGCTTTACAAGAGCGACGCTTCTGTACGCCGACACAGGACTAGGACTCGTACAACCGTGAAGACGACGATGATGCTCCACAAGATCGCCAACCCGCGACGCACCACCCTGGCGCATCTGAAGGACACCGGCGACCTGCAGACGCCCGAGCTGCAGGAGCACTCCGTCGACCTCCCCGCCCAGACCGCCAACCCGCGACGCACGGTCCTGGTGGACGTCCCCGTCGGCGCGGCGGCCGCGGCCGGAGAGTAGCGCGACGCGCTGCCGGCCACGGCCGGCCCGGCTCCTGGCCCGCCGTTTCCCCTCCCACACCCCGCGCTCCCACCCCCGGTCCCCGCGCCGTACGGCCGGGGACCGGCTGCTTCCCCGCGCCGTATGGCCGGGGGACCGGCTGCTTCCCCGCGCCGTATGGCCGGGGGACCGGCTGCTTCCCCGCGCGCCCGGCCCCGCGGACTCGGAATTCCGGCGGTCCGACCGGTTAACCTGAGGCGTCAGTACGCCGGTTCTCAGTGAGGGGCGCAAGGATCCCGTGCGCATCGCCAGGTTCTCCATCGACGGGAACGTCGCCTTCGGCGCGGTCGAGGGCGACAAGCAGGACGAACTCGTCCTCGACATCATCAAGGGCATCCCGTTCGCGGACCACGAGCTGTCCGGTACGAAGGTGCCGCTGAACAAGGTCAGGCTGCTCCCGCCGGTGCTCCCCAACAAGGTCGTGGCCTTCGGCCGCAACTACGCCGAGCACGCGCGCGAGCTGAGCAACGAGGTGCCGGACGACCCGTTCGCCTTCTTCAAGCCCTCCACCTCGGTGATCGGTCCCGGTGACGACATCCAGTACCCGCCGTTCTCCGAGGAACTGCACCACGAGGCCGAGCTGGCCGTCGTCATCGGCCGTATGTGCCGCGAGGTGCCGCGCGAACGCGTCAAGGACGTGATCTTCGGTTACACCTGCGCCAACGACGTCACCGCCCGTGACGTCCAGCGCCGCGAGAAGCAGTGGGCGCGCGCCAAGGGCTTCGACAGCTCCTGCCCGCTCGGTCCCTGGGTGGAGACGGACCTGGACCTGGAGCGCGCGAACGACCTGACCATCCAGCTCACGGTCAACGGCCAGCAGCGCCAGCTGGGCCGTACCAGCGAGATGATCCACCCCATCGAGGACCTGGTCGTCAACATCTCCGAGGCGATGACCCTGCTCCCCGGCGACGTCATCCTCACCGGCACCCCGGCAGGGGTCGGCCCCCTGAACGTCGGCGACGAGGTCGCCGTCACCATCGAAGGCATCGGCACTCTCACCAACAAGGTTGTCAAGCGTGGCTAGCGCACCCGGCTCTCCCGTACGCGTCCGTTTCTGCCCCTCGCCCACCGGTAACCCGCACGTGGGCCTGGTCCGCACCGCCCTGTTCAACTGGGCGTTCGCCCGGCACCACCAGGGCACCCTGGTCTTCCGCATCGAGGACACCGACGCGGCCCGCGACTCCGAGGAGTCGTACAACCAGCTGCTCGACGCGATGCGCTGGCTCGGCTTCGACTGGGACGAGGGCCCCGAGGTCGGCGGCCCGCACGCGCCGTACCGCCAGTCGCAGCGCATGGACATCTACGCCGACGTCGCGCAGAAGCTCCTGGACGCCGGCCACGCCTACCACTGCTACTGCTCCCAGGAGGAGCTGGACACCCGCCGCGAGGCCGCCCGCGCCGCCGGCAAGCCCTCCGGCTACGACGGCCACTGCCGCGACCTGAGTGCCGAGCAGGTCGAGGAGTACCAGGCCCAGGGCCGCACCCCGATCGTCCGCTTCCGGATGCCGGACGAGACGATCACCTTCACCGACCTGGTCCGCGGCGAGCTGACCTTCACGCCGGAGAACGTGCCGGACTACGGCATCGTCCGTGCGAACGGCGCCCCGCTGTACACGCTGGTCAACCCGGTCGACGACGCGCTGATGGAGATCACCCACGTCCTGCGCGGCGAGGACCTGCTCTCCTCCACCCCCCGCCAGATCGCGCTGTACAAGGCGCTGACCGAGCTGGGCATCGCGAAGCGGACCCCGCAGTTCGGCCACCTCCCCTACGTCATGGGCGAGGGCAACAAGAAGCTCTCCAAGCGCGACCCGCAGGCGAGCCTGAACCTCTACCGCGAGCAGGGCTTCCTGCCCGAGGGCCTGCTCAACTACCTGTCCCTGCTGGGCTGGTCCCTCTCCGCGGACCAGGACATCTTCACGATCGACGAGATGGTCGCGGCCTTCGACATCTCCGACGTCAACCCGAACCCGGCGCGCTTCGACCTGAAGAAGTGCGAGGCGATCAACGGCGACCACATCCGCATGCTGGATGTGAAGGAGTTCACCGAGCGCTGCCGCCCGTGGCTGAAGGCCCCGTTCGCCCCGTGGGCGCCGGAGGACTTCGACGAGGCCAAGTGGCAGGCGATCGCCCCGCACGCCCAGACCCGCCTCAAGGTCCTCTCCGAGATCACCGACAACGTCGACTTCCTGTTCCTCGCCGAGCCCGTCTTCGACGAGGCCTCGTGGACCAAGGCGATGAAGGAGGGCAGCGACGCCCTCCTGCGCACCGCCCGCGAGAAGCTGGAGTCGGCCGACTGGACGTCGCCCGAGTCCCTCAAGGAGGCCGTCCTGGCCGCCGGCGAGGCCCACGGCCTCAAGCTCGGCAAGGCCCAGGCCCCGGTCCGCGTCGCCGTCACCGGCCGCACCGTCGGACTGCCGCTCTTCGAGTCCCTGGAGGTCCTGGGCAAGGAGAAGACGCTGGCGAGGATCGACGCGGCGCTGGCGAAGCTGACCGCCTAGCCGGCACATGCGTCAGGGGCGGCATCCGGAGTGTTCCGGGTGCCGCCCCTGTTGCGTCGGTCACTGGGCTTCGGCTTCGTCGATCAAGTAGGCACTCTCGTCGAAGATCTCCAGCACGACGATGACCATGATCGCTCCGGCCACCATGTACTCCAGCACCACACCGGGGGCGACATAGGCCTTGCGCAGGTTGTCGTCCGGGCCCAGCGGCGCGGTCGAGGTCTTCCGGAACGGGTCACGGGCCAGTATCCGCACGGCCTTGTCCAACTGCGCTCGGCGCTCTGCGGGCAGGGCGTCGTACGTCGCACGGGCCTCGACGGTGAATTGGACGCGGTACTCGCTCATGGCCCTCAGTGTGCCAGCCGTCCGGCGGTACCGTCGGTGTCATGACGATCAGAGCCGTGGTCTGGGACGTGGACGACACGCTGTTCGACTACACGACCGCAGACCGTGAGGGCATGCGGGCGCATCTGGCGGTGGAGGGGCTGCTCGTCGGGTACGCGACGCCCGAGGAGGCCCTCCTGCGGTGGCGGAAGACCACCGACCGGCAGTGGGCGCGGTACGCGGCGGGGGAGTGCTCCTTCCAGGACCAGCGGCGCGACCGCGTGCGTGTGTTCCTCGACACGGAACTGACCGATGCCGAGTGCGACGCCTGGTTCCAGCGGTACATAGGGCACTACGAGGCCGCCTGGAGCCTCTTCCCGGACGTCCTGCCCGCCCTGGAGGCGCTCTCCGCCAGCCACCGGCACGCGGTGCTGTCCAACTCCAGCATCACGGTCCAGGAGCACAAGCTGCGCACCCTCGGCCTCCTCGACCGCTTCGAGGCCGTGCTGTGCGCCGCCGAGCTGGGCGTCTCCAAGCCGGAGCCCGGCGCCTTCCTGGCCGCCTGCGAGGTGCTGGGACTGCCTCCGCACGAGGTGGCGTACGTCGGCGATCACCCGGAGATCGACGGTCGGGGTGCCGCCGAGGCGGGGCTGCTGTCCGTGTGGATCGACCGCGGGACGGCGTACGCACAGGCCGCCGGGGACGTCGTCGCGCACCGGATCTCGACCCTCGCCGAACTCCCGGCGCTAGTCCGCGCGGATACCCGTTTTGGAGCCCCGTCCACCTTCGGGTAATGTTCTTCCTGCGCCGAGGGGAGCGGGCCGGAAGGCCGGAGCCCCACGGAGCAAGCTAGAACGAGAACCCCGCAGGGGCTTGAGTTCCAGTGGCCTATGGTGTAATTGGCAGCACGACTGATTCTGGTTCAGTTAGTCTTGGTTCGAGTCCAGGTAGGCCAGCTCGCAGAGCTTATCTGCAAAGCCCCCGTTGTGTAGCGGCCTAGCACGCTGCCCTCTCAAGGCAGTAGCGCCGGTTCGAATCCGGTCGGGGGTACTGATCCTGATCTCGGTCGGGATCGCTAGGGCCCCCGTTGTGTAGCGGCCTAGCACGCCGCCCTCTCAAGGCGGTAGCGCCGGTTCGAATCCGGTCGGGGGTACTGACTGGTCTAAACCATCATTGGTCTATGGTGTAATTGGCAGCACGACTGATTCTGGTTCAGTTAGTCTTGGTTCGAGTCCAGGTAGACCAGCTCGGACCTGCGGAAACGCAGAGTCCACGCCCCCGTTGTGTAGCGGCCTAGCACGCCGCCCTCTCAAGGCGGTAGCGCCGGTTCGAATCCGGTCGGGGGTACGCACAGGGAAGGCCCTCCACTTCGGTGGGGGGCCTTCGCCGTACCCGGGCGCTACTCGAAACCGTAGCGGCGCCCCGACTCCTCCTCCTGGGCCAGCCGGCGCAGGGCCTGCAGCATCGGCTCGGTCAGCACCGCGCCGAGCACCGCCGTTTCCACCTTCTCCGCCTCCGACGGATGCGTCTCCACGAAGTCCAGGTCGAGTTTGGCCACCTCGTGCATCAACCTGCCGTAGGACGCGAGCAGTTCGGAGCCCCAGTCGTAACCGAGCCGGCGGAACGCGGCCACCGCCACCACCAGCGAGCGGTACGAGGGGGAGATCGTCGTCAGCAGCTTCGCGTTGGACCAGCCCAGGCGGTCGAGCAGCTCGTCCACCTCCCGGTGGGCCGCCTGCACGAAGGCGTCCTCCTCGTCCGGCTCCGGCACCTGCGGCAGCGCCCACAGGGCCGCGCCCAGCCGGATCGTGCGGCCCAGGGCGTAGTCGTCGACGTGGCCCAGCACCTCCCGGACCGTGGCCACCGGGATCCCGCCGACCTGGATCATCGCGCGCACCAGCCGCAGCCGGCGCAGGTGCCCGTCGTCGTACTCCGCCGTCGTGGGGTTGACCTGGCGGCCCGGCGGCAACAGGCCTTCACGCAGGTAGTACTTGATCGTCGCGGTGGACACACCGCTGCGTCTGCTCAATTCGGCGAGCCGCATGTCTTGCGCTCCTTCTTGGATAACGGCACTATCCAAGCATCGGAAGTTGGATAGCGTCGCTCGCCAACGAGGGGGAGTAGTCATGGTTTCCCGTACGACCGCCGACGCCAGGGGCGAGGTCGTCGTCCTGCTGATCGGCATGCGCATCAACCGCTTCTGGGCCGTGCATCTGTGGCTCCCGGTGATGCTCGCGATGTTCCGGATGCTGCGGGAACTGGAGAAGGATCCGGCGCGGGGCCTGCGCAGCCGCGTCATGCTGACGGCTTCGCCGCGCACGTACTACATCGTCCAGTACTGGGAGTCCAAGGAGAAGCTGTACGGCTACGCGACGGCTCCCGACGCCTTCCACCACAAGGCCTGGGCGAAGCTCAACCGCAAGGAGCGGACCGGGAAGCTGCGCGGGCAGGTCGGCATCTGGCACGAGACGTATGTCGTGCCGGAGGGGTCGTACGAGGCGATCTACGGCGACATGCCCGCGTTCGGCCTCGCCGCGGCGCACGGGCAGATCCCGTTGGAGAAGCGCGGGCGCTATGCGAAGGACCGGCTCTCCTACCGCTCGCGACAGGCCCCGGTGGCGGAAAAGGCCGGCTGAACAGGGGGACGGGGGACGAGGAGGGCCTGCCGCGGCGTTGAGGCAGGCCCTCCTCGCGTTCCCGCACAGCGGGGGGCTCAGCCCGAGCGGCGCAAGGCCTCCGACAGACGGGCCGCCGCGTCGATGACCGCCTGGGCGTGCATACGGCCCGGGTGGCGGGTCAGACGCTCGATGGGGCCGGAGACCGAGACGGCGGCCACGACGCGGTTGGAGGGGCCGCGTACGGGCGCGGAGACGGATGCGACGCCCGGCTCGCGCTCGCCGATGGACTGGGCCCAGCCGCGCCGCCGTACGCCCGACAGGGCCGTCGCCGTGAAGCGGGCGCCCTGCAGGCCGCGGTGCAGGCGCTCGGGCTCCTCCCAGGCGAGCAGGATCTGCGCCGAGGAGCCGGCCTTCATCGTGAGCGTGGAGCCGACCGGGACGGTGTCCCGCAGGCCGGACAGGCGCTCCGCCGCGGCCACACAGATGCGCATGTCACCCTGGCGCCGGTAGAGCTGTGCGCTCTCGCCGGTGACATCGCGGAGGTGGGTGAGCACGGGGCCCGCCGTCGCGAGCAGGCGGTCCTCGCCCGCCGCCGCCGCGAGCTCCGCGAGGCGTGGGCCGAGAATGAAACGGCCCTGCATGTCGCGTGCCACCATGCGGTGGTGTTCCAAAGCCACGGCCAGGCGGTGAGCCGTGGGTCGTGCCAGTCCGGTGGCACCGACCAGACCCGCGAGGGTGGCCGGACCGGACTCCAGAGCGCTCAGGACGAGGGCCGCCTTGTCCAGAACGCCGACGCCGCTACTGTTGTCCATGCAACGATACTCACGTCTCACTCTGTGAAACGCAAGTTCAATTTTCCGTGGAACGCGCCACCCTGGAATCACACAGCGGCCCGCAGACCAACGGGCCTGGCGGTGGACGCCCGGAATCACGACATCAGGGTGCGGCGGCCGCTTCCTCAAGATCTCTAGTTGGGCCGGTGCACCTTTGCCGGCCGGAGGGAAAGCGATGGGTAGGACACTCGCGGAGAAGGTCTGGGACGACCACGTCGTCCGGCGCGCCGAGGGCGAGCCCGACCTCCTCTACATCGATCTGCACCTGCTGCACGAGGTGACCAGCCCCCAGGCCTTCGACGGTCTGCGCAAGAGCGGCCGGACGGTGCGTCGCCTCGACCTCACCATCGCCACCGAGGACCACAACACCCCGACCCTCGACATCGACAAGCCCATCGCCGACCCGGTCTCCCGGGCCCAGCTGGAGACCCTGCGCAAGAACTGCGCCGAGTTCGGCGTGCGGCTGCACCCGCTGGGCGACGTCGAGCAGGGCGTCGTGCACGTCGTCGGCCCGCAGCTGGGTCTGACCCAGCCCGGTACGACCGTGGTCTGCGGTGACTCGCACACCTCCACGCACGGCGCGTTCGGCGCCCTGGCCTTCGGCATCGGCACCTCCCAGGTCGAGCATGTGCTGGCCACCCAGACGCTGCCGCTGGCCCGCCCGAAGACCATGGCGATCACCGTCGAGGGCGAGCTGCCCGAGGGCGTCACGGCCAAGGACCTGATCCTGGCGATCATCGCGAAGATCGGTACGGGCGGCGGCCAGGGCTACATCCTGGAGTACCGCGGCTCCGCCATCGAGAAGCTCTCGATGGAGGCCCGGATGACCATCTGCAACATGTCGATCGAGGCCGGTGCCCGCGCGGGCATGATCGCCCCCGACGAGACCACCTTCGCGTACCTCAAGGGCCGCCCGCACGCCCCCGAGGGCGCCGACTGGGACGCGGCCGTCGAGTACTGGAAGACGCTGCGCACCGACGACGACGCCGAGTTCGACGCCGAGGTCGTGATCAACGCCGACGAGCTGTCCCCGTTCGTCACCTGGGGCACCAACCCCGGCCAGGGCGCGCCGCTTTCGGCGAACGTCCCCGACCCGGCTTCGTACGAAGACGCTTCGGAGCGCCTCGCCGCCGAAAAGGCCCTGGAATACATGGGGTTGGAGGCCGGCCAGCCGCTGCGCTCCATCAAGGTGGACACCGTCTTCGTAGGTTCCTGCACCAACGGCCGCATCGAGGACCTGCGCGCAGCCGCGGACCTGCTGCGGGGCCGCAAAGTCGCCGACGGCGTACGGATGCTGGTCGTCCCGGGCTCCGCGCGCGTGGGTCTGCAGGCCGTCTCCGAGGGTCTGGACGTGGTCTTCAAGGAGGCCGGCGCCGAATGGCGGCACGCGGGCTGCTCGATGTGCCTCGGCATGAACCCCGACCAGCTGGCCCCGGGTGAGCGCTCCGCGTCCACCTCCAACCGCAACTTCGAGGGCCGGCAGGGCAAGGGCGGTCGTACGCACCTGGTGTCGCCGCAGGTCGCGGCGGCCACCGCCGTCCTGGGCCACCTGGCCTCGCCCGCCGACCTGTCCGACGCCGAGACCCGTACGCCCGCTGGAGTCTGATCAGTCATGGAAGCATTCACCACGCACACCGGCCGGGCCGTCCCGCTGCGCCGCAGCAACGTCGACACCGACCAGATCATCCCTGCTCACTGGCTCAAGAAGGTGACCCGGGACGGCTTCGAGGACGGGCTGTTCGAGGCCTGGCGCAAGGACCCGGAGTTCGTGCTCAACCGCCCGGAGCGGCAGGGCGCCACGGTCCTGGTCGCCGGCCCCGACTTCGGCACCGGCTCCTCCCGCGAGCACGCCGTCTGGGCGCTGCAGAACTACGGCTTCAAGGCCGTGATCTCCTCCCGTTTCGCGGACATCTTCCGGGGCAACTCGCTGAAGAACGGCCTGCTCACGGTCGTGCTTGAGCAGAAGATCGTGGACGCGCTGTGGGAGCTGACGGAACAGGACCCCACTGCTGAGGTCACTGTGGACCTTGAGGCTCGTGAGGTGCGCGCCGAGGGCATCACGGCCTCCTTCGAGCTGGACGAGAACTCCCGCTGGCGGCTGCTGAACGGCCTGGACGACATCTCCATCACGCTGCAGAACGAGGCCGACATCGCCGCTTACGAGGCCAAGCGGCCGTCGTACAAGCCGAGGACGCTCCAGGTCTGATCGGCTCCGGCCGCAGGGCCAGAGCGGTCGGATCCGGCCACCCAACACCCCCTCCGTACCCCCGATCGCCACGATCGGGGGTACGGCCATGTCCGGGCCCGAATCGTCCCGCACGCTTCTTGCCCGCCTCTCAACTTCCCACGTTACGAAGGGGGTTGCGCGGGTACGTGAGTGCTGGGATCGCGTCCTCCGCAAGTGCCTGGAAGGCCATTTGAGGCGGCAGTTACCCCCTGGGCAGGCGACAACTCGCCCCAGATGGCACAATCTGTGCATGGGACACGACGGCCAACTCCAGCTCTATACGGCGGTCGCGAACCAACTCAAGGAAGCGCACGCAAAAGTGCGCGCACTGCAAGTCCCGGAGGGCGTACGGATGGCGCTGACCCGGAAGCTGCTGGTCATTACGGCCGCGGCCAAGCACGATCTCGCCGCTGCGGCAAGGCGGCTCGAGCGGTTCAACGCGGACCTCGACGAGGGTCGGATCCCCGAAGAGGACGACTGAACAGCCCGAGACCACCGAGTCCGTTGCGGCACAAGGGTGATTAGCCCGTTTCGTGTTTGATTTGCGGTATATATCTGCCTAACGTGCGAAAAAGCTTGAACACTTTCGTTCTGGCGATGTCTCCGAAGGGGAAGACGTGAACAAGGCGCAGCTCGTAGAAGCGATTGCCGACAAGGTGGGTGGCCGCCAGCAGGCCGCCGACGCTGTCGATCATGTCCTGGACGCCATCGTCCGCGCGGTCGTCGCGGGCGAGCGGGTCTCGGTCACCGGCTTCGGGTCCTTCGAGAAGGTGGACCGCCCCGCCCGTTACGCCCGCAACCCTCAGACCGGTGAGCGGGTTCGGGTCAAGAAGACCTCCGTGCCGCGCTTCCGTGCCGGTCAGGGCTTCAAGGACCTGGTGAGCGGCTCGAAGAAGCTGCCGCGCGGTGGCGAGGTCTCGGTCAAGAAGGCGCCCAAGGGCAGCCTGACCGGCGGCGCCGCGGCGACGGTCAAGAAGGCCGCCGCGAAGAAGACCACCAAGGCCGCCGCCGCGAAGAAGACCACGGCGAAGAAGACGACCGCGAAGAAGACCACGGCCGCCGCGAAGAAGGCCCCGGCGAAGAAGGCTCCCGCCAAGAAGACCACGGCGGCCGCCAAGACCACCGCCGCGAAGAAGACCACCGCCAAGAAGGCCACCGCCAAGAAGGCCCCGGCGAAGAAGGTCACCGCGAAGAAGGCCCCGGCCAAGAAGTCGACGGCACGCAAGACCACCGCGAAGAAGGCCACCGCCCGCAAGGCGACGTCGTAAGCCGCCAGGGCGCCACGCCAGGGCACTCACGCGCCGGGCCGGACTCCCTCGGGAGCCCGGCCCGCGGCGTTTGTAAGGGCAGTTACAGGGTTTGGAGGGTTACGAGGGTGATGCGCAGGGCTTCGCCCTGTCCCTCGGTCTCGATCCGCACCCGCTGACCGGGGCGGAGCAGCCGCAGGCCGCCCTTGTCGAACGCCGACGCGTCGAAGGGGACCGGGGTGCCGTCGTCGAGGAGCACCTGCCCGCTTCGGGTTGCCGGGTCGTAGGTGTATGCGGTGGCCTGCATGGCAGCAGCCTAGTGGTTGCCCTCGTTCCGGGTTTCGCCGCGGGGGTGCAGGCCGGCTGCGGACTGCGAGGGGATGTCCCCTAGGGGGAGGCACCTCTCGGCGAGCACCGCCTCGAACCCCTCGCCAGGCCCCCGCACCGGGCGCCTCACGACCCGGGGATCAGCAGTCCCGCCGAAACGGCTGCCGTATACGGCCCGACCCCCAGGGCCAGCGCCGCCCGCAAGTCGTCCCCGGTGTCCACATCCTGTCGTACCGAATCCACCCCCGCGAGCCGGAGTTCTTCCGCCCCCGACTCGCGGTGCCGGGAACGGGAATCAATGCCGAACTCCGGCCGCAATTCCCGGTCCGGCCCCGCGGCCAGCAACGTCGTGCCCAGCCGAGCCGCATCCGCGAGAAAGGCCCGGGAAAACTCCGCCGCCGCGCCCAGGACGACGGCCAGTTCCGTCGGCCGCAGTGCCGGCAGATCGGCGTTCAGTGCCGCGACAGGTGTGCGCGGGCGTATTTCGCGTACGACGGTGGCGCCATGCGTGAGAGCGGTGTTCAGGCCGCTTGCCGGTGCGTCCGGGACGATGCGCGCGCCCAGCGCGGCCAGCTCGCGTGCGGCCAGCTCGTCGTCCGTGACGACTGCCACATCCGCCACGGCCGGACACGCCAGCGCGGCGGCCACCGTGTCCTGTGCGAACGCGAGGGCCAGCCCCGGCCGCACTGCGTCGGCGGCGGTGTCCGCCAACCTGCTCTTGGCCCGTGCCAAGGGCTTCAGCGGGATCACCAAGCTCCACTGCACCGGCGTACCGCCCCTCTCTTGTCGCGATCATTGTCCCCGGGGCTTCTGGCGGCCTGCCCCTCGGGGCGTACGGTGTTCTCGACAGACCGGCGGCTCGGGGCGACACTTGTGCGGCCCCCGCCGGGGTGGCAGCCCCCTAGAGGAAGGTGTCCTTGTGCCCCGCCGCAGAATCGGCTTCTGGTACCGCTTCGCCGCGGTGATCTGCAAACCGCCGCTGGTGGTTCTGATCAAGCGGGACTGGCGTGGAATGGAGCACATTCCGGCCGAGGGCGGATTTATCACCGTGGTGAACCACAATTCCCACGTGGACCCCTTCGCGTACGCGCACTATCAGTACAACACCGGACGGGTTCCGCGATTCCTGGCGAAGAGCGGACTTTTCAAGAAGGGATTCGTCGGCGCCGCCATGCGCGGCACCGGGCAGATCCCCGTCTACCGCGAGTCCACGGACGCGCTCAGCGCCTTCCGCGCCGCGATCGACGCCGTGGAGCGCGGCGAGTGCGTCGCCTTCTACCCCGAGGGCACCCTCACCCGCGACCCGAACGGCTGGCCCATGACCGGCAAGACGGGTGCCGCCCGCGTCGCCCTGCAGACCAGGTGCCCGGTCGTCCCGGTCGCGCAGTGGGGCGTCAACGAGCTGCTGCCGCCGTACGCCAAGAAGCCCAACCTCTTCCCGCGCAAGACCCATCACGTGCTGGCGGGCCCGCCCGTGGACCTGTCGCGCTTCTACGACAAGGAGATGACCCCGGACCTGCTGAAGGAGGCCACCGAGGTCATCATGGCGGCCATCACCCGCCAGCTGGAGCAGATCCGCGGCGAGAAGGCGCCCGAGACGCCCTACGACCCGCGCCGCGAGCGGATCGAACAGCGACGCCGCACCCAGGCGCAGACGCAGCGCAAGGAACCGGAAGGGCAGGGCAAGTGAGCAAGGCGGTCAAGGCGGCGGTCATGGGCACCGGCTCATGGGGTACCGCCTTCGGTATGGTCCTCGCCGACGCGGGCTGCGAAGTGACCCTGTGGGCGCGCCGCCCCGAGCTGGCCGAGGCGGTCAACTCCACCCGGACCAACCCCGACTACCTGCCCGGCGTCGAACTCCCGGAGAACCTCGCCGCGACCTCCGATCCGGCCGAGGCGCTGCGGGACGCGGACTTCACCGTCCTCGCCGTCCCCTCCCAGACCCTGCGCGCCAACCTCGCCGAGTGGACCCCGCTGCTCGCCCCGGACACCGTGCTCGTCTCCCTGATGAAGGGCGTCGAACTCGGCTCCACCATGCGGATGAGCGAGGTCGTCGACGACGTCGCCAAGGTCGGCTCCGACCGCATCGCGGTCGTCACCGGGCCCAACCTGGCCCGCGAGATCGCCGCCCGCATGCCCGCCGCGGCCGTCGTCGCCTGTACCGACGAGGCAGTCGCCCAGCGCCTCCAGGCCGCCTGCCACACGCCGTACTTCCGGCCGTACACCAACACCGACGTCGTCGGCTGCGAACTGGGCGGAGCGGTCAAGAACGTCATCGGCCTCGCGGTCGGCATCGCCGACGGCATGGGGCTCGGCGACAACGCCAAGGGCTCGCTCATCACCCGCGGTCTCGCCGAGACCACCCGGCTCGGCATGGCGCTCGGCGCCGACCCGCTGACCTTCTCCGGACTCGCGGGCCTCGGCGACCTGGTGGCCACCTGCTCCTCGCCGCTGTCCCGCAACCACACCTTCGGCACCAACCTCGGCAAGGGCATGACGCTCCAGGAGACCATCGCGGTCACCAAGCAGACCGCCGAGGGCGTCAAGTCCTGCGAGTCGGTGGCGGATCTGGCCCGCCGGCACGGTGTGGAGATGCCCATCACCGAGACGGTCGTGGACATCGTGCACGAGGGCAAGCCGCCGGTGGTCGCCCTCAAGGAGCTGATGGCGCGCAGCGCGAAGCCGGAACGACGCTGAGCGACCGTTGGAGGGACGCTGCGTCACGGTGGCCCAGCGGGCGCTGACTCGGCCGATACCAACGGGTACTCTCAACGCGATATGAGCACCGAGAACCTTCCCCAGAGCCCTGAGCAGCCGTCGCGCAAGCCGCGTGTGGCCGTCGTGTTCGGCGGGCGCAGCTCCGAACACGGGATCTCCGTGGTCACCGCCGGCGCCGTCCTCAAGGCCATCGACCGGACCAAGTACGACGTCCTGCCGATCGGCATCACCCGGGACGGCCGCTGGGCGCTGACGGCCGACGAGCCGGAGCGGATGGCCATCACCGACCGCCGCACCCCCGAGGTCGAGGACCTCGCCGAGTCGCACGAGGGCGGCGTGGTGCTCCCCGTCGATCCCTCGAACCGCGAGGTCGTCTACAGCGAGCCCGGCTCGGTGCCCAAGGCGCTCGGCGAGGTCGACGTGGTCTTCCCGGTGCTGCACGGTCCCTATGGCGAGGACGGCACCCTGCAGGGCCTGCTGGAACTGTCCGGAGTGCCGTACGTGGGTGCCGGTGTGCTCGCCTCGGCCGTCGGCCAGGACAAGGAGTACATGAAGCGGATCTTCACCTCCTACGGGCTCAAGGTCGGCCCGTACGTGGTGATCCGGCCGCGTGAGTGGGAGCAGGACGAGTCCGCCGCCCGCAAGAAGATCGTCGACTTCGCCGGCGAGCACGGCTGGCCGCTGTTCGTGAAGCCCGCCCGCGCGGGTTCGTCGATCGGCATCACCAAGGTCGACGACCTGTCCGGCCTGGACGAGGCGATCGCCACCGCGCAGGCCCACGACCCGAAGATCCTCATCGAGGCCGCCGTGCGGGGCCGTGAGATCGAGTGCGGTGTGCTGGAGTTCGAGGACGGGCCGCGCGCCTCCGTACCGGCCGAGATCCCGCCGCCGGACGCGCACGCGTACTACGACTTCGAGGCCAAGTACATCGACTCCACGCCCGGTGTCGTCCCGGCGCCGCTCACCGAGGAGCAGACCGCCGAGGTGCAGGAGCTCGCGGTGCAGGCGTTCGAGGCGGTCTCCTGCGAGGGCCTGGTCCGCGCGGACTTCTTCCTCACCGAGGAGGGCGAGTTCGTGATCAACGAGGTCAACACCCTGCCCGGTTTCACGCCGATCTCGATGTACCCGCAGATGTGGCAGGCCAGCGGCATCAGCTACCCGGAGCTGATCGACCGCCTGGTCCAGGCGGCGCTGCGCCGCTCGACCGGCTTGCGCTGACCCGCGGAACCCTCACCGCATGGAGGCGATCCCCTGGGGGATCGCCTTCTTCACGGCCGTCGCGAGGTCGGTGAGCACGGCCGTGCCCTCCTCCTGCGCGGACATCCCCTCGGGCAGGCTCACCTGCACATAAGCCACGCGGTTCGCCGTCGTGAACCGCCAGGTGCCGTCGCCCTGCTTCTCCATCAGCCAGTCGACGCCGTTCACCCCGCCCGCGACGGCGTCGGGGTCACCGCCCTCGGCCACCTCGGGATCGACCATCTTCGGCGGCCGTACGACACCGCAGCGCAGTATGATCGCCGGGTTTCCCCAGCCCGCCGTGTAGGCGGACCGGGGTTCGGGGTCGTTGCGGCTCCGCCCGTCGAGCTTCTGCGGCAGCACCCGGTGCAGATCCCGGCACACCTTCGCCGTCTTCGCGTCGGGGCTGGGAACCGCCACCGTGGCGCCGCCGTCGTCTGCCGATGAGCAGCCCGCGACCGCGATCAGCAGCGCGGGCGCGAACAGGCCGAAGGGCCGGTGACGGAAAATATTCACCGGCCAAGGGTAGACGGGGGCTACAGATGCACGACCGGACAGGTCAGGGTGCGGGTGATGCCGTCCACCTGCTGGACCTTGGCGACCACCATGCGACCGAGGTCGTCGACGGTGTCGGCCTGGGCGCGCACGATGACGTCGTACGGTCCCGTCACGTCCTCGGCCTGGAGCACTCCAGGGATCTTGCTGATCGTCTCGGCGACGGTCGACGCCTTGCCGACCTCCGTCTGGATCAGGATGTACGCCTGTACCACGGAACCTCCAGGGCGGCCACGAGGATCATGTGGGGAAAAGGAACGCCACGGTATCGCGTCGCCGCTCCCCGCGGGGAGACCTGCGGGAACCAGGCTTGCGCGCCAGGGTGCAGGCACGACGGAAGTTGACGGTCACCTGACCGTATCGACGGTCGTTCCGACCGTGTCGACGGTCACCTCGACCGTATCGGGGACACTGATGACGCGCGAGTGGGCACGGCATGGCAGAGAAGGGGAGCAAGAGCAATGAAGGGCACTGTTGGTGAGCTCGGGGAGTTCGGGCTCATCAGGGAGCTCACCTCCCGTCTCACCACCACCCCGGCGGTCCGGATCGGCCCCGGCGACGACGCCGCGGTGGTCGCCGCGCCCGACCGGAGGGTGGTGGCGAGCACCGACATCCTGCTGGAGGGACGGCACTTCCGCCGCGACTGGTCCACGGCCTACGACGTCGGACGCAAGGCGGCGGCACAGAACCTCGCCGACATCGCCGCGATGGGCGCCGTACCGACCGCCCTGCTGCTCGGCCTGGTCGTACCGGCCGAACTCCCGGTGACCTGGCCGAGCGAGCTGATGGACGGCCTGCGCGACGAGTGCCAGGTCGCGGGCGCCTCCGTGGTCGGCGGGGACGTCGTACGCGGCGACACGATCATGGTGTCGATCACCGCGCTCGGCGATCTGCGCAACCAGGAGCCCGTCACACGCGCGGGAGCCCAGCCCGGCGACCTGGTGGCCGTCACGGGCTGGCTGGGCTGGTCCGCGGCCGGCTACGCGGTCCTCTCCCGGGGTTTCCGCTCCCCGCGCGCCTTCGTGGAGGCCCACCGGCGCCCGGAGCCGCCGTACCACGCGGGCCCGGCGGCCGCCGCGCTCGGCGCGACCGCGATGTGCGACGTGAGCGACGGGCTGATCGCCGACCTCGGGCACATCGCCGAGGCCAGCAAGGTCCGCATCGACATCCGCTCCGGCGCGATCGACATCCCGACCCAGATGAACGACATCGGTCAGGCCGTCGGCGTGGATCCGATGCAGTGGGTGCTGACCGGGGGAGAGGACCACGCGATCGTGGCGACCTTCCCGCCGGACGCCAAGCTCCCGGCCCGCTGGAAGGTCATCGGCGAGGTCCTCAACCCCTCCGCGCTGCCCCAGGTGACCGTCGACGGGGCCCCCTGGACCAGCAAGGGCGGCTGGGACCACTTCGGGGACATCGAGTCATGAGCCTGCCCAGGGTCCTGACGGTGGCCGGTTCGGACTCCGGCGGCGGCGCCGGCATCCAGGCCGACCTGAAGACGATGCTCGCGCTCGGCGTGCACGGGATGAGCGTGATCACGGCCGTCACCGCGCAGAACTCCGTGGGCGTGCAGGGCGCGTGGGAGCTGCCCGCGGAGGCGGTACGGGCGCAGTACCGCAGTGTCGTGGACGACATCGGCGTACAGGCCGTGAAGACCGGCATGCTGGCCTCGGCGGAACTGGTCGAGACGGTCGCCGAGTTGATCTCCGGCACGGACGCCCCGGCCGTGGTGGACCCGGTGGGCGTCTCCAAGCACGGCGATCCCCTGCTGGCCGCCACCGCGCTGGACTCCGTACGGACGAAGCTGCTCCCGGCGGCCACCGTGGCGACCCCGAACCTCGACGAGGTGGCACAACTCACCGGGGTGCGGGTCGAGTCGGAGGACGATCTGCGACGGGCGGCCGCCGCCGTGCTGGCCCACGGGCCGCGATGGGTGCTGATCAAGGGCGGGCACCTTGCCGGCGATGCGGTCGATCTGCTGACCGACGGCTCGGCGGAACACTGGCTGCGGGCGCCGCGCCACGACAACCGGCACACGCACGGCACGGGCTGCACACTGGCCTCCGCGATCGCCTCGGGGCTGGCGAAGGGCCTGAGCGTGCCGGAGGCGGTCATCGAGGCCAAGGAGTACGTCACGGGCGCGATCGCCCGAGGGTTCGCCCTGGGGGCGGGCATCGGGCCGGTGGATCACGGATGGCGGTTCAGGAGCTGACCTCCCGCGCGGGTACGGCAAAAAGCCGGCCCACCCTTCGGTGGACCGGCTCAGTGCAGCGAACCAGGCAGTGGCCGCGCGCTCAGCTGTAGCGTCAGCGCGAGACCTTGCCGGCCTTGATGCACGAGGTGCAAGCGTTCACGCGCTTCGGCGTCCCGCCGACCACGGTACGCACACGCTGGATGTTCGGGTTCCAGCGGCGGGACGTACGGCGGTGCGAAAACGAGATGTTGTTGCCGAAGCCCGGCCCCTTGCCGCAGACGTCGCAGTTGGCAGCCACGGGTCACTCCAAAGACTTCAGATGCACTTACGGTTAATCCCGGCATGCCGGGATCGAGATCGTACGACCTGAGATCTGAGTGGCGTTGCCAGGGGAACAGCCCGATCAGGATCGGGCAACCGGAGCAGCATACAACGACTGCGTCCGTACAACGAAACTACCATGGCAGCTCAGGGCCCCGCTCCCGGCCCTCTTCCGGTGCACACGGTCCCGGGGTCTACGCTGCGTCCCACGTCCAGCTCAGGGAGGCGCAGGTGGCGCAGGTGCCGCAGACATTCTTCGATGCTCTCGCGGTGCGCACCTGGTGCGGTCTGGCGCTCCGGGCACTGGGCCGTGCCCGCGAGGAGATCGACGCGATCAACGTCTATCCGGTGGCCGACGGCGACACCGGGACGAATCTCTACCTGACCCTGGAATCGGCGGCCACGGCCGTGGAGGCGGTGTTCGCCGGCTACGGGACGGGCACCGGGGAGCCCTCCCTGGCCGACGCCGTGCACGCGATGGCCCACGGGGCGCTCATCGGGGCCCGCGGCAATTCCGGGACGATCCTGGCGCAGCTGCTGCGCGGCATGGCACAGGTGCTCGCGGACGCCCCCGGGAGCGAGACGTCCCACGTCGGCGGCGCGGGACTGCGGCTGGCCCTGCGGCGGGCCGCCGACTCCGCCCGGCAGGCCGTGGCCCACCCCGTCGAGGGCACGGTCCTGACGGTCGCCTCGGCCGCCGCCGAAGCCGCCGAGGGAGCCGACGGCGACTGCGGCACGGTCGCGCGGGCGGCCTACGACGGTGCGCGCACCGCCCTGGCGGCAACGCCGGGCCAGCTGCCCGTGCTCGGCCGGGCCGGAGTGGTCGACGCGGGCGGGCGCGGCCTCGTGGCGGTGCTGGGGGCGCTGGTGGAGGCGTTCACGGGGGAGACGGTGCGCGAGGCGCCGGCCCTGTCGGTGGTGGCGGACGGCCCCGCGGCGGGGGAGACCCCGGGGGCCCCGCACGCCGGCGGGGCCGTGGACGGCGCCGGGACCGCGGACGGCGGCGCCCGCGAGGCGCACGCGTGCGTGGCGGCCGTTTCCGATGCCGGCCCGTCCGCCGGGCCGTGCGCCGACGGCTCCGGGACCGCCGGGCCCTCCTACGAGGTGATCTATCTCCTGGAGGCCGACGACACGGCCGTGGCCCGGCTCCGGGAACGCCTCGACGCACTCGGTGACTCCCTGGTGGTGGTCGGCGGCGACGGGCTGTGGAACGTCCATGTGCACGTCGACGACGCGGGCGCCGCCGTGGAGGCGGGCGTGGAGGCCGGGCGGCCGTACCGGATCCGGATCACCCACTTCGCCATCGGGGACGTGCACACCGGCGGCGAGCGGCACCCGCGCGAGCGGGTCCAGCGGGCCGTCGTCGCCGTCGTACCCGGCGAGGGCCTGGCCGGGCTGTACACCGAGGCGGGCGCGACCACCGTCCTCGCGCGCCCGGGCGAGCCGCCCGCCAGCGGGGAACTGGTGCAGGCGGTACGACGTGCCCACGCGCGCGAGGTCGTTCTGCTGCCCAACGACGCCGAGCTGCGCCACACGGCCGCGGCGGCCGCCGAGCAGGCCCGTACCGAGGGCATCCGCGTGGCCCTGATCCCGACCCGCTCGGCGGTCCAGGGCATCGCCGCGCTGGCCGTGCACGAACCGGAGCGCCGGTTCGACGAGGACGTCGTCCAGATGACCGCGGCGGCGGGCGCCACCCGGTACGCCGAGGTCGTCGTCGCCGAGCGCCAGTCCTGGACGACGGCCGGGATCTGCCAGGCCGGGGACGTGCTCGGGCTGATCGACGGCGACGTGGCGGTGATCGGCCCGGACGTCACCGCCACCGCCGCGACCGTCCTGGACCGCATGCTCCAGGCCGGCGGCGAGCTGGTCACCCTCGTCGTCGGCGACGAGGCCCCCGAGAACATCGCCGAACACCTCGACATGCGCGTACGGGAGTCCTACCTCGCCGTGGACACGGTGGTGTACCGGGGCGGACGCCAGGGCACCCTGCTCCTGATCGGCGTGGAGTGACCCGCCCTCACGCGTCCGGGTCGAGCATCTGGGCGGCCTCCGCCCGCCGTGCGCGGACGGTCTCGTCCTCGTCGTCGGCATCCTCGTAGGCCGCGAGTACGGCACGTGCGCGTGCCGCCGCCCCGGCGGGACGGCCCAGGTCGGCTTCCAGCCAGCCCGCGGCGAGTTCGGCGCCGGTACGGCTGTGCAGTCCGTCCGTGCCCAGCGTGCCGAACAGCGAGGCCGCCCGCTCCAGCTGGACCAGCGCCGCCTCGAACGCCGCCCGGATGGTGCCGTCCGCCGCCTCCTCGGACGCCGAGCGGGCCAGCAGATCGCCGAACTGGCGGTGGGTGCCGGCCAGTTCCTCGGTGAGCTGTTCCAGGGACACCGGGTCGGCAGCGGCCTCCAGCGCCCGCTCGCACTCCCGCACCGCCTCCGCCATCAGCGCGCGGGCGCCCTCCGCTCCGCCCTCGCCGCTCAGCGCCAGCCAGCCGCGGGCGCGCAGCGACCGGACGAGGAAGGGCGCATTGCCCAGCGCGCGCCACAGGTCGCCCGCGCGCGCATAGGCCTGGTCCGTCTCCGCCGTCAGACCGGCGTTGCTCAGGGACTCGGCAGCGAGATGGGCGAGCGTGGCGTGGTCCTGCTGCTCGGGCCAGTGCCGGGCGATTTCGGCCGCCCGCAGCCGGCGTTCCGCGGCCGCGCGGTGGTCGCCCAGCTCGCTCAGGCAGTCACCGAGCCACCACTGCGCCTGTACGACGGCGCCGTCGCCGTGCGTCTCGGCGGACAGGTCGGCCAGCGCCGACTCCAGCACCTCGGCGGCCTCCGCCCAACGGCCCTGACGGAGCAGGAGACCACCCAGCTGCTGTCGCGCGCAGGCGCCCAGCGTGCGGCTCTCGCCCGCCTCGTCGGCCCAGTGCGCGGCCTCCAGCGCGTGCTCGGCGGCTGCGGCGGTCTCACCCCGCCCGCCGATCACCTCGGCGAGCTGCAGATGCAGCTGGGCCCGGCCGACCGGCTCCACGCAGTCCCCGCCGTGCTCCAGGGCGGACCGCAGCGCCCGCTCGGCCTCGGCGAGGTCACCGGCCTGGTGGGCCAGTGCGGCGACCTGCACCTCGTACTCGACCGCGAACCACGGGAGCCCGGCGGCCACGTAGTCGGCGGCGGCCCGCCGGAACAGCTCCGCGGACCGCTCGGCGTCCCCGGCGTGCCCGGCCAGCTCGGCGAGCATGGCCCGCGCCTCCGCGGCCCGAGCGGCCAGCCGCACATCGTCCCCGACCCGCCCCCCGACCAGCGCGAGCACCTCCCGCACAGCCTGCTCGGCACACGCCCCGGCATCCCCCTGAACCCCCGCGCCCTCCGGACCGACCCCACCCGCCCCGGCCCCGCCCTCACCCGAGGCGGACGCTTCCGGCACAGCCCCGTCCGGCAGCAGCGCCTCGTCCGCAGGCGCCCCGGTCACCGCCCCACCGGCGCCCGGCCGGACGCAATCGGTTTCCCCGACTGCGTCCCGCCCGCCCGTCCCCGGCTCACCCGGAACGGTCCCTTCCCCCACGGACCCGTCCGCCGCGCAGGCGCCTGGTGCCGTCCCCCCGCCCGTCGGGGTCTCGTACACCGTCCCCTCGTGCAGTCGTCGCATCAGGATCCGGGCCCGGCTCATCAGCACCGATGCCGTCTGCCGCAGGCCGGTGTCCTCCGTGGCGTACAGGGCGAGTACCTCGTCGTACAGAGCGGTGACCGTGTGCACTGCCGCGTCCACCTCGCCCCTCAGGGCGCGGACGTACGCTCCACGCGCGCGTGCCGCCAGGGCCTCGCCGGGGTCGCCCGCCTCCGCGTACAGCTCAGCCGCCCGTGCGAACAGCTCGATGCCCTCGGGACCACGGGCCATCGCCTCGTGGTCGGCGATCTCGGCGCGGTCGCGTGGCCCCAGCTCCGCGTCGCCCGCGGCCCGCGCGACCGCCGCCCAGGCCTCCAGGGCATGCGGCTGCAGTGTGTCCGACAGCCGTCGGGCCTCGGCAAGCAGAGTCCCCAGGCCGGGCGTCTCGGTGACCTCGGGCAGCGCCACGGTCACCGGCGTCCGGAGTACCGTGCGCACGCCCAGCGGCAGGCGGTCCACCAGCGGCCGCCCGGCCATACGCGCGCGTGTCCGGTCGCCGACGTACGACGTGCCGTTGCGCCGGTCGAACCGCTCGGCCAGGTCCAGCGCCTCCACGCGCGCGTGGGCGGCGAGTTCCCCCGCGGTCCACGCCCGCCCGGCCGGCCCCGGCACCCGCTGCCCGGCCGACCCCAGTTCGGCCAGCCGGTCCATCAGCAGCGCCACCACCGCCAGGAAGTCCAGCCGGCTGCGCGGATGCCCGGTGTCCGTGAAGTACGCCGGCCGTTCGGCGAGCAGCTCCAGACCGCGCGCCTCGTTGCCGGTCAGCGCACAGAACTCCACATGGTCGGCGTACGCGCCGCGCATCGACTCCATCGGGCGTACGAGGCGAAGGCCCCGCAGGTGGTGCGCGCGGGCCTCGTCCACGCGGCCCAGACGCAGCAGCGGGGCCAGTGAGGAGGCCAGCACGGTGTGCGGTTCGTGCGCGCACGCGAACTCGCCCTCCAGCACCGGCCGCCACAGCCCGAGCGCCTCCGCGTCGCGGCCCCGCTCGACCTGCCAGACCCCCTGCCCACGCAGCTCGCACGCGGGACAGTCGGCCATCCGGTCGCGGTCCGCGGCGAGCCACGCCGCGTACGCCCGCTCCGCGCGCGCCAGGTCCCCGATGTGCGCGGCCACGCTGAACTCGGCACGGCGCACGGCCCGTTCGGAGTACCCGGCGAGCCGGTAGCGGTGCTCCATCTCGCCCAGCCACTGCTCGATCGAGGCGAGCGGGATGTGCGGTTGGTCCAGCATGCCCGCCGACATCCACTTGAAGACCCAGTGCAGCGAGTGCGTCTCGTACGCGTCGAAGTCCTCGGGCCGTTCGTCCCACATGCGCAGCAGCCGCGCGAACGGGACGAACATCTTGTCCTTCTCGGAGCTGTAGTTGTAGACCTGCAGCTGGTGTCCGAGCGCCTCGATCACGGCGAGCGGGACGTCCAGCCGCTCGGCCTCGGCGAGCAGCTGCTCCGCGCGCGCGTTGCGGGCCGGGCCCTCCGGCTGCTCGGAGTTCTCCGCCATCGCCCGGCGCAGCGCGTCGAAGTCCGTGATCTCACTCATCGCCCTCACCCTCCCCGTGGGTCGCCCACGCCAGCAGATCGATGAACGCCCGGTTGAGCAGCGCCGAGTCGGCGGGCCTCAGGGGGCGCTGCGCCCTCAGCAGGGCCTGCCCGTACAGCGACTCGGCCGCCGTACCGATCAGCTCCGGATCCTTGAGCGAACCGATCCTGCGCACCAGCGGGTTGAGGTGGTTGAGCACCAGACGCCCGCGCGGTGCGCTGCCGCGCAGCGAGCCGAGGATGCCCGCCCACAGGTCGTCGGCCTGTTCCTCGGCCGCCGCCCGCGCCTGCTCGTGCCGGCCCGCCCGGTCGTCCAGGTGCAGCGCGGGCACCGACAGCGGGTGGAAGGCGCGGAGGACCACGTCACAGCCCAGCGGGTCCAGCTTCGCCCGCGCCGCCGCCAAGAAGCCCGACAGGGCCCGCTCCTCGCCCGGGTCGACCGCGTCCAGATGGGCGGTCACGGTGTCCGCGTCCAGCTCGGCGACCACCGTCCCCGGCCGCACCGACGGCAGCACCTCGACCAGCTCGCTGTCGTACGTGTAGCCCCCGTTGACCACACCGACGCCCTGCGCGGAGGCGATCGGCGCGACCTGCCGGTACTCCTCGACGGTCCGCGTGAAGTGCACCACCGGGTGCCGCTGCGCGAACTCCTCCAGGGACAACCGGCCGTCGGTCGTCTCGAACGGCAGCCAGGGCAGCATCGTGCGCAGCATGCCGCGGTCGTGCCGGGCGAGGGACTTCACCCCCAGGTGGTGCACGGCGAGGAACGCCGCCAGCCGCTCCGGATCACCGGCGGCGAGCCCGGTGAGCCACGAGCGGATCCTCTCGCCGAGCGCCTCCCGCACGGCGGCCAGCGTCTCGTCCTCGTACAGCGACTCGCGCGAGGCCGTCGGCCGCAGGCTGTCGGTGTCCAGCACACAGCGCACGAAGAACGCCCAGTCGGGGAGCACCTGTTCGGCCCGCTCGGTCAGCAGCATGCCCTTCAGATGCACCCGGTGGCTCGCCCGCTGCGCGGGGCTCACCGCGGACGGCAGCACGTACGCCACCCCGCGGACCCCCGCCAGCGGCACATCCAGGTCGATCGAGTCCAGCGGCGCGAACCCGAACAGCTCCCGGCAGTGCCGGGCCAGCGCACCCCGGCGCGCCGCGGGACTCGGATACGGCCGGTCCCAGGGCGCGGGCAGACCGGTGACCGGCTCCTCGCCCACCCGCACGTCGTACGGCAGCAGCGAGCCGAAGTCCCGGGCCAGCCTCAGGACCCGCTGAGGCGACAGCCACTCGGCCGCCCCGCCCCGCGCGGTCAGGTACACCGTCGTGCCCGGCTCGGGACGCGCCGGGCCGGGCAGCGTGCGCACGGTGTACGACCCGTCGTCGCTCGCCGTCCACTCCACCGGCGGCGCGCCGGGCGTACGGGCGCTGCGGCTGACCACCCGGATCCGCTCGGCGACCAGGAAGCAGGCGAGCAGGCCGATGCCGAACCGGCCGAGGAAGTCCGAGCGGGCCTCCCGCAGGTCCTCGGCCCGCTTGGAGCTGCGCCCGATGGTGGCCAGCAGGTCGTGCACATCCGCCTCGGTGAGCCCGACACCGCTGTCCTCCACGCGCAGGGTGCCGTCCGCCGCGTGCAGCCGGACCAGTGCCGGCGCGTCCGGCTGCACCGCCCGCCGGGCGGTGATCGCGTCCACGGCGTTCTGCAGCAGCTCGCGCAGATAGACCTTGGGACTGGAGTAGAGGTGATGCGAGAGCAGGTCCACCAGACCGCGCAGGTCGACCTGGAACAAATGAGGCGATTGAGGTGCAGGTGACCGGGATGCCTGGGATGACTGCGAAGTCTGGGAGTCCATCGTCACGGCGCCGCGGGCGGGGGACTCGCACGGCGCGGGGTCGGGCGGTCCGGTGGGGCGGTGACCGCGGAAGGGATGGCCGGGGCGCGCCATCCTAGAGCCCGAACGAACCGTGTGACCAGGACTTTCCCGAAGCGTATACGGCATTGTCAGTGCCGTGGTGTGCAATGGATCTCGTGCCCGCACTGGAAGAACCACTGAAGCAGCCACTGAAGTCAGTGCTCGGCCCCGCCACCGCGAAGGTGATGGCCGAGCACCTCGGCCTGCACACCGTCGGCGACCTCCTCCACCACTACCCGCGCAGATACGAGGAGCGCGGCCAGCTCACCCACCTCGCCGACCTCCCCATGGACGAGCACGTCACGGTGGTCGCCCAGGTCGCCGACGCCCGGCTGCACAGCTTCGCCTCCGCCAAGGCCCCCCGCGGCAAGGGCCAGCGCCTGGAGGTCACGATCACCGACGGCAGCGGCCGGCTCCAGCTGGTCTTCTTCGGCAACGGCGTCCACAAGCCCCACAAGGAACTGCTGCCGGGCACCCGCGCGATGTTCGCCGGCAAGGTCTCGGTCTTCAACCGCCGCCTCCAACTGGCCCATCCCGCCTACGAATTGCTGCGCGGCGACGGCGAGGAGACGGTCGAGACCTGGGCCGGCGCCCTGATCCCCATCTACCCGGCCACGGCCAAACTGGAGTCCTGGAAGATCGGCAAGGCGGTCCAGACGGTGCTGCCCGCCGCCCAGGAAGCCCTCGACCCGCTGCCGCCCGCCCTGCGTGAGGGCCGCGGTCTGCTCCCGCTCCCCGAGGCGCTCCTCAAGATCCACCGTCCGCACACCAAGGCCGACATCGCGGGCGCCCGCGCCCGCCTGAAGTGGGACGAGGCCTTCGTCCTGCAGGTCGCCCTGGCCCGCCGCCGCCACGCGGACGCCCAACTCCCCGCCGTCCCCCGCACCCCCAAGCCGGACGGCATCCTCACGGCGTTCGACGACCGCCTCCCCTTCACCCTCACCGAGGGCCAGCAGAAGGTCTCCAAGGAGATCTTCGACGACCTCGCCACGGAACACCCGATGCACCGCCTGCTCCAGGGAGAGGTCGGCAGTGGGAAGACCCTGGTGGCCCTGCGCGCCATGCTCGCCGTGGTCGACGCAGGCGGTCAGGCCGCCATGCTCGCGCCCACCGAGGTCCTCGCCCAGCAGCACCACCGCTCGATCACCGAGATGATGGGCGAGCTGGCCGAAGGCGGCATGCTGGGCGGCGCCGAGCACGCCACCAAGGTCGTCCTGCTCACTGGCTCCATGGGTGCGGCCGCCCGCCGCCAGGCCCTGCTGGACCTGGTCACCGGCGAGGCCGGCGTCGTCATCGGCACCCACGCCCTGATCGAGGACAGGATCCAGTTCCACGACCTCGGCCTGGTCGTGGTCGACGAACAGCACCGCTTCGGCGTCGAGCAGCGCGACGCCCTGCGCGGCAAGGGCAAACAGCCCCCGCATCTGCTGGTGATGACGGCCACCCCGATCCCGCGCACGGTCGCCATGACGGTCTTCGGCGACCTGGAGACCTCCGTCCTCGACCAGCTCCCCGCCGGCCGCTCCCCGATCGCCAGCCATGTGGTCCCGGCCGCCGACAAACCCCACTTCCTCGCCCGCGCCTGGGAACGCGTCCGCGAGGAGGTGGCGAACGGCCACCAGGCGTACGTCGTCTGCCCCCGCATCGGCGACGACGCCGACGAGGCGGCCGATCCCCGGAAGGCCAGGCAGAAGTCCGCCGAGGACGAGGCGGACAAGCGCCCGCCGCTCGCCGTCCTGGACATGGCGGACCAGCTGAGCCGCGGCCCCCTGCAGGGCCTGAAGGTCGAGGTCCTCCACGGCCGTATGCCCCCGGACGACAAGGACGCGGTGATGCGCCGCTTCGCGGCCGGCGAGACCGACGTCCTGATCGCCACCACGGTCATCGAGGTCGGCGTGAACGTCCCCAACGCCACGGTGATGGTCATCATGGACGCCGACCGCTTCGGCGTCTCCCAGCTCCACCAGCTGCGCGGCCGGGTGGGCCGGGGCTCGGCCCCCGGTCTGTGCCTCCTGGTCACCGAGATGCCCGAGGCCGCCGCCGCCCGCCAGCGCCTGAACGCCGTCGCCTCCACCCTCGACGGCTTCGAACTCTCCCGCATCGACCTCGAACAACGCCGCGAGGGCGACGTCCTCGGCCAGGCACAGTCCGGCGCCCGCACCAGCCTGCGCGTCCTGGCGGTCATCGAGGACGAGGAGGTCATCGCGGAGGCGAGGGAGGAGGCGACGGCGGTGGTGGCGGCCGATCCGCAGCTGGAGCGGCTCCCGGGTCTGCGTACGGCTCTGGACGCCCTCTTGAACGAGGAGAGGGAGCAGTACTTGGAAAAGGGCTGAGGCGGAAGCGCGCCCGAAGGGGCGCGGGGAACTGCGCGACCAGCCACAATGAACGTAAAGCCGCCCACGAAGAAGGACCCCACATGACCCGCGTGATCGCCGGCCGGGCCGGCGGACGGCGCCTCTCAGTACCCCCTGGCACCGGAACCCGGCCGACGTCGGACCGTGCCCGCGAAGGTCTCTTCTCCACTTGGCAGTCCCTCCTCGGCGGTCCGATCGACGGCGAACGGGTCCTTGACCTCTACGCCGGTTCAGGCGCCGTAGGCCTGGAGGCCCTGTCCCGGGGCGCGAGCCACACCCTCCTGGTCGAGGCCGACGCCCGCGCAGCCAGGACCGTCCGCGAGAACGTCAAGAACCTGGGCCTCCCCGGCGCCGAGGTCAGAACGGGCAAAGCGGAACAGATCATCAAGTCGCCGGCCCCGGCGGCACCGTACGACCTGGTCTTTCTCGACCCCCCGTACGCCGTCACGGACGACGATCTTCGCGAGATTCTGCTCACACTCCGCTCGGAAGGCTGGCTCGCTGAGCAAGCGCTCGTCACCGTGGAGCGCAGCACCAGAGGCGGCGAATTCCGCTGGCCGGACGGCTTCGAGGCGATCCGGTCCCGTCGCTACGGCGAGGGAACGTTTTGGTACGGTCGCGCCGCCTCTACGTGCGAAGACGCACGATGACCGGACCGGAGAGCGAGGGATCACAAGTGCGCCGCGCCGTCTGTCCCGGGTCGTTCGACCCGATCACCAACGGACATCTCGACATCATCGCCCGCGCCTCCCGTCTGTACGACGAGGTGTACGTCGCGGTGATGATCAACAAGTCCAAGAAGGGCCTGTTCGAGATCGAGGAGCGGATCGAGCTGATCCGCGAGGTCACCGCCGAGTACGCGAACGTCCGGGTCGAGGCCTTCCACGGCCTCCTCGTCGACTTCTGCAAGCAGCGCGACATCCCCGCCATCGTCAAGGGCCTGCGCGCCGTCAGCGACTTCGACTACGAACTGCAGATGGCCCAGATGAACATCGGCCTCACCGGTGTCGAAACGCTGTTCGTGCCCACCAACCCCACGTACAGCTTCCTCTCCTCCTCCCTGGTCAAGGAGGTCGCCGCCTGGGGCGGCGACGTCTCCCACCTGGTGCCCGCCCCGGTCCTGGAGGCCTTGAACAAGCGTCTGCGCAAGGACTGATGGGGCTACAGTCGTCCCGTCCGTCTCCAACCCGGCTGTAGAGAGTGGCGAGCACAGGTGGACGTGCAGAAGAAGCTCGACGAGATCGTCTCCGCGGTCTCGGGCGCCCGGTCCATGCCCATGTCGGCGTCGTGCGTGGTCAACCGCGCCGAGCTGCTCGCGATGCTCGAAGAGGTGCGCCAGGCGCTGCCCGGCTCCCTCGCGCAGGCGCAGGAGCTGATCGGCGACCGTGAGCAGATGGTCGAGCAGGCCCGCATGGAGGCCGAGCGGATCATCGAGAACGCGCACGCCGAGCGCGGCTCGCTGATCTCCGACACCGAGATCGCCCGCCGCTCCCAGGCCGAGGCCGACCGGATCCTCGCCGAGGCCCGCAAGGAGGCCGAGGAGATCCGCGCCGAGGCCGACGACTACGTCGACTCCAAGCTCGCCAACTTCGAGGTCGTCCTCACCAAGACGCTCGGCTCGGTCGGCCGCGGCCGCGAGAAGCTGCTCGGCACCGGCCCCGGCCTGGACGAGAACGGCTACGAGGACGAGGACGCGCCCGAGCGCAGCCACGACCCGGAGACCCTGCGCCACAACGCCGACCAGTACGTCGACGCCAAGCTGGGCGCCTTCGAGGCGGTCCTCGCCAAGACCCTGGAGGCCGTCGGCCGCGGCCGGCAGAAGCTGCACGGCCGGATCGCCACCGACGACCTCGGCGCCCTCGCCGACGACACCTCGACCTTCCAGCACTCCAGCGACGCCGACTACCTCGCCGACCTCGCCGCCCTCGCGGACCAGGACACCGCCGCCGAGCGCCAGGAGCGGCCGGCCCAGCCGCCGCAGCAGCCGTCGTACGAGCCGCAGCCGGCGTACTCGTACGACCAGCAGCAGCCGGACCCCTACGGCGGATTCCCGCAGCAGCAGCCCGCCTACGGCCGGCAGGACCCCTACGGCTACCAGCAGGCCGACCCCTACGCCTACCAGGGCTCCTACGACCCCCAGCAGGCCGCCTACGACCCCCAGCAGGCCCAGCAGCCCCACCAGCACCAGCAGCAGGGCTACGCGCTGGACGAGACCAGCCTTTTCGACACCAGCATGATCAGCGCGGAGCAGCTGCGGGCGTACGAGCAGGGGCGCGGGCTGCAGTGACGTACCGGATTGGGCCCTGAGCGAAAGCTCCAGTATCCTGGCTCTTCGGTCGCGTGTACGTCCGCGATCTCCGCTGCCCGGAACACCGACGGGCGGCGGCCCTCCGAGTTTGAAGATCGAAAGCAGGAATGGCTTCCAACGCCCGCCTCGACCACCGCAACCCCCTCGTGTTCGACACACACGAGCTGGGTCGGCGTCCTGGCGCGCTGCAGCGCCTGACCCGCACGATCGACGCTCCCGCCGATCTCGGCATCCAGGGAGTCATCGGAGTGCCGGAAGGCGCCCCGGTGGAGCTCGAACTCCGGCTCGAGTCGGTCATGGAAGGGGTGCTCGTCACAGGCACCGCCCGTGCACAGGCCGAGGGGGAGTGCGTAAGGTGTCTGGAGCCGGTCGAGCTGGAGCTCGAAGCGGACTTCCAGGAACTGTTCTCGTACCCTGACGCCGACGACCGGGGCCGTGTGATCGCGGAACCGGGCGACGACGCCGAGGACGACGAGGACAGGTTCTTCCTCGAGGACGGACTCTTCGACCTCGAACCTCTGCTGCGTGACTCGGTGGTGCTCGCACTGCCGATGCAGCCGGTGTGCCAGGAAGACTGCCCGGGCCTGTGCTCCGAGTGCGGAGCGCGGCTCGCGGACGACCCGGACCACCACCACGATGCCGTCGACATCCGTTGGGCGGCTTTGCAGGGACTCGCCGGTTCACTCGAAGACGGCGAGAAGGACGAGATGAGCGGCGGCGCGCCTCAGTCAGCACGCGCCGACGAGAAGCAGGAGAAGTAGCCGTGGCTGTTCCGAAGCGGAAGATGTCGCGCAGCAACACGCGCCACCGCCGGTCGCAGTGGAAGGCTGCGGTCCCCACCCTGGTTGCGTGCGAGCGCTGCCACGAGCCCAAGCAGCAGCACATCGCGTGCCCGTCTTGCGGCACCTACAACAAGCGCCAGGTCCTCGAAGTCTGAGCGGGCTGGTGAGAGGCACTGTGTCCAGTCCCAAGAAGGCGGAAGACGCCAAGGCGGACGCACCCGCCAAGAAGAAGGCGGACAACACGGCCTCGTCCCACACGCTTCTGGAAGGGCGGCTCGGCTACCAGGTCGAGTCCGCCCTTCTGGTGCGCGCGCTGACCCACCGTTCCTACGCGTACGAGAACGGCGGTCTGCCGACGAACGAGCGGCTGGAGTTCCTCGGTGACTCCGTCCTCGGTCTCGTCGTCACGGACACGCTGTACCGCACCCACCCCGACCTGCCCGAGGGCCAGCTGGCCAAGCTGCGGGCCGCGGTGGTCAACTCTCGTGCGCTGGCGGAGGTCGGCCGTGGCCTCGACCTGGGTTCCTTCATCCGGCTCGGCCGCGGTGAAGAGGGCACGGGCGGCCGGGACAAGGCGTCCATCCTCGCCGACACCCTGGAAGCGGTGATCGGCGCGGTCTATCTCGATCAGGGCCTCGATGCGGCGTCCGAGCTGGTGCACCGGCTCTTCGACCCGCTGATCGAGAAGTCCTCGAACCTCGGTGCCGGCCTGGACTGGAAGACCTCCCTCCAGGAGCTGACCGCGACCGAAGGACTCGGCGTGCCCGAGTACCTGGTCACGGAGACCGGCCCCGACCACGAGAAGACCTTCACTGCTGCCGCCCGCGTCGGAGGCGTCTCGTACGGCACCGGCACCGGCCGCAGCAAGAAGGAGGCGGAGCAGCAGGCCGCCGAGTCCGCCTGGCGGGCCATCAAGGCCTCGGCGGACGAGCGCGCCAAGGCGGCCAAGGAGGCCCAGCGGGCCGACGAGGCGGCCAAGGAAGCCGTCAAGGACGACGAGTCGTCGTCCGCTCCCGCCTGACCCGCAGCAGTACCGAGCGCCCGCCCCGCCCTCACGGCGGGGCGGGCGCTCAGCTCGTCCACCGCTTCGTACGGGGGGTTCCATGCCCGAGTTGCCCGAGGTCGAGGTCGTCCGGCGCGGCCTCGCGCGCTGGGTCGCCCACCGCACCGTCGCCGAGGTCGAGGTGCTGCACCCGCGTGCCGTACGCCGGCACATCGCGGGCGCGGACGACTTCGCGCACCGCCTCAAGGGCCACCACATCGGCACCCCCAGCCGCCGCGGCAAGTACCTGTGGCTGCCGCTGGAGGAGACCAACCAGTCCGTCCTCGCCCACCTCGGGATGAGCGGCCAGCTGCTGGTGCAGCCGCACGAGACGCCGGACGAGAAGCACCTGCGCATCCGGATCCGGTTCGCCGACTCCCTCGGCACCGAACTCCGCTTCGTCGACCAGCGCACCTTCGGCGGGCTGTCGCTGCACGACAACACCCTCGACGGCCTGCCCGACGTCATCGCACACATCGCCCGCGACCCCCTCGATCCGCTGTTCGACGACGAGGCCTTCCATCAGGCGCTGCGCCGCAAGCGGACCACCATCAAGCGGGCCCTGCTGGACCAGTCGCTGATCAGCGGGGTCGGCAACATCTACGCGGACGAGGCGCTGTGGCGCGCCCGCATCCACTACGAGCGCCCGACCGCGAACTTCACCCGCCCCGTCACCACGGCGCTCCTCGGCCACATCCGGGACGTGATGAACGCGGCCCTGTCCGTCGGCGGCACCAGCTTCGACAGCCTCTACGTCAACGTCAACGGCGAGTCGGGCTACTTCGACCGGTCCCTGGACGCGTACGGCCGCGAGGGCGAGCCGTGCAGGCGCTGCGGTACGCCGATCCGCCGCCGCCCGTGGATGAACCGGTCCAGCTACTTCTGCCCGAGGTGTCAGAGGGCGCCGCGCGTCTCGTCGTAACGCGCGCGGGCCGCGAGGACGTCGTCCATGGCGCCCTCCACACAGTGGATGAGCGCCAGCAGCCGCTCGGCCACCTGGCGGCCCAGGGGAGTCAGTTCGTAGTCCACGCGCGGCGGGTTCGTCGGCTGTGCCTCGCGGTGCACCAGGCCGTCGCGCTCCAGGGCGTGCAGGGTCTGGGACAGCATCTTCTCGCTCACCCCGTCCACGCGGCGGCGCAGCTCGTTGAAGCGCAGCGAGCCCTCGTACAGCGCGCCGAGCGTCAGCCCGCCCCAGCGTCCCGTGACGTGCTCCAGCGTGCCGCGGGAGGGGCAGGCCTTGGCGAAGACGTTGTAGGCCAGGTCGTCGTACGCCTGGTCGTCGTGGTCCTGGGTGGTGGCGGTCATGGCGCCAGGGTACGCGCACGCAGCGCTAACCACCAGGTTGCACTAACTAGAAGTAAGTGCTTTCCTGGGGTCACTGCTCTTGAGCTGCCCATTCGAGCCACCGTTCGAGGAGTCCCTTGTGACCACCCCTGTCGTTTCCATCGCCTACCACTCCGGCTTCGGCCACACCGCCGTCCTCGCCGAGGCCGTCCGCGCGGGCGCCGCCGACGCGGGCGCCGAGGTGCATCTGATCAAGGTCGACGAGATCACCGACGAGCAGTGGGAGACGCTGGACCGCTCCGACGCGATCGTCTTCGGCTCGCCCACCTACATGGGCACCGCCTCCGGCGCCTTCCACGTCTTCGCCGAGGGCACCTCGAACCGCTGGTACACCCGCGCCTGGCAGGACAAGCTGGCCGCCGGCTTCACGAACTCGGCCTCGAAGAGCGGCGACAAGCTGCACACCCTGCAGTTCTTCCAGACGCTCGCCGCCCAGCACGGCATGACCTGGGTCAACCTCGGCCTGCTGCCCGGCTGGAACGCCAGCACCGCCTCCGAGAACGACCTCAACCGCCTCGGCTTCTTCGCCGGCGCCGCCGCCCAGACCAACAGCGACGAGGGCCCCGAGGCCGTCCACAAGGCGGACATCGCCACGGCCGAACACCTGGGGCGCCGGATCACCGAGACGGCACAGCTGTTCGCCCGCGGACGCGTCGCCGCCTGAGACCCGTCGGACGGCGGACCGCGACGGCGTCAGTAGCCGAAGAAGTGAAGGGCCGGGTTTCTGACCTGCGGCCGTGCAATCGACCAACGCTGCGACCTGCGACTTGGCTGTCGGTGGTTGTCAGCGTTGGTTGCCGTCGAGCGTCCTCGGACGGCCCAGCGACGGCCCCGGATCCGATCGATCCAGGCAGCATGCGGCTCATGAACGGCACGCCGGCACCAGCGATCACGCGTGGATCTTGTAGAAGACCACCATGAGCCCCTCCGAGGCGATCCCCGCGCATGCGAACAGCAGGAACTTCGCGAACGTGTACCGTTCCAGGCCCTTTCGCCAGCCCAACCACATCAAGAAAGCAAGGTAGAGACAGAACAACCCGAGCAAAAGGAAGCAGCTACCGATAAGCCAGAACAAAACGAACACCATGTGTCCCCCCTGGGCTCCGCATTGAGTCCTTGAGGGTACTTGGGCACCAACTGGCCAGGGTCTGAGCCGTGGAGCCGACCGCCCCAGCCGGCCACAGGCGTCCCGGAGGTCAGCCTGGGCCACCACGACCCCGGCTTCACGCTGCGGACGTGCACGCACCTGATGCCGTCGAGCGGGACCCGGACCCGGGCCGCCGTGGATCGTGTCTTCGCCGACGACGAACCCATGATTGACGGCCCGGACCCGGCCCAGGAGAGTGCTTGGCCGTCTGACCTGCGGTTGTCTCAGTACCCGAAGTCCTGCGTCCACCAAGGCCCGCCCGGGCCGAAGTGGACGCCGACGCCCAGGGTCTTGAAGTCGCAGTTCAGGATGTTGGCGCGGTGGCCGGGGCTGTTCATCCAGGCGTTCATCACGGCCGCCGCGTCGGCCTGGCCGCGGGCTATGTTCTCGCCGCCGAGGTCGGTGATACCGGCCGCCGCGGCCCGGTCCCAGGGCGTCTTGCCGTTGGGATCGGTGTGGTCGAAGAAGTCCCGCGCCGCCATGTCGTCGCTGAACGCCTCGGCCAGCCGGGTCAGCGAGGAGTTCGCCGCCAGCGGGCTGCATCCGGCCTTCGACCGCTCCTGGTTGACCAGCCTGAGTACCTCCGCCTCGGCGGCGGCCCGCGCCGACACCGTCACCGGTGGGGAACTCGCCGCGGGCGCCTCGGGTGCGGTGGGCGTCCTCGGAGCCGTGGGTGTCCTGGGTGCGGTGGGCGTCCTGGTCGCCGTACGCGAGGGGCTGCTCGTGCTGTGCGGCTTCGACGGCGTGGGTGCCGGCGTCGGCCTGCCGGACGCCGTCCTCGACGGGGTGGGCGTGGGCGAGACCGACTGCGACGCCGACGCGGAGACGGACGGGCTCGGGGACTCCGGGCGCGCCGTGTTCCGGCCGGTGCCGGTGCCGGTGCCGGTGCCGGTGCCGGTCCCGGTGCCGCTCCCGCGGCTGTCGGCGCTGCCCGAGGTGCCACCCTGCTCGGCGGCCGTGTTGCTCGGCGTGGCCACCGCCTGCACCCGCTCACCACCCGTGGTGTCCGTGGCGCCGCCGAGCTTGTAGTTCTGCAGCCCCGGCACCACGCCCGTGGCCACCGCGGCCGTACCGAGGGCGACGGCCGCGGACACCCCGAGCAGGCCCGCGCGCACCGGCTTCCCGGCCTTCTTCCTGCGCCGGTGGTCGTGAGAGGGGTCGCCGCCCGGAGTGAAGCCGGCGCCGGCCGGCGCCGCGCCCTCGTCGTCCGCCGCGAACAGATAGGCGTGCGCCTTGGCGGTCGCCTCGGCGTAGGCCTCCGGGTTCAGATACGGCGCGATGCCCCTGGGCGCCTCACCCGCGTACGAGTTCCGCGGACCGCCGCTTCCGGCGCCGGAGCGCTCCGTGCGTATGCCCCCCGTGGCGCGGCCCGTGGCGGCGCGGCCGGCGGCGATGCGTCGGTGGCGTCCCATGTCCTTGCCCTCTTCCTCGTCCTCGCGGTCGACCGGCGCCTGCGCGGCGAGTGACTCCCTGCTGCGGCGAGTGACTCCCTCTGGCCGACCCGACTCACTCGATCGAGTGAGTTTCATATGAGATGCATTGGGTCGGGACGGTACCCCATGCCACCGGGGCGCGATGTGTCCCGGCCGACACCGGCCGGTTAGGTTGCACCCATGAGCGAGGAAGTGCGACTGGTCGCCTGGGTGCGTGGACAGGTCCAAGGTGTGGGTTTTCGCTGGTTCACGCGTGCCAAGGCGCTGGAGATCGGCGGCCTGAGTGGTTTTGCTCTCAATTTGGCCGACGGTCGCGTCCAGGTGGTCGCGGAGGGCGCCCGCGAGGGCTGCGAGGGGCTGCTGGACTGGCTCCAGGGGGACGACACGCCCGGGCGGGTCGACGGAGTCACCGAGATCTGGGACACACCTCGCGGCGGCTACGACGGCTTCGCCATCCGCTGAGCCGGTGCTGCAACGGCGCCCGGGCGGGCGCGCGGCGGGCTGCCCGGAGCACCTGCCCGGAGCGGAAACGACCTGGTGGTTGCCAAGAACGCGCCGACATGGCAGGCTCCGGCTGGTACTTCTGATCGTCACGCCCTGCGGGCCCCGGATGAGTCGCAGCGCCGCCGCTTTCCCGGCCGCGCATCCCCGGTTCGGCCCCCAATACAGGGCGTGATCGTGTTGACCGTCAAACTTTTTGGTGAGACGCTGAAAGCCCCGCGCACCTTAGCTGTTTGGCATGGAGCAACAGCAGAGCAACACCCGGATGTGCCAAGCACCGCGGGTGCGAATCCCTCACGACCCACACCGCATCGGTCGGTCACTCAGTGTGGAGGACCATCCATCATGGCAAAGGCGCTTCTCGGTTACGTCGGCGGCTCCGACCCTCGACTCCTCGCCGAGATGCGACGGCTGCAGCAGCGCGTCCAGGACCTGGAGTCCGAGCTGGTACGGATTCAGGCGGAGAACGAAGAGCTGTCGGCTGCCGCCTCTCAGGACAGGATCATGGAGAGCATCGACGCACACCAGGCGGAGCCTGCGCTCACCTGATCACTGCATCAGCTCCACAACAGCAGTCGCAGCGATCGGGCTGCCGTATCAACCGCTCAGTTGATTCAGGCGACCGCAACCCGGCCGTCAGAGTTGCAAGGGACGCTTCGGCGTCCCTTCTTTTCTGCCCCGCGCATCCTTTCACTGTCTTTAACGTACGGTGTGCCCTGCATGTTCAATGGCGAAACCGCGCGGTTGCGAAGGTTCATGGAGTGAGATAGCGGCGCCCGGTAGAGTCCAGCGGCGTGCACCTCAAGGCCCTGACCCTCCGCGGGTTCAAGTCGTTCGCCTCGGCGACCACGCTCCGGTTCGAACCGGGCATCACGTGTGTCGTCGGACCGAACGGCTCGGGCAAGTCCAACGTCGTGGACGCGCTCAGCTGGGTCATGGGCGAACAGGGCGCCAAGTCGCTGCGCGGCGGCAAGATGGAGGACGTCATCTTCGCCGGCACCACCGGCCGTCCGCCGCTGGGCCGCGCCGAGGTGTCCCTGACCATCGACAACTCCGACGGCGCGCTGCCCATCGAGTACGCCGAGGTCACCATCACGCGGATCATGTTCCGCAACGGCGGCAGCGAGTACCAGATCAACGGCGACACCTGCCGCCTCCTGGACATCCAGGAACTCCTCTCCGACTCCGGCATCGGCCGGGAGATGCACGTCATCGTCGGCCAGGGCCAGCTCGACTCCGTCCTGCACGCGGACCCGATGGGCCGCCGCGCCTTCATCGAAGAGGCGGCCGGCGTCCTCAAGCACCGCAAGCGCAAGGAGAAGGCGCTGCGCAAGCTGGACGCGATGCAGGCCAACCTCGCGCGCGTGCAGGACCTGACGGACGAACTCCGCCGCCAGCTCAAGCCCCTGGGCCGCCAGGCGGCGGTGGCCCGCCGGGCCGCCGTCATCCAGGCGGACCTGCGCGACGCCCGCCTGCGCCTGCTCGCCGACGACCTCGTACGCCTGCGCGAAGCCCTCAAGGCCGAGATCGCCGACGAGGCGGCCCTGAAGGAGCGCAAGGAGACGGCCGAGCAGGAGCTGAAGAAGGCCCTGCACCGCGAGGCCCTGCTGGAGGACGAGGTACGGCAGCTCACGCCGCGCCTGCAACGCGCCCAGCAGACCTGGTACGAGCTGTCCCAGCTGGCCGAACGCGTCCGCGGCACGATCTCGCTGGCCGACGCCCGGGTGAAGAGCGCCACCTCCGCGCCCCCGGAGGAGCGGCGCGGCCGTGACCCCGAGGACCTGGAGCGCGAGGCCGCCCGCATCCGCGAGCAGGAGGCCGAGCTGGAGGCGGCCCTGGAGGCGGCCCAGCACGCCCTCGACGACACCGTCGCGCACCGGGCCGAGCTGGAGCGGGAGCTGGCCGTCGAGGAACGCCGCCTGAAGGACGTCGCCCGTGCCATCGCCGACCGCCGCGAGGGTCTGGCCCGCCTCTCCGGCCAGGTCAATGCGGCCCGCTCCCGCGCGGCCTCGGCCCAGGCCGAGATCGACCGCCTGGCCACGGCCCGCGACGAGGCGCAGGAACGTGCCGTCCGCGCCCAGGAGGAGTACGAGGCGCTCAAGGCGGAGGTCGACGGCCTGGACGCGGACGACGCGGACCTGGCCGAACAGCACGATGCCGCCAAGCGGCAGCTGACGCAGGCCGAAGCCGCCCTGAGCGCGGCCCGGGAGGCGTCCACCGCGGCGGAACGCGCCCGCGCCGCGACCCAGGCCCGGCACGAGGCCCTGGCCCTGGGCCTGCGCCGCAAGGACGGCACCGGAATACTCCTCGGCGCCCGCGACCGCCTCACCGGAGTCCTCGGCCCGGCGGCGGAGCTGCTCACGGTCACCCCGGGCTACGAGGTCCCGCTGGCCGCGGCATTCGGCGCGGCAGCGGACGCGATCGCCGTGTCGAGCCCGGCAGCGGCAGCCGAGGCGATCCGCATGCTCCGCAAGCAGGACGGCGGCCGCGCGGCACTGCTGCTGGCAGGGAACGCGCCCGGAAGGGACCAGGGGCTGTGTCCGGCGTGCGGTTGCCGCCGTGCGGGCGCGACGGGCCACGGCGATCCCGCGGAAGACCATGGCGCGGGGGCGTCCGGAAGGGACGGGGGGCTGTGTCCGGCGTGCGGCTGCCGCCGTGCGGAGGCGACCAGCCACGACGCACCCGCAGCCGCCCCACTGCCTCCCACGGCACCCCCCGGCGGACGCTTCGCCGCAGATCTGGTCCGTGGCCCCGCCCACCTCCTCCCCGCAGTCCGCCGCCTCCTGCACGGCATCGTGGTCGTCGGCACCCTTGAGGACGCCGAAGACCTCGTCCACGCGCATCCGGAACTCACCGCCGTCACCGCGGAGGGCGACCTGCTGGGTGCCCATTTCGCCCATGGCGGCTCGGCCGGAGCGCCCAGCCTGCTGGAGGTGCAGGCCTCCGTGGACGAGGCCGCAGCCGAGCTCGCCGAGCTGGCGGTGCGGTGTGCGGAGCTGGCCCGGGAGCAGCGGGCGACAGCCGAGCGGCGTACCGAGGCCGCCGCCCTCGTGGAAGAACTCGCAGAGCGGCGCCGGGCCGCCGACCGGGAGAAGTCGGCCGTGGCCCAGCAACTGGGCCGGCTCGCCGGACAGGCGCGCGGTGCCGCCGGGGAGGCCGAGCGGTCGGCCGCGGCGGCGGCACGCGCACAGGAGGCGCTGGAGAAGGCCGTACTGGAGGCCGAGGAACTGGCCGAGCGGCTGGCCGTCGCCGAGGAGATGCCGGTCGAGGAGGAGCCGGACACCTCCGTCCGGGACCGGCTCGCCGCCGACGGCGCGAACGCCCGCCAGACCGAGATGGAGGCCCGCCTCCAGGTCCGTACCCACGAGGAACGGGTCAAGGGGCTCGCCGGACGAGCGGACTCCCTCGACCGGGCGGCCCGCGCGGAACGCGAGGCACGCGCGCGTGCCGAGCAGCGCCGCGCCCGTCTGCGGCACGAGGCCGCGGTGGCGGAGGCCGTCGCCTCCGGTGCCCGGCAGCTGCTCGCGCACATCGAGGTGTCCCTCACCCGCGCCGAACGGGACCGGACCGCCGCCGAGGCCGCCAAGGCCCAGCGGGAGCAGGAGCTGACCGCCGCGCGCACCGCCGGACGCGAACTCAAGTCCGAGCTCGACAAGTTGACCGATTCAGTGCACCGCGGCGAGGTACTCGGCGCCGAGAAACGGCTGCGGATCGAGCAGCTGGAGACCAAGGCGCTGGAGGAGCTGGGTGTCGAGCCGGCGGGACTGGTGGCGGAGTACGGTCCGCACCAGCCCGTGCCGCCCTCGCCCCCCGCCGAGGGCGAGGTGCTGCCGGACGACCCCGGGCACCCGCGCAACCAGCCGAAGCCCTTCCACCGTGCCGAACAGGAGCGGCGGCTCAAGGCCGCCGAGCGGGCGTACCAGCAGCTGGGCAAGGTCAACCCGCTGGCGCTGGAGGAGTTCGCGGCGCTGGAGGAGCGGCACAAGTTCCTCAGCGAGCAGCTGGAGGACCTGAAGAAGACCCGTGCCGATCTGCTGCAGGTGGTGAAGGAGGTCGACGAGCGCGTCGAGCAGGTCTTCACCGAGGCCTACCGGGACACGGCCCGCGAGTTCGAGGGCGTCTTCAGCCGGCTCTTCCCGGGCGGTGAGGGACGGCTCGTGCTCACCGACCCCGACAACATGCTCACCACGGGCGTGGACGTCGAGGCGCGCCCGCCGGGCAAGAAGGTCAAGCGGCTGTCCCTGCTGTCGGGTGGTGAGCGCTCGCTGACGGCCGTAGCCCTGCTGGTGTCGATCTTCAAGGCGCGCCCCAGCCCCTTTTACGTCATGGACGAGGTCGAGGCGGCGCTGGACGACACCAACCTCCAGCGGCTGATCCGGATCATGCAGGAGCTGCAGGAGGCCTCGCAGCTGATCGTGATCACGCACCAGAAGCGCACGATGGAGGTCGCCGACGCGCTCTATGGCGTGTCCATGCAGGGCGACGGCGTCTCGAAGGTCATCTCTCAGCGCCTTCGTTAGCGCAGCTATTCAAGATCAACTGACTCGGTGTTCAAGAAGTGAACACGGAGGGACGTGGCCTATCGAAAAACTCACAGCCATTGAAGTATTGACTTCGAAACTTGAAGGCATAGTCTCTGCAACGTTGCTTTTACCTTCAGGTCTCACCTGTAAGGGCTCGTCCCCCACCCCGGCAGCGTTGCCGCGGCCCGAGGAGATTCACGTGACCAGCACAGCGCAGGCACCTCAGTCAGGAGCCAGGACGGCTCATCCCGAACATCTCGGGCACGTCATCTTCATCGCGGCGGCCGCTGCCATGGGCGGATTCCTCTTCGGCTACGACAGCTCCGTGATCAACGGCGCGGTCGAGGCCATCCGCGGCAAGTACGACATCGGCTCCGCCGCCCTCGCCCAGGTCATCGCCGTCGCCCTGATCGGCTGCGCCATCGGCGCCGCGACGGCCGGCCGGATAGCCGACCGCATCGGCCGCATCCGCTGCATGCAGATCGCCGCGGTCCTCTTCACGATCAGCGCCGTCGGTTCGGCCCTGCCCTTCGCCCTGTGGGACCTCGCCCTCTGGCGCATCGTCGGCGGCTTCGCCATCGGTATGGCCTCCGTCATCGGCCCGGCCTACATCGCCGAGGTCGCCCCGCCCGCCTATCGTGGTCGGCTCGGATCCTTCCAGCAGGCCGCGATCGTCGTCGGCATCGCCGTCTCGCAGCTGGTCAACTGGGGCCTGCTGAACGCCGCCGGCGGCAACCAGCGCGGTCACCTGATGGGCCTGGAGGCCTGGCAGGTCATGCTCGGCGTCATGGTCGTCCCGGCCGTCCTGTACGGCATGCTCTCCTTCGCGATCCCCGAGTCCCCGCGCTTCCTGCTCTCCGTCGGCAAGCGTGAGCGCGCCAAGGAGATCCTCGGCGAGGTCGAGGGCACGGGCGTCGACCTGGACGCGCGCGTCGCCGAGATCGAGCACGCGATGAAGAGCGAGCACAAGTCCACTTTCAAGGACCTGCTCGGCGGCGGCTTCTTCTTCAAGCCGATCGTCTGGATCGGCATCGGCCTGTCGGTCTTCCAGCAGTTCGTCGGTATCAACGTCGCGTTCTACTACTCCTCGACGCTGTGGCAGTCGGTCGGTGTCGACCCGACGGACTCGTTCTTCTACTCCTTCACGACGTCGATCATCAACATCATCGGCACCGTGATCGCGATGATCTTCGTGGACCGCGTCGGCCGCAAGCCGCTCGCGCTCATCGGCTCGGTCGGCATGGTCGTCGGTCTCGCGCTGGAGGCCTGGGCGTTCAGCTACCACCTGGTCGACGGCAAGCTCCCGAGCACGCAGGGCTGGACCGCCCTGATCGCCGCGCACCTCTTCGTCCTCTTCTTCGCCCTGTCCTGGGGTGTGGTGGTCTGGGTCTTCCTCGGCGAGATGTTCCCGAACAAGATCCGCGCCGCCGCCCTGGGCGTCGCCGCCTCCGCGCAGTGGATCGCCAACTGGGCCATCACCGCGAGCTTCCCGTCGCTGGCCGACTGGAGCCTCTCCGGCACCTACGTGGTCTACACGGTCTGCGCCGCGCTCTCCGTCCCGTTCGTCCTGAAGTTCGTCAAGGAGACGAAGGGCAAGGCGCTGGAGGAGATGGGCTGACCCGCACGGACAGCCCCCAGACCGAGGAGCAGGGGCCCAAGACCCCGCTGCCCCTCTCCTCGTACCCCCCGCCGCCCCCGCACCGGCCACTGCCCGGTCCGGGGGCGGTGGCCTGCGCGGGCCCCGCCGGGGCGGGGCGACGGGCAGATCCGTTCCACGCCACCGAACGCCCCATGTCCGCCTCGCCATCCCAGCGGCCCGCCTCACCGGCCTGCCTCACCGGCTCGTCTCAGCGGCTCGCCTCAGCCACCCGCCTCAGCGGTCCACCTCAGCCACCCGCCTCAGCGGTCCACCTCAGCCGGCCCGCCTCAACCACCCACCCCAACCACCCGCCTCAGCCGCCCACCTCCGGCAGCACCCGCTCGGCGAACAACCGCAGGCTGCGCCAGCCCTCCTCCACCGGCATCCCGCCCACCAGCGGATGCAGGACCAGGCTGTCGGCGCCCAGCGCCACGCACTGTTCCGGGGTGAGGACGCGGTACACGCCCTCCGCCCGCAGCTCGTCCACCGTCGTGGCCGCCGACCTCACCGCCGAGCGGATCCGGCCCGACTGCCAGGAGGCGTACGTCCGGGCCTCGTGCAGGAAGTGCTCGCCGTAGTGCGCCCACGCCCGGTCCGGGTCCTCGGCGATGTGCAGCAGGGGAGTCTCGGCGGCCGGCATCATGACCCAGCCCTCGGTGCCGTACTCGGTGAGCCTCTCCTTGTAGTACGCCTCCAGCTCCGGCAGATACGCGCTGGGGAAGAACGGCAGGCCGAGCCGGGCCGCCCGGCGGGCGGCGGCCTTCGAGGAGCCGCCGACCAGGAGCAAGGGGTGCGGGTCGGTGAACGGGCGCGGGGTGAGCCGTACCGTACGGCCCCGGTACCCGAACTCCTCGCCGCTCCACGCCTTCAGCAGCGTCTCCAGCAGCTCGTCCTGGAGCCGGCCCCGGCGCCCCCAGTCGACGTCGAACAGGGCGTACTCCTCGGGCCGGTAGCCGATCCCGGCCACCGTGACCAGCCGACCGCCGCTCAGCAGGTCCAGTACGGCGATCTCCTCGGCCAGCCGCAGAGGCTCGTGCAGCGGGCCGATCACCGCCGACACCGTCACCGCGATGCTCCGGGTCGCCCCGAACACCGCGCCCGCGAAGGCGAACGGCGACGGCAGCCAGTTGTTCTCCGCGCCGTGGTGCTCCTCCGTCTGCACGGTGCTGATGCCGTGCTCGTCCGCGTACGCGGCCATCTCCAGGGCGGCCCGGTAGCGGGCGGAGAGGGCGGCGGGAGCGGCGCCGGGAGCGACGAGATTGAAACGGACGACCGTGACGGGCATGGGAAGTCCCCCTCCGGTGCGGCGCGGTGCGGTGCGGTGGAGGGGGACGGTAGCTGACGTAGCGTCAGATAGCCATGGTGTCCGGCCGGCCGGAGCCGTCAGACGGTGACCGTCGTCGGCTCGTCCGCCGGCTCGGTGGCTGCCGCAGGCTCGGTCACCGCCGGCTTCGGCAGCACCAGGTACAGCACGCCCGAGATCACGACCGTGGCGACCCAGCCGAGGCCGTACTCGCCGATGACGTTGTTCTTCGCGAGCGGGCCGGTGAACCAGTCCGAGGTCGTGAACATCAGGCCCGAGACCAGGCCGATCGCCCAGGCGGCCACGGCCGCGGGGGAGAAACCGCCCCGGTACCAGTAGGCGCTGGTGCGGGTGGTGTCGGTCATCGCCTCGCCGTCGTACTCCGTGCGGCGCAGCATGTCCGCGCCGAACACGCCGACCCAGGCCGAGAAGGCGACCGCCAGCAGCGACAGGAAGGCGATGAACGAGCCCATGAAGCTCGTCGCCACCAGCATCAGCACCCCGCCGAAGATCAGCGAGATCACCGCGTTCACCGAGACCGCCCAGTGCCGCGGCACCTTGAAGCCCAGGGTCTGCGCGGTGAAGCCCGCCGAGTACATCGACATGGAGTTGATCAGCAGCATGCCGATCAGCGCGATGAACAGGTACGGCACCGCGATCCACGTCGGCAGGATCTCGCCGAGGAAGGACACCGGGTCGGTGGCCGAGGCCAGGTCCGGCGTGGAGACCGCCATCACCGCGCCCATGAGGACCATCGGCAGTACGACGACTCCCGCGCCGCCGACCGCCGTGCCCACGATCGCCTTCGAGGACGCCGTGCGCGGCAGGTAGCGGGTGAAGTCCGGCGCGGACGGGATCCAGCTGACACCGCCGGCCGCGATCATGCCGACACCGGTGATCACGGCGGCCGTCGAGCCGGCGCCGTGGTGCATCACCTTCGACCAGTCGGTGTTCACGGCCAGATAGACCAGGACCAGCACCGAGAAGACGCCGAAGAAATAGGTCGCGTACTTGTTGCACTTCTGCACGGCGTTGATGCCGAGCCCGGAGATCGCGAAGGTCGCGATGACGAACGCCAGCAGCATCACCATGTCGAGCACGCTGTTCGCCTTCAGGCCGAACAGCATGTCCAGAATGGTGAGCATCGCGTAGGCGCCGGTCACCGCGTTGATCGTTTCCCAGCCCCAGCGGGCCACCCAGATCAGCGAACCGGGCAGCAGATTGCCGCGCTGCCCGAAGACCGCGCGCGACAGCGCCATGCCCGGCGCGCCGCCCCGCTTGCCGGCGATGCCGATCAGCCCGACCAGGCCGTACGACACGGCCGGCGCGGTCACCGCGACGACGAGCGCCTGCCAGATGTTCAGGTGGTACGCCACGACGAGGCTCGCGCCCATGGTCAGCAGCAGCACGCTGATGTTGGCGCCCACCCAGGTGGGGAACAGCTCACGGGTCTTCGCGGTGCGCTCGTGATCCGGGACCTGCTCGATGCCACGGGTCTCGAGAGCGCCTTCGGTCTCGACGGTTTTGCTCATGAAAAAGGGGCCAGACGTGGGGGGACAGTGACGATCGGGACTCTACGCGCGTCAACCGAGTCGCCACCATCGTACTTTGCTCCGACTCCTTGCTTTAAGTGGCGTTTGTCTCTCAGAGGAAGCCACAAACAGCCTCTCGTCGTACCCCATGACTGATACTGGACGAGTTATGGAAACCGTCATCCTTGCTGTAGTCATCGCCGTGGTCGTGCTCGTCGCGCTCGGCGGGCTGGTCGTGGGCAGCCGGCGCCGGAAGCCGCTGCCTCCGCCGCCCCCGAAGACGCCCGACATCACCGCGCCCCCGGCCGAGCCGCATGTCGGCGACGAGGCCGAGACGCCGCGCGACGAACCGCGCCGGACGATCGAGGAGGTGGATCTCCCGGGCGGCCCCGCGGTCGCCGTCGAGGAGCCCCCCGTTGAAGAGGCTCCGGTCGAAGAGGCTCCCGCGATCGAGATCCCGGAGCCCACCGCGGGCCGGCTGGTACGGCTGCGTGCCCGCCTGTCCCGCTCCCAGAACGCCCTCGGCAAGGGCCTGCTCACGCTGCTCTCGCGCGAGCACCTGGACGAGGAGACCTGGGAGGAGATCGAGGACACGCTGCTCACCGCCGACGTCGGCGTGCAGCCCACCCAGGAACTGGTCGAAGGACTGCGCGAGCGCGTGAAGGTGCTCGGCACCCGCACGCCCGAGGAGCTGCGCGGCCTGCTGCGCGAGGAGCTGCTCAAGCTGGTCGGCACCGATGTCGACCGCACCGTGAAGACCGAGCCGGAGGACCGCAAGCCCGGCATCGTGATGGTCGTCGGCGTCAACGGCACCGGCAAGACCACCACGACCGGCAAGCTCGCGCGCGTGCTCGTCGCCGACGGCCGCACCGTCGTGCTCGGCGCCGCCGACACCTTCCGGGCCGCCGCCGCCGACCAGCTGCAGACCTGGGGCGAGCGGGTCGGCGCCTACACCGTGCGCGGGCCCGAGGCCGGCGACCCCGCCTCCGTCGCCTTCGACGCGGTCAAGGAAGGCAAGGAGATGGGGGTCGACGTGGTCCTCATCGACACCGCCGGGCGGCTTCACACCAAGACCGGGCTCATGGACGAGCTCGGCAAGGTCAAGCGGGTCGTGGAGAAGCATGCGCCGCTCGACGAGGTGCTGCTGGTCCTGGACGCCACCACGGGGCAGAACGGCCTGGTGCAGGCCCGCGTCTTCGCCGAGGTCGTGGACATCACCGGCATCGTGCTGACCAAGCTGGACGGTACGGCCAAGGGCGGCATCGTCGTCGCGGTCCAGCGTGAGCTGGGTGTGCCGGTCAAGCTGGTCGGACTCGGCGAGGGAGCGGACGATCTGGCGCCGTTCGAGCCGGAGGCGTTCGTCGACGCGCTGATCGGTGACTGAGCGGTTACGGAATCCGGTAGCCGACGAGAAGCGCCCGCCCCGGCACATCCGGGGACGGGCGCTTCGCCGTACCGGAGTGGGTCACGCCCGCGCCCGAGACCGATGTGCCACATACGCCAGCGTCCCCAGCAGCAACCGCGCCGCCGGAGGCCGTGTCGCGCAGTCCAGCGCGGGCGGGCGCAGCCAGCGCACCGGGCCGAGGCCGCCCCGGTCGGAGGGCGGCGCCGTGAGGTACGCGCCGGGGCCGAGGCCGCGCAGGTCCAGGGCGGAGGGGTCGTCCCAGCCCATGCGGTAGAGCAGCCGGGGGAGCTCGGCGGCGGCGCCCGGCGCGACGAAGAAGTGGGCGCGGCCGTCCGGGGTCGCGGTCACCGGGCCGAGGGGCAGGCCCATGCGCTCCAGGCGGACCAGGGCGCGGCGGCCGGCGGCCTCGGAGACCTCGATGGTGTCGAACGCCCGGCCCACCGGCAGCATCACCGCGGCGCCCGGGAACTCGGACCAGGCCTTGCTCACCTCGTCCAGCGTGGCCCCGGCCGGCACCTGCGGTGCGAAGTCAAGCGGATGGGCGCCGGGTGCGGGGCAGTCGGCGTTCCCGCACGAGCAGGCGCCCGCCGCGGCCCGCGCGCCGGGCACGACGTCCCAGCCCCACAGACCGGTGAACTCGGCGACGGTGGTGCACTCCGACGAACGGCCGCGCCGGCGTGTGCCGGAGCGGATCTCGCGAATGCCGCCGATCGTGAAGCCCATGCCCCCTCCAACGGGTCCTGCGCGCCGGTGGTTACGACACGGAACGAGACGGAAGCGGAACGTAACGCTACGGCTCCGCCTGCCCGCGCCGACGCCAGGCCAAGGCGGCGCCTTGAAGCGCAACGGGGTGGCACCTGGAGCGCTACGCGCCCCCTCGTGCTTCACTCCGCCCACTTCCGGCCGTCCTATGTCAAGTGAATCCTGTGCGAGCGTCCGTGAGTTCATTCGAAGGGGTGGCGAATGGTGGCGTTTCCGGGATCCACGTGGCTGAGCGGGTGATCGTAGGATTACTGTGAGTGTGCGGGTCCGGGAGGCATATGCACCGATGGGTATGCCGGAGGCGAGTCGTCAGCTCGTTCGAAGGGTGAGAACCTCCGGGCGGGAAGCCGTATTTACCGGCATTCTGATAGGGCTTGGCGCGCGGCGGTCTCCCTGCGGGGCGACCGAGGGTCGCAACGACGACAGGTGTTTCCAGGGATGGGGGCGTTCCAGTGAGCGGCAACGGCGGTAGCGGGGCGAACGCTGACAAGCGCCCCAACGAGCTGCTCGGCTCGTGGTTCGTGCGCAGCGGCTGGTCCAAGGGCGAGCTGGCCCGCCAGGTGAACCGCCGGGCCCGCCAGCTGGGCGCCAACCACATCTCCACGGACACCTCTCGGGTACGCCGCTGGCTGGACGGGGAGAATCCGCGGGAGCCGATCCCGCGCATCCTCTCGGAGCTGTTCTCGGAGCGCTTCGGCTGTGTGGTCTCCATCGAGGACCTCGGCCTGCGCGCCGCCCGCCAGTCACCCTCCGTGTCCGGAGTCGACCTGCCCTGGACCGCCCCGCAGACGGTCGCGCTGCTCAGCGAGTTCTCGCGCAGCGACCTGATGCTGGCCCGGCGCGGCTTCCTCGGCACCTCGCTCGCGTTGTCCGCCGGCCCGTCCCTCATCGAGCCCATGCAGCGCTGGCTCGTGCCCACGCCCGCCTCCGCGGTCCCGCCCGAGCCGGAGCCGGTCCTCGACTCCCGCAGGCCCGGCCGGCTCTCCAAGCCCGAGCTGGACCTGCTGGAGTCCACCACGCGGATGTTCCGCCAGTGGGACGCCCAGTGCGGCGGCGGCCTGCGCCGCAAGGCGGTCGTCGGCCAGCTGCACGAGGTCACCGACCTGCTCCAGGAACCCCAGCCGGAGGCCACCACCCGCAGGCTCTTCAAGGTCGCCGCCGAGCTGGCCGAGCTGGCCGGCTGGATGTCGTACGACGTCGGGCTCCAGCCCACCGCGCAGAAGTACTTCGTCCTCGCCCTGCACGCGGCCAAGGAGGCCGGCGACAAGCCGCTCGGCTCGTACATCCTCTCCAGCATGAGCCGCCAGATGATCCATCTCGGCCGGCCCGACGACGCCCTGGAGCTGATCCACCTCGCCCAGTACGGCAGCCGGGACTGCGCGAGCCCGCGCACCCAGTCCATGCTGTATGCGATGGAGGCCCGCGCCTACGCCAACATGGGCCAGCCCGGCAAGACCAAGCGCGCGGTCCGCATGGCCCAGGACACCTTCGCCGAGACCGACGAGTGGGACGAGCCGGACCCCGACTGGATCCGCTTCTTCTCCGAGGCCGAGCTGTACGGCGAGAACTCCCATTCCTTCCGCGACCTCGCCTACGTCGCCGGGCGCAGCCCCGCCTACGCCTCCCTGGCCGAGCCGCTCATGCAGCGCGCGGTGGAACTGTTCGCCAAGGACAGCGAGCACCAGCGGTCGTATGCGCTCAACCTGATCGGCATGGCCACCGTGCACCTGCTCCAGCGCGAACCGGAACAGAGCACGGCCTATGCCTCCCGAGCCATGGAGATCGCCAAGAAGGTCCGCTCCGAGCGTGTGAACACTCGTATCCGAAAGACGGTCGACACGGCCGTACAGGACTACGGCGATCTCGCCGCCGTCGTCGACCTCACCGACCAGCTCGCCGTCGACCTGCCGGAGACCGCCGAAGCGGTCTGACACCTCCGGCACCGTGCCCCGGCCGCGGCCGGTCCTCCCGAACTGCCCGACTCGGCTCCCCCGCGCCAGGTCATCGGAGAGGCCCGCCGCGGCCGGCCTGCGTCTCCGGCAGGATCCTCCGGGAGGTTGCGCCACGATAACGATCGACGAGCCCGGAATCCGGCGGTTCATCCAGGCGTAACAAGCAGGGCGCCCTTGTCACCCCGGCGAAACAACGAGGGGCTTCCACCGAAACCGCGCTGCGCCAATCTCTTGGCGCATAACCGGCCTACACCCCCCGACCCGCCGGACCGCTCAGGCACCGCCCGCACGGGGCCGTACCAACCGACGAGGAGACGCCGATGGCCCCAGCCATCACGCTTGCCGCGGAGGCACCCAAGCTGTCTGCCGCGAACACAGGCTTCATGCTCATCTGTTCCGCCCTGGTGCTGGTCATGACCCCGGGCCTGGCCTTCTTCTACGGAGGCATGGTCCGCGTCAAGAGCACCCTCAACATGCTGATGATGAGCTTCATCAGCATGGGCATCGTCACCATTCTCTGGGTGCTCTACGGCTTCTCCCTCGCCTTCGGGGAGCACAACAGCCTCATCGGCTGGAACTCCGACTGGTTCGGCCTCGGCAACATCGGGCTGACGGAGCTGTGGCCCGGCTACACCATCCCGGTGTTCGTCTTCATGGTCTTCCAGATGATGTTCGCCATCATCACCCCGGCCCTGATAAGCGGCGCCCTCGCGGACCGGGTGAAGTTCTCGGCCTGGTCGCTGTTCATCGCCCTGTGGGCCACGATCGTCTACGTCCCGGTCGCCCACTGGGTCTGGGGCGCCGACGGCTGGGCCTTCAAGCTCGGCGTGATCGACTTCGCGGGTGGTACGGCGGTCCACATCAACGCGGGTGCTGCCGCCCTCGGTGTCATCCTCGTCATCGGCAAGCGCGTCGGCTTCAAGAAGGACCCGATGCGCCCGCACAGCCTCCCGCTGGTCATGCTCGGCGCGGGCCTGCTGTGGTTCGGCTGGTTCGGCTTCAACGCGGGCTCCTGGCTCGGCAACGACGACGGCGTCGGCGCGCTGATGTTCGTCAACACGCAGGTCGCCACCGGCGCCGCCATGCTGGCCTGGCTCGCCTACGAGAAGATCCGGCACGGCGCATTCACCACGCTGGGCGCCGCCTCCGGCGCGGTCGCCGGTCTGGTCGCGATCACCCCGTCCGGTGGCGCGGTCTCCCCGCTCGGCGCGATCGCCGTCGGCGCCATCGCCGGTGTCGCCTGCGCCGCGGCGGTGGGCCTGAAGTTCAAGTTCGGCTACGACGACTCCCTCGACGTCGTCGGCGTCCACATGGTCGGCGGCATCATCGGCTCCCTGCTCATCGGCTTCTTCGCCACCGGCAAGGGCCAGTCCACCGCCACGGGTGTCTTCTACGGCGACCACACCTGGACCCAGCTGTGGAAGCAGTGCGCCGGTGTCGGCGCGGTCCTCGCCTACTCCCTGATCGTCTCCGCGGTCCTCGCCTTCCTGCTGGACAAGACGATCGGCATGCGGGTCACCGAGGACGAGGAGATCTCCGGCATCGACCAGGCCGAGCACGCCGAGACCGCCTACGACTTCAGCGGCGCCGGCGGTGGTGTCATCGGCTCCGCCGCCCACTCCCCGGCCCTGGCCGCCGCGCAGACCAAGAAGGTGGACGCATGAAGCTCATCACCGCCGTCGTCAAGCCCCACCGGCTCGACGAGATCAAGGAAGCCCTTCAGGCCTTCGGCGTCCACGGCCTGACGGTCACCGAGGCCAGCGGTTACGGTCGTCAGCGGGGCCACACCGAGGTCTACCGCGGTGCCGAGTACACCGTCGACCTGGTCCCCAAGATCCGCATCGAGGTGCTGGCCGAGGACGACGACGCCGAACAGCTGATCGAGGTCATCGTCAAGGCGGCCCGCACCGGCAAGATCGGTGACGGCAAGGTCTGGTCGCTGCCGGTCGAGACCGCCGTACGGGTCCGCACCGGCGAGCGCGGTCCGGACGCGCTCTGAGGACACCTCTGAGAAACGGAGTCGCTGGGTGACGGGAACGGACGTGCGAACTGAAGCAGAGGACTCGGGACCCAGCGGTTACGCGGCGGCCCGGCTGCGCCTCCTCACCGAGGGGGCGCGGTCCGGGCCGCCGCGCCGTGCCGCCCTCGCGGGGCTGACCGACGACTGGCTCGCCGGGCTGTTCGCCGCGGCGGCGGACGGGGTGCACGGGGTCTCCCTCGTCGCCGTGGGCGGCTATGGCCGCGGCGAGCTGTCCCCGCGCAGCGACCTCGACCTCCTGCTGCTGCACGACGGCTCCGACCCGGGCGCGGTCGCCGCCCTGGCCGACCGCCTCTGGTACCCCGTCTGGGACCTCGGCCTCGCCCTCGACCACTCCGTGCGCACCCCCGCGGAGGCCCGCAAGACCGCGGGCGAGGACGTGAAGGTCCAACTGGGCCTCCTGGACGCCCGTCATCTCGCCGGCGACGCCGGCCTCACCGCCGGGCTGCGTACGGCCGTCCTCGCCGACTGGCGCAACCAGGCCCCCAAACGCCTCCCCGAACTCCGGGAACTGTGCGCCGAGCGCGCCGAACGCCAGGGCGAGCTGCGGTACCTGCTCGAACCCGACCTCAAGGAGGCCCGCGGCGGCCTGAGGGACGCCACCGCGCTGCGTGCCGTCGCCGCCTCCTGGCTCGCCGACGCCCCGCGCGAGGGCCTCGCGGACGCCCGCCGGCGCCTGCTCGACGTACGGGACGCGCTGCATCTGGCCACCGGGCGCGCGACCGACCGGCTCGCGCTGCAGGAGCAGGACCAGGTGGCGGCCGAGCTGGGGCTGCTGGACGCGGACACGCTGCTGCGACAGGTCTACGAGGCGGCGGGGGTCATCTCGTACGCCAGTGACGTCACCTGGCGCGAGGTCGGGCGCGTGTTGCGTTCACGCGCCGTCCGCCCGCGCCTGCGCGCCATGCTGGGCGGCGGCAAGCCGGTCGCGGAGCGCTCCCCGCTGGCCGAGGGCGTGGTGGAGCAGGACGGCGAGGTGGTGCTCGCCCGTGCCGCGCGCCCGGAGCGCGATCCCGTGCTCCCCCTGCGCGCCGCGGCCGCCGCCGCGCAGGCAGGCCTCCCGCTCTCCCTGCACGCCGTACGGCGCATGGCCGCCACCGCGCGCCCCCTGCCGACGCCCTGGCCCGCCGAGGCCCGCGAGCAGCTGGTGACGCTGCTCGGCTCCGGACGTCCGACGGTGGACGTCTGGGAGGCGCTGGAGGCGGAGGGCCTGATCAGCCGCCTGCTGCCGGACTGGGAGCGGGTCCGCTTCCGCCCGCAGCGCAATGCCGTCCACATCTGGACGGTCGACCGGCACCTGATCGAAACGGCCGTCCGCGCCTCGGAACTGACCCGCCGCGTCAGCCGCCCCGACCTGCTCCTGGTCGCCGCCCTGCTGCACGACATCGGCAAGGGCTGGCCGGGCGACCATTCGGTGGCCGGCGAGATCATCGCCAAGGACGTGGCCGCACGGATCGGCTTCGACCGCGCGGACGTGGCCGTGCTGTCCCTCCTGGTCCGCCACCACCTGCTGCTGATCGAGACGGCCACCCGCCGCGACCTGGACGACCCGGCGACGGTCCGCTCGGTCGCCGAGGCGGTCGGCACCCAGAGCACCCTGGAGCTGCTGCACGCGCTGACGGAGGCCGACGCCCTCGCCACCGGACCGGCGGCCTGGTCCTCCTGGCGCGGCTCCCTCGTCGCCGACCTGGTCCGCCGCGTCGGTGCCGTGCTCGCCGGGGACGCCCCCGACGAGCCGGAGCCCGCCGCGCCCACGGTCGAGCAGGAGCGGCTGGCGATCGAGGCGTACCGCACGGGAGGCCCGGTCCTCGCGCTGCGCGCCCAGCCGGAACCGGTCGCTGAGGAGGGCGGCTCCGGCGAGCCCCTCGGCGTCGAGCTGCTCATCGCCGTACCCGACCAGCCCGCCGTGCTCCCGGCGGTCGCCGGCGTCCTCGCGGTCCACCGCCTCACGGTCCGTACGGCGGAACTCCGCGCCGTGAGGCTGCCCGACGACGTCGAAGACGGCTCGGTCCTGCTGCTCAACTGGCGGGTCGCCGCCGAGTACGGCTCCCTGCCGCAGGCCACCCGGCTGCGCGCCGACCTCGTCCGCGCCCTCGACGGCACCCTGGACATCGCCGGCCGCCTCGCCGAACGGGACGCGGCCTACCCCCGTCGGCGCGGCTGGGTCGCCCCGCCGCCCCGCGTGACGGTGGCCCCGGCCGCCTCCCGCCACGCCACGGTGATCGAGGTCCGCGCCCAGGACGCCCCGGGGCTGCTGCACCGCATCGGCATGGCGTTGGAGAAGGCGGGGGTACGGGTGCGGAGCATGCATGTGAGCACGCTGGGCTCCAACGCCGTCGATGCGTTCTACGTCACCACCGGCACGGGTGCGCCACTGCCGGCGGAGGACGCGGCGTCGACGGCGAGAGTGCTGGAGGAGACCCTGCGGGCGTGACCCCGTAGGGTCGGTTGTCCCCGCGCACTCACTCGATGCGGGCGCGCGAGGACGAAGAGCTTGCGGGGCCGGATACCCTGGAAGACGCTCAGACTGCCCCCGACTCCGAGGACCGACGCCGCCGTGTTCGATACTCTCTCCGACCGCCTCTCAGCGACCTTCAAGAATCTGCGCGGCAAGGGGCGTTTGAGCGAGGCGGACATCGACGCCACCGCACGCGAGATCCGCATCGCGCTCCTGGAAGCGGACGTCGCCCTTCCTGTCGTCCGGACGTTCATCAAGAACGTCAAGGAGCGTGCACTCGGCGCCGAGGTCTCGCGCGCGCTGAACCCGGCCCAGCAGGTCCTGAAGATCGTCAACGACGAGCTGGTGACCATCCTCGGCGGCGAGACCCGGCGTCTCCGCTTCGCCAAGCAGCCCCCCACCGTGATCATGCTGGCGGGTCTGCAGGGTGCCGGTAAGACCACCCTCGCGGGCAAGCTCGGCCGCTGGCTGAAGGAGCAGGGCCACTCCCCGCTGCTGGTCGCCGCCGACCTCCAGCGCCCGAACGCCGTCAACCAGCTCAGCGTCGTCGCCGAGCGCGCGGGCGTCGCCGTCTACGCGCCCGAGCCGGGCAACGGCGTCGGCGACCCGGTGAAGGTCGCCAAGGAGTCCATCGACTTCGCGAAGTCCAAGGTCCACGACATCGTGATCGTGGACACCGCCGGCCGCCTCGGTATCGACGCCGAGATGATGCAGCAGGCCGCAGACATCCGCGACGCGGTCTCCCCGGACGAGATCCTGTTCGTCGTCGACGCGATGATCGGTCAGGACGCCGTCAACACCGCCGAGGCCTTCCGCGACGGCGTCGGCTTCGACGGCGTGGTGCTCTCCAAGCTCGACGGTGACGCCCGCGGTGGTGCCGCCCTGTCGATCCGGCAGATCACCGGCAAGCCGATCATGTTCGCGTCGAACGGCGAGAAGCTGGACGACTTCGACGCCTTCCACCCGGACCGGATGGCCTCCCGCATCCTCGACCTGGGTGACCTGCTCACCCTGATCGAGCAGGCGGAGAAGACCTTCAGCCAGGAAGAGGCCGCCAAGATGGCCTCGAAGCTGGCGTCCAAGAAGGGCCAGGACTTCACCCTGGACGACTTCCTGGCCCAGATGGAGCAGGTCCGCAAGATGGGCTCCATCTCCAAGCTGCTCGGCATGCTCCCGGGCATGGGCCAGATCAAGGACCAGATCCAGAACATCGACGAGCGGGAAGTCGACCGCGTGGGCGCGATCATCAAGTCGATGACCCCGGCCGAGCGCCAGGACCCGACGATCATCAACGGCTCCCGCCGCGCCCGTATCGCCAAGGGTTCCGGTGTCGAGGTCAGCGCGGTGAAGAACCTGGTCGAGCGGTTCTTCGACGCCCGCAAGATGATGTCGCGCATGGCCCAGGGCGGCGGCATGCCGGGCATGCCGGGGATCCCGGGCATGGGCGGCGGCCCGGGCCGGCAGAAGAAGCAGCAGAAGAAGGCCAAGGGCAAGCAGCGCTCCGGCAACCCGATGAAGCGCAAGCAGCAGGAGCTGGAGGAGGCCGCCCGCCGGGCCGCCGCGGCGGAGGGCGGCAACGCCTTCGGGCTGCCGCAGCAGGGCGGCCAGGACTTCGAGCTGCCGGACGAGTTCAAGAAGTTCATGGGCTGACTCCGCCCCTGAGTTCGCCTCTGCGCGTGCCGGGGTCTGGTCGGTGCCGTACCGTCCGCATATGACCAACCCCGCGCCGCCACGCAAGTCACCCGACCAGCCCTGGCGTACCGAGGGCGCCCCGGACGAGCCGCCGCAGCAGCCGCCCGGCGGGCGCCGGATGCGCGGGGGCTGGTGGCGGCTGGTCGTCACCGCGCTGGTCGTATACCTGATCGCCAACCTGGTGCTGTCCTACTTCGACCAGGCCAACGAGCCGACGATCTCGTACACCGAGTTCAGCAAGCAGGTCAACGACGGCAATGTCGCCAAGATCTACGCCAAGGGCGACTCGATCCAGGGCCAGCTGCGCAAGCAGCAGAAGAAGCCCGAGGGCGGCGGGAACTACACCAAGTTCAACACCGAGCGCCCGTCGTTCGCGCACGACGACCTCTGGGCGAACCTGACCAAGCACAAGGTGACGGTCACCGCCGAGCCGGTCGTCCAGCACCGCAGCTTCCTGTCCAACCTGCTGATCTCGCTGGCGCCGATGCTGGTGATCGTCGCCCTGTGGATCTTCATCGCGCGGCGGATGAGTGCGGGCCTCGGCGGCGCGGGCGGCATGCTGGGCCGCAAGGCACCGCCGAAGCCGGTCGAGCTGGTGCCGGGCGAGAAGCGCACCACCTTCGAGGACGTGGCCGGCATCGACGAGGTCGAGGGCGAGCTGAACGACGTCGTCGACTTCCTGAAGAACCCCGACGCCTACCGCCGTATGGGCGCCAAGATGCCCCGCGGGGTGCTGCTGGCCGGCCCGCCCGGCACCGGCAAGACACTGCTCGCGCGGGCGGTGGCCGGCGAGGCGGGTGTGCCGTTCTTCTCCGCGTCCGCGTCCGAGTTCATCGAGATGATCGTGGGCGTGGGCGCCTCGCGTGTGCGGGAGCTGTTCGCGGAGGCCCGCAAGGTCGCCCCGTCGATCATCTTCATCGACGAGATCGACACCATCGGGCGGGCCCGCGGCGGCGGCGCCTCGATGGGCGGGCACGACGAGCGCGAGCAGACCCTCAACCAGATCCTCACCGAGATGGACGGCTTCTCCGGCTCGGAGGGCGTCATCGTCATCGCCGCCACCAACCGCGCCGACATCCTCGACCCGGCGCTGACCCGCCCCGGCCGCTTCGACCGGGTGGTCCAGGTCTCGCCCCCGGACCGCGGCGGCCGCGAGGCCATCCTGGAGATCCACACCCGCGACATCCCGCTCGCCGGGAACGTCGACCTCGCCCAGGTCGCCCGTACGACCCCGGGCATGACCGGCGCCGATCTGGCCAACCTCGCCAACGAGGCCGCGCTGCTCGCGGTGAAGCGGAAACAGGCGCACGTGACCCAGTCCGACCTCTCCGACGCACTGGAGAAGGTCCAGCTCGGCGCGGAACGCCCGCTGGTGATGCCCGAGGAGGAACGCCGGCGCACCGCCTACCACGAGAGCGGGCACGCCCTGCTCGGCATGCTCCAGCCGGGCGCCGACCCGGTCCGCAAGATCACCATCGTGCCCCGCGGCCGCGCGCTCGGCGTCACCCTCTCCACACCGGACGCCGACAAGTACGCGTACACCGAGGAGTATCTGCGCGGCCGGATCATCGGCGCCCTCGGCGGCATGGCGGCCGAGCAGGTCGTCTACGGCGTGATCACCACAGGTTCCGAGAGCGACCTGGAACAGGTCACCAACATCGCGCGCGGGATGGTGTCCCGCTGGGGCATGAGCCGGGAGGTCGGCCGCCTCTCCGCCCTTCCCAACGACGCCCAGCAGGCCTACGGCCTCGCCGCCGCCCCGCAGACCCTCGACGTCATCGACGCCGAGATGCGCCGGATCGTCGACGAGTGCTACGAGGAGGCCTGCCGCAAGCTCCGCGAGCACCGCGGCCAGTTGGACGCTCTCGCCGAGGCGCTGCTGGCGAGCGAGACGCTGGAGGAGGCGGACGCGTACCGGATCGCGGGGATCCCGCGCCTGGCCAAGGAGAGCGACACCCCCTAGGGCACCCGGGCGTCCTGGGGCACCCGGGCGACGAGGTAGCGGAAGACGTTCGGCATCCAGACGGTCCCGTCCGGGCGCCGGTGCGGATGCAGGGCCTCCGTCAGCTCCTTGTCGACCTGCTTGGCGTCGGTGGCCGCGATCGCCGCGTCGAACAGGCCGGTCGACAGCAGCCCGCGTACCGCGCTGTCGACGTCGGCGTACCCGAACGGGCAGGCCACCCGCCCCGAGCCGTCGGGCTTCAGCCCCGCCCGCTGGGCGACCTCCTCCAGGTCGTCCCGCCGGGCGGGCCGCCAGCTGCGCGCGCTGCGCAGCGGATCGGCCAGTTTCGTCGCCACCCGCAGCACCGAGGAGGTGGCGCAGCGCTCCGGAGGGCCCCACCCGGTCAGCACCACGGCGGCGCCGGGCGCGGCCAGCGGCAGCGCCTCCGCGAGCAGCTCGCCGAGCCCCTCGGAGTCGCCGGCGAGACAGCCGATCGGCTCGAAGACGGTCACCAGGCCGTACGTGGCCGTCTGAGCGCCGGCCGCGTCACGGGGCGGGCCGTCGACGAGCCGCGCCTGCGTACGCGCGCGTGGGCGGCTGCTTCCGCCGTGCACGGCCATGTCGCCGTTGCCGTCCCGCGGGGCTTGCGGCAGCAGCCGTTCGCGGGCGAGGGCGAGCCGTTCGGGGGAGGAGGTGTCGACCCCCGTGACCGTGGCAGCTCTGCCCGCCGCCAGCAGCAGCGCGAGCCCGGAACCGCAGCGCAGGCCCAGCAGCCGGGTGGCGGGACCCACTTCGAGTCGTTCGTAGACGGCTTCGTAGAGCGGCACCAGCATCCGCTCCTGGATCTCGGACCAGTCACGCGCGCGTGCGCACAGATCCACGCGGGGTGCGGAATCCGCGTGCAACGCGTGCTGCCGCACGAGCGTAGGTGTCATAGGTAAGCGCCCCAATCCGCCGACAGTTCGCCGCTGTGCCCGGTTGCGTGGCCCCCGTGCCGTGCGCGCGCACTTCCCACGTATGTCAGGTAACTCCCGGCTCGCCGACCCGTCCAGGGGGCGTGGGCTCCCGCTTGGACTCCGGACGCGGGTGTGGCGAGATTTCACATCCCCGTCATCCGCAAGGCCATACGGTGTCCGCTTCCGGGGTACCGACCGGTGCCGGGGCGCCGGACGGCGAGCGGTAACGTCACGGCCGTCACAGACGCTGACCGAAGTGAGGCATCGCGAGGAGAGCGGCCGAAACGTCTCTTGCGCAACCGCCGACCACAGCGGCACCGGGCCGTACATGCCGGGTCGTACGGCGGACTACGCACCAGCTTGGTAGGAGCTGTGCGGCTTCTCCGCAGATCTGCGCACCCGCCCTCGTCCGGACGCATCAGTGCCAACTGACGGGTACGTGCAAATTATTTGAGATGACCCGGAATAGGAACACATTCGAGCTCCCGCTCGTTGTCATTACGTGAGCACGACACAGACACCACCTGTTCTCGCCGCAGAGCTGGCACAGGCGTGGGCCGACATTCAGCGGTACCACCCCGAGCTGCCGGACCTCGCCGCGCCAGAGTCCCTGATCGGGGAGTCGTCGTCCGCGTGCGGTCACGAACTCTCCTTCGAGCGACTGCTCCATGAGGCAGTCCACGGCATCGCAGCCGCCCGTGGGATCCGCGACACCTCCCGCGCCGGCCGCTACCACAACCGCCGTTTCCTCGCGATCGCCGAGGAAATGGGCCTCGACCACCCCGAGGAGCCGCACCCGAGCAGCGGCTTCTCCCTGGTCACGCTCAACCCCGAGGCCAAGCGGCGCTACCGCCCGACCATCGAGCGGCTGCAACGCGCGCTGCGGGCCCACACGGCGGCCACCTCCTCGGACACCTCCCGCACCTTCCGCGGTCCGGCCGCCCGGCACGGCTCCTCCGGCGGCGGCGTCCGCGTCAAGGCGGTCTGCGACTGCGGCCGCAACGTCCGCGTGGTCCCCTCGGTCCTGGCCCAGGCCCCCATCGTCTGCGGCGGCTGCGGCAAGCCGTTCAGAATCCCGGAGGTCGCGGGGGCGGCATGATCGCGGGCCGCGCATACCGGCATCTCGTGGGTGCCGGAAGTGGTCCCGCCTGCGACCGGGCAGCGCACCCGACGTGACCTCACCTCCACGCCGGGTGCCTCTCCGGCATGCCCACGCGCACTCACTCACTCACCCTCGGCCCGAAGCGACCCACAGGGTGTGGCACAATGGCTAGCTGTACTCGACAGCCGCACAGGACCCCTCTCTCCTCCGGCTGACGCGTCCATCGGGCATTCGGGTACCGCAACCCCACGCGGCAGCTCGCCGTGCCCAACCACGTCAAATCCAGGAGAACCCACTCCCGTGGCAGTCAAGATCAAGCTGAAGCGTCTGGGCAAGATCCGTTCGCCTCACTACCGCATCGTCGTCGCCGACTCCCGTACCCGCCGTGACGGCCGGGCCATCGAGGAGATCGGCAAGTACCACCCGACCTACAACCCGTCGGTCATCGAGGTGGACGCCGAGCGCGTGGCGTACTGGCTGGGTGTCGGCGCGCAGCCGACCGAGCCCGTGCTCGCCATCCTGAAGAAGACCGGCGACTGGCAGAAGTTCAAGGGCGAGCCGGCTCCCGCGCCGCTGCTCGTCGCCGAGCCGAAGCCGGCCCGTCCGTCGTTCGAGGCTCTCGGCGGTGACGACGAGGGCAAGGGTGAGGCGATCACCCAGAAGAAGAAGGCTGAGAAGAAGGACGAGGCCGCTGCCGAGTCCGAGTCGACCGAGGCCTGAGCAGCATGCTCGAAGAGGCGCTTGAGCACCTCGTGAAGGGCATCGTCGACAACCCTGACGATGTGCAGGTCGCCTCGCGCAACCTGCGCCGCGGGCGCGTGCTGGAGGTCCGGGTACACCCGGACGACCTCGGCAAGGTGATCGGCCGCAACGGCCGCACCGCGCGCGCCCTGCGCACCGTCGTGGGCGCCATCGGCGGTCGCGGTGTCCGCGTCGACCTGGTCGACGTGGATCACGTCCGCTGACGCTTCATCGCAACCGGCTCGGGCCGGGGAGGGCCACTGGCCGTCCCCGGCCCGCAGTCGTATGAGAGGACGCCGGCAGGAGATGACAGGAGAATTGGACACGTGCAGCTGGTAGTCGCACGGATCGGCCGTGCCCATGGCATCAAGGGCGAGGTCACCGTCGAGGTACGTACCGACGAGCCGGAACTCAGGCTCGCGCCCGGCGCCGTACTCGCCACGGATCCCGCCTCCGCGGGACCGCTGACCATCGAGACGGGACGCGTCCACAGCGGCCGTCTCCTCCTGCGCTTCGAGGGCGTCGCCGACCGCACCGCGGCCGAGGCCCTGCGCAACACCCTCCTGATCGCCGAGGTCGACCCGGAGGAGCTGCCCGAGGGCGAGGACGAGTACTACGACCACCAGCTCATCGACCTCGACGTGGTCACCGAGGACGGCGTGGAGGTCGGCCGGATCACCGAGATCTCGCACCTGCCCTCGCAGGACCTGTTCATCGTGGAGCGCCCGGACGGGTCCGAGGTCATGATCCCCTTCGTGGAGGAGATCGTCACCGAGATCGACCTGGACGAGCAGAAGGCCGTAGTCGCCCCGCCGCCGGGCCTGATCGACGACCGCGCCGAGATCGCGTCCGCCCGGGAAGCCTCCGGAGAAGACGCCCGGGAAGCCTCCGGAGAAGAGTCGTAATGCGCCTCGACGTCGTCACGATCTTCCCCGAGTACCTGGAACCCCTGAACGTCTCCCTCGTCGGCAAGGCACGCGCGCGTGGGCAGCTGAACGTCCACGTGCACGACCTGCGGGACTGGACGTACGACCGCCACAACACGGTGGACGACACCCCGTACGGCGGCGGACCCGGCATGGTCATGAAGACCGACCCCTGGGGCGACGCCCTGGACACGGTCCTCGCCGACGGCTACGACTCCGGCGACCGCGCCCCCGCGCTGATCGTCCCCACCCCCAGCGGGCGCCCCTTCACCCAGGAACTGGCCGTCGAACTCGCCGAGCGCCCCTGGCTGATCTTCACGCCGGCCCGCTACGAGGGAATCGACCGGCGCGTGATCGACGAGTACGCGACCCGCATGCCCGTGCACGAGGTCTCCATCGGTGACTACGTGCTCGCCGGTGGCGAGGCGGCCGTCCTCGTCATCACGGAAGCCGTCGCCCGGCTGCTGCCCGGGGTCCTCGGCAACGCCGAGTCCCACCGCGACGACTCGTTCGCGCCCGGCGCGATGGCGAGCCTCCTGGAAGGCCCCGTCTACACCAAGCCGCCCGTCTGGCGCGGCCGGGACATCCCGGACGTGCTGCTCAGCGGCCACCACGGGAAGATCGCCCGCTGGCGCCGCGACGAGGCGCTGCGGCGTACGACCGCCAACCGGCCCGACCTGATCGAACGCTGCGACCCGAAGGCCTTCGACAAGAAGGACCGCGAGATGCTCTCCATCCTGGGCTGGGAGCCCGACCCGGACGGGGAGCCGTACGGCCGATTTTGGCGCCGGGCCGAGGGCGTGGAAGAATAGACCGCTGTTGTGCGCCCGTCCGGCGTGCGCCCCTGCCACAGGGGGAGACGACGCCCGCCCCGACCCGCACGGCAGACTTCCTGTACACCTAGTTTCCGTTGATGACCTGTGGCATCAGCGAAGAAAGCAGACGAAATGTCTCACCTGCTCGACTCCGTCGACGCCGCGTCGCTGCGCAGCGACATCCCGGCCTTCCGCCCGGGTGACACCGTCAACGTCCACGTCCGCGTCATCGAGGGCAACCGCTCCCGTGTGCAGCAGTTCAAGGGCGTTGTGATCCGTCGCCAGGGCTCCGGTGTCCGCGAGACCTTCACGGTCCGCAAGGTCTCGTTCTCCGTCGGCGTCGAGCGCACCTTCCCGGTGCACACCCCGATCGTCGAGAAGATCGAGCTGGTCACCCGTGGTGACGTGCGCCGCGCCAAGCTGTACTACCTCCGTGACCTGCGCGGCAAGGCCGCGAAGATCAAGGAGAAGCGCGAGAGCTGAGCGCTTTCCCGGTGTCCCGGCCCGCACCGGGCTCACAGCGGAGCCGGATAGCATCTGGCTCCGATGGACACCGAAGCACAGCCGACGGAACGCGACCGTTCCTCCCACCCGGATTCCCCGGGTCCGGAGGAGCGGTCGCGTTTCGCGTTGGTGGCACGGATCGCCGACTGGCTGCCGGGCGGCCGGATCACCCTCACCCTCTTCGCCTGCCTGGCGTTTTTGCTGGTCCTCAACGCTTTCGTGGTGCAACCGTTCCAGATTCCGAGCGGATCCATGGAACAGGGTTTGAGGATCGGGGACCGCGTTCTCGTAAATAAGTTGGCGTACCGTTTCGGTGCTCAGCCACGCCGCGGTGATGTGATCGTCTTCGACGGCACCGGGTATTTCGGGGACGCGGACTACGTCAAGCGCGTCGTGGGGGTGGGGGGAGACCATGTCGTCTGCTGCGACAAGAAGGGAAGGATCGAGGTGAACGGCCGCGCGGTCGACGAGTCGGCGTTCCTCTATCCGGGGGACAGCGCCTCCGGCGTGCCCTTCGACGTCGCCGTGCCCGCCGGCCGTCTGTTCGTCCTCGGCGACCACCGCAGCGACTCCAGCGACTCCCGGGACCATCTCGGCTCGCCCGGCGGCGGTATGATCCCGGTCGGCGACGTCATCGGCCGCGCCGACTGGATCCTGTGGCCGTACGCCCACTGGACGCATCTGACGCGGCCGTCCGCCTACGCGCGCGTGCCCGCCGCTTCGCCGGAGGGCGCCCATGGGTAACCGCGGAAAACGGCGCGGGGTGCCCAGCAGCCCCGCCGACGAACTGCTGCCCACCGGGTCGCGTCGCGCCTCCGCGCCCGGCGGCGGCCGTACGCGCGCGGAGCGCCGGAAACTCCAGCGCAAGGTCAAACGCAAGCGCCGTCGTTCGGCCGTTCGGGAGATCCCGCTTCTGGTCGGTGTGGCCGTCCTGATAGCGCTGGTCCTGAAGACCTTCCTCGTCCAGGCGTTCGTGATCCCGTCCGGCTCGATGGAGCAGACCATCCGGATCGGCGACCGCGTCCTGGTCGACAAGCTCACCCCGTGGTTCGGCTCCACGCCGCAGCGCGGGGACGTCGTCGTCTTTCACGACCCGGGCGGCTGGCTGGCCGACGAGCAGACGGCCAAGAAGCACGACCCGGTCGTCGTCAAACAGCTCAAGGAAGGCCTCACCTTCATCGGCCTGCTTCCGTCGGACAACGAGAAAGACCTGATCAAACGGGTCATCGGGGTCGGCGGCGACCACGTCAAGTGCTGTGACGCGCAGGGCCGCGTGACCGTCAACGGTGTGCCGCTCACCGAAGGGGACTACCTCTACCCGGGCACGTCGCCCGCCTCCACACCCTTCGACATCACCGTGCCCAAGGGCCGCCTGTGGGTGATGGGCGACCACCGGGAGGACTCCGCCGACTCCCGCGCCCACCAGAACACTCCCTACGGCGGCACGGTCTCCGAGGACTCCGTCGTCGGCCGGGCCATCGTCATCGGCTGGCCGATGGGCCACTGGGCACGTCTGCGGGAACCTAAAACCTTCGCAAGCGTCGCCGACTCCGTGTCGGGGGCGACCGCCGGTCCCCGGGCGTCGCATAGGGTTGCCTCCGAGAATCCGAACGGAATGACCGAGCTCCCGACCCCTGCGGAACTCCCGCTCGTTATGGGAGTGGTGGGCCTGCGTCGTATGTGGGGCAGGCGGCGGCACAGAGTAAGGAGTTGGCGTGGGGGATGTGGCGGTTGGCGCACGGTCGGGGCACGACGGCGAGGAGCACCGCGGGCACCCCGTGGAAGCGAACGCCCCCGCACCGGACAGCGCCATGACCTCAGAGAATGAACCAGCCGGCGGCGAGGGCACGCCGGAGCACGGGCAGCGGCCGAGGACCCAGGGCGAGGGTGCGGGCGAGGCGGCCGGCCGGCCGAAGAAGCAGCCGCGCTCCTTCTGGAAGGAGCTGCCGATCCTCGTCGTCATCGCGCTGGTCCTGGCGCTGCTGATCAAGACGTTCCTGGTGCAGGCGTTCTCGATCCCCTCCGCCTCGATGCAGAACACCCTCCAGGTGGGTGACCGCGTCCTGGTCGACAAGCTCACCCCGTGGTTCGGCTCCCAGCCCGAGCGCGGTGAGGTCGTCGTCTTCCACGACCCGGACGACTGGCTGGCGGGCGAACCGGCGCCGACCCCGAACGCCGTGCAGCAGGTCCTCAGCTGGATCGGCCTGATGCCGTCCGCCAACGAGAAGGACCTCATCAAGCGCGTGATCGGCGTCGGCGGCGACACCGTCCAGTGCAAGGGCACCGGCCCGCTGCTGGTCAACGGCAAGGCGCTGAACGAGCCGTACGTCTACCCCGGCAACACGCCCTGCACCGACGACCAGGTCGGTGGCCAGTTCAAGGTGAAGGTCCCCAAGGGCTACATCTGGGTGATGGGCGACCACCGCCAGAACTCCAAGGACTCCCGCTACAACCAGTCCGACAAGAACCACGGCATGGTCCCCGTCGGCAAGGTCGTCGGCCGCGCGATCGTCAAGGCCTGGCCGATCAACCGCTGGGGCACCCTGCCGGTCCCGGACACCTTCGACCAGCCCGGCATCGGGCAGCAGACCTCGGCGTCCGCCGCCCTGACGGTGGCCCCGCAGGGCATGGCCGTCGGAGCGGTGCTGCCGGTGGCGGTGTGGCGGCGCCGGCGTGCGGTGAAGACGAAGCGCGGCTGACAAGCGGGCCGCGACACAACGGGCGATCGGGCCCGCCCGCCGAAGTCACCCAGGTGGGTGGGCAAGCCCGGGTACCGCCGGGTAGGGTCCGGGTCCATGACTGGTGAGAGCAGGCAGGGGCTCGGACAGCGGTTGTCCGGAGTCGCGGTGGCGCTGGGGCTGGTGCTGTTCCTCGGCGGGTTCGGCTGGGCAGCGGTGAGCTACCGGCCGTACACCGTGCCCACCAGCTCCATGACCCCCACGATCGACGTCGGTGACCGTGTGCTGGCGCAGAAGGTCGACGGCAGCGAGGTCAAGCGCGGCGACGTCGTCGTCTTCGAGGACCGGAGCTGGGTCGCAGGCTCCAAGGTGGTCAAGCGCGTGGTCGCGGTCGGCGGCGACACCGTCTCCTGCTGCACCGACGGCAAGCTGACCGTCAACGGCAAGCAGATCGACGAGCCGTATCTGCCCAAGGGCAGCCTCGCCGAGACCAAGACCATCCCGACGGTGACCGTCCCCCAGGGCCGCCTGTTCCTCCTCGGTGACGAGCGCCAGGGTTCCCTGGACTCCACGGCCCACCTCACCGACGCCGCCAAGGGCACGGTCTCCCGGGACGCCGTGACCGCCCGCGTGGACGCCGTCGTATGGCCCTGGAAGGGCCCCCTCGAGCGCCCCACCGGTTTCCAGACGCTCGGTGCCCTCTCGCAGCCCGGCCCGCTGAGCACGATCGAGCTGCTGATCGTCGCCGGTGCCGTCCTGGTCCTGGCCGGCGGTGCCTACGGCCCGATCGCGGGGCGCATGAGCCGTTCCCGCGCCCGTACCGCCCGCACGGAGACGGCCGGTGTCCGCTGAGCCCACGCGGACGGGCGAGGACGGGGGCGGGGACGGGGGCGAGGGCGCCCCGCGCAAGGTGGCCCGAGTGGTCCTCCTGGACCCCCAGGACCGCATCCTCCTCCTGCACGGCCATGAGCCGGACGACAAGGCCGACGACTGGTGGTTCACCCCGGGCGGCGGTCTGGAGGGCGCCGAGACGCGCGAGGAGGCCGCACTCAGGGAACTCGCCGAGGAGACCGGAATCACCGATGTCGACCTCGGGCCGGTGCTGTGGCGGCGCAGGTGCTCCTTCCCGTTCGCGGGCCGCCGCTGGAACCAGGACGAGTGGTACTACCTGGCCCGTACGACACAGACGGCCACCGCGGCGCAGGGGCTCACGGAACTGGAGCGGCGCAGTGTCGCCGGAGCACGCTGGTGGACGTGTCAGGAACTGACCCGGGCACATGAGACGGTGTATCCGACCAGACTCGCCGAGCTGCTGCGCACGCTGCTCGACGAGGGTCCCCCGGCCAGTCCCGTGACCCTCGACCCGGAAATCGTCTGAGGGCCCGTCGGACTGGCGCACAATGGGGGGATCGCACGGCTGAAGGGGAACATGCCATGAGCGCCGAGGACCTCGAGAAGTACGAGACCGAGATGGAGCTGAAGCTCTACCGGGAGTACCGAGATGTCGTCGGTCTGTTCAAATACGTGATCGAGACCGAGCGGCGCTTCTACCTCACCAATGACTACGAGATGCAGGTGCACTCGGTGCAGGGCGAGGTGTTCTTCGAGGTGTCGATGGCCGACGCCTGGGTCTGGGACATGTACCGGCCGGCCCGCTTCGTGAAGCAGGTCAGGGTCCTTACGTTCAAGGACGTGAACATCGAGGAGCTCAACAAGAGCGACCTGGAGCTGCCGGGCGGGTGATCCCGCCTCACCTGTGCGGGTGACGGAGTTTTCCACAACCGCCGGGTAGCGCACCAAGATCAACAACTGAAGCCGGGATGCGTGACCGTTGGCGCCGGAGGTGGTGCCGACATGAGCAAGACACGCAGTGGACTCGGCAAGTACGGCGAGGACCTGGCCGCCCGGCGACTCGCCGAGGCCGGCATGACGATCCTGGAGCGCAACTGGCGTTCCGGCAGGTCCGGCGAGATCGACATCGTGGCCAGGGACGGAGATGCCCTGGTCGTCTGCGAAGTGAAGACCCGCAGGGGCGGGGCCTTCCAGCATCCGATGGCCGCGATCACACCCCGGAAGGCCGAACGCCTGCGCGGCCTGGCGGAACGCTGGATCCAGGCCCACGGAGGAGCCCCGCCGGGAGGCGTCCGCATCGACCTGATCGGCGTCCTGCTGCCGCACCGTGGCGGCCCGTCCGTCGAGCACGCACGGGGGGTGGCCTGAATGGGATTCGCCCGCACATGCTCCGTGGCCCTGGTCGGTGTCGAGGGAGTCGTCGTCGAGGTCCAGGCCGACCTGGAACCCGGCGTCGCCGCCTTCACCCTGGTCGGCCTCCCGGACAAGAGCCTGACGGAAAGCCGCGACAGGGTCAGGGCGGCGGTGGTGAACTCGGGCGGCGAATGGCCGCAGAAGAAGCTCACCGTCGGACTCAGCCCCGCGTCGGTGCCCAAAGCCGGCTCCGGCTTCGATCTCGCCGTCGCCTGCGCGGTGCTCGGCGCCGCCGAACGGATCGACCCGCGCGTCCTCGCGGACATCGTCATGATCGGGGAGCTGGGCCTGGACGGCCGGGTCCGACCGGTCCGCGGCATCCTCCCGGCCGTCCTCGCCGCGGCCGACGCCGGCTACGAGCAGGTGGTCGTGCCCGAGTGCGCCGCCGCCGAGGCCTCGCTGGTCCCCGGCGTATCGGTGCTCGGCGTCCGCAGTCTGCGGCAGCTCATCGCGGTCCTCACCGAAGAGCCCGTCCCCGACGAGGAACCGGACGAGCAGGGGCGCCCCGACCCCCTGCTGGCCGGGCTGCGCATGCCCGGCACCGGCGCGGCCACCGGTATGCACAGCGTCGGCGCCGCTCAGCACGACCACGATCACGACCTGGCGGACGTCGTCGGCCAGACCTCGGCCCGCACGGCCGTGGAAGTGGCCGCCGCCGGAGGACACCACCTGTTCCTGGAGGGACCGCCCGGCGCGGGCAAGACCATGCTCGCCGAGCGGCTGCCCGCCGTCCTTCCCCGGCTCACCCGGGCGGAGTCGCTGGAGGTCACGGCGGTGCACTCGGTGGCTGGACTGCTGCCACCGGGCAAGCCGCTCATCGACGTCGCTCCTTACTGCGCCCCGCACCACTCGGCCACGATGCAGTCACTCGTCGGCGGAGGCCCCGGCATCGCCCGGCCCGGTGCGGTCTCCCTCGCCCACCGTGGCGTGCTGTTCCTGGACGAGGCGCCCGAGTTCCACAGCCAGACCCTCGACGCCCTGCGGCAGCCGCTGGAGTCCGGGCACGTGGTGATCGCACGCAGCGCGGGCGTCGTCCGGTTCCCGGCACGCTTTCTCATGGTGCTGGCGGCCAACCCCTGCCCCTGTGGACGCTTCTCGCAACGCGACTCCCTGTGCGAGTGCCCGCCGTCGGCCATCCGCCGCTACCAGTCCCGGCTCTCCGGCCCCCTGCTGGACCGGGTGGACCTACGCGTCGAGGTCGACCCGGTCACGCGCGCCCAGCTCACCCAGCCCGAGGCCCGGGGCGAGTCCACGGCGACCGTGGCCGAGCGGGTGCGGCAGGCCCGCGACCGTACGGCGGCCCGCCTGGCCGGCACACCGTGGCGCACCAACAGCGAAGTACCGGGGCGGGAACTGCGCAGCCGCCACCACCCCGTCGCCGGCGCCATGGACGAGGCCGAACGCAACCTTGAGCGGGGTGTCCTCACCGCCCGCGGGATCGACCGTGTCCTGCGCGTCGCCTGGACCGTCGCCGACCTCGTCGGGCACGACCGTCCGGACGCGACCGACGTCGCCCTGGCCCTGCAGCTGCGCACCGGAGTCCCCCGAGGGGTGCCGATGGCCATCGGGGCGCTGACATGACCACGGACGACGACGCGGACGACGAGCTGCTCGGGCGGGTGTTTCTCTGTCGGGTCGTCGAGCCGGGGGACGAGGTGGGCGGGCGGTGGGTTCGGGAGTTCGGGGTGGGGGAGGTGGTGCGGCGGCTGAAGGAGGGCGTGCGGGCCCTGCCCGGGGTGAGTGACGTGCGGTGGGCCGGGCTGGTCGCGCGGGCCCGGCGGGCCGAACCGGAGCGGGATCTTGCCGTGGCGCGGGCCGCCGGGGCGCGGTTCGTGGGGCCCGACGACGCGGAGTGGCCCCGGCAGCTCGACGATCTCGGGGACGCCCGGCCCATCGGGCTGTGGGTGCGGGGCCGGCCCCGTCTGCGGATGTGGGCGCTCAGATCCGTGGCCGTCGTGGGGGCACGCGCCTGCACCGAGTACGGCACCCATATGGCCGCCACCCTCGCCGCAGGGCTCGCCGAGCGGGGCTGGGTCGTGGTCTCGGGCGGCGCGTACGGCGTCGACGGCGCCGCCCACCGGGGCGCCCTCGCCGCCCGCGGAGCCACCGCCGCCGTCCTGGCCTGCGGCGTCGACCGGCCCTACCCCCGCGGCCACGCCGCCCTGATCGGCCGGATCGCGGAACAGGGACTGGTGGTCGGAGAGCTGCCGCCGGGGGACCATCCGACGCCGAGCCGGTTCATCCTGCGCAACCGCGTCATCGCCGCACTGACCAGGGGCACCGTCGTCGTGGAGGCCGCCGCCCGCAGCGGCTCGCTGGCCACCGCGCGGGCCGCAGCGCGCCTCGGACGGTTCACCATGGGCGTGCCCGGCCCCGCCACCAGCGCTCTCTCCGCAGGCGTGCACGAACTGCTGCGCGGAGAGGCCACGCTGGTCACCGATGCCGCGGAAGTCGTGGAACTCGTGGGTGACATGGGTGAGCTGGCCCCGGCCCGCCGGGGCCCCGTCCTCCCACGTGACCTGCTGGAACCCGCCGCCCGGGCGGTCCTCGCCGCCCTGCCCGGCAACCGCGCGGCCCCCGTCGACGAGATCGCGCTCGGCGCGCCGACCACGCGGGACGAGGCGATCGCGAGGTTGTACGAACTCCGAGCACTTGGTTACGTCGAACGACACGGCGACGGCTGGAAGTTGACACGCCAGGCGGTGATGTCGGTCCGCACGGGTCGCGGTCCGTGTTGACCGAGCGTGTTCGGCCGTCCGGGGGAACCGCCGACGCCCTTGAAGTTTCCCGGAGTTGGCGTTCCGGCCGGTCACGCAGAGCGAGCCGCGGCAGGCGCGCGCGAGACCGGCTGGAGCGCCCCGCGCACGGGTGGCGCCTCGCTGTTCGCACACCGCGACAGCTCAGTCACGCTACGCTCACGAAGGCGGCCACACAGATCGCGCCAACTCGACACCAGACCGACAGCTCACCCAGGCAGCCCACCTCACCCCAGTCAGTCCCACCCCGCACACTTCGCAGCACTTCACGGCACTTCACGGCAGAACGGCACAAGGCGACGAATGCCCCAGCACACCTCCGGGTCCGACCGGGCGGCGATCCCCCCAGCCGCCCGCGACGGTGGCAGCGTGCGGCCGCCCGCTCCCTCGACGCTCGACGAGCTGTGGCGGTCGTACAAGGCGACGGGGGACGAGCGGCTGCGGGAGCAGCTGATCCTGCACTACTCGCCGCTCGTGAAATACGTGGCGGGGCGGGTGAGCGTCGGGCTGCCGCCCAATGTGGAGCAGGCCGACTTCGTCTCCTCGGGTGTCTTCGGGCTGATCGACGCGATCGAGAAGTTCGACATCGACCGGGAGATCAAGTTCGAGACGTACGCGATCACCCGGATCCGGGGCGCGATGATCGACGAGCTGCGGGCGCTGGACTGGATCCCACGGTCGGTGCGGCAGAAGGCGCGGAACGTGGAGCGGGCCTACGCCACCCTGGAGGCCCGGCTGCGGCGCACCCCGACCGAGGGCGAGGTCGCCGCGGAACTGGGCATGGAGGTCGATGAGCTGCATGCGGTGTTCAGCCAGCTGTCGCTGGCCAACGTGGTCGCGCTGGAGGAGCTGCTGCACGTCGGCAGCGAGGGCGGGGACCGGCTCAGTCTCATGGACACGCTGGAGGACACCGCCGCGGACAACCCGGTCGAGGTGGCCGAGGACCGGGAACTGCGGAGGTTTCTCGCCCGGGCGATCAACACGCTGCCCGAGCGGGAGAAGACCGTGGTCACGCTGTACTACTACGAAGGGCTCACCCTCGCCGAGATCGGCAATGTGCTCGGAGTCACCGAGAGCCGGGTCAGTCAGATCCACACCAAGTCGGTGCTGCAGCTGCGGGCCAAGCTGGCGAGCTTCGGGCGCTGACGCCGGCGGCGCGGTTGGTGCGAACCGGCGGCGCGGCGGTGAGAGGCTCCCGTTCGGGTGGCCTCCTCCGTAAAGTGGTTGACGTGCCAAGGATTCGAGCGGCCTCCGTGGCCGAGCACCGGTCGATGCAGCGAGCCGCCCTGCTGGACGCGGCTCGCTCTCTGCTGTCCGAGGGCGGGACCGAAGCGCTGACCTTTCCCGCGCTGGCCGAGCGGACGGGGCTGGCGCGGTCGTCCGTGTACGAGTACTTCCGGTCGCGGGCCGCCGTGGTCGAGGAGCTGTGCGAGGTCGACTTTCCGTTGTGGGCGGCGGAGGTGGCCGCCGCGATGGAGCGGGCCGAGTCCGCCGAGGGCAAGGTCGAGGCGTATGTACGGCAGCAGCTGGCGCTGGTCGGGGACCGGCGGCACCGGGCGGTCGTCGCCATCTCCGCGAGCGAGCTGGACGCCGGGGCCCGGGAGAAGATCCGGGCGGCGCACGGGGAGCTGGTCGCGATGATCGCGGAGGCGCTCGGGGAGATGGGGCACGAGCAGCCTCGGCTGGCCGCGATGCTGCTGCAGGGCGTTGTGGACGCGGCGGTCCGGCGCATCGAGCTCGGTGCCGCCGAGGATCCTTCCGTCGTGACGGACGCGGCCGTGGCCATGGTGCTGCACGGCGTGAAGGGCTGACCTCGGCCGCCGCTGCGAGGCTGCGCAGCTAGGACAGCAGGGGCACCTCCAGCACCGGCAGCAGTCTTGGTGGGCCCCGGTGCAGGAGCCAGGGCGGGAGGAGGGAGAGGGGGTTCAGGTAGGTCCCGCCTCTCCGCAAGCCCCAGTGGACGCACGTCGCCGTGCCGCAGTGGGAACCCGTCCGCTCCACCGTCCCCACGACGTCGCCGGGCCCCACTTCGTCTCCCTTCCGCACCGACGGAGTCACCGGTTCATACGTCGTACGAAGATCCGTGCCCGACAGGTCGACCGAGACCACCCCTCTCCCCGCCACCCGGCCCGCGAAGGTCACCCGGCCGGCCGAGACGGCACGGACGGGTGCACCGGCCGGCGCCGACAGGTCGACTCCCCGGTGGCCGGGGCCGTACACCGTCGCCGGGGGTTCCCAGCCCCGCAACACCAACGGGTGCACGCCCACGGGCCAGGTGCGGGCGACGGCCGGCACCGGGGACGCAGGGGTCGGGCCGGGCGCCGGGGCAGGGCGATCCGCCCAGGCCGGCGGGGTGAGCACCGCCACCGTCAGGGCCGGCAGCAGAACCGCCCGCACAGACACGTATCGCATCGCTCGTCGCATGCGACAACCGTCCCGCATCCCCACCGGCCATGGCCGGAGTCTGTGGACAGCTGCCCGGTTGTGGACAGCGGCGTCACCCGGTGCCCCGGCGGTCCCGTACACTTCTTCTGGCGATCCGGGTCACCGGGTCGACTTCGCACGCCCCGACACGGCGGCCGGCAACGGTCCCTGTCAGCGCCCCTCGGTCCTTCGCGGCAAGGCGCATTGCGGGCGTCAGGCGCGGCCGCCGTCCGGCGGACGCGGCACAACCGAGAACAACAAGGAGAAACGGCCATGGCCGTCGTCACGATGCGGGAGCTGCTGGAGAGCGGCGTCCACTTCGGTCACCAGACCCGTCGCTGGAACCCGAAGATGAAGCGCTTCATCTTCACCGAGCGCAACGGCATCTACATCATCGACCTGCTCCAGTCGCTGTCGTACATCGACCGCGCCTACGAGTTCGTCAAGGAGACCGTCGCCCACGGCGGCACGGTCATGTTCGTCGGCACCAAGAAGCAGGCGCAGGAGGCCATCGCCGAGCAGGCCACCCGCGTCGGCATGCCCTACGTCAACCAGCGCTGGCTGGGCGGCATGCTCACCAACTTCTCGACCGTCTACAAGCGTCTGCAGCGCCTCAAGGAGCTGGAGCAGATCGACTTCGAGGACGTCGCCGCTTCGGGTCTGACCAAGAAGGAGCTTCTCGTGCTCTCGCGCGAGAAGGCCAAGCTGGAGAAGACCCTCGGTGGTATCCGCGAGATGCAGAAGGTGCCCAGCGCCGTCTGGATCGTGGACACCAAGAAGGAGCACATCGCCGTTGGTGAGGCCCGGAAGCTGAACATCCCGGTCGTCGCGATCCTCGACACCAACTGCGACCCCGACGAGGTCGACTACAAGATCCCGGGCAACGACGACGCGATCCGCTCCGTCACCCTGCTCACCCGTGTGATCGCCGACGCCGTCGCCGAGGGCCTCATCGCCCGTTCCGGCGTCGCCGCCGGTGAGAAGGGCGAGAAGGCCGCGGGCGAGCCGCTCGCCGAGTGGGAGCGCGACCTGCTCGAGGGTGAGAAGAAGGAGGAGGCGCCGGCTGCCGACGCCGCTCCGGCCGCCGAGGCCGCTCCGGCCGCCGAGGCCGCTCCGGCCGAGGAGAAGGCCGCCGAGGGCGAGCAGGCCTGACGCCGGTCCGTTCAGCGTTCGACGGCGGGGGCGGCACTGCATCCGGCAGCACCCCTGGCGCGGTGAAGTCCGCCCCCGCTGTTCACCCGTAGGTCGGCACGACGTACGCGCTCCGCGGCTACATGTGGAACGCACACCGTGCGGATCTCAAGATCTCCAGACTTCGAGAAAGACTCACAGACTCATGGCGAACTACACCGCCGCCGACGTCAAGAAGCTCCGTGAGCTCACCGGCGCCGGCATGATGGACTGCAAGAAGGCGCTGGACGAGGCCGAGGGCAACGTCGAGAAGGCCGTCGAGGCGCTGCGCATCAAGGGCCAGAAGGGCGTCGCCAAGCGCGAGGGCCGCTCCGCCGAGAACGGCGCCGTCGTCTCCATCATCGCCGACGACAACTCCTCCGGCGTTCTGGTCGAGCTGAAGTGCGAGACGGACTTCGTCGCCAAGGGCGAGAAGTTCCAGGCCGTGGCCAAGGCCATCGCCGAGCACGTCGCCAAGACCTCCCCGGCCGACCTGGAGGCCCTGCTCGCCTCCGAGATCGAGGCCGGCAAGACCGTCCAGGCGTTCGTGGACGAGGCCAACGCCAACCTCGGCGAGAAGATCGTCCTGGACCGCTTCGCGCAGTTCTCCGACGGTTTCGTGCTCGCCTACATGCACCGCACCATGCCCGACCTGCCCCCGCAGATCGGTGTCCTGGTCGAGCTGGACAAGCCGAACGCCGAGGTCGCCAAGGGCGTCGCCCAGCACATCGCCGCCTTCGCGCCGAAGTACCTGTCCAAGGACGAGGTCCCGGCCGACGTCGTCGAGTCCGAGCGTCGTATCGCCGAGGAGACCACCCGCGCCGAGGGCAAGCCCGAGGCCGCGATCGCCAAGATCGTCGAGGGTCGCCTCAACGGCTTCTTCAAGGACGCCACGCTGCTCGGCCAGCCGTACGCGCTCGACAACAAGAAGTCGGTTCAGAAGGTGCTCGACGAGGCCGGTGTCACCCTGAAGCGCTTCTCGCGCATCAAGGTCGGCATCTGAGTCCGTACCGCGATCGACGCACGACCCACGGGGAGATTCCGGGAACAATCCCGGGAGGAATCCCGATAGGGTCGTAAGCAGTCGTCCGCGCACACCGCCACACCCCGGCGTGGGGCGGACGGCAGCAGATCTGACGAGGAGGCCATTGCCGCGCATGGGAGCGAAAAGCGACCCCACCGGCAATGGTCTTCTTCGTATGTGCAACACGTGAAAGAGGCGGGATCCCCATGACCACCAAGGCCCAGAAGAGCGACGACGGCAAAGTACGCGGCCGGTTTCTGCTGAAGCTGTCCGGAGAGGCCTTCTCCGGTGGCGGGGGCCTGGGCGTGGACCCGGACGTGGTGCACAAGATCGCCCGCGAGGTCGCGGCCGTCGTCCGGGACGGCGCCGAGATCGCGGTCGTCATCGGCGGCGGCAACTTCTTCCGCGGCGCCGAACTCCAGCAGCGCGGCATGGACCGCGCCCGCTCCGACTACATGGGCATGCTCGGCACCGTGATGAACTGCCTCGCCCTCCAGGACTTCCTGGAGAAGGAGGGCATCGACAGCCGGGTGCAGACCGCCATCACCATGGGCCAGGTCGCCGAGCCGTACATCCCGCTGCGCGCCGTGCGCCACCTGGAGAAGGGCCGCGTGGTCATCTTCGGCGCCGGTATGGGCATGCCGTACTTCTCCACCGACACCACTGCCGCCCAGCGCGCCCTGGAGATCGACGCCGAGGCGCTGCTCATGGGCAAGAACGGCGTGGACGGGGTCTACGACTCGGACCCCAAGACCAACCCGGACGCCGTCAAGTTCGACGCCCTCGGCTACGGCGAGGTCATCACCCGCGACCTCAAGGTCGCCGACGCCACCGCCATCACGCTGTGCCGCGACAACAAGCTTCCGATCCTCGTCTTCGAGCTTCTCGCGGAGGGCAATATCGCCCGCGCCGTCAAGGGTGAGAAGATCGGCACGCTGGTGGGTGACCAGGGCAGCCGGGACTGACCCGGCAGCAACCCGGCCGGTGGCGCGCGGCCCCGTAAGGGGACCGGACCCCGGCCGGGGGATGGACAATGTCCTGCCGGTCGGGAACCGTGCAGGAAGAAGACGCGACGCAGCCGGCCGCCGACCGACTTCAGGAACCGCAGCCGGGCCTTACTCAAGACACGCAGGAGCAAGTGGTGATCGAAGAGACCCTCCTCGAGGCCGAGGAGAAGATGGAGAAGGCCGTCGTGGTCGCCAAGGAGGACTTCGCCGCGATCCGCACCGGCCGTGCGCACCCGGCGATGTTCAACAAGATCGTGGCCGACTACTACGGTGCCCCGACGCCGATCAACCAGCTGGCCTCGTTCTCCGTGCCGGAGCCGCGCATGGCGGTCGTGACCCCGTTCGACAAGAGCGCGCTGCGCAACATCGAGCAGGCGATCCGCGACTCCGACCTGGGCGTCAACCCCAGCAACGACGGCAACATCATCCGGGTGGTGTTCCCCGAGCTGACCGAGGAGCGCCGCCGCGAGTACATCAAGGTCGCCAAGGGCAAGGGCGAGGACGCGAAGGTCTCGATCCGCTCCGTGCGCCGCAAGGCCAAGGACGCCATCGACAAGCTGATCAAGGACGGCGAGGTCGGCGAGGACGAGGGCCGCCGTGCGGAGAAGGAGCTGGACGACACCACGGCGAAGTACGTCGCCCAGGTGGACGAGCTCCTCAAGCACAAGGAAGCGGAGCTGCTCGAAGTCTGATGAGCGACTCTTCCTGGGGGGCGCCGCCACCGGCGGGGCAGGCCCGCTACTGGGGGCCCACCGCGGGTGGGCCTGTCCAGGGGGCCGCCCCGGCGGGTCCCGCGTACGATGCGCCTGAGGCGCAGCACACTCGCCCCATGCCCATCGTGCCCGACGAATCCGCCCAGGGCGGAGCCGACGACCGGGGGGCCGCTCGGGTGAGCGGCTCCTTGTTCCAGGACGAGTTCCGCTCCGAGCCCGCGTCGACCCGGACAGTCCCGGCCGAGAACCAGAATCCGGAGCCCATGCCCGACGCCCACCAGCCGGCGCCAGCGCCGCAGAAGAAGAGCGCGGGCCGTGACCTGAGCGCGGCCATAGGGGTCGGCGTCGGGCTCGGTGTGGTCATCGTCGCCTCCCTGTTCGTCTGGAAGGCCGTGTTCGTCGGTGTCATCGCGGTCGCCGTGGTCGTCGGCCTGTGGGAGCTGACCAGCAGGCTGCGGGAACGCAAGGGCATCAAGGCGCCGTTGGCGCCGCTCGCGGTCGGCGGTGCGGCGATGGTCGTCGCCGGGTACGTCCGCGGCGCCGAGGGCGCTTGGGTCGCCATGGCCCTCACGGCCCTGGCGGTCCTGGTCTGGCGCATGACGGAGTCGCCGGAGGGCTATCTCAAGGACGTCACGGCGGGCGTCTTCGCGGCCTTCTACGTGCCGTTCCTGGCCACGTTCGTCGCCATGATGCTGACGGCGAAGGACGGGCCGTGGCGCGTCCTGGTCTTCCTCCTCCTCACGGTCGTCAGCGACACCGGCGCGTACGCGGTCGGCTGGCGGTTCGGCAGGAACAAGCTGGCCCCGCGCATCAGCCCCGGCAAGACCCGCGAGGGCCTGCTCGGCGCGGTGCTGTTCGCGATGGTGGCGGGCGCCCTGTGCATGCAGTTCCTGATCGACCACGGCACCTGGTGGCAGGGCCTGCTGCTGGGCCTCGCGGTGGCGGCCAGCGCCACGCTGGGCGACCTCGGCGAGTCCATGATCAAGCGGGATCTGGGGATCAAGGACATGGGCACCCTGCTCCCGGGCCACGGCGGCATCATGGACCGCCTCGACTCACTCCTGCCGACGGCCCCTGTGGTGTGGCTGCTGCTGGTGCTCTTCGTCGGCTCCGCATGAGTCGTCCGCATGAGTCGTGAGTCCCGCGCCGTACGGCTCACGGGCCCCCGTCCTGGTACAGGGCGGGGGCCCGTCGCGTACGGCAGGTTCCTCAGCCTCTCAGGCCGACGGCGTGGCGCGGATGGCGGCGATGTCGAACTGGAGGCGGACCTTGTCGCTCACCATGGAGCCGCCCTGGGCCAGCCTGGCGTCGTAGGACAGGCCCCAGTCGGAGCGGTTGACGGTGGTGGTGCCGTCGAAGCCGACCCGCTCGTCACCGAACGCGTCGGTCACATGGCCGATGTACGTGAGCTCCAGGTCGACCGGGCGGGTGGTGCCCTTGATGGTGAGGTCGCCGGTCATGAGGTAGACGTCCTTGCCGGCGAGCCGCACGGCGGTGCTCGTGAAGGTCATCCGCGGGTACGTCGCCGAGTCCAGGAACTGGCGGCCGACCACATGGGCGTCGCGCTGCTCGACACCGGTGTCGACGCTGGCGGTGTACAGCACGATGTCGGCCCGGGAGCGGGCAGGGTCGCGTCCGTCGAAGTACAGCCGGCTCTCGTACTCCGCGAACGAGCCCCGCACCGTCGTCACCATCGCGTGCCGCACGGAGAACCCGATCCTGCTGTGCGCCGGATCGATCAGCCACTCGCCGGTGAGACCCGCCAGCTCGGGATCGGGCAGTACGGCGGTGGCTCTGGCCACCGGGGCCGCGCTCGTCACGGGGGTGGGGGACGGCTGCGCGCGCCGCTGGAAGGAGTTGCGGCCGAATAGGTTCATGGCCCATGTGGTTACGGCAGGCCGCGGGGCGGCGACAAGGACCGACCAGGAAACCCGACCGTTCGTCGGCAGAACTTCACAGCTCACCGCCCGCACCCGGACCGTCACACACGCACAGCGGATCAGCCGGCAAGTACCGGACGATGTGACCGAAGCGTACGAACGGCGTGGGCGGGAGGCGGGGAGGCGACGGCCTGCGATCAGGCTTTTTCGACGGCATTCACAAGCGGTCAGAGTACGATGAAGAGGCGGTAAACCTTCCGTAGCCACTCCTCTATCGGATGCGATGCCTTCGGGAGGCGCAGGCCGCAGGGAGCAAGGCATGATCCATTCAGCCGATATCCGCGAGTGGCGCAACCGGGACGTGATCGATCCCAAGGGACGCAAGATCGGAGCCCTGGAAGCGGTCTACGTGGACACCACCACCGACGCGCCGACCATGGCCACTGTCCGTACCGGCCTGCCGACTCGGCACCGGCTGGTCTTCGTGCCCCTCGACGAAGCAACGCTGGGCCCCGGGTACGTAAAGGTGGCGCACGGGAGAGGGCTGGTGAGGAAGGCTCCGTCCATAGGCATGGATGACGTCCTGCCGGTCGAGCGGGAAGAAGAGGTCTTCAAACACTACGAGAGGCCTTACGAGCGCGGTAAGGGGCGCCGCCTCGCACGCCGCTGACCGGCCTCCCTCCCAAGAGGGCCGAAGCCCGACCAAATCGCTGGTCACAGCGGCGACTCATCGCCCGCAGCAGAGGCTGAGGATGTGCTCACCATGGCGCTTTTCCTGTTCCTGATCCTCGTGGCCGTCGTTCTGGGACTCATCGGTACGGTGGCGGCGGGGCTGTCCTACCTCCTGATCATCGGCATCGTGGTCTTCGTGGCGGACCTGGTCCTGTTCGGTGTGCGCTGGTCCCGGCGCTCTCATCGACACTTCGTCCGGTGAGGGCATACGTGACCCTCTTGCGCCCGATCCGGCGTGCCGCCCGCTCCGAACGCCGAAGGCCCGGGCAAGAGGTTGTTCCCATCTCCCGGGCCTCCAGCCGTTCCCCGGACGGGTTCAAGCCTGCGGCAGCGCGCTCAGCGCTTGAAGGAGCCCTTGGCCTGTTCCTTCGCGCCCCGCATCCTGCCTCGTGCTTCGAGAGCGGCTCCCTTCGCCGCGAGGGTTTCTTTGTGCATCGCGTGGGCCGCCGTCCGCACGGTCTTTCCGACGATCTGTTCGGCCTTTGCCTTGGCCCGTTCTCCGGCGCTCATCTCGGTACCTCCGTGGATCTCACTGGCCGTGTGCCCCTTGAGGCAAGAGGTGAAGCCACCTTGTGGGACGTGTTGGTAAGGGAGCTCGGTGTGTGGGTCGACGGCGTACGGGATGGGCGCTGGGGTCAGTGGTGGGCTTAGGGGGTGTGCGCCATAGTCGGCCTCTGCTCTTTGCCCCGATCGGTCTCATCCTGTACGAGGAGGGACAGCAGGGAGGCTACGGAGAGGCCGGCTTCTGCCGGATGGCGCAGCACCTTGTCGGGCTCGATGCGGTAGGTGTTCGTGCGCCCGTCCCGAGTGTGGGAGAGGTAACCGTCCTGCTCAAGATCGGAGATGATGCGCTGGACGGCGCGCTCCGTGAGCCGGCAGCGGGCGGCGATGTCGCGGATCCGGACGTTCGGGTTGTCGGCGATGGCCGCCAGTACGCGCGCGTGGTTGGTGATGAACGTCCATCCGCTGTGAGGTTCGGGCACTCCAACCATGCCCAGCATTTTAGGGGACCCTCATTGACGAAGCCAGATACATGACATACTTTTCCGGTAACTGATGGCGTGCTCCGCGCTGCGCGCAGCGGTAAGGGGCGTCGAAGGTGTCCTGAAATGAGGCCGTCATGCCAAAGCTCATGAGTAGCGCTGGTGCCATGGAGGGGTCGGGCCACGTCGGCGGGCCCGGACCAGTGGCTGCGTTGCACCAGTACGAATGCGGCGACGCCTGGGTGATCGCCGCTCACGGCTCCTATGACATCCACTCGATCCCGCCTCTGGCGGAGGCACTGAACGCCGCTGTCAGGAAGCATGCGAAGGTGGTCCTGGACGCCTCCGGGGTCGACTTCGCGGACTCGTCGTTCCTCAACCTGTTGATCCGTGCCCACCAGACGGGCACCGTGCGCGTGGCAGCGCCGCCAAGGCAGCTTCAGCGCCTGTTTGTGATCACCGGAGCCGACGCCGTGCTGGAGATACGAGAGACCGTGGACGACGCCGCCCTCTCCTGATCCAGCCGTCACCGAAGAGCCGGACCTGCGCCGACTGCTGTAAGCACGTAGACAGTCGACCGATCCCTGCTTTCATGTCATTTCTGCACTCCCGCTTGTAGAGGACTGCCCCTGCCGGCTGACACCACTGCCTGACACCAACAGGTGCGGACGCGAGCGGTCGGTTTCAAAGCCTTGGCCTGTACGGGCGCCGGCCACGGCATCGGCCGGCGCCCGTCGCCTTGACTCGGTCGTTGAGCAACAGCCCCAGGTCACCCAATTGGATCTGCGACACTGGTACAGCCATGCCTAAGCCCGGAGAACTCACTTTCGTCGCCCCCCGCGGAGCCAAGAAGCCGCCGCGGCATCTCGCCGACCTCACGCCCGCCGAGCGCAAGGACGCCGTGGCCGAGATCGGTGAGAAGCCGTTCCGTGCCAAGCAGCTCTCGCAGCACTACTTCGCGCGGTACGCGCACGATCCGGAGCAGTGGACCGACATCCCCGCCGGGGCGCGCGCCAAGCTCCAGGAAGCACTGTTCCCCGAGCTGATGACCGTCGTCCGGCATCTGTCGACCGACCAGGGAACCACACGCAAGACGCTGTGGCGGTTGTTCGACGGGACCCTCGTCGAGTCCGTGCTGATGCGGTATCCGGACCGGGTCACCATGTGCATCAGCTCGCAGGCGGGCTGCGGCATGAACTGTCCGTTCTGTGCCACCGGGCAGGCGGGGCTGGACCGGAACCTGTCCACGGCCGAGATCGTCCACCAGATCGTCGACGGGATGCGGGCGCTCAGGGACGGCGAGGTGCCGGGCGGCCCGGCCCGGCTGTCCAACATCGTCTTCATGGGCATGGGCGAGCCGCTCGCCAACTACAAGCGGGTCGTGGGTGCCATCCGGGCGCTGACCGATCCCGCCCCGGACGGGCTGGGGCTGTCGCAGCGCGGGATCACCGTGTCCACCGTCGGGCTCGTGCCGGCCATCCACCGGTTCGCCGACGAGGGCTTCAAGTGCCGGCTCGCGATCTCCCTGCACGCCCCCGACGACGAGCTGCGTGACACCCTCGTCCCCGTGAACACGCGGTGGAAGGTGCGCGAGGTGCTGGACGCCGGGTTCGAGTACGTGGAGAAGAGCGGGCGCCGGCTGTCCATCGAGTACGCCCTCATCCGGGACATCAACGACCAGGCGTGGCGCGGTGACCGGCTCGGGCGGCTGCTCAAGGGCAAGCCCGTGCACGTCAATCTCATTCCGCTGAACCCGACGCCGGGGTCGAAGTGGACCGCCTCCCGGCCGGAGGACGAGAAGGCCTTCGTCGAGGCCATCGCCGCTCATGGTGTGCCGGTGACGATCCGGGACACCCGGGGCCAGGAGATCGACGGAGCCTGTGGTCAGCTGGCGGCCACCGAGCGGTAATCTGGCCGGGTCCACACATCTTCATATTCCGACAGGGGAGCGCCACAGCGCTGAGAGTGCGGCGGACAGGGCCGCAGACCCTCTGAACCTCGCCCAGGTCATTCTGGGTAGGGAGTTCGGTCATCACTCAAGCTGTTGCGCCCTGCCCGGGTCTTCCTCGCGAAGCCCGGGCAGGGCCGCGTCTCTTCCTGGCCAACCCCAGGAGGACATCCAGTGCAGAACAAGACCTTCGTGGCCGTGGCGGTCGGGCTCGGCCTGATCAGCCTTTCCGCGTGCGGTTCCGGCGAGGGCACGTCGTCCGCGGACTCCACGTCCGTGACCCTCGTCAGCCACGACTCGTGGGCCGTGTCCAAGAACGTGCTCCAGGACTTCGAGAAGAAGACCGGGTACAAGGTCCACGTGCTCAAGGACGGTGACGCCGGGCAGGCCGTCAACAAGGCCGTCCTGACCAAGGACAACCCGCAGGGCGACGTCTTCTTCGGCGTCGACAACACGCTGCTGTCCCGGGCCCTGGACAACGGCCTCTTCCAGCCGTACACCGCCAAGGGCCTCGACAAGGTCGGCGCCGCCTACCAACTCGACCAGGCCAAGCACCGGGTCACGCCCGTCGACTACGGCGACATCTGCGTCAACTACGACAAGAAGTACTTCGCAGACCACCACCTCACCCCGCCGCAGTCCTTCGCCGACCTGACGAAGCCGGCGTACAAGGACCTCCTCGTCACCGAGAACGCCGCCACCTCCTCGCCCGGCCTCGGCTTCCTGCTCGGCAGCGCCGCCCGGTTCGGGGACAACGGCTGGCCGGACTACTGGAAGAAGCTGAAGGCCAACGGCGTCAAGGTCGTCGACGGCTGGGAGCAGGCCTACTACCAGGAGTTCTCGGGATCGTCCGAGGGCAAGAAGGCCGGCGGCGACCGGCCGCTGGTGGTGACGTACGCCTCCTCCCCGCCCGCCGAGGTGATCTACGCCAAGAAGCGGCCCAGCACCGCCCCGACCGGCGTGGCGTACGGCACCTGCTTCCGGCAGATCGAGTTCGCCGGACTGCTCGGCAACGCCAAGAACCCCAAGGGCGCCAAGGCGTTCATCGACTTCCTGGTCTCCAAGGAGTTCCAGGAGGACATGCCGCTGAACATGTACGTCTACCCGGTGGTGCAGGGGGCGAAGGTCCCCGCCGAGTTCACCGAGTACGGCAAGGCCGCCCAGCATCCCGAGACCATGGCCCCCGGCAAGATCGCCGCCAACCGTGACCAGTGGGTCAAGTCGTGGACCTCGCTCGTACTGAAGTAGCCCCTCGGAAGGACCGCGCGGGGAGCGCGGCGCGGCTCGGGCTCATGGCCCTGCCCGTCGCGTTCTTCGCGCTGTTCTTCGCCTGGCCCGTGGCCGCGATCGTCGCGCGCGGGCTGAAGGTGGGCGGCGCCTGGCAGTTCGGGCGGCTCACGGACGTGGTCATGCGGCCGGACATCCGGCACGTGCTGTGGTTCACCACCTGGCAGGCGCTGGCCTCCACCGCGCTCACACTGCTGCTCGCGCTGCCCGCCGCCCATGTCTTCGCCCGTTTCGACTTCCCGGGCAAGCAGCTGCTGCGGGCCGTGGTCACCGTGCCGTTCGTGCTGCCGACCGTCGTCGCCGGCAGCGCGTTCCTGGCCCTCGTCGGGCACGGCGGGCTGCTGGACGAGCTGTGGGGCGTACGGCTGGACACCACGGTGTGGGCGATCCTGCTGGCCCACGTCTTCTTCAACTTCGCGGTCGTCGTACGGACCGTCGGCGGCCTGTGGTCCCAGCTCGACCCCCGGCAGGAGGAGGCCGCCCGGATGCTGGGCGCCTCCCCGTGGCACGCCTGGCGGAAGGTGACGCTGCCCGCCCTCGCGCCCGCCGTGGCCGCCGCCGCGCTGATGGTGTTCCTGTTCACCTTCACCTCCTTCGGTGTCGTCCAGATCCTCGGCGGTCCCACCTTCTCCACCCTCGAAGTGGAGATCTACCGGCAGACCTCCGAGGTCTTCGACCTGGCCACGGCCGCCGTCCTCACGCTCGTCCAGTTCGCCGCCGTCGGCGCGATCCTCGCCGTGCACGCCTGGACGGTACGGCGCCGGGAGGCCGCCCTGCGGCTCGTCGACCCGAGGGCGACCGCCCGCCGGCCGCGCGGCGCCGGGCAGTGGGCCCTGCTCGCCGGCGTCCTCGCGACCATCGTGCTGCTCCTCGTCCTGCCGCTCGCCGTGCTCGTCCGCCGTTCCCTCGACGCGCCCGGCTTCGGCTACTACCGGGCGCTCGCGCACTCCGACGGCGGTACGTTCCTGGTGGCGCCGGTGCACGCGGTGTGGACCTCGCTGCAGTACGCGGTCGCCGCCACCGCCGTCGCCGTCCTGATCGGAGGTCTCGCCGCCGCCGCGCTGGCCCGCCGGGACGCCGGACGACTGGTGCGGGGCTTCGACGCGCTGCTGATGCTGCCGCTCGGCGTGTCCGCCGTGACCGTGGGCTTCGGTTTCCTGATCGCTCTCGACAAGCCGCCGCTGGACCTCAGACAGTCCTGGATGCTCGTCCCGCTCGCCCAGGCGCTGGTCGGCGCCCCCTTCGTCGTACGGACGATGCTGCCGGTGCTGCGCGCGGTCGACGCACGGCTGAGGGAGGCCGCCGCCGTGCTCGGCGCCTCGCCCTGGCGGGTGTGGCGGGAGGTGGACCTGCCGCTGGTGCGACGGGCGCTGCTGGTCGCGGCCGGGTTCGCGTTCGCCGTCTCGCTGGGCGAGTTCGGGGCGACCGTGTTCATCGCCCGGCCCGACAACCCGACCCTCCCGGTCGCCGTGGCCCGGCTGCTCAGCCGCCCCGGGGACCTCAACTACGGCCAGGCGATGGCCCTTTCGACCATTCTGATGGTGGTGTGCGCCGCCGCGCTGCTGGTCCTGGAGCGGCTGCGCACCGACCGGACGGGAGAGTTCTAGATGCTGCCGGCCCGACGGGGGAGTTCTCGATGCTGCTGAGCCTCGACGCCGCGACCGTGCGCTTCGGCGGGCGGGCCGTGCTCGACGCGGTCGGCCTCGACGTCGCCGAGCACGAGGTGGTGTGCGTGCTCGGGCCCAGCGGGAGCGGGAAGTCCACGCTGCTGCGGGTGGTGGCCGGGCTGCAACCCCTGTCCGGCGGAAGGGTGTTGCTCGACGGCCGTGACCAGTCGGGCGTGCCCGCGCACAAACGCGGTGTCGGTCTGATGTTCCAGGACCACCAGCTCTTCCCGCAGCGGGACGTCGGCGCGAACGTGGCGTTCGGGCTGCGGATGCACGGCGTGGCCAGGAGTGAACGCGACGCCGAGGTCGGGCAGTTGCTGGAGCTGGTCGGGCTGCCGGGAGCCGCCCGGCGGGCCGTGGCCTCGCTGTCCGGCGGCGAGCAGCAGCGTGTGGCCCTCGCCCGGGCGCTCGCGCCGCGGCCCCGGCTGCTCATGCTCGACGAGCCGCTCGGCCAGCTCGACCGCTCGCTCAGGGAACGGCTGGTGGTCGAACTGCGCGAGCTGTTCGGCCGGCTGGGCACCACCGTGCTCGCGGTGACCCACGACCAGGGTGAGGCGTTCGCGCTGGCCGACCGGGTGGTGGTGATGCGGGACGGGCGGATCGCGCAGTCCGGTACGCCGCTTGAGGTGTGGCAGCGGCCCGCCGACGCGTTCGTGGCCCGCTTCCTCGGCTTCGACAACGTGGTCCCGGCGACCGTCGCGGGGACGGCCGCCGACAGCCCCTGGGGCAAGCTGCCGGTACCCGAGGGCTCTCCCCAGGGCGCCCACAGCGTACTGGTGCGGCCCGCCGGGGTACGGCTCGTGGCCGCCCACACCGGCCTGCCGTGCACGGTGACCGCCCGCACCTTCAAGGGCACCCATGTGGCCGTCCAGCTCCAGCCCGAGGACGGGCCGCGCCTGGAGGCGGCCTGCGCGCTGCGGGAGGCGCCGGAGGCCGGGGACGGGGTCGGCGTGGAGTTCGACGCGGCCGAAATCGTCGTGCTCGGCTGATCAACGGGCCCCTTGGGGGCCGTGCCGACCTGCCCCGACTGGTCGCTGGGAGACCTCGTACGGCATGTGGGCGGCGCCCGGCGGTGGGTGGAGACCCCGGTGCGCACCCGGACCCAGGAGAGCGTCCCCTGCGACCAGGTGAACTGGTCGTCGCGACGCTGCGCGAGGCCGGTCCGGACTCCGCGCCGGCCCGGCGCTGAACGCCGAGTGGCTGGTGGAGTTCGGCCCGGACGGTGTGCGCCGGCACGGCCATGGGAAGGCCACGGTCGCCCTGCGCGGCCCGCTCACCTCCGTGCTGCCGGCCTTCTGTCGCCGGCTGCCGCGGGACGGCCCCGGCCTCGAAGTCCTCGGTGAGCGGGAGGCGCTGGAGTTCTGGCTGGAGCGGGCGACTTCGGCTGAGGCGGGCGGAGGAACGACCGCGGCCCGTCCCCTGGGGATAGGAGGACGGGCCGCGGCGGTGTACGGAGGGCGGGGCGTCAGCCGTTGCCGCGCGTCCCACGACGGCGCATGCCGAAGAAGACCGCGCCGCCGCCGACGACGACCAGCGCGCCCGCGATACCGGCGATCAGGCCGGTGTTGGAGCCGGCGCCGGTCTCGGCGAGGTTCGAGTTACCGGCCGCCGGGGACGGCGCGTTGCTCGGCGCGGCCGCCGGGGCGGAGCTGGACTCGGAGGCCGACGGAGTGGGGGTCGCCGACTCGGCCGGGGCGGACTTCGACGGCTTCGGCTTCGGCTTCGGCTTCGGCTTGGCCGTAGGGGTGGGGGTGCTGCTCTCGGTCTTGCAGGCGGTGGACGGGGCCAGCAGGTCGGGCTGGATGTCCTCGTCGACGAGGTTGGCCGCCTTGATGTGGACGCGGTAGGTCGCGTTCGGCTTCCAGTCCTCCGGGAAGCTGACCGGAGTGCCCTGCGCCGAGCCCCTGACCTCCTTTTTGCCCACCTGGGTCTCGACGCCGCCGTTGCTCTTGAGGAACACCGAGATGGTGGCGGGGGTACGGGCGGCGTCACTGTCGGTGACGACGATGACGCCCTTTTCGCCGTCGCACTTGGCTTCGGCCTTGAAGTCACGGATGGTGCACGCGAGCGCGGAGCTGGACAGACCCAGCACCACGGCGGCCGAGGCGGAGGTGACACCCAGAATGCGCACGGAACGGCGTGCACTGCGGCGAGTTATGGACACGTTTGTCCTTTACAGGTGCATAACTGCGGGGGGCTGTGGGGGCGTTGGAGCTACGGATGAGGTGAGGCCCCATCACCCCCAGGAGGCTCACAGGTCTATAAGCGCTCCGTAAGCAGTGTCAATGCATATGCCGCCCAGGGCAGTTGGCTTTACCTGCTTATTAACTGCCGTTACGTTTGATCCCGGTTCAGTCCTGACGCTCGACCGCGGCCGGGTCCATCCACATGACCTCCCAGGTGTGGCCGTCGAGGTCGTCGAAGGCGCGGCCGTACATGAAGCCGTGGTCCTGGGTCGGGCCGCTCGCCGTGCCGCCCGCCGCGATCGCCCTGTCGACCAGCTCGTCGACCTTCTCGCGGCTCTCGGCGCTCAGACAGACCAGCACCTCGCTGGTGGTGGTCGCGTCGGCGATCTCCTTCTTGGTGAAGGTCGCGTAGAACGGCTTGGTGAGCAGCATCGCGAAGATCGTGTCGCTGATCACCACGGAGGCGGCGTTCTCGTCGCTGAACTGCGGGTTGATCGTGTAGCCGAGCTCCGTGAAGAACTTCTTCGAGGCGTCGAGGTCGTTCACGGGCAGGTTGACGAAGATCATCTGCTGGTACATGAGGTTCTCGCTTCCGTGGTTCGCCTTGGGTACAGCGTGTTCGGCGGGGTAGACCCCGGGCCCCGGGAGAACTCATCGGTCGCAGGAGATTTTTTTCGGCGGGCCGCTCAGCGGGTCACGGGGAGCGCCGTCAGGGCGGCCACGCCGAGGGTCAGCGGGCCGAAGAACGCGAGCAGGGCCGCCGCGCGGAGGGCCGCGGCCGTACGCAGCATCGAGGCCGGAGCGCCGAGGCGGAGGAGCGCGGCGGTCGTGCCGGCCCGGCACTGGCGGGTCTCCACGGCCGCGGTGAGGAGGGTGGCGACCGTGCAGCCGGCGACGAGCAGGGTGCCGAAGGTGGTCAGGGGGCCGAACGCCGGTGCCGAGCCGGCGTACGGGGTGGTCCTGGCGAGGCCGGCGGAGGCGACCGCGCAGACGACGCCCAGGGGCCGGCCGATGCGGGTGGCCTCCGTCATGAGGACCCGGCCGGCGAGGAGGCGGAGGGCGCCGGGACGGGTGGACTGCAGGAGGCGACCGCACAGGTGGGTGAGGCCGGGAGCGGCAAGGACGAGGCCGGTCGTGGTGAGGAGCCAGCCGGTGAGTACGGCGAAGGCGGACCGGTCTGCGTATGCCTGGGCTGTCAGGCCGGTGGCGAGGAGGGCGACGCCCCAGGGAAAGCCGACGGGGGCGTCCGTGGGCGGGTGTTCGCCGAGGTCGGCCCAGTCCGCGTCCGGGGTCCGCGGTTCGGGGCCGGCCACGCTGCCCGGCGCTGTGCCGTTGCCGCCCTGCTGCGGGCCGGGAGCCGCCCCGGCGGCACGACTGCCCGCGGGATGCGGAAGGGCCTGTGCGCCGTCGTCGGCTGTGCCGGTGACGCCGTGGTGCGCGGTGTGCGGATGGGGCTGCGCGAGGTGGTCGGCTGTTGTGGTGGTGTCGTTGTCCGTGGGGTGCGGATGGGGTTGTGCGCTGTGGTCGGCGGTGCCGGTGGTGTGGTTGCTCGTAGGGTGTGGGTGGGGTTGTGTGCCGTGGTCGGCCGTGCCGGTGACGCTGTGGTGCGTGGGATGCCGCTGCGGCTGTGTGCTGTGGTCGGCTGTTGTGGTGGCGTGGTTGTCCGCGGGGTGCCGGTGCGGTTGTGTGCCGGCGTCGGCTGGTTCGTGCTCGTCCCGGCCGCGCGGGGCGCGGGCGCCATCGGCCCCCGGCAGCAACCGCGCCCCGAACCGTGCGTACGTGCCGAATGTCTCCCGGGCCATCGAGCCGTACGCCCCGAAGCGGCCGTACCTGTGGTGGGCCGGGGTGGTGGCGTGCGGGTCCTTGGGGCGCAGGGCCAGGGCCACCGTTGCCGAGGCGAGGGCGGGGGGCAGGGTCAGCAGGGTCAGGGTCGCGGGGGCGGGGAGGGGCTGGTCCGCTGCCAGGACGTCCGCCGCCGCACCGTCGAAGGGCATGCCCGTCAGGTCGCCGCGCAGGTGCAGGAAGACCAGCAGCGCCAGCACCGAGCCCAGGGCGCAGGACAGCGCCGTCGTCAGCGCGGAGACGGCCATCAGGTGTGCCGGGCCGAGGCCCACGGCGGACAGGCCGGGGCGTGGCCGGGTGCCGGGGTCGGTGCGGGCGACGGCGAGCGCGAGGTACACCGTGGCGGCGAGCGGCACCGTGCACCAGGCCAGGCGCAGCGTGGCGGCGCCCGCCGACTCGGGGTGGTGCAGGGCGTAGCCGAGGCAGGACAGGAGCAGGAAACCGGTGCCCGCCGAGGCCGCGGCCACCAGCAGGCGGCGCAGCTGGACGGCGGGACGTCCCGCACGGGTCAGACGGAGAGCGACCACGCGGCGCGCCCTTCCGTGTCGGGTGCCTCCGGCAGGTGTACGGTGCGCACGCTCCGGCCGTCCAGCAGGCCCACGGCGCGGTCGGCGAGGGCGGCGGTCTCGGGGTCGTGCGTGGCGAGGACCACGGTGATGCCGTGCGAGCGGGCGGCCGTGATGAGGGTGCGCAGGACCTGGATGCGGTCGGAGCGGTGCAGCGGCGCGGTCGGCTCGTCGGCGAAGAGGATCATGGGGGCCGCGGCCAGCGCCCGGGCGATCGACACCCGCTGGCGTTCGGCCTGCTGGAGCGCGTGCGGGCGGTTGCGGGCCTTTTCGCCGACGTCGAGCCGTTCCAGCCACTCCAGCGCGGCGACCTTGGCCCTGCGGCGGCCGGCACCGCGCAGCATCAGCGGGAGCGCGACGTTCTCCCAGGCGTTCAGTTCGGGGACCAGGACGGGCGCGGAGTCGATCCAGCCGAAGCGGTCCCGGCGCAGCCGCTCCCGGCGCATCGGGCCGAGGGTGTGCAGGGGCGTGCTGTTGAACCACACCTCGCCGTGCCGCACCGGCAGCAGGCCGGACAGACAGCGCAGCAGGGTGGTCTTGCCGCTGCCGCGCGGGCCGGTGACGGCCACGATCTCGCCCTCGCGCACCGCGAGCGCGACCCCGGCGAGCCCGGGCGATCCGTCCGGGTACCTGAAGTGCAGGGAGCGTGCCCAGAGCACGTCGTTGTCCGGCGGGGCCTCCATGCGCGTACACCTCGGTTCTGATCCGTTTTTCCCTGCCTGGTCCCTCGTGCGGGGGAACGAAGGCTGGGCCGATCGGTCACTGAACGCTAGGCAGATCCCTTGCGGCAGCCCGGACAGCACACGGCCCCGGGCCGCCGTTCCCACTCGAACGGAGGCACCGGGGCCGGTGCCGATCAGCCGGTCGGATGATCGGACCTTCCACGGAAGGCTCAGAGCTTCGTCCATGCCTCCGTGAGGGTGGCGCGCAGGATCTGCTCGATCTCGTCGAAGGTCTCCTGGTTGGAGATCAGCGGCGGGGCGAGCTGGATCACCGGGTCGCCGCGGTCGTCGGCACGGCAGTACAGGCCGTTGTCGAACAGCGCCTTGGAGAGGAAGCCGTACAGGACGCGCTCGGTCTCCTCCTCGTTGAAGGACTCCTTGGTGTGCTTGTCCTTCACCAGCTCGATGCCGTAGAAGAAGCCGTTGCCGCGGACGTCGCCGACGATCGGCAGGTCGTGCAGCTTCTGCAGGGTCTGCAGGAAGGCGCCCTCGTTGTCCAGGACGTGCTGGTTGAGGTTCTCGCGCTCGAACAGGTCGAGGTTGGCGAGACCCACCGCGGCCGACACGGGGTGGCCGCCGAAGGTGTAGCCGTGCAGGAAGGTGTTGTCACCCTTGTAGAACGGCTCGGCGAGCTTGTCGGAGACGATGCAGGCGCCGATCGGGGAGTAGCCCGAGGTCATGCCCTTGGCGCAGGTGATCATGTCCGGGACGTAGCCGAACTTGTCGCAGGCGAACATCGTGCCCAGGCGGCCGAAGGCGCAGATGACCTCGTCCGACACGAGCAGCACGTCGTACTTGTCGCAGATCTCGCGCACGCGCTGGAAGTAGCCGGGCGGCGGCGGGAAGCAGCCGCCGGCGTTCTGCACCGGCTCCAGGAAGACCGCGGCGACGGTGTCCGGGCCCTCGAAGAGGATCTGCTGCTCGATCTGGTCGGCGGCCCAGCGGCCGAAGGCGACCGGGTCGTCACCGAAGATCGGGGCACGGTAGATGTTGGTGTTCGGCACCTTGTGCGCGCCCGGGACGAGCGGCTCGAACGGCGCCTTCAGACCGGGCAGACCCGTGATGGACAGGGCGCCCTGCGGGGTGCCGTGGTAGGCGACCGCACGGGAGATGACCTTGTACTTGGTCGGCTTGCCCTGCAGCTTGAAGTACTGCTTGGCGAGCTTCCAGGCGGTCTCGACGGCCTCGCCGCCGCCGGTGGTGAAGAAGACCTTGTTCAGGTCGCCCGGGGCGTGGTCGGCCAGGCGCTCGGCCAGCTCGACGGCCTTGGGGTGGGCGTAGGACCACACCGGGAAGAAGGCGAGCTCCTGGGCCTGCTTGAAGGCGGTCTCGGCGAGTTCCGTACGGCCGTGACCGGCCTGGACCACGAACAGACCCGCGAGACCGTCGAGGTAGCGCTTGCCCTTGTCGTCGTAGATGTAGGTGCCCTCACCCCGGACGATGGTCGGGACCGGGGAGTTCTCGTACGAGGACATGCGGGTGAAGTGCATCCACAGGTGGTCGTACGCGGTGCGGCTGAGGTCCTTGGTGCTCACGGTTATCGGGTCCTCACGGTTATCGGGTTCCCCACATGTAGGTCTGCTTCTTCAGCTTCAGGTAGACGAAGCTTTCGGTGGAGCGCACTCCGGGCAGGGACCGGATGCGTTTGTTGATGACGTCCAGCAGGTGGTCGTCGTCCTCGCAGACGATCTCGGCGAGGATGTCGAACGAGCCCGCGGTCATCACCACGTACTCGACTTCCGACATGCCGGTCAGCGCGTCCGCGATCGACTCGACATCGCCCTCGACGTTGATCCCGACCATCGCCTGCCGGCGGAAGCCCACGGTGAGCGGGTCCGTGACGGCGACGATCTGCATCACGCCCTGGTCCAGCAGCTTCTGCACACGCTGGCGCACGGCCGCCTCGGACAGGCCGACGGCCTTGCCGATCGCGGCGTACGGCCGGCGGCCGTCCTCCTGGAGCTGCTGGATGATGGCGAGGGAGACGGCATCCAGCTGAGGGGTGCCGTTCCTGGACTCGCGGGAGGAGTCCCTCTGGTCTGCGCTTCGACTGGCCACGACCTCACTGTGCACGACGTCTCGACAGTTTCGCAAGGCCCGATCGATGAAATCCGTTGTTTGGGACTCCGTGTCTTGCGGATTTCGCAGAACGGTGGGCGACGGGGGTGTTGAAAACGTGGGTCCGGCGGCTAGGGTGGGTGTCTCAGTCAGTGGACGCAAAGAACCTGATCAGGAGGCCGGCAGTGAGCACCGAGCTGCGTCGTCTGCGCAACTACATCGACGGTGAGTTCCGGGACGCCGCCGACGGACGGACCACCGAGGTGGTCAACCCCGCGACGGGCGAGGCGTACGCGACCGCGCCGCTGTCCGGCGAGGCGGACGTCAACGCCGCCATGGAGGCCGCCGCCCGCGCCTTCCCGGCCTGGCGGGACACCACCCCCGCCGAGCGGCAGAAGGCCCTCCTGAAGATCGCCGACGCGTTCGAGGAGCGCGCCGAGGAACTGATCGCGGCCGAGGTGGAGAACACGGGCAAGCCGACTGGGCTCACCCGCTCCGAGGAGATCCCGCCGATGGTCGACCAGATCCGCTTCTTCGCGGGTGCGGCGCGACTGCTGGAGGGCCGCTCGGCCGGCGAGTACATGGAGGGGATGACCTCGATCATCCGCCGTGAGCCGGTCGGCGTCTGCGCCCAGGTCGCCCCCTGGAACTACCCGATGATGATGGCGGTGTGGAAGTTCGCCCCGGCGATCGCGGCCGGCAACACCGTGGTCCTCAAGCCCTCGGACACCACCCCGGCCTCCACCGTGCTGATCGCCGACATCATCGGCTCGATCCTGCCCAAGGGCGTCTTCAACGTCATCTGCGGCGACCGTGACACCGGCCGCCTGATGGTGGAGCACGACATCCCGGCCATGGCCTCCATCACCGGCTCGGTCCGCGCCGGCATGTCGGTGGCCGAGTCGGCGTCCAAGGACCTCAAGCGGGTCCACCTGGAGCTGGGCGGCAAGGCCCCGGTCGTCGTCTTCGAGGACACCGACATCGCCAAGGCCGTCGAGGACATCTCCGTCGCGGGCTTCTTCAACGCCGGCCAGGACTGTACGGCCGCGACCCGCGTCCTCGTCCACGAGTCCATCCACGACGAGTTCGTGTCGGCGCTCGCCAAGGCCGCGTCCGAGACCAAGACCGGCCAGCCGGACGACGAGGACGTCCTCTTCGGCCCGCTGAACAACCCCAACCAGCTCAAGCAGGTCTCCGGCTTCATCGACCGCCTGCCCGCGCACGCCAAGGTCGAGGCGGGCGGCCACCAGGTCGGCGACAAGGGCTACTTCTACGCCCCGACCGTCGTCTCCGGGCTGAAGCAGGACGACGAGATCATCCAGAACGAGGTCTTCGGCCCGGTCATCACCGTCCAGTCCTTCGCCGACGAGGACCAGGCCGTCGAGTGGGCCAACGGCGTCGAGTACGCCCTCGCCTCCTCGGTGTGGACCAAGGACCACGCCCGCGCGATGCGCATGTCCAAGAAGCTCGACTTCGGCTGCGTGTGGATCAACACGCACATTCCGCTGGTCGCGGAGATGCCGCACGGTGGCTTCAAGAAGTCCGGTTACGGCAAGGACCTGTCGGCGTACGGCTTCGAGGACTACACGCGGATCAAGCACGTGATGACGTCCCTCGGCGAGTAGCGCTCCGCCGGGTTCGGCCGCTCTTCGGCAACCGGCACCCAAAGCGCGGCCCCGGGCAGGGGCACTTCCCTGCCCGGGGCCGCGCTGTCTCATTTCCCCGCGACGAACTCCAGCTCCTGCTCGCTCAGCCGCAGCGTCGCCGCCCGCCCCCAGTCCGCCATCTGCTCCGGTCGCCGCGCTCCTGCGATCGCCCCGGTGACGCCCCTGCGGGCCAGCACCCAGGCGATCGCCACCGCTCCCACCGTCGTACCGTGCGCCTGCGCGACCGACCGCAGCCGGTCCACCGTACGGAGGTTGGTGTCCAGGTGCGTCGTGAAGTCGGGGTGGGTGCGGCGCCAGTCGGACGGGTCCAGCAGGGCCAGGCGCTCCCGGGTGAAGGTGCCGCTGAGCAGGCCCGAGTGGAGCGGCTGGTAGGGAATCACACCGGTGCCGTGGTCGGCGGCCCAGTCGATCTCCGCTTCGGCGGAGCGGTTGAGCAGGGACAGCGGGGGCTGGATCGCGTCGACCGGGGCGATGCGGTGCGCCGCCGCCAGCTGCTCGGGCGAGTGGTTGGACAGCCCGATCGCCCGCACCTTGCCCTCCGCCTTCAGGTCGGCCATCACCTGCCAGTACTCCTCCAGCGGAGTGGCCTTTGCATCCTCGGGGGGCTCGGTGCCGTCCCAGTTCAGGGACGCGCCGGTGTCCGGCCAGTGCACCTGGTACAGGTCGATCGCCTCCACGCCGAGCCGGCGCAGCGAGTCCTCGACCTCGCGCCGCACGCTGTCGGGCCGCATGATCCGGCGGGGTGCCGCGGCCGGGTTCTCCGGATCCCAGACCAGGCCCACCTTCGTGAAGACGTACGGCCGGTCGGCCTCGGGCAGTCCGGCCAGCGCCTTGCCGACCACCTCCTCGGAGTGGCCGAGCCCGTACACGGCGGCGGTGTCGATCCAGTTGACGCCCAGCTCGACCGCCCGGTGCACGGTCTCGATGGACCGGCGGTCGTCCTGCGCACCCCATGTGAAGCGCCAGCCGTCGCCGCCGAACGTCCAGGCGCCGAGCCCGATCACGGAGATGTCGAGGCCGGAGGCGCCGAGGGGGCGGAGGGGAAGAGTCATCGTCGTACGTCCTTGTCGCACTCGTCGTTCGCTGACGTCCACCACTGTGCGACCCCCGGAACCCCCCTCGACAGGCACGTTTTATAGGGGGGAAAGACTTGCCCACCCTTCTTCCGCGTGTGTCCCGGATACTCGTGGACATGACGACACCCGGAGAACGGCGCACCGAACTCAGCCAGTTCCTCAGGTCCCGGCGGGCCCGGCTCACCCCGGCCGACGTGGGGCTGACGGCGTACGGCCCCCGGCGCGTGCCCGGGCTGCGGCGCGAGGAACTGGCGCAGCTGGCCGGGGTGAGCGTCGAGTACTACGTACGCCTGGAGCAGGGCCGCAATCCGCATGTGTCGGACGCCGTGCTGGAGGCCGTTGGCCGGGCGCTGCGCCTGGACCCGGCCGAGCGCGCGCACCTGCGCAACCTGGCCCGCCCCGACCGCGCCCTGCCGGACGCGGCACCGGCCACCGAGACCGTACGGCCCTCCCTGCGCCGGCTGATCGACGCCCAGCCCGGACCCGCCTACGTCTGCGGTCACCTCACCCAGGTGCTCGCCTGGAACCCGCTCGCCGCCGCCGTCTTCGGCGACTTCGGCGAACTGCCCTGCGAGCGGCGGACGTTCGCGCATCTGGTCTTCTTCGACGCCCGCTACCGCGAGCTGTTCGCGGACAGCTGGCGCTCGAAGGCCGAGGCGACCGTGGCCTTTCTGCGGGTGAGCGTGGGCCGTTACCCCGACGACCCGGCGCTGGCCTCGCTCATCGGCACGCTCGCCATGCGGAGCGAGGAGTTCGCCGCGCTGTGGGCCAGGCAGGACGTGGCGGACAAGGGCCCCGGCCGCTACACCCTGCACCACCCGCTGGTCGGCCCGCTCACCCTGGACTTCGAGGTGCTGCACCTTCCCGAACCGGGCCAGGTCCTGGTCAGTTACCTGCCGGCGCCGGAACAGGACGCGGCCGAGGCGCTGGGGCTGGTGGGGAGCTGGGGCCTGACCGATGCGTGAACAGCCTTGATCGACAACCTGTCGGACCGGCGCGGCCATGCTCGACGCAGCGTCGATTGTCCCTCATCCGTGCCGGGCGGCATTCTTCCTGGGTGCCCCAGACTTCTTCTCGTACATCCGCGCCGTCCCGCCGTTCCCTGCTGCGCGCCCTCGGCGGCACCGCCGCGATCGGTGCCCTCGCCGGCTGCGGGGTGCCCGCCGCCCGTGTCGCGCCCGGTGACCGGGCCGTCGCCGACCAGTCCGCGGCCGACAAGAAGCTGACCTGGGCGAACTGGCCGCTGTACATCGACACCGACGACGACAACCCCAACCGGCGGCCCACGCTGGAGGCGTTCGGGAGGCGCACCGGGATCCGGGTGGACTACGCCGAGGAGATCAACGACAACGACGAGTTCTTCGGCAAGATCAGCCCCGCCCTGATGAACCACCAGTCCACCGGCCGCGACCTGATCGTCATCAGCGACTGGATGTGCGCCCGGTTCGTCCGGCTGGGATGGGTCCAGGAGATGGACCGCGCCCGCCAGCCGAACGTGGCGAAGTACCTCGACCCGCTGCTCCGTTCGCCCGCCTTCGACAAGGGCCGCAGGTTCTCCGTGCCCTGGCAGTCGGGCATCACCGGCATCGCCTACGACCGCAAGAGGCTGGGCCGCGAGATACGGCACGTCAAGGACCTCTGGGCGAGCGATCTGAAGGGCCGCGTGACGCTCCTGTCCGGTCTGGACGAGTCCTTCGCGCTGCTGATGCAGGGCAACGGCGTGGACATCACCAAGTGGACGGCGGACGACTTCCACACCGTCTGCGACCAGGTGGAGCGCGAGGTCCACCGCGGCCAGATACGCCGCTTCACCGGCAACGACTACACCAAGGACCTGGTCAGCGGGGACGTGCTGGCCTGCCAGGCGTACTCCGGCGACGTCATCCAGCTGCAGGCGGACAACCCCGACATCCGCTTCGTCGTGCCCGAGGAGGGCGCCGAGCTGTGGTCGGACTCCCTGATGATCCCCGACCGGGCCCGCCACAAGGCCAATGCCGAGCGGCTGATCGACTACTACTACGCCCCCGAGACCGCCGCGAAGCTCGCCGCCTGGGTCAACTACGTCTGCCCGGTCCCGGCCGCCAAGGAAGTCCTGGCGGCATCGAAGGACAAGGACACCGCCGCCCTCGCCGGCAACCCGCTGATCTTCCCCGACGCCGGGATGCGCGGGCGCCTCGCCATCGCCCGCGACATCACCGCCACGGAACGGACGGAGTTCGCCAAGCGCTGGAACACGATCGTGGGCCTGTGACCAGGGCTTCCTCCGGCGGGGGATCGGCCGGCACCGGGATGGAGGGGGCGCCGTCCGCGGCGCGCCCTGGCCACTGCCCCCGGCTGCCGCGTCTGCCGCTGCCGAACCCCAGGTGCTGGTTGTCACGCCGATCCGGGTCGAAGCGGTCCGGATCGTGGAAGCGCTTCGGATCGCGGCTGCCCGAGGCCGGCATGAGCATGATCCGCGAGCCCCGAGGGATGACGGTGCCGGCGACGGTGATGTCGCTGTACGCCGCCCGCCAGGGAATGACGGCCGCAACCTCGCCGAGCGCCCCGACCAGCGGGGCCGGCGCGAGTACGGCGACGGCCACCGGGATGTCCCGCTCGCGGCAGATGGAGGCGATCTCGGAGCCGGTGAATCCCGCACCGATGACCAGAACGCGGGAGGGCCCGGCGGCGAGGGCGCGCTGCAGACCCTCAAGCCGGCGCCACTCCTGCGCGCACCAGCACTGCCTCGGTGTGCCTCTCCGCCTCGCGCGCCCGGCAGCGTGATCAAATGGGGCATGGCATCGTCCTGGACTGGTCATCGGGTACGCCTGCGCGCCATCGAGCCTGACGACTGGACAGCGTTCATGCGCTTCGCCGACGACGACGGGCGGCGAGGGAGCCGGCTGGATCTGCCGCGGTCCGCCGAGAGCCACCGTGCCTGGGCGAAGGAGCAGGCCGTTGCCAAGTGCCATGACGACCGCTTCGGGCTGGCAGTTGAAGCGACGGCCACGGGGGAGCTGGTGGGCACAGTCGGCTCACATCGCACCGGCCCTCGTTCAGGCTGGTTCGAGTGTGATGTCATGATCGGCGCTGACCACCGGCGCAAGGGCTACGCGGCGGAAGCCGTGGTGCTGCTGCTGCGCTTCATGTTCGCCGAGCGGCGCTATCACAAATGCCTGGCAGCGATCTTTTCCCACAACGAGGCATCACTGGGACTTTTCCGTCGGCTCGGCTTCACCGAGGAGGGGCGCTTGCGGGAACACGTTTTCTTCGCCGGCCGGCACCACGACCTCGTCATGATGGGCATGCTCGCCGACGAATTCGACCAGCGGCACACGATGAGCGAACCATGAGTGGAGGCGGCCTGTCGCCGAAAGCAGGACCGGCCTCAGCTGCGCAAGGTGGCCCGCAGGCGCAAGCCCACCGTTGCGAGACCCTCGAGGGTGGTGACCTGGTAGCCGGGTTCCGGTCCGGGCGGCTCGCTCAAGTGGTGGCAGCGGGCGGTCTGCGCGGTCAGGAGCGTCAGCATCGCCATGGCCAGAGCGGCTCCCTCGCAGCCATGCGGCCCGGTGCCGAAAGAGAGGAAGACCCCGGGTTTCGCCGGCGAACCCGAATCGTCGAGCCAGCGCTCGGGCCGGAACTCGTCCGGCTCGGAGTATTCCCGTGCATCGCGGTGGGCGGTGTAAGGGCAGACGAGAACGGTGGACCCGGCGTCGATGGTGTAGTCGGCGAGCTGGGTCTGCCGTGGGGCGCGCCGGGTCAGCAGCCAGCTCGGGGGGTACAGCCGGAGCACCTCACTCACCAGTGCCCGGGTGTATTGCAGGCTGGCGAGGTGGCTGCTGGTCGTCGCGGCCGGGTCCGCGGGCAGCGAGGCGGCTTCGGCCGCGACGCGGCCCGCTGCCTGGGGGTGCCGGGCCAGGTGGAGCAGGATCCATCCGGCTGCCCGGGAAGGGGTCTCGAAGGTGGCGACGGTGATTCCGGGGAGAGTGTCGAGGATGGCCTCTTCCGGCAGCAGGCCGTAGTGGGGGGAGGGCCGGAGCATCTGTCCCAGCATGTCGTCACCGAGCCGGCCCGATGAACGACGCCGGCGGACGATGGGCCGCAAGGCGTCGGTGAAGGCGACTTGCTGCCGCGTGCGGAACCGCCGTGCCGGTGTGGGGATCCAGGGCGGCCATACCCAACGCGAGGGGCGTACCAGCGCCTCCCGGGCCAGGAAGAGCTGTGAGGCATGGGGCAGCAGCGTGGGTGCGTCCTCGGAGAAGAGGTAGCTCACGCCGATCTCTGCCAGGGCGTGCCGGACCAGAGGCAGAATCTCGACGTCCTGGCCCGTCGGCCACTCGTCGGCAAATCGAGCGGTCCGGGGCGCGATCTCACCGATCCGGGCTGCGACCGCCTGCGCACGTAGTCCACGCATGCGAGCGGCGTGAGCGTACGCACGCTCCTCGGGTGTCGGTGCTCCGCTCGACCGCTTCAGCGGCGGGAAGAGAGGCGAGGATGCCTTGGGGAAGTCCTGCGAGCGGTGCAGGACTGCTTCACACGGCCCGGCCGCAGCGGCTACGTAGACACGCGGCTCCATCTGCCAGACGTCCCCACACTCTTCAGCGCCACGGCGCGCCAGCGCCAGCCGGTCGCGGCTCCAGGCCGCGAAGCTGCCTCCGGGCAACCGCGGCGGCTCATTCCTTCGGCCCATGAGATCGTCCCTGGCTCTGGTACCTGTCCAGGCCGATGCCGTCGGCAGCGTGGCTGGGAAGTGGCGGGCGCCCAGAAGCGCCCGCCGGCAGTGCGGTGAGTCCTAGTCGTCGCCGGCGTACGCATCCCATTCATGGGCTCCGTACGCACCGTAGTGGCGGGTGAAGGACAGCTTGGCGAGCAGCTTGGCGATCATGATGCACTCCTCTCGCCTGTCTTCAGTGCCAAAAACCACACACGACAATATTGCCACATACGGCGTATTTGGGATATAAGGTCGCCGGGGAGTCTCAACCACGCAGGGTGCACGGCTGATTGCTGCATGGTTGACGAGGTGTCCTTGCTCCTACGATGGAGGCCACCGTCGGGGGAGGGTGGACGTGACGCGCAGTACGCCGCAGGGGGCCGGGCGCCGGCTGGAGGACGGGATCGCCTGGGCGGTCCGGAACGCGGACGGGATCGTCGCCATCGGCGTCGCCCTGGTCGTCGGGCTCATGGACGTCCTCAACCAGAACATGGACACCAACATCGTCTCCGGCGCCACGCTGCTCGTCCTGGCGGCGCTGGTGTACGGCGGGCTCACCGAGCGCCGCCGGCGGCTGGCCGACATCCGGGCCGCGGCGGCCGGGACCAGCCGGGCCATCGAGGACCTGGCGATGGTCCGCACGCTGTCCGGCGCCGAGGTCGCGCTCGCGCACGAGCGGGCCCGGCGCGCCACCACCCGCTGGGTGTTCAAGGGCGGCACCGGCACCTATCTGCGCGCCGTCACGCTGCCCGAGTGCGTGCTGGAGGCACAACGTCAGCGGCGCTCCCTCAGCATGAAGATCGACATCATCAACCCGGCCGACGACCAGGTCTGCACCGCGTATGCCCGCTTCCGGAGCACGTTCGGCGGCGGCTTCGGCGAGTGGACCGTCGAGCGCACCCGCAAGGAGGCGTACGCCACCGTCGTCGCCGCCGGCTGGCACCGGCAGCGGCTGGACACGCTGGAGATCGACGTCCACCTGTCGTCGGTGGCACCGGCCCTGCGGTTCGACCTCTCGGACACCTGCCTGATCATCACCCAGGACGACCCGAGCCGGGTCAGCCTGTACGTGGAGCGGGACCGGCCGCTCTACGACTACTACGTCACCGAGCTGCACCAGAGCCGCGAACAGGCGGTCAAGCTCGATCTGCGCGAGGCCGTCCCCCTCGCCGAGGAGCCGACCGTCGACGAGGTCAGACGCCTGCTCGACCGGCTCGGCCTGCCACTTCCGCCGAGCTTCACCGATCGTGACGTCGGCGACATCATCGACAAGGCGCTGCGCGCGGAGAACCCGTACCGCAGGTGAGCGTCGTGTTCCGGCCAAGGGGGATGGAACATGGACTATCCGGCCCTGGAACGGGCCGCCCGGCGGCACGCCACCGCCGAGCTGATACGGCACGCCACAGCGGAACTGGACCGGATCGCCTCGGGCCGCCGCGCCCTGCGCGCGGTGCGCCATCCGCTGGGGTTCGTCTGCTTCCCCGTCCTGCGTGACGGCGGCGACGGCGTCTGCGTCCACGTCTTCCGCACACCGGAGGCGGAACCGGACCGCGCCGCCCCTCAAATCCACTGCCACAGCTGGGACCTGACCAGCACCGTGCTGTACGGGCGGCTCGGCAACCGGCGCATGCACATCGAGGAGGACGCCGGCGCACCCACCCACCGGGTCTTCGAGGTGTTCAGCGATCCCTCGGGCGTCGACGAACTGCGGCCCACCGAGCGGCTGGTGCGCTGCCGGCCCGGCGCCGAACACACCAGCGCACCCGGCCAGACCTATGCCCTGCCGGCGGGTGAATTCCACACCACCGTGGTGCCGGACGGCCGCCCCACCGCCACCCTGGTACTGGGGCGGACCCTGCCCGGCCGGGTGGACCTCTCGCTGGGCCCGCTGTCCGCGCCGGGGCACCGCATGGTCCGCAGCACGTGCGACGCGCCCCAGACCGCCCGGATCGCTCGGGCCGCCCTCAGGAGGATCCATGAGCCCGAACCCTGACCCCGGCTACCGCAGCGAGCACCGGACGGCCGTGAGCGCCGCCGAGGAGGCCGGGGCACTGCTGCGGTCCCGCTTCCCCGACGGCTTCGCCGCGCGGCAGAAGGGCGAACTCGGTGACGTCGTCACCGACTTGGACGTAGCCGCCGAGAAGCTCGTGATCGGACGGATCAGGGAGTGTTTCCCGCACGACCGCATCCTGGCCGAGGAGTCCGGTGAACTCGCCGGCGACGGCGGCGGCCGCACCTGGCTCATCGATCCCCTCGACGGCAGCAACAACGTGGTCATCGGGCTGGCGGTCTACGTCGTCGGCATCGCGCTGTGCGTCGATGACACGCCCGTGGTGGGGGTCGTCCACGACCCGATGACCGGCCGTACGTGGTCCGCCCTGCGCGGCGATGGTGCGCGGGGTCCGGACGGGCGGCTCGCCGTGGCCGCGCCGGGCCGCCCGCTTCCGGCCGCCGGACCCCTGCTGGCCTGGACCCAGGGCCACGGCGTCTCCCGCGACGACCCCGTGGCCTGCTCCCTCCGGCACACCCTCGAACTGCGCTCCCGCCGCCTGCTCCAGCTCTGGGCGCCCCTGGTGGCCTGGGCGATGCTGGCCCGCGGCGACATCGACGGCTTCGTCGGCTACCGCGCGGAGGCGATCGACCTGCCCGCCGGTGCGCTGCTCGCCCGCGAGGCCGGCATCGCCCTGCGGCACCTGGACGGCGCCGAGTTCACCGGCGGGTACGCCGGCCCCGACACCGCACGCTCCTTCGTCGCCGGCCGCCCGGACATGCTGCCGCACCTACTGGACCTCGTCAGCTCTTCGCCTCCGGGCACCGCGCACATTCACAGGGCGGAAGCCGCCCCGCCAGGTCCGGCCCCGGTCCCGGGAGATCCTCAGCGGTAGATGACCGAGCGCGAACTCCCCGAAGGGGGGCGCCCGTGCGCTTTGCGAACGACAGCGGCTTCGAATGCCCCGTCGGCGGCTAGGGCCTGTTGCGAAAGTCCGTACGGATGTGTACCTGTCCGCGGTGGTCGATCTCGACGACACGCGGCGCTCGGGTGTCGGAGGGCGTCCTGGCAGAGCCGGGCATCCCGGCGTTGAGAGACGGGCATCGCGCCGTCAGTGCCGTCGAGTAGGTTCTCTCCGTTCGGCCCGACAGGCGGGCCGCCGAACTGGGAGGACTCGTCGCCGTGAGCATCCACATGCACATGCGCTCCGTCGCGGAATCCGAGATCCGGGACGACCACACCTGGCTTGCGGCGTTCATGTGGGAGGCTTGGGAGAACCACCCCGACGAGTACGCAGCGGGCATCGCCGAGTCGATCGACAAGGTCTGGGGCTCCGTCAATGACCTCTATGCCGCTGCCCATGTCCTCGATGCGGATGCCGACGACTCCTGGGAGCTGCCGATTTACGGCGGGCGGCCAGTGGCACACAGTGCCGATGCCGACCCCTCCAACCCGCCCCTGGGGATTCTCGAGCCGCCTGGGGTGTCACAGGCCGCAGGCTTCCTCGCACGTGTCTCGTTCGACGAGCTGTGGAACGTCGCTGGTGCCAAGCTCGTCTGGGCCGGCTGGGACGAGGCGCAGGTCAGGCAGGAGTTCCTCAACTATCACAGGGGCCTCCAAGGGTTCTATGAGCGGGCGGCTGCAGCAGGCCACGCCGTGGTCAGGGCGGTGTGGGCTTGAGACGTGGTCGCGTGCCGGTCACAGCCATTCGTTGATGGCGGCGACCAGCAATGTCGCTTCGTAACGGACAGCAAGTTTGTCGTATCGCGTGGCGACGGCCCGGGTCGACCTTGTCCGGGATGGTGCAGCGGATTCTACGTCTGCGCAGGTAAGCGCGGACGGGCTCGAACTGCGGAGAGTCGCTGCGCTGTCCGGCTGTGACCACGATGGACATGGGCTTCTGCCCCTGCTCGACAGCCAGGTGCAGCTTGGTGGTCAGGCCGCCGCGGGAGCGCCCGAGCCCATGGTCGTGCGGCTCGATGACGATGCCGCCGGGCGGTTCCTTTTGCAGGTCCCCCTTTTCCTTGCCCCGGCCGCGTGCTGGTGGGCCCGGACGATGGCGGAGTCGACATTGAGGTCCCAGGTGATCAGGTCCTGGGCGTCGGCACGGGCCTGCAGCTCGGTAAAGATCCGCTTTCGATACACGCCCTAGCGCAGCCGCTTCGTGTACGACCAGGTCACCGCCGTCATGAGGGCCGGGACGGCGAGCAGTGGGGCGTAGGCGCAGGCCCAGACGGTCTGGGCCGTACCGCTCGACATGTAGGTCCGGCTCTCGACCGTCAAGGCGACCACGACTTGCCACAGGGCCACCAGAACCAGGACGGCCGAGGCGGTCCAGGCCAGCGTGGCGAGGGTCCGGGGCCGCAGCGGCCGCCACCGGTCGCTCACGAGGAGCAGCGGGAGCAGGGCGGCCAGTTCGGTGAGGACGGAGAGGCCGACGACGTACGCGACACCCCAGCCCGGGATGTCGAAGACGTCCCGCAGCACGCGGTCGCTGTAGCCGACGTAGACACCGGATGCCATGGCGATGCGCCACAGGCCGGAGGGGACGGCGCACAGGGCGATGGAGTGGGCGGCGCGCCGGGCCCAGACGGGCGCGGGAGCGGGGAGGGGAGCGGTTTCCGTGGTCATGACGTACATGCTGGCCGCGGACGTGGCGGCCGCGCTTCGTCCGCTGTGGCAGACCGTCTCCCCCATGCGGCGGAGGGCCCCACCCGCTGAGGGAGGAGCTGAGTGGGGTCCATCGCCGGACCGGTCTACCAGCGTGTCAGCGCCAGCGCGCTCACCGAGGCCACCACCGCCGAGGCGGCCAGCACCGCCCCCGTCCCCATCAGCCGTGCCAACGGCACCCGTACCCCGTACGACACGCAGCGCTCGTACCAGAGCAGCGTCGCGAGGGACGCCCACGGCGTGACCACCGGACCGGCGTTGGTGCCGATCAGCAGGGCGAGGAGCTGGTCGTGGTTGCCCGGGGGAACGGCCGCCTCTCCCGCCAGGTACACCGGGAGGTTGTTGAGCGCGTTGGACAGGCCGCCGCCGACCGCCGCCGCGCGGAACAGGCCCAGCGCGCCGCCGTCGGTGCCGACCGCCGAGGCCAGCAGATGGTGCAGCCCGTGCGCGTCGAACGTCTCGACCACCAGGAACATGCCGGGCACCATCACCAGCAGCCGCCAGGGGATGAGCGACAGTCGCAGTGCGGAGCGCTGCCGTACCCCGAACGCCGCCACGGCGACGAGCGCCGCTGTCGCGGACGCCGTCCACAGCGGTACGTCGGCCACCAGGATGGCGAGCAGGAAGCCGGCGCACGCGAGCGCGCAGGCGCGGAAGAGCACCGGGTCGGCGGGGCGGTGCACGGCGGGCGGCACATAGCGGTCGGCGGCGTCCACGCGCACGTCGTCGGCGCGGGCCGCACCCGGCCCCGACACCGGTACGGCGACCAGGCCGGACTCCTCCGCAACAGGACCCCCACGCCTGCCCCGCCGCCAGAAGAACAGCCACAAACAAGCCATCGTCACCGCCAGCGCGGCGAGTTGCGGGGCCCACATCCGTCCCGCCAGGCCCAGCGGGGACAGCGCGACCCGGTTGGCGGCCAGCAGGTTCGTCAGGTTGGACACCGGCAGCAGCAGGCTCGCGGTGTTGGCGAGCCACACCGTGGTCATCGCCAGCGGCACCGGCGCGATGCCCACCCGGGAGGCGAGCGCCAGCATCACCGGGGTCAGCAGGACGGCCGTCGTGTCCAGGTTGAGGGCGATCGTCGTGACGGAGGCGAAGAGCACGCACAGCAGGAACAGCAGCGCATAGCTGCCCCGCCCGGCCCGCGCCACGCGCGCCGCCACCACGTCGAACACCTCGGCCCTGCTGGTCAGTTCGGCCAGCACGATGACCGTGCCGAGGAAGGCGAGGAGCGGGGCGATGCGCTGCATCGCATCGGATGCGGAATCCGTCGGCAGCAACCCCGTGGCCACGCAGAGCAGTCCGGTCACCAGCAGACCGATCGCCACCCGGTCGAGGACATGCAGACGCAGCAATAAGGCACGCACGGTTGGAAGGGTCGCACGTTTGTGCGTTCCTGTGACCAGGGCGTCGTCGAACGCCTGGAAACGACCGGTATCAACCTCTCTTTTCACGGCATTATCAATACATGGTGGCTCGTCAGAACGCCCCGGGGGACAGCACCGGGCCATTGGACTTCTTCATCAGTTACTCACCCGCCGACGAACGCTGGGCGTCCTGGATCGCCTGGACCCTGGAGGAGGCCGGATACCGCACGGTCCTGCAGGCCTGGGACTTCGTGCCGGGCACGAACTTCGTGGACTTCATGGACCGGGGGGTGAGCGAGTCCGCCGCCGTCATCGCCGTACTGTCGCGGAACTACGAGCGGTCCCGGTACGGGCGGATGGAGTGGCAGGCCGCATTGCGGGCGGATCCGGATGCGCCGGAGCGCCGGCTGATCACCGTGCGGGTCGAGGACATCCCGGTGGAGGGGCTGCTGGCCACCATCACCTATGTGGATCTGGTGCCGGTCGCCGATGCGGGGGCGGCGCGGGAGCTGCTGCTCGCCCGGGTGCGGCAGGCCCTCGACGGGCGGGCCCGGCCCAGCCTGCCGCCCGGTTACCCGGGGGCGAACGGCCACGCCGTACCGTCCGCCCCGTCCGCCCCGGGTCCCGGCCGGCCGCTCGGCGGACCGGGGTGGGCGGGGCGGCGCAGGCCCGCCGCGCCGCCGTCGTATCCGCGCCTGTCCGCGGCGGCCGGCGAGCAGGAGGCGGTCACCGTGCTCCAGCTGGCCGGACCCGCCTTCGGCCGGGGGCAGGACCCCGCCGAGTTGCAGGCGGCGATCTGGGGCGACCTGGTCGAGCTGGCGGATGCCGGGGCGCCCTCCCCGGACCTGCTGGTCGTCACCGGTGATCTGACCGCCTCCGGCAGCCGGCGCGAGTTCGAGCAGGCCCTCGCCTTCCTCACCGGGATGCGGGCCCTGCTCGGGCTCGAACCGCACCGGGTCGCCCTCGTCCCGGGCGGGCAGGACGTCAACCAGGCCGCCTGTCAGGCCTACTTCAGCACCTGCGAGGCGGACGAGATGCCTCCCCGGCCGCCGTACTGGCCCAAGTGGCGGCACTTCGCCCGGCTGTTCCAGGAGCTGTACCAGGGGCTGGACGTCGTCTTCGACAGTGATCAGCCGTGGACCCTCTTTCCCGTGCCGGAGCTGCACACCGTGGTCGCGGGACTGAACTCGTCCATGGCCTACAGCCACCGGCGTGACGACCAGTACGGGATGGTCGGGCGTGAGCAGGCCGCCTGGTTCGCGCAGGCGCTGCGGCCGCACGAGACGGAGGGATGGCTGCGGATCGGGGTCGTGCGGCATGCGCCGGGCGCCGCCCGGGCCGTCCCCTCCGGTGTGCGCCGGGGCGGTGCGCCGGGTACGGCCGCCCTGGACGGCGCCGGGCCGCTGCGGGACACCGATGTGCTGACCCGGCTGACCGCTCCCCGGCTGCACCTGCTGCTGCACGGCCCGGCCGACGCCGGTGCGCTGCCCGTCCTCACCACCGCCTCCGGCGAGGTGCCGGTGGTCGGCGCCGTCGGGCCCGGCCGGCACCAGCTGCTGCGGGTGGGCCGGGAGGGACTGGCCGTCTGGGACGGGCCGCGGGATCCGCAGCGGCGGCCGGTCCGGTGGCACCGGGCCCACCGCGCCTTCGGGCCCGAGGATCCCGGGGACCGTGCGGGCGGGATGCCCCGTACCGACCCCGTGACCCCGGCCGGCCGAAACGGCCTCCCCGAGCCCGAGCCGGAGCCGCGCGCCCTGACGAGCCCGGCGGAGATACTGCTCGCCCGGGTCGCCGAGGTGTGCCGCACCCGCCACGAGGGCGCCCAGATCCGCCAGGTCGACGGGCCGCTGCCGCAACTGCTGGTCACCTGGACCCAGTCCGGCTTCGTCCGGCAGCAGCGCGTGGCCGTGCACACCGGCACCCCGACCGCGCAGGACGTCGACCGGTTCGTGGCCCTCGTGCACGCCGCCGACGCCGAGAGCGAGGCCGAACTCGTCCACGACGGCCCGCCGCCCGCCCGCGAGCTGCGGGACGCCGCCCGTCGCCGGGGCGTCAGGGTGCGCAGTTTCACCGAGTTCCAGGGGCTGCTGGACCTGCGCGGATACGTCGGCGCGCAGAGCGAGCGGCTGCGCACCGACCCGCGCTATCCCCCGGGCATGTACCTGCCGCAGCGGTACCGGGAGGTGGAGCGCCTCGACGCCGAGGACCGCGACGGGCTCGTCGACGAGATGCTCCGGCTGCTCGACTCCGACCAGGGCCGCTTCCTGCTGCTGCTCGGCGACTTCGGGCACGGCAAGACCTTCGCGCTGCGCGAGCTGGCCCGCCGTGTCCCCGCCGAACTGCCGCACCTGATCCCGCTGTTGGTGGAGCTGCACGCGCTGGACCGGGCGTACTCCTTCGAGGGACTGGTCGCCGCGCACCTCGCCGCCCACGGCGTCGACAACATCGACCTGCGGGCCTTCCGGTACATGCTCCAGCAGGGGCGGATCGTGCTGCTCTTCGACGGCTTCGACGAACTCGTCAACCAGGTCACCTACGACCGCGCCGCCGAACGCCTGCAGGTGCTGCTGGACTCCGCCGTGGACAGCGCCAAGATCGTGGTCTCCAGCCGCACCCAGCACTTCCGCTCCCAGGGCCAGGTGCTGACCGCGCTCGGCGAACGCGTCGGCCTGCTTCCGCACCGCCGGGTCCTGGCCGTCCAGGAGTTCTCTCCACAGCAGATCCGCGCCTACCTGGTCAACCGCTACGACGGCGACGAACGCGCCGCCGACCACCGGCTGCGGCTGCTCGACGCCATCCCCGACCTGCTCGCCCTGTGCCGCAACCCCCGCCTGCTCGGCTTCGTCGCCGACCTCGACGACGACCGGCTGCGCGCGGTCGCCGGCGCCGGGCGCGCCCTCAGCCCCGCCGGACTGTACGAGGAGGTGCTCACGGCCTGGCTGAACTTCGAGGTCGAGCGCGGCAGCGGCAGCCCCGGCCGGGCCCCCGGGCTCTCCCTGGACCAGCTGTGGGACGCGGTCACCGCGCTCGCCCTGCGGCTGTGGGAGAGCGGGCAGGACTCGCTGCGGCTGGACGAGCTGACCGATGTCGCCGAGACCCTGAGCGGGCTCGCGGAAGCCCGGCTGTCGGTGCCGCAGACCGCGCACGCCATCGGCTCCGGCAGCCTGCTGGTGCGCAGCGACGACGGTGTGTTCCGGTTCATCCACGGCTCGGTGGTGGAGTGGCTCGTCGCCCGGGAGTGCGCCCGTGGGCTCACCGAGGGCGACAGCGCCCTGCTGGGGCGGCGCCAACTGAGCCAGCTCGCCGTCGAGTTCCTGTGCGACCTCGCCGACCACCGGATCTGTCAGGCGTGGGCCGAGCGGGAGCTGTCCGGCACTCCCGGGGACGCCTCCTCGGACGCCGGTCACGCCAACGCCGTGAAGATCCTCAGCCGGCTCCGGGTGCCCGCCCACACCGATCTGCGCGGCGCCGCCCTGGCCGGCGAGGACCTGTCGCACCGCGACTTCTCCGGCGTCGACCTGACCCGCGCCGACCTCACCGACGCCCGGCTGGTCGGCGCCAACCTCTCCGGCGCCGTTCTGCGCGGCGCCCGGCTGACCGGTGCCCGGCTGGACGGGGCCGATCTGACGGGCGCCGACCTGCGCGGCGCCGACCTCAGACGGGCCCGGCTCATCGGCACCGACCTGACCGGCGCCCGGGTGGACGGCGGCCGGTGGCGGCGGGCGGCACTGATCTCGGCGACCACCGGGCCCCTGGCTCGGACCCCGGAACTCCAGGGCGCCGCGATCGCGCCCGGCATGGCCGTCGACTCCGGCTTCCGGCCCTCCACGGTCGGGGTGCCGTACGGCTACGAGGCCCGCATCCGGCTGCCCGAGCCCATCTCCTACAGCCCCGACGGCGAACTGCTCGCCGTGGGCAGCGAGGACGGCGGCGTCCTGGTCTGCGACGCCGCCACCGGCATCGCCCTGCGCACCCTGCAGGGCCACACCGGCCGGGTCTACGCCGTCAAGTTCCGCGAACGCGTGCTGGCCACCGGCAGCTCCGACGGCACGGTACGGCTGTGGGACCCGGTCTCCGGCCGCTGTCTGCACCGGCTGGAGATCCACGCGAACGGCGTGTGGCCGCTCGCCCTGGACGCCGACGGCTCACGCCTGGCCACCGGCGACGCCGACGGCGTGGTCACCCTCTGGGACACCGCCTCCGGCGCCCCGCTGCACCGGCTGCCCGGACACGCGGCGCCCGTCTACACCGTGGCGTTCGGGCCCGACGGCGCCACCCTGGTCACCGGGGACGCCTCCACCGTCGTACGGCTGTGGGACCTGGCCACCGGGCGGCAGACCGGGGAGCTGCCCGGTCACCACGGCGTGGTGTACCGGGCGCGGTTCAGCCCGGACGGCACCCTGCTGGCCACCGCCGACCGCGGCGACGAGGGGCACGGCGGCACCGTGCGGGTGTGGGACTTCGCCACCGGGACGCCGCGCCACACGTTCACCGGGCACTCCGGCCGCGTCTACACCCTCGACTTCCACCCCGGCGGCGCCCTGCTGGTCAGCGGCGACACCAACGGGGAGGTACGGCTGTGGGACCTGGCGGCGGGACGCTCGGCCGGGCTGCTCGGCGGCTGCCGCGGGGCCGTGTACCAGGTGCTGTTCGACCCCGACGGGACCCTGCTCGCCGCCGGGGACAGCGCCGGGGCGGTCCGGCTGTGGCGGATCGACCCGGCGGCCGACCCGGTCGCGGCGCCCCTGAGCCGGCAGCCCGCCGAGCACCGCGGCTCGGTGTGGGTGTGCAAGTTCCGGCCGCACGGCGACACACCCGCCCAGGGCCCCGGCACCCTGCTGGTGACCGGCGGCAACGACGGTGTCGTACGGCTGTGGGAGCCGGCCACCGGCCAGGGCCGGCGCATCCTGCGCGGCCACGGGCGGCGCATCGGCACCCTGTCCTTCAGCGCCGACGGCTCGATGCTGGCGGCCGGCGGCAACGACGGTGTCGTGCGGGTGTGGCACTCCGCCACGGGGCGGCGGCTGCGCGAACTGACCGGGCAGAGCGACCGCCTGGTCTCCGCGGTGTTCGGACCCGTGGGTCCGCTGCTGGCCACCGCGAGCAGCGACGGCGACGTCTATCTGTGGAATGCGGCCACCGGTGAGTACCAGCGCGAACTGGACGTCGAGACCGACCATGTGTGGGCGGAGGCGTTCAGCGCCGACGGCGAACTGCTGGCCACCGCGAACGACGATGACACGGTACGGCTGTGGTACCGGGCCACCGGAGCGCATGTCGCCACCATCGGCGAGCACTACGGGCGGGTCCGCGCGATCGACTTCCGGTCCGACGGCGCGGTCCTGGCCACCGGCTGCGACGACCGCAAGGTGCGGATCTGGGACGTGGACGGCCACCGGGTCACCGGCGCATTCGACGGCCACACCGACCGGGTGTACGCCGTGGCCTTCGCCCCCGACGGCTCCTGGCTGGCCAGCGCCTCCTGGGACGGTACGGCGGTGATCTGGAGGGACGGCGAGATCGACCACCGGCTGACGGGCCACACCGGCAAGCTCTGGACGGCGGCCGTCCACCCGCTGCGCCCGCTGCTGGCGACGGCGGGCGACGACCGGACCGTCCGTCTGTGGAACCCGGACACCGGCGAGCAGACGGCTGTTCTGACGGGCCACACCGGCCGGATCCTCGCGGTGGCGTTCAGCCCCGACGGCTCCCTGCTGGCCAGTGGCGGCGAGGACGGCACGGTACGGCTGTGGAACGTCGCCGCCGACGCCCCGGCCACCCTGCGGGTCACCCTGGTCGGCATGCCCGGCGGCTGGGCGGCGCTGTCCCCGTCCGGCGGCTACAAGTACGAGGGGGACGTCACCGGCGAGTTCTGGCACGCGGTCGGCATGTGCCGCTTCGAGCCGGGGGAGCTGGACGGGCATCTGCCGGGCGTGTGGCAGGTGCCGCTGGACGACCGGCTGGGGTGAGCAGGGAGCAGGGCGGTTTTGAACGCGTTCAAATGGAGGCGTACGCTCACTCCCATGAGCGACAGAGCCGCCCTGCTCAAGGGCATTCGCGTCTGGTTGGTCCTCTTCGTCGTGTGCCTCGTGCTCAGCGGGGCCACCGCCTTCCCCCTGGTGCACGAACTGCGCTGGACCGACAGCGCGTTGCGCGCCCTGTCCGTGCCGGAACACCTGCCCGGACTCATGGCGTGGATCACGCGGGTGCGGGACGGACTCGACACCGCCGACGCCGACTACCCGTTCCTGCTCTACGGCACCGACTGGCTGGCCTTCGCCCACCTCGTCATCGCGGTCGCCTTCTACGGCCCGTACCGCGACCCCGTCCGCAACATCTGGGTGGTCGAGTTCGGGATGATCGCCTGCGCCGGCATCATCCCGCTCGCCCTCGTCTGCGGTCCGATCCGCGGGATTCCCTTCTGGTGGAGTCTGATCGACATGTCCTTCGGGGTGTTCGGAGTCGTCCCGCTGTACGTCGTACGGAAGAAGATCAAGCGCCTGGAGGCGCTCAGCGCGCCGCTTGCTGCTCCGGCTGCTGCTTGACGGCCGCGAGCACGATCCGCTGGGCCACCGGGTTCATTCCGTCGCCCTTGGCGTCGGTGGAGTTCACCGAGTAGACGAGGGTGCGGCTCAGGTTCTGGGTCGCGACGATTCCCGTGCTGTAGCCGTAGCGGGCGCCGGACTTCGTCCAGTAGACCGTGCCCTTGTACGTCAACTGCCGGAGCCCGGCGCTGTACGTGGCGTCCTTGATGCCCGCCGGCACCGTGAACATCTCCTGCAGCTGCGGCTGCGGCACGATCCGGCCCCCGAACAGCGCCGTGATCAGCCGCTCAAGACCGGCCGTCGTGGAGATCATGTCGCCGGCGGCCCAGTTGGCGGCCTGGTTCCACTCCGTGACGTCCACGAACCGAGCCGTCCCGTCGGGGCGGGTCACCTTCTGGTAGCCGTGGTTGTGCGGGCCGTGGATACGCGGGTCGGTCCCCGGGAAGTACGTGTGCCGCATGCCGGCCGGGCGCAGCACCAGCCGGGTCGCCTCCTCGGCGTACGAGTGCCCGGTCACCTTCTCGATCAGCATCCCGAGGACCGTGTAGTTGATGTTCAGGTAGTCCTGGCCCCTGCCGGGGCAGAACTCCGGGCCCTTCGCCACGGCTGACGCCACCAGCTGCTGCGGGGTGACGGTGTCGAAGCGGTGCGCGTACTGGTCCTCGAAGTCGTCGCCCCAGCCGTCACCCGCCTGGATGCCGCTGGTGTGATTGAGCAACTGCCGTACGGAGATGGGCTGGAAGGCCGCAGTGAGGAGCCCCGGGAGGTAGTGCTGGACCGGTGCGTCCAGGTCGATCCGGCCGTCGGCCGCCAGCCGCAGTACGGTCGCCGCCGTCACCACCTTCGTGGTCGAACCGGCCCGGAAGCGGGCATCCGGGTCCGCCGCCCGACCGCTCGTCAGATCGTGCACGCCCGCGCTGCCCCGCCAGCTGCCGTCACGGCCGCCGACCCGGACCAGCGCGGCGGTCGCATCGGTGTCGGGCAGACCGCCGAGAGCGGCACGCAGCGCCTTGGCATCCGGGCCGGCCGTCCGGTGGTCCGCCGTGGGGCGGTGGTCCGCCGCCGGGTGGGCCGCCGTCGTGGCGGGGGCGGTCTTCGTGACGGTCGTGGGCTTCGTGTCACAGACGGTGTTCGCCGCGGGGGAGGCGAAGGCGGGAGCCGCCAGGGGAGTGGCGGACAGGGCCAGGACCACGGCGGACGTGGTGAGGACGGTGACACGAGTGCGCGGACGCATGGCTGCTGCTCCAGGGGCGGTTTCCGGGCGGGTCCGGTCGGTGGGGGCCTGCCGGTGAACGGTTCGTGATTATCCTCCGCTGCCGTGCCGCGGCACGGATCCTCATCGAGGAGGACGCCCGACCCGGCCCCTGTCCCCGAGTAACGGACGCCCGCACTGGGGGAGTTCTCCGGGACATCCCCTACGGGGCCCGCACCGGCCCCGGTCGCGCGGCGCTACCGCCTGGTCCGTGGCACCGGCAAGGGCGACACCCCGGTCCCGCAGCACGTCGCCCCCGCCACCCTGGCCGATCCGGCGGCGGTGGCTCAGCGCTCGCGCGTGTAGTGCTCCTGCGCGGCCATGACCTCGTCGCCGTGCTCGAACGCCCAGGCGCCGAAGGCGTCGATCGGCCCCAGCAGCGTCCGCCCCAGCGCGGTGAGCCCGTACTCCACGCGGGGCGGAGAGCCGCCATGGGCCCGTCGCTCCACCAGGCCGTTGAACTGCAGCCGGCGCAGCGTCTCGGTGAGCACCTTCTGGCTGATCCCGCCGATGCGGTCGCGCAGCGCGCCCGGCCGGCACGGGCCGTCCCTGAGCGCCCACAGCACCACCGCGTTCCAGGTGTTGGCGAGCAGGTCGAAGGCGAGCCGGGCCCGGCAGTCGGCGAGGAAGGGGTGGTCGTCGGTCACACACCGAATGGTGCCCGAGCCGCCTCCTACTGTCGTGCCCGTATCCAACCCACCTGCAAGGGGAGGCAGTTGTGCACATAGGGATTCTCGGTACCGGTGCGATGGCGGACGCACTGGGCGGGCAGTGGCGGCGGGCCGGCCACCAGGTGGTCGCGGGCAGCCGGTCGCGCGGCGATGTGCGGGCGGCGGTGGAGCACGGCGCCGACGCGGTGCTGCTGGCCCTGCCGTACCCGGCGGTCGTGGACGTGGTCGCTGAACTCGGCCTGAACGGCCGGATGTTGATCGACTGCACCAATCCGGTGGGCGGTCCGGACTTCGCACTGCTCACGGCCGGCGGCCCGGCGGCGGCCGAGCGCATCGCCGCCGCCGCGCCCGGCGCCCGTGTGGTCAAGGCGTTCAACCTCTGCCACGAGAGCGTCTGGCGCCTGACCCCACCGGTGTTCGCCGGCCGCCCGCTCGCCGTCCCGCTGTGCGGGGACGACGAGGACGCGCTCACGGTCGTACGACGGCTGGTGCGGGACCTGGGCTGCGAGCCGCTGAACGCAGGAGGACTGGACCGGGCCGGGTTGCTGGAGGCGACGGCGGCACTCCTGATCGGGCTGTGGGTGGGGGAGGGCGCGGACGCCCAGGCCATCGCGCCCCCGCTGGAGTTCGCCGGGGGCTAGGGGGTGTCGTTTGGATCAGGCCGGCCGTGACGAGCGGTGCCGGCCCGCGACGCCGGGATGATCCAAACGACACCCCCTAACGGCCGATGCCGCCGCCGTTGCGCAGCGCGTGCAGGGCGTCGATCCGGTTCGTGGTGATCGAGTCGACGCCCAGGTCCAGCAGGCGGCTCATCGAGCGGCGGGTGTCCGGGGTCCACACGGACAGCAGGTGTCCGTCGTGGTGGACACGGGCCGCCAGCTCCCGGCTCACCAGCGGGAAACGGTAGTTGAGCCAGCGCGGGCGGACCACGTCCAGCAGCGCGGGCCGGGGCGGGGCGAGGGTCGTCCAGGTCAGGGCGATCTCCGCGGCCGGGTCGGCGGCGCGCACGGCGAGCATCGCCTCGGCGCCCGCACAGTAGTAGACGCGCTCCCGGGCCCCGCTCTGCCGGACCACGTCCATGACCCGGTCCACCGTCCGCCGGTCGGGCCGCCCGCACAGATCCACCATCACCCGGCAGTCACCGGTCGCCGCCAGCGCCTCCGCGAGCGTCGGCACCCCGCCCGCCGTGAGCCCGCGCAGTTCCTCCGCGGACAGCGCGCCGAGCGGCCGGTCGACTTCCCACAGCCGCGCGAGCGTCTCGTCGTGCAGCAGCACGGGGACGCCGTCGCGGGTGAGCCGTACGTCGATCTCGACCGCGTCCGCGCCCTGGTCGAGCGCGGAACGCAGTGAGTCGACGGTGTTCTCGCGGAAGCGGTAGGGGTCGCCGCGGTGCGCCACGGCGGTCACGGTCTGCATGCCCCCCATTGTGGTGGGCGTCAGGAGGCCAGCCAGGTGCTGGTGTACGTGTCGATCTCCGCCGCGATCCGGGCCTTGCCCGCGGAGTCCAGGAACGAGGCCTCCACGGCGTTCTTGGCGAGGCCGGCCAGGCCCCGCTCGTCCAGGTCCAGCAGCCGCGCGGCCACCGCGTACTCGTTGTTGAGGTCGGTGCCGAACATCGGCGGGTCGTCGGAGTTGATCGTGACCAGCACCCCCGCCTGCACGAACTCCTTGACCGGGTGTTCGTCCAGGGTGCGGACCGCGCGGGTGGCGATGTTGGAGGTCGGGCAGACCTCCAGCGGGATGCGGTGCTCGGCGAGATGCGCGAGCAGCTCCGGGTCCTGCGCGGAGCTGGTGCCGTGCCCGATGCGCTCGGCGCGCAGCTCGTGCAGGGCGTCCCACACCGTCTCCGGGCCGGTCGTCTCGCCGGCGTGCGGCACGGAGTGCAGGCCGGCGGCGATGGCCCGGTCGAAGTACGGCTTGAACTGCGGCCGGGGTACGCCGATCTCGGGCCCGCCCAGCCCGAACGACACGAGCCCCTCCGGGCGGATCCGGTCGTCGGTGGCGAGCCGTGCCGTCTCCTCGGCGGATTCCAGCCCGGCCTCACCGGGGATGTCGAAGCACCACCGCAGCACGGTCCCGAACTCGGCCTCGGCCGCCTTGCGGGCGTCCTCGATCGCCGCCATGAACGCCGCCTCGTCGACGCCGCGCCGGGTCGAGGAGAAGGGCGTGATGGTCAGCTCGGCGTACCGCACCTGCTGCCGGGCCAGGTCGCGGGCCACCTCGTAGGTGAGCAGCCGGACGTCCTCCGGGGTGCGGATCAGGTCGACGACCGACAGATACACGTCGATGAAGTGCGCGAAGTCGGTGAAGGTGAAGAAGTCGGCCAGGGCCTCGGGGTCGGTGGGCACCTTGGAGTCGGGGTGGCGGGCGGCCAGTTCCGAGACGATGCGCGGGGAGGCGGAGCCGACGTGGTGGACGTGCAGTTCGGCCTTGGGCAGCCCGGCGATGAAGGTCCGCAGGTCGCGGTCGGCGGTGCCGGTGGCGGGTACGGAGCTGCTGTCGGTCATGGGGTCCTCCCCGGGCAGGGCGCCGGCGGCCCGGTGCGGGCGAGGCGCGGGTGATCGGCTGATCGGCGGTACGGACGACATCGTAGGCGGGCGGCGCGTGCTGACCGGCCGGTGGAGGAGCGGTGCGGCCGCGGCGCCCGCACGAGGTCCGGCGCGACGGCGTGGCGCGATCGGCGCGGTGGTGCTCGTCACGGCGGTGCTCGTGGACACCCGGCGCCTCGCGGACTGCTTCCCCCGCCGTCTGTCACTGGGCGTACGGCGACCGGCCGTTCGCCCGCTGGAAAGCGGCGGGACCGGGCCGCAGGGGTGCGGAGGCGAGGCCGTAGCATGGCGGGACGAACGACCGAGGGGGACATGCCCGTGAGTGACGGAGCGCAGGCGAGCGGCACCTCGGGAGGCGACTACAACCCGTGGGCGCCGCCCGAGCAGCGGACTTCGCTGGAGAAGAAGCCGTCCCATGCGGAGGCTCAGCCGCCCGTGCAGCCGCCGTCCGTGCACGACCAGGCGACCATGACCTCCCTGCCGACCGACGGCTTCGCACCGCCCGCGTCTGCCCCTGGCTTCGCTCCGCCCGCCTCTCCTCCCGGCTTCGCACCGCCGGCCGCCGCGTCCGGATTCGGCGTGCCGGGCACGGCCCCGGTGGGAGGCGAGGCGGTACCGCCCCCGCCGATCGCTCCCTCGGGCCCCGGCATACCCGCACCGCCGGCTTCCGGTGGCTACGGCTACCCCGGCTACCCCGCGGGCTACGGCTGGCCCGGCATGCCGATGGCCCCGCAGAACGGCATGGGCACCGCCGCGATGGTGCTCGGCATCCTGTCCCTGTGTCTGTTCTGCATGTACGGCGTCGTCTCGGTGGTGCTGGGCATCCTCGCGGTGGTCTTCGGCATCAAGGGCCGCCGGCGGGCCGATCGCGGCGAGGCCACCAACCACGGCCAGGCCCAGGCGGGTCTGATCATGGGGGTCATCGGCATCGTGCTCGGCATCGTCGTGATCGCCCTGCTCGCGATCGGCATCACCGCCGCCATCCATGACGGCCGCACCCACTCCGACCCGTACGACGACGACTCCGCGCGCAGCGTCTCGGTGACGGTGTCCGCCGACCGCTGAATCCGTCGGGGCTGGCTCTTACGGCACCCGTCGGCCGGAACTCGCTCCCTCCTGTTGCGTGCGGCCATTACGATGCCCTGATCGTCAACGGAGGGGAAACCACTTCATGTCCAACATCAACCCCGAAGCCGGGGGTTTCGGTCCGCCGGCTCCGCAGCAGCCGCCGGGGTACGGATACCCGCAGCAGTCCGGGCCCGGCTACGGCTACCCCCAGTCGGGGCCGTCCTATCCGGCCGCGCCGCCCGCGGCCTATCCGCAGGGTCCCGGTTATGCGATGCCGATGCAGCCGAGCAACGGCATGGGCACCACGGGCCTGGTGCTGGGCATCATCGGGGTGGTCTGCAGCGTCACCGTGTTCATGGAGATCCTCGGGATGATCCTGGGCATCCTGGCGATCATCTTCGGTGCCATCGGCCGGGGCAAGGCCAACCGGGGTGAGGCCACCAACAAGGGCGCGGCGACCGCCGGTCTCGTCTGCGGGATCATCGCCACCGTGCTTCTGCCGGTGCTGGTGTTCGTGTTCTTCGCGAGCGTCCTGGGCACCGCCAGCACCTTCTGACGAAGGCCCTGGCGTCCCGGCGGACCAGGAGGCGGCACAGGGGGGCTGGGCATCGGGCCGGCCCCCTCGGCTTCCGCCCTCTCACATCCCTCGGCTCCCGCCCGCGCAGACCCCCTTGGCTCCCGCCCGCGCAGAGCCCCTCGGCTTTTCCCGCTCAGGCCCCCGCTCCCGACAACCGCTCACGCGCCTCCATCAGCGCAAAGCCCAGCAGGTTCGGCCCCCGCCACCGCTCCGGATCCGAGGCCGCCTCGTCGTCCGCCGCGAGACCGATGCCCCATATGCGGTCCAGGGGGCTCGCCTCCACCAGCACCCGCTCGCCCGTGCCCAGCAGGAACATGCGCAGGTCGTCGTCCGACGCGAACTTGTGGACACTGCCCTCGACCACGATCCGGAAGCGCTCCCGCTCCCACAGCGCCTCGTCGAAGCCACGGACCAGCCGCCCCGCCTTCTTGGCCTGAGCAGGATGCTCCGCGGCCAGCACCCGGCGCTCCGCCTCCGCGTCCCCGAACAGCCGCGCCTTGCCGGCCATCATCCAGTGCTCGGCCGTCGCGTATTCCACCCCGTCCACCGTGAAAGGTGACGGCCACCACTGACTCAGACAGCTCGGGCCGATCCGGCCGTCCGGCCGCGGCCGGTGCCCCCAGAAGTGCAGATACTTGATCCGGGCCCCTGCCCGGACCTCCCTGATCAGGGCTTCCACCCCGTCGATCTTCCCCATGCACCCGAGTCTGGCACGCGCCACTGACACTCCGTCCGCCCTTTTCCCTCCGGACTCGACACCTGGTCGACAGATTCCGTCGCGTAACCAAAAGGCAACAACGGAATCACTTGTTGGAGTCCACCTCCTCTGTCAGGATCGGCACTCAAATCGAGCTGGAGCTACGCCACCCGCCCCCCGGGACGGGGCGAACGGCGGAGGAGAGCGACATGCACAACCCGGGCACCGCCACCCCGGAACGATTTCCCGCCGAGGAGCGATTCGCCGCCGGCGCGCAGTTCATCGCCGGCCGGCTGACCAAGGGCACTTCGGGCCGCACCCACGCCGTGATCGACCCCGCCACCGGCGACGAGGTGTACACCTACGAGCTGGCCGGCCCCGACGACGTCGACGCGGCCGTCGCCGCCGCCCGCGAGGCGTTCCCGGCCTGGTCCTCGGCGACCCCGGGCGAACGCTCCGACGCCCTGCACCGGTTCGCCGCCGTGCTCGCCGAGCGCGCCGAGGACTTCGCCCGCGCCGAGTCGCTGCAGTGCGGCAAGCCCCTCAAGCTGACCCGCGAGTTCGACGTACCGGGGACCATCGACAACACCGCCTTCTTCGCGGGCGCCGCCCGGCACCTGCAGGGACAGTCCGCCGGCGAGTACTCGGGCGACCACACGTCGTACGTCCGGCGCGAGCCGATCGGCGTCGTCGGGTCCATCGCACCCTGGAACTACCCGCTCCAGATGGCCGCCTGGAAGATCCTGCCGGCGATCGCCGCCGGCAACACCGTCGTGCTGAAGCCGGCCGAGCTGACCCCGCTCACCTCGCTGCTCTTCGCCGAGGCCGCCACGGACGCCGGCATCCCCGACGGTGTGATCAATATCGTCACCGGGACCGGCAGGGAGGCGGGGGAGCACCTGGTCGGCCACCCCGACGTCGCCATGACCTCCTTCACCGGGTCCACCGCCGTCGGCAAGCGCGTCGCCGAGGTCGCCACCGCCACCGTCAAGCGGCTCCATCTGGAGCTGGGCGGCAAGGCGCCCTTCGTGGTCTTCGACGACGCCGACCTGGAGGCAGCCGTCCACGGGGCCGTCGCCGGTGCGCTCATCAACACCGGACAGGACTGCACGGCCGCCACGCGCGCCTATGTGCAGCGACCGCTGTACGAGGCGTTCGTGGAGCAGACGGCGGCCCTGATGGAGACGGTGCGGCTCGGCGACCCGTTCGCCGCCGGCACCGACCTCGGTCCGCTCATCTCGCACGCCCAGCGGGACCGGGTCGCCGCCTTCGTGGACCGTGCGCGTGCCTACGCGCGCGTGGTGACCGGCGGTGAGGCGCCTAAGGGCGATCTGGAGAACGGCGCCTACTACCGGCCGACCCTGATCGCGGACGCGGCCCAGGACAGCGAGATCGTGCAGTCCGAGATCTTCGGCCCCGTGCTGGTCGTGCTGCCGTTCGACAGTGATGATGAGGGCATCCGGCTGGCCAACGACACCCCCTACGGCCTCGCCGCGTCCGCGTGGAGCACGAACGTCTACCGCGCCAACCGCTGCACCCGTGAGATCAAGGCGGGCTGCGTGTGGATCAACGACCACATCCCGATCATCAGCGAGATGCCGCACGGCGGCTTCAAGGCGTCCGGCTTCGGCAAGGACATGTCGGCGTACTCCTTCGAGGAGTACACCCAGGTCAAGCACGTAATGTTCGACAACACGGCGGTCGCCCGCAAGGACTGGCACCGCACGATCTTCGGGGACCGGTAGCAGCCGTCGCCCGGCGCGAGCCGGGCACCCCACACGCAGCCGGCTGCTGCCGGGTGTGACGACCCGGCCCCGACCAGGCCGACCACCCCAACCCTCGGAAAGGGCACCACGCGCATGGAGCAGTACGAGCCCGACCGCCTGACACCGGTCGAAGTCGCCGCGATGCGGCGCAGTCTGCGCGACGGCCGGGCCGCGATGACCCGCCGGTCGCTGTTGCGGGCCTCCGCGGGCGGTGCGCTCGCGGCCGGCGGACTCGGCGCGCTGAGCGCCTGCGGCATCCCCGCGGCGACCAAGACGCAGGGCGGTGTCCCCGCCGACGACCACTCGGCCCAGGAGAAGGTCGTCAACTTCTCCAACTGGCCCGAGTACATCGACGTGGACGACAAGGGCAAGCGCCATCCCACGCTCGACGGGTTCGCCCGGCGGACCGGCATCCAGGTCAGGTACACCGAGGACATCAACGACAACGACGAGTTCTTCGGCAAGATCCAGCCGCAGCTCGCCGCGGGCCAGGACACCGGCCGTGACCTCATCGTCCTCACCGACTGGCTGGCCGCCCGCATGATCCGCCTCGGGTACGTCCAGAAACTGGACCCGGCCAACCTGCCGCATGCCTTCGCCAACCTGTCGGACCAGTTCCGCGCCCCCGACTGGGACCCGGGCCGCGCCTACTCGTACCCCTGGCAGGGCATCTCCACCGTCATCGCCTACAACAAGAAGGCACTCGACGGCATCGAAGTGAAGTCGGTCTCCGACCTGCTCGACAACCCCAGGCTCAAGGGCCGCGTCGGTTTCCTCACCGAGATGCGCGACAGCATCGGCATGACCATGCTCGACATGGGCAAGGACCCGGCGAAGTTCACCGACGACGACTTCGACGCGGTCGTCGCCCGCCTCCAGAAGGCCGTCGACAAGGGCCAGATCCGCCGGTTCACCGGCAACGACTACACCTCCGACCTCACCAAGGGCGACTTCGCGGCCTGTATCGCCTGGGCCGGTGACGTCGTCCAGCTCCAGGCGGACAGCCCGGACGTCGGCTATGTCGTCCCCGACAGCGGCTACATGACGTCGACCGACAACATGCTGATCCCGAACAAGGCACGTCACAAGACGAACGCCGAGCGGCTCATCGACTACTTCTACGAGCCGGAGCCGGCCGCCGAGCTCGCCGCGTACATCAACTACGTGAGCCCCGTCGCGGATGTGAAGCCCTACCTTGCGAAGATCGACAAGTCGGCGGCGAACAACGCACTGATCATTCCCGACAAGGCGATGCAGGCCAGGTCCCATGCCTTCCGCTCCCTGAGCTCGAAGGAAGAGACGGCCTACCAGCAGAAGTTCTCGAAGCTCACAGGGGCGTGACGACGATGACGACACCAGACAACAGCGGCGACGTCCGCCTCTCCGGTATCTCCAAGACCTACGACAACGGCTTCACCGCCGTACACCCGCTGGACCTGACCGTGCCGCAGGGCTCCTTCTTCGCCCTGCTCGGCGCCTCCGGCTGCGGCAAGACCACCACCCTGCGCATGATCGCCGGCCTGGAGGAACCTTCCTCCGGGACCGTGCGCCTGGGCGACCAGGACGTCACCCACCTGCCGCCGTACAAACGGCCGGTCAACACGGTCTTCCAGTCCTACGCCCTCTTCCCGCACCTCGACATCTTCGAGAACGTCGCCTTCGGTCTGCGCCGGCGCGGCATCAAGAGCGTGAAGAAGCAGGTCGAGGAGATGCTGGAGCTGGTCCAGCTCGGCGAGCAGGCCCGCAAGAAGCCGCACCAGCTCTCGGGCGGTCAGCAGCAGCGTGTGGCCGTCGCCCGCGCGCTCATCAACCACCCCAAGGTGCTCCTGCTCGACGAGCCGCTCGGCGCCCTCGACCTCAAGCTGCGCCGCCAGATGCAACTGGAGCTCAAGCGCATCCAGACCGAGGTCGGCATCACCTTCGTGCACGTCACGCACGACCAGGAGGAGGCCATGACCATGGCCGACACCGTCGCCGTGATGAACGCCGGCCGCGTCGAACAGCTCGGCTCGCCGACCGACCTCTACGAGAACCCGAAGACCACCTTCGTCGCGAACTTCCTCGGCACCTCCAACCTCATCGAGGCCGAGGTCGACACCAAGAACGGCGACGACATCGTGCTCAAGGCGGCCGGCGGCAAGCTGGTGCTGCCCGAGGCGCGATGTTCCGCCCCGACGACGGCCGGCGGCAAGGTACTGGTCGGCATCCGCCCCGAGAAGATCTCCCTCACGCACGCCGACGACGCGGGGCAGATCCCGGTGGGCCGCAACCGCCTCACCGGCAAGATCGCCGACGCCAGCTTCATCGGCGTCTCCACCCAGTACGTGATCGACAGCCCGGTCTGCGACGAACTGTCGGTGTACGTCCAGAACGTCGAGCGCGACGGCCGGCTCGTGCCCGGCGCCGACGTCGTCCTGCACTGGAGCCCGGCGCACACCTTCGGCCTGGACGCCGCTCAGGACATCGACGCGGGCACCGAGGAAGAGGCGGCCGCCTGATGTCCACCCTCACCGAGGCGCCCCCGCCTCTCGCGCCCACCGCGCCGGAGAAGAAGCCCCCGCGCAAGCGCGGCCGGTTCACCCCGTACTGGCTGCTGCTGCCGGGCATGCTCTGGCTGATCGTCTTCTTCGCGCTGCCGATGATCTACCAGGCCTCCACGTCCGTGCAGACCGGCTCCCTGGAGAGCGGCTACAAGGTCACCTGGCACTTCGTGACCTACTGGGACGCGCTCAGCGAATACTGGCCGCAGTTCCTGCGGTCCGTCCTCTACGCCGCCGCCGCGACCGTGGGCTGCCTGCTGCTCGGCTACCCGCTGGCCTACCTGATCGCCTTCCGCGCGGGCCGCTGGCGGAACCTGATCATGATCCTGGTGATCGCGCCGTTCTTCACCAGCTTCCTGATCCGCACCCTGGCCTGGAAGACGATCCTCGCCGACAACAGCCCGGTCGTGCACGCCCTGAACTCGCTGCACGTCCTGGACCTCACCAACTGGCTCGGCTGGACGGCCGGCGACCGCGTCCTGGCCACGCCACTGGCCGTCGTCTGCGGCCTGACGTACAACTTCCTCCCGTTCATGATCCTCCCCCTCTACACCTCGCTGGAGCGGATCGACGGGCGGCTGCACGAGGCGGCCGGCGATCTGTACGCCAGGCCGTGGACCACCTTCCGCAAGGTCACCTTCCCGCTGTCGATGCCGGGTGTGGTCTCCGGCACCCTGCTGACCTTCATTCCCGCGGCCGGTGACTACGTCAACGCCGAACTCCTCGGCTCCACCGACACCCGCATGATCGGCAACGTCATCCAGACGCAGTTCCTGCGGATCCTGGACTACCCGACGGCCGCGGCCCTGTCCTTCATCCTCATGGCCGCCATCCTGGCCATGGTCACGATCTACATCCGCCGGTCCGGGACGGAGGATCTGGTCTAAATGCCCTTCGTCACCTGGCTCAAGCGCCAACTCGTCGTCATCGCGGGACTTCTCACGCTCGCGTACCTGCTGCTGCCGAACGTCATCGTCACGGTGTTCTCCTTCAACAAGCCGAAGGGACGCTTCAACTACGAGTGGCAGCAGTTCTCGCTGGACGCCTGGAAGCAGCCGTGCGGCGTCGCCGACATGTGCGGCTCGCTGTCCATCAGCCTCCAGATCGCCGTGTGGGCGACCATCGGCGCCACCCTGCTCGGCACGATGATCGCCTTCGCGCTGGTCCGCTACCGCTTCCGCGCCCGCGGCGCCGTGAACTCGCTGATCTTCCTGCCGATGGCGATGCCCGAGGTCGTCATGGCCGCCTCGCTGCTCACCCTGTTCCTCAACATGGGCGCGCAACTCGGCTTCTACACGATCCTGATCGCGCACATCATGTTCTGCCTCAGCTTCGTCGTCACCGCGGTCAAGGCGCGCGTGATGTCGATGGACCCGCGTCTGGAGGAGGCCGCCCGGGACCTGTACGCCGGCCCCGTGCAGACCTTCCTGCGGGTCACCCTGCCGATCGCGGCACCGGGCATCGCCGCGGGCGCGCTGCTGTCGTTCGCGCTCTCCTTCGACGACTTCATCATCACGAACTTCAACGCGGGCTCGACCGTCACCTTCCCGATGTTCGTGTGGGGTTCGGCGCAGCGCGGCACGCCCGTCCAGATCAACGTCATCGGTACGGCCATGTTCCTGGTGGCCGTGCTCTTCGTCCTGACCTCGATGGTCATCAGCAATCGCCGGAACAAGCAAAAGGCATAGGCCTTTTCAGCACGTCCTCTGTAGGGAGTTGAAATCATGGCCCCAAGCGCCATGAGCCGTGGCAAAGACAACTGGATCTCCTCTCTCTCCGAAGCCCAGCCGGTCCCGTACTGGCTGGAAGACCCCGGCAAGCCCCACGCCGAGCCCGCCCTCACCGGCACCGACACCTGCGACCTGCTGGTCGTCGGCGGCGGCTACAGCGGGCTGTGGACCGCGCTGAACGCCAAGGAGCGCGACCCGCAGCGCGATGTGGTGCTGCTGGAAGGCCGCGAGGTGGGCTGGGCCGCCTCCGGCCGCAACGGCGGCTTCTGCGCCGCCTCCCTCACGCACGGCCTGCCCAACGGCCTCACCCGCTGGCCCGACGAGATCCACACACTGGAGGAGCTGGGCCGGCGCAACCTCGACGAGATCGAGGCCGCGATCGCCCGGCACGGCATCGACTGCGACTTCGAGCGCACCGGCGAGATCGATGTCGCCACCGAGACCTACCAGGCCTGGGAACTGAAGGACTGGCACCGGGAACTGGAGGAGAAGGGCCTCGCCGACGGCATCGAGTTCCTGGACGCCGACGCCGTACGCGAGCAGGTGAACTCGCCCACCTTCGAGGCCGGCCTGTGGGATCGCCGGGGCGTGGCCATGCTGCACCCCGCGAAGCTCGCCTGGGGCCTGAAGAAGGCCTGCCTGAAGCTCGGGGTGCGGATCTACGAGCACACACCCGCCCTGACCCTGAAGCAGTACGGCGCCGGGATGGCCGTACGCACCCCGTACGGCGCGGTCCGCGCCCGACGGGTCGCCCTGGGCACCAACATCTTCCCGAGCCTGCTGCGCCGCGTGCGCTCGTACACCGTCCCGGTCTACGACTACGCGCTGATGACCGAGCCGCTGACCGCCGACCAGCTCTCCGAGATCGGCTGGAAGAACAGACAGGGCCTCGGCGACTCGGCCAACCAGTTCCACTACTTCCGCCTGTCCGCCGACAACCGCATCCTCTGGGGCGGCTACGACGCGATCCACCACTACGGCGGCCGGGTCCGCGCCGAGTACGACGACCGGCCGGAGACGTACGCCAAGCTCGCGGGCCACTTCTTCACCTGTTTCCCGCAGCTGGAGGGCGTCCGCTTCACCCACGCCTGGGGCGGCGCGATCGACACCTGCTCGCGCTTCTCGGCGTTCTTCGGCACGGCACACCAGGGGAGGGTCGCCTACGCGGCGGGCTACACGGGCCTGGGCGTGGGGGCGACCCGCTTCGGCGCGGACGTGATGCTGGACCTGCTGGACGGGGAGCGCACGGAGCGGACGGAGCTGGAGATGGTGCGCCGGAAGCCGCTGCCGTTCCCGCCCGAGCCGTTCGCCTGGACCGGGATCGCGCTCACCAAGTGGTCCCTGGCCCGCGCGGACGCGCACGGCGGCCGACGCAACCTGTGGCTGCGGACGATGGACCGGCTGGGCCTGGGCTTCGACAGCTGAGCCCCGTCACATGTGATCCAGATCACTTGAAGGGGGCCGCGAAACCCGCGTAATGCTCCCGGGAGGCCTCCCTCTCTCCTCCTGACACAACCGCACGACGACGGTCGGGCGAGAGAAGAGGGAGGCCTTCTCATGACTGGGGCGAAGACGGCCGTCGAGTGGCTGGTATCGGTCGCGCCGGATCCCGAGGCCTGCCGCTGGGCATGGGAGCGCCATCCCCTCGGTGTCGCGTTGCTGCCCGCCGGCAGGGCCTGGGACGTGCTGATCCTGCCGGGTGACCTCGGCTGTCCGACTCTGGACGTGCTCACCCGGGTCCTCGACCAGCCCGGCCCGGTGCTCGCCGACTTCGGTGACAACCGGGTCGGGTTCTTCGTGCCCGCGGGCACCGCGGCCCGCTGGCTCGGCACCGGCATCCGCACCGCGGGACCCGGCACCTGGATCGTCGTGCCGTATCCGGGCCGGGCCGCCCAGGGCGTGCGCTGGCTGGTGCCGCCGGACGGCTCGGGCACGCTGACCGACCCGGCGCTGCTGGAGCTGGCGATGCACGAGGCGGCGGCAGGGCAGGTCAGGGGCGGGGAGCGGGACGGTCAGGGCACGGGAGGTGTCCGGGCACCGAGTTCGCCGGGGTCGCAGGACCCTTGACCTCCTGACGGCGTGGACGGACCGCGGCTCGTGCGCGCCCCACGGAATCCGGCCGTCGTCCTGCCCGGGCCGGCGAGGCCGGCGAACAGGGCGAGGGCGGTCAGCAGCACGGTGGACAGGCACCAGCTGGCCACCACGTCCAGCGGCCAGTGATAGCCGCGGCGGACCAGGCCGTACGACACCCCGAGGACGAGGGCCGCGCAGCCGGCCACCAGGGTGCGGCGGGCGGCCGCGGAGCGCAGCCAGGGGAGCAGGAGCAGGGTCGCGGAGCCGTAGGCGACGGCCGCCGTGGCCGTGTGACCGGAGGGGAAGTACCCCGCCCCGGGCGGCATCGCCGGGGTACCCGGCCGTGCGGTCCAGTCCTTGAGCGGTACGACGACCGCGGGGACCAGCGCCATCAGGAGGGCCGCGGCGAGCGGCGGCAGCCACCACCGGCCCGCACCGGCGGCACGCCCCCGCCAGGCCGCGAACCCGAGGGCCAGGACCAGCGCCGGGACGGCGACCTGGATGTTCCCGAGGTCCGAGAGAAGCTCGGAGGACCGGTCCGGATGGACGAGGGCCCGGCTGAGGCGGGCGTCCAGGTGCAGCAGCCGGCCGTGGCCAGCCACCTGCCAGGTGATGAGTGCGAAGAGGACGGCCGGGAGGCCGAGGAGCGGGGCGCGGCGGACTGCGGTCGACACGACGCTCAGCTTGACAGACGGGCTCGGCGAGAAGGAGGTCGGCCGCCCCGGAACAGGGGGGGCGTTCCGAGGCGGCCGTCCGGATCGGAACGTCGCGCGCCCCGGGGGGTTTGGGGCGGCGACCGTCCGATCGGTGAGGAGATCCCGGAGCCGTCAGGCGCCGGTTGTGTGCGCGAGGGCACGACCAGGTCGAAGCTGGGGAGGCCTCGGCCTGAAATCGCCCACAGTCCCCTGTGGGCGGGGTGTATCTCTCATCTGGGTAGAACCTACGGCAGGCGAAGGCGCTTGGGCAGACGGAATCGCGTCCCGTCATCCACCTCGCACACCTTCTTCACACGGCCTGCCGTAGGACCCCGTCACCCGTGCGGACCTCTCGCTCAGATGCGCGAAAAGGCCTGCTCGATGATGTCGAGACCCTCGCTCAGGAGGTCCTCGCCGATCACCAGCGGGGGCAGGAAGCGCAGCACGTTGCCGTAGGTGCCACAGGTCAGGACCAGCAGGCCCTCGGCGTGGCAGGCCTTGGCGAGCGCGGCGGTGGCCTCGGGGTTCGGCTCCTTGGTGGCGCGGTCCTTGACCAGCTCGATGGCGATCATCGCGCCACGCCCACGCACGTCACCGATGACGTCGAACTTCTCGGCCATGGCGGTGAGGCGACCCTTCATGATCTCCTCGATGCGCTTGGCCTTGCCGTTGAGGTCGAGCTCCTTCATGGTCTCGATGGCACCGAGCGCACCCGCACAGGCGACGGGGTTGCCGCCGTACGTACCACCCAGGCCACCGGCGTGCGCGGCGTCCATGATCTCGGCGCGCCCGGTGACGGCGGCGAGCGGAAGGCCACCGGCGATGCCCTTGGCGGTGGTGATGAGGTCGGGGACGATGCCCTCGTCCTCACAGGCGAACCACTGACCGGTCCGGCAGAACCCGGACTGGATCTCATCGGCCACGAACACGATGCCGTTGTCGTTGGCGAACTTCACGATCTCCGGCAGGAAGCCCTTGGCCGGCTCGATGAAGCCGCCTTCACCGAGCACCGGCTCGATGATGATCGCGGCGATGTTGTCCGCGCCGACCTGCTTGGACATCTGGTCGATGGCCTGCTTGGCGGCCTCGGGGCCGGCGTTCTCCGCCCCGGTCGGCCAGCGGTAGCCGTACGCCACCGGCACCCGGTACACCTCGGGCGCGAACGGCCCGAAGCCGTGCTTGTACGGCATGTTCTTCGCCGTCAGCGCCATCGTCAGGTTGGTCCGACCGTGGTATCCGTGGTCGAACACGACGACGGCCTGCCGCTTGGTGTAGGCGCGAGCGATCTTGACGGCGTTCTCGACGGCCTCGGCGCCGGAGTTGAACAGCGCGGACTTCTTGGCGTGGTCACCCGGGGTCAGCTCGGCCAGCGCCTCCGCGACCTCCACGTAGCCCTCGTAGGGGGTGACCATGAAACAGGTGTGGGTGAAGTCCGCGAGCTGGGCGGAGGCCCGCCGCACCACGGCCTCGGCGGACGCGCCGACGCTGGTCACGGCGATACCGGACCCGAAGTCGATGAGCCGGTTGCCGTCGACGTCCTCGATGATCCCGCCGCCCGCGCGCGCGGTGAAGACGGGCAGCACGGAGCCCACACCCTGCGCGACCACGGCGGTACGGCGGGCCTGCAGCTCCTGCGACTTCGGGCCGGGGATGGCGGTGACGACGCGGCGCTCCTGCGGAAGTGCGGTCATGGGGGGCTCCCTGATTGATCTTGCGTTGATCTGCGTACCGGGCGGTCCCGGACGATTCCGGGCGGTGCGTTTTCAGCCGCTTACCTATCTTTCTTCGCAGGCTAGGGCCGGGAGTGGGGGGTGGGCATGCTCCATGTGGGCGTTGTCGGCCGCTCCGGTTGTCCGCCGTGGACATAGCCGCGTGGCCCGGGTACGCCCGGTCGGCGGGCACTCCCGGCCGCGTAAGCGGTGAACTCCCCTTGCCGTGGCATTAGATTGGCTCGCTGATGGTGGACGGAGCGGCTGGTCAGGGGGCAAGGGCGATGGACAGCGACGGCACACGGGACGCACGCGGCACGCATGCGCATCCGGTACCTCGCCCGGCGACACCTTTCGAGGCCGGCGACGTACCACCCATGCCGACGGTACCGCCCGGTGTTCCGCCGCAACCGGACGGCTCGGCCTTCCTGACGTGGCTGCGGACACCCCGCCCCGAGGCGGTGCCCGGTGTGTGGCGCCTCGGGCACCGGCCCAGGCCAGAGCAGGAGCCCGAGCAGATCCCGGCCCGGCAACTGATCAGCGGCGCCCTGATCGCCTTCCTCGTCGGCTGGCTCGTGTGGTCGCTGCTGTGGAACGGCTACCTGGGCAGCTGGTGGGTGCTGCCGCTCTACGTGATGATCCCTGACTCCTGGACGGATCCCCACTCCTACGACCGAGTGATCATCAGCTACGCCTGGTACGGCGTCGTCGCGCTCACGATCATGATCGTCGTCGGGCGGCTCGGCCGCTGGGGCGAGGTCTGGCGCCGTTACGGCCCGCCCGCCTGGCGTTCGGCCGCGCCGGCGGCCGAGCGCCCCCCGGCACCCGAACAGGACCTCGCCGAATGGCCTCACCTGCGCCGCGCCGGTGCCCACGAGGCCGCGGAGCGGCTTGCTGCTGAGGCGAAGGCCGGGCTGATGCGGGATGTCGATCACGCGCGGATCAGCCGGGTCTGGCAGGGCGTGCGGTCGGGGCGGCACACGCTCGCCGGTTTCACCGGCGCCGTGCTCAAGGACGGCTCCGCCGCCTGCCTGCACCCCTCCGGCGAGCGCGACCTGCCCGTCCGGCACGCCCGCCACGACCTGCTCACCGGCCAGGTCCGGCTCGGCACCGCCGCCGACGACCCCCGCAACCCCTACCACTACCGCGGCGCCGGCCTGGGCCTCGACCCCGGACTGCTCGGCACCTCACTGCTCGCCGTCGGCCCGGCCGGTTCCGGGAAGACCGGCGCGGTGGTCCGGCCGCTCGCCGAGTCCCTGTGCCTGCACGCTCTCGCCGGGCGAGCCTCCGTCGTGGTCGTCGGAGCGGCGGGCGCCGGGCTCGGCCCGGCCGATGCCTACGACGTCGTCGTACGCATCGGCCAGCCGGATTCCGTCTACGACCTCGACCTCTACGGCGGCACCACCGACCCCGACGAGGCCGCGGCCATACTCGCCGAGGCCCTCGTCGGTGATCTCGCCGACCCGCACCCGGGCAGCGACAGCCGCCGCTCCACCACGGTCCTCGCCCAGCTGCTCGGCCCCTTCCACGCCGTCCACGGCCGGTTTCCGTCCGTACCCGAGCTGCGCGGACTCCTCGACGGCGCTCCCGGCCCGCTCGCCGCGCTGCGCAAGGCGCTCACGGACACCCGGCAGGACGGCCTGCTGCGCGAACTCGACGCCCGTGAGCGGCAGATGGCACACCCGGGTGACGTCGGTACGGTGCTCGCCGACCGGATCGCGCTGCTGGACCGGCCCGCCTTCGCGGCCTTCTTCGACACCTCCGGGCAGACCCGGCCGTTCTCGCTGAAGGCCCTCGACCACCCGGTCCGCGTCCGTATCGACCTGCCCCAGCGCGGCCACGCCGACGCCTCGCGGATCCTGGCCCGACTGGTGCTCGCCCAGTTCACCGCGGCCGTGACGGTACGGGAGGACCGGTCGCTGTTCGCCTGCCTGATCCTCGACGACGCCTCCGGTGTCGTCACCCCGGAGGCGGTCCGCGGCATCCAGCGGCTGCGCTCCGTGGGTGCCGGCGCGGTGCTCACCCTGCGCACCCTGGACGACGTACCCAGGCCGCTGCGCGGGCCGCTGCTCGGTGCCACCGGCTGCCGGATGGCACTGTCCGGCGTCACCCCCTGGGACGGACAGGACTTCGCCGACGTATGGGGCAAGGAGTGGACCGAGGCCCGGGACGTCACCGATCGGCAGATCATCGCCGAGACCCCGGCCGGCAAGGCCGTGCACATGCTGCGCCGGGTCATCACCGGGAAGGCCCCCACCGCTCGCGCCGTCACCGTCCGCCAGGTGGAGCGGGAGCGCTGGTCGGCTTCCGAGTTGGCTCATGGGGTGCCTGCGGGGCATGCCGTGTTGTCGTTGACGAGTGTGCGCGGGGAGCATGCGCCGCCGTTGTTGGTGGATCTGCGGGGGTGAGGGGGCACCGGGGGACCGTACGGTGAGGCAGAATCGGCGTAGGCCGTTCATACGTTGCGGCCAAGAGATCAGCGAAAGATCATCGGAAGAGCACCCGATCTCCTCACCGTGAAGGCCCCATGCCCCCGACCCTCGCCTCGCTCGTCCACCACTCCGCGCTCAAACTGACCGTACGCGCGGGCGAGGACCGACTCGACGTGCCCGTCCGCTGGGCCCACGTCAGCGAGCTGGCCGACCCCGTGCCGTACATGGAGGGCGGCGAGCTGCTGCTGATCACCGCGCTCAAGCTGGACGCGGAGAACCCGGAGGCCATGCGGCGGTATGTGAAGCGCCTGGTGGGGGCCGGTGTCGTCGGGCTCGGGTTCGCCGTCGGGGTGAACTACGAAGAGATTCCCGAGGCGCTCGTCGAGGCCGCGCGGGCGGAAGGGCTGCCCCTGCTGGAGGTACCCCGCCGCACCCCCTTCCTCGCCATCAGCAAGGCCGTGTCCGCCGCCATCGCCGCCGACCAGTACCGGGCCGTCACGGCAGGGTTCGCCGCGCAGCGCGAGCTGACGAAGCAGGCCCTCAACGCCGGGCCCGAGGGGCTGCTCGGCGCGCTCGCCGGGCAGGTCGACGGCTGGGCGGCGCTGTACGACGCCTCCGGCGCCGTCGTCGCCGCCGCGCCCGAGTGGGCCGGCCGGCGGGCCGCCCGGCTGACCGCCGAGGTCGAGCGGCTGCGGGAGCGGCCGGCCCCGGCCTCCTCCGTGGTCGGCGGGCCCGATCACGAGGACCGGGTCGAGCTGCACTCCCTGGGCACCGGGCGGCGGCCGCGCGCCGCGCTCGCCGTCGGTACGGCCGCAGCCCTCGGCACCGCCGAACGGTACGCCGTCCACTCCGCCATCGCCCTGCTCACTCTCGTTACCGAACGCTCCCGCTCCCTGCACGCGGCCGAGCAGCGCATCGGTACGGCGGTGCTGCGCATGCTGCTCGCCGGGCAGCCCGACCACGCCCGGGCCGTCGCCGGGGACCTGTACGGCGGGTTGCTCGACGCGCCGTTCCGGATGATCGTCGCCGAGTCGGTGTCCGGCTCGGCCGCACGGGCGCACGCGGACGCACACGCACACGCCCATGCTCACGCTCACCCGCGAGTGCCCGGTGCCGCCCAGCAGGCGTCCCCGGCCGCCGCTCTCGCCGCCGCCGGCACCGGCGGTGACCCGCTGGGCGGGCTGACGGAGACCGTGGAGTCAGCCGCCGCACGCTCCGGCGAGGCCGTGCTGATCGTGCCCGAAGGTGAGCGGCTCGTGGTGCTGGCCGCCGACGGCGGCGCGGCGGTGGCCGCCTGTACGCGGTACGCGGCGGCGCTGGAGGCGGCGCGAGCGGTGCCCGAGCAGTCCGCGGCCGACGAGGACGAGCTGGTCGTCGGACTGTCCGCGCCGGCCGGGCCGATCGCCGCGGCGGCCGCCTACAAGCAGGCCGAGCAGGCGCTGTCCGTGGCCCGGCGGCGGGGGCGCGTGCTGGTGGAACACGAGCAGCTGGCCGCCGGGTCCGTACTGCCGCTGCTGGCCGACGACGCGGTGAAGGCGTTCGCCGACGGGCTGCTGCGGGCGCTGCACGAGCATGATGCGACGGGGCGGGGCGATCTGGTCGCCTCCCTGCGGGCGTGGCTGTCGCGGCACGGGCAGTGGGACGCGGCCGCGGCGGACCTCGGTGTCCACCGGCACACCCTGCGCTACCGGATGCGGCGGGTCGAGGAGATCCTGGGCCGTTCCCTGGACGACCCCGACGTGCGGATGGAGCTGTGGCTCGCCCTGAAGGCGACGTCGACGGAGTGACCACCCCGGGGGCGCCCGCACTGCCCGAGCGCCGGCAGTGACCCCGCCATTCCGGCACACCCCCCACCCCGACTGCTACGACTCGGACAAACGACCCCCGGCCGCCCCCGCCCTACCGTGGACAGCGGACCGAAAGAACACCCCCCAACGCGGAAGGGCCGGGACTCACGACATGCCCCAGGAAAAGAATGTGGGGGCCACCCACGCCTTCTGGCTCGCCGGCCGCCAGGTCACCGGCGAGGACACCTTCGACGTCACCTCCCCGTGGGACGGCCGGCTCGTCGGCAAGGTCAGTGTGCCGACCGATGCCCAGGTCGAGGAGGCCGTGGCCGCCGCGTACGCCGTGCGGGACGAGTTCGCCGCCACCCCGGCGCACGTGCGCGCCGCCGCGCTGGACCACGTCAGCAAGCGGCTGGTCGAGCGCACCGAGGAGATCGCCCAGCTGATCTCCGCCGAGAACGGCAAGCCGATCAAGTGGGCCCGCGGCGAAGTCGGCCGCGCCGTCTCCGTGTTCCGGTTCGCCGCCGAAGAGGCCCGGCGGTTCAACGGCGGCGAGGCCCAGCGCCTCGACACCGACGCCGGTGGCCAGGGCCGGCTGGCGCTCACCCGCCGCTTCCCGAAGGGCGTCGTGCTCGGCATCGCGCCGTTCAACTTCCCGCTGAACCTGTGCGCCCACAAGGTCGCCCCGGCGATCGCCGCCGGTGCCCCGATCATCCTCAAGCCGGCCCCGGCCACCCCGCTGTCCGGCCTGATCCTCGGCGACCTGCTCGCCGAGACCGACCTGCCCGCCGGCTCCTGGTCGATCCTCCCGGTCGCCAACGACAAGATGCCCGCCCTCGTCCAGGACGAGCGCCTGCCGGTCATCTCCTTCACCGGTTCCGAGAAGGTCGGCTACGCGATCATGGACTCGGTGCCGCGCAAGCACTGCACGCTGGAGCTGGGCGGCAACGGAGCGGCGGTCGTGCTCGGCGACTTCGCCTCCGACGCCGACCTGGACTGGGCCGCGACCCGCATCGCGACCTTCTCCAACTACCAGGGCGGCCAGTCCTGCATCTCCGTGCAGCGGGTCATCGCGGACGCCTCCGTCTACGACCGTCTGCTGCCGCGCATCGTCGCCGCCGTGGAGGCCCAGGTCACCGGTGACCCGAGCGACGCCAAGACGGACGTCGGCCCGCTGGTCAGCGAGGACGCCGCCAAGCGCGTCGAGGCGTGGGTCAAGGAGGCCGTCGAGGCCGGTGCCACGCTCCTCACCGGTGGCGACCGCGACGGCGCCTCCTACGCGCCGACCGTCCTCACCGACGTGCCCGCGGACACCACCCTCGCCTGCGAGGAGGTCTTCGGGCCCGTCCTCACCGTGCAGAAGGTGGACGGCGAGGCCGAGGCCTTCGCCGCGGTCAACGACTCCAAGTACGGCCTCCAGGCGGGCGTGTTCACCCACGACCTGCAGGTCGCCTTCCGCGCCCACCGCGCCCTGGAGGTCGGCGGCGTGGTGATCGGCGACGTCCCGTCCTACCGCGCCGACCAGATGCCGTACGGCGGCGCCAAGCAGTCCGGCGTGGGCCGCGAAGGCGTGCGGTTCGCGATGGAGGACTACACCTACGAGCGCGTGCTGGTTCTCACCGGACTCGCGCTCTGACCTGCCACGGACAGGTCGGACGAAACGGCCGGAGCCCACTGTGCGGGGGCTCCGGCCGTTTCTGTTTCCCCTTCTTCTCCTCTTCTCCGCTCTCGCGGTTGCCGCGTGCTCTCCTCGCCGCTGCCTCTGCGCTTCCGGCCGTTCACGGTGATCGTTCTTGTTTCGGTAGCGGACGCAAAACATTTCGGAGGGTGTCTCGGTCGGACCGTACTGTGCGCTGCGGTAACGGTGTGATTACGTAAGGGCACCCTTACAAGCGGAGGGACGATCCATGTTGAGTACGTCCGGCAGCAAGATGCCGCCAGCGGGGACCAGCCCGCTCACCACCGAAGCCGCGATCCGCACCCGGGTCGAGGTACCGGTGAATCTCAGCGACGGTTCCTGGCGCACCGCCGAAATGATCAGCTTCTCCGGACTCGCCGACGGACGGGAGCACATCGCCGTAGTGTTCCCGTCCGCACGGTCCGTACCCCTGGTGCGTGTGCATTCGGAATGCCTCACAGGTGACGTGTTCGGTTCCGCCCGTTGCGACTGCGGACCGCAGCTCGCCGAGGTGGTCGACCTGTTCGCCGAGTCCGGCGGAATCCTGCTGTACCTGCGCCAGGAAGGGCGCGGCATCGGGCTGTACAACAAGCTGGACGCCTACCGGGTCCAGGACGACCAGGGCCTGGACACCTTCGCCGCGAACCGTGAGCTGAACTTCTCGGACGACTTGCGCGACTACCTCGTCGCCGCGCAGATGCTGCGCGCCCTGGACGTGCCGCGCATCCGGCTGCGCACCAACAACCCCGACAAGGTCGGCCAGTTACGGGGCTACGGCATCGGTGTGGAAGAGGTCATCCCCACGGGCATCCACCGGACCGAACGCAATCACGACTATCTGCGGGTCAAGGCCGAACAGGGCGGACACACCATAGAGCTTCTGGGGGAGTCCATATGATCCAGCACCGTGGACCCATCAGCGGCATCGCCGCCTGGGGGGACGAGTACGTGGCCACGGCCGGCTACGACAACCAGGTCATCTGCTGGGACCAGCGGACCGGTCGCGCGGTGGCCCGCTCGTTCCACGACCACCTGGCCAACCAGTGCCAGTTCGCGCCGGACGGCACACATCTGCTGACCTCCTCCAGCGACTACACCGCCCGCCTGTGGACCGTGCCCGACCTGCGGCTGGTGGCGGTCCTCGGGGATCACGAGGACGACGTGGAGATGTCCGTCTTCCACCCGCGCGAGGAACTCATCGCCACTGCCTCCCGGGACCACCGGGTGCGGGTCTACGACTTCACCGGCCGGCTGCTGCACCGCTTCGAGGGGCACACGGCCGACGTCATCTCCGTCGAATGGGCCCGCGACGCCGACGAGTTGATCTCCTCCAGCGACGACGGCACCATCAAGCGCTGGTCCCTGCAGACCGGCGGCATGATCGCCGACCTGGACATGGACGGCGTGGAGACCGACACCGTCGCCATCTCCTCCTCCGGCACCATCTTCGCCGGCAACGACGAGGGCCAGATCATCGTGGTCGACCCCGCCGGACGCACCACGGTCCCCGCGCACGACGCGGGCATCAAGCGCCTCGTCCTCGACGACGCCCGCAACCTGCTGGTCAGCCTCTCCTACGACCGCACGATGCGGCTGTGGGACGTCTCCTCCGGCGCGCCCGAGGCCCGGGACACCACCGCTCTGCCCGACGACGTCTGGCCCCGCTCCTGTGCCTTCGCGGGCGGCACCCGCCTGGTGTTCGCCACCTTCGGCGCCACCTACCGCGGCTACGACTACCAGGCGCGCACCTGGGACACGGCCGTCGTACCGGTCACCGGCGGCGTCAACGCGGTGCTGCCGGAGCGCGGCGGTTCGACGCTCACCGTCGGCGACGCGGGCGTGGTGCGGCGCGGCGGCGAGCCGGTGGCCGAGACCGGCAGTCTGTGCAACTTCCTCACCCCGCTGGGTGGTCTGGTGCTCTCCGGCGGCCAGCTCGGCAAGGTCTTCGACGCGCTCACCGGCCGCGAGCTCCACCAGCACCGCTCGCCGCTCAACTGCGGCGTCGCCTTCGAACGAGACGGCCTGAGCTACGCCGTGGTCGGCGCCTACACCGGCGAGGGGCTGCTGCTGAAGCTGACCGGCGACACCGTCGAGCACATCACGGACCTGGCGCTGAACGTCAACGCCGTCAAGGACGTCGCGGTCTCCGGCGACCTGCTGTTCTCCGTCGCCGCCGACGCCTCCGCGACCTGGTACCGCATCTCCACGCTGGAGAAGGTCGCCACCGTTGAGGACGCCCACGACAAGATCGCCAACGGGTGCACGGGCCTCGGCGACGGCTGGTTCGCCAGCGTCAGCCGCGATCTGAAGCTGCGCATCTGGCGCCCCGACCGCACCGTGCAGGTCCTGTCGACGCCGCACACGCACTCCGTCAAGTGCGTCGCCGCCGACACCGACGGCCGCCTGATCGCCACCGGCAGCTACGACGGCCGTATCGCGGTCTACGACCGGACCGACGACCGCTGGTCCGTGACCGAGCGGCCCACCACCTCCGGCATCTCCTCCCTCGCCTACGACGCGGCACGCAAGCTCTTCGTCGCCGGTTCCTACGACGGGCAGGTCTACACGGTCGCCGGCTGAACGGCAGCGGGAGCGGGGCCCCACCCGACGCGGCGCCCGGCGCCCGACACGAGCGGTGCCGCGGCAGCGCGTCCGCGCGGCACCGTCCGTGCGTGCGGCCCCCTCCTGCTCGCGGCCGCCCTCGTCCGCCCCACACGACAGGACTGAATGACCCATGCCCAGCCACCGGATAGCCGACCGTTACTCCGTCTCTCCCACGCCTGCTCCGCCGCTCGACGAGACGGCGTACGCGGACGTGCTGCGCTCCGACTTCCAGGACCACTACGTCAATGGGCGCGACGTGTGGACCGCGGAGGAGGCCATGCGCGAGGCTCCCCGCCTGCTGCTGCGCGCCCTCGGCGACCGTGCCGACGCGCACATCCTCGACATCGGCACCGGACACGGCCGCGACGCCGCCGTCCTGAGCGCCGCGGGCTGCCGGGTCACCGGCATCGACCTCGTCGAGTCCCCCGAGTGGGCCGAGATCACCGCCCGCAGCCAGGGGCGGGCGCGGTTCGAGGTGTCCTCGCTGCCCGACCTGGACGGCACGGCCGTCTACGACGCCGTCCTCGACAACGGCTGCCTGCACCACCAGCACCCCGACGGCTACGGCCGCTACCTCGGCCGGATCCACGAACTGCTGCGCCCCGGAGGCCTGTTCACGGTGTCCGTGTTCCAGTCGGCGGACGGCCCGGGCCGGCTCTTCGCCAACGGGGCGCGGCGCCTGTACCGGGAGTTCACCGAGGCGGAGCTGACCGAGCTGGTCACCGCGCACGGCTTCAGTCCCGTTGAGGTGCGGCTGGTGCCGCGCGGGACGGGCGGGCTGCACTACCTGGTGGGCACCTACCGCGCCGCCGACGCGAGCACGGGAACGGGCTCGGGCACCTCCGGGGACGGGGAGCGATGAGTGCGGTCCGCACCGAGGGCGAGCCGGTGCCGGCCCGCCGACGCGGCGGCCGGCTGTCCGGCGTGCTCGCGGAGCTGACCACGGCCGCGCTGCTGGGCGGCTCCCTGCTGGGCACCGCCCCCTCGGCCGCCGCCCGCCCCACCGCGGGCGCCGCCGGGGGCACCTGGTCCGGCACCTGGGGCACCGCACCGGCACCCGCCGCACCGGACGGCGTCTCGCAGACCGGCATCGAGGACCGCACCGTACGCATGATCGTGCACACCTCGGTCGGCGGCGGTGCGCTGCGGCTGCGGCTGTCCGCCGTCCACGGCACCCGGGACCTGGTGCTCGGCCGGGTCACGGTGGGCCGTGCCGAGTCGCCCGCCTCGGCGGCAGCCGTCCCCGGCAGTCTTCGCCCGGTCACCTTCGGTGGCGCACCGGGCACCGTCGTGCCCGCCGGGACGGAGACCGTCAGCGATCCGCTGCCCTACGACGTGCCCGCCGACGCCGACCTGCTGGTCAGCGTCCACCTGCCCAAGGCGACCGGCCCCACCACCTGGCACTGGCTCGCCCACCAGACCAACTACCTCTCCGAGCCCGGCGACCACACCGGTGACCAGGGCGCGGCTGCCTTCACCGACGCCGCCACCTCCTGGTTCTTCCTGACCGGCGTCGACGTGCGCGGCCCGGCCACGCGCGGCACCGTCGTCGCGCTCGGCGACTCGCAGACGGACGGCGGCGGTTCCACCGACAACGGCAACGGCCGCTGGACCGACGCCTTCGCCCGCCGGCTCGCCGCCGTCCCCGCCACCCGGGGCCTCGGCGTGCTCAACAAGGGCATCGGCGGCAACCGGGTGCTGCGCGACGGCGCCGAGACCGACCGTCCGCAGCGCGGCACCAGCGCACTCGGCCGGCTCGACCGGGACGTGCTGAACCAGTCCGGGGTGCGTGCCACCGTCCTCTACGAAGGCATCAACGACCTCCAGCTCACCCCCGGCGCGAGCGCCGATGAGGTCCTGGCCGGGCTGCGCACTCTCGCCGAGCGGCTGCACGCGCGCGGCATACCGGTCATCGTGGGCACCCTCACGCCGTTCAAGGACTCGGCGCTGTGGACGGCCGACGCCGAGCGGCAGCGGGTCGCGCTGAACGCGGCGCTGCGCACCTCCCGGGACTTCGACGCCGTCGCCGACTTCGACGCGGTCGTGCGCGACCCCGCCGACCCGCAGCGGGTGCGCTCCGGTTACGACTCCGGAGACCACATCCACCTCAACGACGCCGGCTACCGGGCGGTGGCCGGCGCCGTGCCGACCGACCTGCTCACCGCCGGTGCCCCGGCGGACTCCGTAGCGCACACCGATGGGAGGCACCCGTGACCGGCGCCCCGGCGATGGCCAACCCCAACACCCTGTCCGACCGGGCCGCGATGGGTCTGCCCGACTCCTTCGTGGCACGCACCGGCCCCTGGCTGCTGCGGGACCACCGTGACCTGCTGGGCGCGCCCGCCGACACCCTCGTCGCGGTCGCGGAGGACCCCGAGCTGTCCTTTCCGCGCCGCTACGCGGCCGGTTGGGTGCTCGGCCTGATCGGCGACCCCCGCATCCGTCCCGACGACCCGCCGATGGCGGACGTCCCCGCCGCCCGCGTCCGGCTCGGCCTGGACCCCGACGAGGTCGGCCGGGTCACCGCGCGCTGGCGGCACGCCGGGGTGATCGAGGACTGGATCGCGAAGGAGTGCCCCGTGCACGAGGTGGAGCTCCCGGCGTTCCGTATCGCGCTGCACCCGGTCACCAACGCCGAGTACCGGCGCTTCCTGGAGGACACCGGCCGCACGGCGCTGCCGACCTCCTGGCGGTTCGGCGGCTACCCCGAGGGACTCGGCAACCACCCGGTGTGGACCGTGTCGCCCGAGGCCGCCGACGCCTACGCCGCCTGGCTCTCGGCCCGTACCGGCCGCGCCTTCCGGCTGCCGACCGAGGCGGAGTGGGAGTACGCCGCTGCCGGTCCCGAGGGGCGGGAGTTCCCCTGGGGCGAGTCGTTCGAGCGGGACCGTGCCAACACCGTGGAGGCCGGGCCGCTGTCCACCACCCCGATCGGCGTGCATCCGGCCGGACGCTCCCCGTTCGGAGTGCACGACATGGCGGGCAACGTCGAGGAGTACACCGCCGACGACTACCGGCCCTACCCCGGCGGCAGCGCCGTCGCCGACGATCTGGCCGTCACCCGGGGCAGGTACCGCATCGCCCGGGGCGGCAGCTTCACCCGCTTCGGCGACCTGGCCCGCACCCGACGCCGCCACGGCTGGTACGACCGCGACATCTACGCCATGGGCTTCCGGCTCGCGGAGACGCCGTGACGGGGCGGGTGACGGCCACTCGGAGTCCGTACCCGTCCGACGAGCCGGTCCCGGCACCCGGCTCCTCGGCCGAGGAGCCGACCCCGCCGCCGGCGTCCTCGGCCGAGGAGTCCGCCATGCGCCGGGCCGTCGAGCTGGCCGCGACGGCGCTGGGCCGGACCAGCCCCAACCCCGTCGTCGGCTGCGTGGTCCTCGGCGCGGACGGCACCCCGGTGGGGGAGGGTTTCCACCGGGGTGCCGGCCGGCCCCACGCCGAGGTCGAGGCGCTGGCCGCGGCCGGGGACCGAGCGCGCGGCGGGACCGCTGTGGTCACCCTGGAGCCCTGTTCGCACCAGGGCCGCACCGGGCCCTGCACCGAGGCGCTGCTGCGGGCCGGCATCGCCCGCGTGGTGTACGCGGTGCCGGACCCCGACCCGACGGCGGCGGGCGGCGCGCGGCGGCTGCGGGACGCCGGGGTCGAGGTGACCGGCGGGGTGCTGCGTGCCGAGGCCGAGCGCGGCAACGAGCTGTGGCTGACCGCCGTCCGCCGGGGACGGCCGTGCGTGACATGGAAGTTCGGCGGCACCCTGGACGGCCGGGCGGCGGCGCCGGACGGCACCTCCCGGTGGATCACCGGCCCCGAGTCGCGGCAGGACGCGCACACCCTGCGCGCCGCGCACGACGCGGTGCTGGTCGGCTCCGGCACCCTGCGCACCGACGACCCGCACCTGGGCCTGCGGCACGGCGTGGCGGGCGCGCCTCCGCTGCGTGTCGTCCTGGACCGCGACGGCACCATCGCGCGGCACGCGCGCGTGCTCGACGACACGGCCCCCACCCTCGTGGTCACCGGGCCGCACACGCCCGGGCCGACGCTGCCCGGCCGGCACGAGGTGCTGCGGGTGCCGGTCACCGACGGTGCGCTCGACCTCGCCGCCCTGCTCGGACATCTGTGGGGCCGGGGCGTGCGCTCGGTCCTGCTGGAGGGCGGCGCCCGACTCGCCGCGTCCTGCGTCGCCCAGGGCCTTTTGGACCGGGTCGTGGCGTACGTGGCGCCCGTGGTGCTGGGCGCCCCCGCCCGCCCCGTCCTCGGCGACTTCGGCGCCGGCACCCTCCTGGCGGGCCTGCGGCTGCGGCTGGGCGAGGTGACCCGCCTCGGCGACGACGTACGGCTGCTGCTGCGCACGCGGGACCTGCCGGCCGACGCGACGGCAGCCGCCGCCGGGAGCCGCACGGGACCGGATCCGGAGCGCGCGGAGAGCCGTACGGCGGAGGGAGGCGGGGCATGAGCCACCGGATCGCGGTGGTGTACCACAGCCGGCACGGCACCGTGCGCGCGCTGGCCGCGCTCGCCGCCGAGGGGGCGCGGGAGGCCGGCGCCGAGGTGCGGCTGCTGCGCGTCGCGGACGACGGAGCCGCAGATCCGGGATGGCCCGAGCGGCCGGCCGAACCGGAGGACGTCCTGTGGGCGGACGGACTGGTGCTGGCCTGTCCCACGTACTACGGCAATGTGTCCTCGCCGTTCAAACGGTTCCTGGAGTCCACGTCACCGCTGTGGCGGCAGGGACTGCTGGCCGACCGGGTGGCGACCGGCATCACCGTCTCCACCCAGCGGCACGGCGGCCGGGAGGCGACATTGACGGCCCTTCAGCACACCCTGTACCACTGGGGCTGCTGGGTGGCCGGGGCCGACCCGGCCGACCCGGTCACCCGCGCGGCGGGCGGCACACCGTACGGGCTGGCCGCCGACAACCACCGGGGCGACCCGGCCCCGCACGAGCGCGCGGCTGCCCGAGCCCTGGGCCGCCGCCTGGCCCACCTCACGGCCCGGGCCCGCGCCACACCCGCCATGTCACCCCTGCTGACCACCGTCCCCGCCCGGCGGCCGGCACCGGCGGGGCAAGCCGACGCCACCGCCCCGGGCGAGCCCGCCCCCGGAGCCGGGCCGCACGGAGCGCTGCCCGAAGGCCCGACGGACAGCGTTGTCCGCCCCGCGTGTTCCGGGGTCGCTGCCGGAGTGGGGCCGGGCGGGGCGCCGGCCGGTGGTCGGGCGGACGGTGTTGCCCGTCGCGCGCGCTCCGGCCGACTCGACGCCACGCCCCGTCCCGTCCGACTCGCCGTCGTCTACCACGGTGAGGACGCCGCCACCCGGATCCTCGCTCAGGAGGCCGCCGCGGCAGGGCGGGCCCTCGGCTCACGGGTGCGGCTGCGGCGGGTGCCGGGCGGGCGCGGGGGCCGTCCCGCGACATGGCTGGGGCCCTGGGCCGTGCCCGCCACCCCCGAGGACATCGCCTGGGCCGACGCGGTGCTGTTCGGCGCGCCGGTCCGGCTGGGCGCCCTGGCCGCGCCGCTGCTGGACTTCGTACAGGCGCTGGAGCCCGCCGAGGGCGGCCGGAGCCCGCTCTGGGGCAAACCGGCGAGCGGCTTCGCCACCAGCCCGGCGACGCACGCCGGTTCGGAGACGGCCGTCCTCGGCCTCGGCCACATGCTGCTGCACGCCGGCGCGGTGCTGGTCCCGCCCGGCTATACCGACCCGGCCGTCGAGGCGGCGGGCGGCAACCCCTACGGCACCTGCCACCCCCGGACCGCGGGCGACGTGCCCACTCCGCAGGCCAGGGCCGCCGTGGCCCACCAGGGCCGGCGCACCGCCCTCGCGGGCGACCTGCTCCGCCGCGCCCCGCGCCCGCGCCGCACGGTACGGCAGGACACCGTGCGCACCGACCCCGAGCGGTTTGTCACCCGCACCAATGGAAGGAGCACGGCATGAGCGTGCAGCAGTACGACGAGATCGGCGAGACCTACGAGGGCTTCAAGTCGCTGCCGATGGCCCACTACGCGGAGTCCGCGAGCTTCCTCGCGATGCTCGGTGACGTCCGCGGCGCGTCGGTGCTTGACCTGGCCTGCGGCACCGGCTTCTACACCCGGCAGATCAAACGCCTGGGCGCCGCCGACGTGCTGGGCGTCGACATCTCCACCGAGATGGTCGCCGCTGCCCGCGCGATGGAGGAGCGCGCCCCGCTCGGCGTGCGGTACGCCGTCGCCGACATCGCCGAACTGCCCGAGCCGGAGCGCCCGTTCGACGTGGCGAGCGCCGTGTACCTGCTCAACTACGCCGAGGACGCCGCGGCGATGGAGCGCATGTGCGAGTCGGTGCACCGCAGCCTGAGGCCCGGCGCCCGCTTCTGTGTGCTGACCCAGGCGCCCGCCTACCGCTTCGACGGCCCGGACATGGCCAAGTACGGCTTCACGTACGAGCCGGTCGGGGAGGGCCCGATCGGCCCCCGGGTGCGTATCACCGCGCTGCTCGACCCGCCGGTGGAGTTCGTGACGTCGTACCCGCGGCGCGAGGTGTACGAGCAGAGCCTGCGCAAGGCCGGCTTCCACGACCTCACGTGGGTGCCGCTGCACGTGCCGGAGGACGGCCTGCGGGACCGGGGCGCCGACTACTGGGCGGACTTCCTCGCCAACCCGCCGCTGACCATGTTCCACTGCCGGGCCTGACCGCGCGCATCCGGGGAGCGGGAAGGACGGGAGTCCTCGTCCGGCCGTGCTGAACGGCTGGACGAGGACTCCTTTGTGCCGCCGGGGTGTCCGGCTCGGTCCGGTGTGGCGCGACGGGGGAATGGATACGCCGACCGTCCGCCCGGATCACCCCGACGGCAGCTTGGGGGAGGGACACCCGGCCCGCCTGCCCGTCGACACGGTGCATGCGGCGGGCCGTTCGGCGTCCGGCACGGTGAGCCGTCCCCGTGCCGGACGCCTTGTAACAGCGATGCTTCCACCGCAGCCCAAGCAGTGGAGCACCCTTCGGCGCGGTGCCGGCGATCCCCAAAGACCGGCACCGGCCGTTTCCCGGCCGGACCCGGGGGCCCGGCCGGGAAACCTCACTGCGCCGTGGCCGCGGGCCGCAGGCGCCGGGAGAGCAGGACGCCGATCACGGCCAGCAGCGCCGTGAAGGCGAACAGGCCGCCCAGCGCCGTACGCGTCGTCGAGTCGTAGTGCTCGGCGATGGCCAGCGCCGCGCCGCCGAGCCCGGCGACCACACCGGTGGCGAGGGTCTGGGCGAGCTGGAGCGCCCCGCTCATCTCGCCCTGCCGCTCCGCCGGAGTCTGCTCCAGTGTGTCGGTCGTGGCGGCGTTGAACGCCACACCCATGCCGATGCCGCCGACGGCCCAGCCCACGACCGCGAGCCACGCCGGGACCGACTCGGTCAGGATCGACAGGGCGATCACGGCCACGCCCAGCAGCAGGACGACGAAGCCGAGGACCACGCTGCCGGTCCGCCCGCCCGCCCGGGCGTCCCGCTTGGCCTGCCAGGCCGAGCCCACCACCCAGGCGATGGCACCCGCCGACAGGCCGAGGCCGGCCGCCCACGCGCTCTGCCCGCGCAACTCCTGCAGGCCCAGCGGCAGATACGCCTCACTGCCGAAGTACACCCCGCACAGCAGGCCCCGGATGACCACACCGGCACCCAGCCCCGCGCGCGCCGTCAGGGTCCCCTCCGGGGTGACCCGGCGCAGCGCCGGCAGGGCGACGGCGATGCCGACCACCGCGAACACGACCAGCAGGACCATGTTCTTCAGCAGCAGCGCCTGGAGCAGCACTCCGGTGCCCACCGTCAGCAGCACGGCACTGGCCAGCGGGCCCTGCCACCACGGCTCGGGCGGGGCCGCCGACTCCTCGGCCCGCGGGCGCTCCAGGCGGCGCAGACCGGGCAGCGTGAGCAGCGCCGCGATCGCCACGATCGGCAGCATCAGGAGGAACACCGCCCGCCAGCTGACACTGTCCGCCAGCGTGCCCGCGATGACCGGGCCGATCAGCGACGGGATCGTCCACGCCGAGGAGAGCAGGGCGAACATCCGGGCCCGCAGGTGCTCCGGGTAGGCCAGACCGATCACCGTGTAGGCCATGGCCATCACGGCGCCCACGCCCAGGCCCTGGAGGAAGCGGCCCACCAGGAACAGCGGCCAGGAGCCGGCCGCGCCGGCCACCGCGCAGCCCACCGCGAAGACGGCCATCCCCACGGCCACCGGCCCCCACGGACCCCGGCGGTCGGCGGCCCGGCCCGCGAGCACGGTGCCGATGATATTGGCGAGCATCAGTGCCGACAGGCCCCACCCGTAGGCGCCCAGACCGTCCAGACTGCGGGCGATGTCGGGCAGCACCGTGGCCACGCCCAGGGACTCGAACGCGACCATGCTCACCGAAAGGATCACGCCGAGACTCAGCGCGCGGTACGGGCCGGAGAAGACGCTCTCGGCCTGCGCCGGTTGCGCGGGCTCGGCGACGGTCGCGGGCCGCCCCGGTGCTTCCGGTAACTCGTCGGCGTGTTGAGACATCAGGTCTCCTCGTGTGAGAATTACGTTCCGATCCGGAACGGAATTATAAATATACTAGGAGCATGGTGAGCACGCCACAAGGCGCCGCGGGCGCCTCCCCCATGACGGCGCATCAGCGGTCGCGAGGCCGCCCGCGCGACGAACGCATCGACGGCGCGGTACGGCGCGCCGTGGTGGAGATCCTCAACGAGGTCGGCTACGGCCGGCTGACGCTGGAGGCGGTCGCCGCCCGGGCCGGCACCAGCAAGCCCACCCTGCGCCGCCGCTGGCGCTCCAGGCAGCACCTCGTGGTCAGCGCGCTCGTACACACGATGGGCACCTCACCGACCCCGGACACCGGCTGCACCCACTGCGACCTGATCGCCGGGATCCGCACCCTGAGTCATGCGTTCACCACCACCGTCGGGCGGCGCGCGCTGCCCGCGCTGATCGCGGACCTCGCCGACGACGAGGAACTGGAATCGGAGTTCCTGAACGGGCTGTTCCACCCGCGCCGGGCCGCCACGGCCGCCGCCCTGCGCCGGGGCATCCGGCGCGGTGACATCCGACCCGACGCCGACATCGACCTGCTGCTGGACATGCTCGGCGCCACCGTCTACTACCGGGTGCTCTTCGGGCATCTGCCGCTCACGCCCACCCTGGCCGAGGACGTGGTGGAGCTGGTCCTCACCGGCGTGGCCACGCCGCAGTGGCGCAGCCAGCACCAGGCCGTGGACGGCGTCTGACACCGCACCGGGTGACACGGAGTCCAGGGCGAACGGTACGAAGAAGGGATTGATGTGCTGAGCCGCGATTGTGAAGCGTCCGGTTTACAAAGGCTTCTGGCGTCGGCGGCGTCCAGCGCGGGGGCCAGCCTCCTGCTGGAAGGGGGCATCGGGTCCGGCAAGTCCTATCTGATGCGCGTCGCCGTCAGAACCGCGCGCGCCGCCGGATTCGACACGATCTCCCTCCGCGCCCGCCCGTCCGGCCCCGCCCTCACCTGCGACGTACTGCGCCAACTGAAGACAGCGGAAGGCGCGTCGGCCGGGCCGCCTGCCGGGGAACCGGACACCCCCGAGGCCGCCGCCGGCCGGCTCGACCAGCTCATCGGCGCGCTCACCCCACGCACTCCGCTGCTGATCGCGGTGGACGACCTGCACTGGGCCGACCGGCGTTCGCTGTGCTGGCTGGAACGTCTGATGGCTCGTCTGGAGGGGCTGCCGGTGGCGCTGCTGGCCACGATCGCCCCCGGCCTGGCCCCGCGCCGCGCCGCCACGGCACGCGGCGACGGCCCCGCGCGCGGCGATGACGGCACGACTGCCCTCGCCCGCGTCGTCTCCGACTTCCACCAGCGCACCGTGCTGTCCGGCCTGGACCTCGACGCCGTCGGCTACCTGCTGAACTCCTTCTTCGGCCGCCCCGTCGCCGATGCCCTGGTGCAGGCCTGCCACCGGGCCACCGGCGGCAACCCGCTTCTGGTGCACGCCCTGCTGCGCGAACTCAGACGCGCCGGCACCGTCACCGAACCGACCTGCGAGCAGATCGGCTCGCTCGGTTCGGTGGAGGTCGCGCAGACCGTCGCCGCCCGGTTCGAGGAACGTTTCCCCGGTGTCGGCCGGGCCCTGGACTCCGTCGCCGTCAGCGTGCGCGCGGGCACCGCCGCCCTGGTCGCCGACCTCGTCGGCATCTCCCGCACCGAAGCCGCCGACATGCTCCATACCCTCGTGCTCTGCGGTGTGCTCCAGCAGACCCGCGAGGGCGTGGCCTTCGCCCAGCCGATGATGCGGGTCTCCTTCCTCGCCGCGCTGCCGCCCAGCGAACACGCCCGGCTGCACACGGCGGCGGCCCACGCCCTGCACGCCTCCGCCGCCCCCGCCCGCGAGGTGGTCCACCACCTGCGGCACGCCACGCGCATCGGCGAACGCTGGGCCTACCGGCTGCTGTTCGACTCCGCCTGCGCCGCCCTGTCCCGGCACGACCTGGGCGAGGCCCGCACCCTGCTGGAGCGCTGCTTCCAGGAAGGGGGAGCGGGCGACCAGCCCGAACTGCTGCGCCGGCTCAGCCGGGTCCTGCTCTCCGCCGACGCGCCCGCCACCGCCGTCAGCCGGCTGCGCGCCCTGCCCCGGCCCCGCCACGGCGGCGACACCGCCGCCCTCGCCACCCTCGTCAACCTCGTCCAGGCCACCGCCCTGGACGGCGACCTGAACGGCGCCCGTCACGCCCTGCGGACCGCGCTCGCGGACCTGGGCCCACTCGACCCGGCCCAGGAACCGGCCGCCGGCGCCCGTGCTCTCCTCGGCGTCCTCACCCTGATCACCGGTGGCAACGGCACGCCGCTGCCCGTCCCGGTCGACCCCACCGCCGTCCGCACCCCATGGGTGCGCTGTGCCCAGGCGACGCTGTCGGCGCTCGCCGCCTGGGCGCACGGGGGACGCCGCGAGGAGGTCGTCCGGTACGCCCGCACCGGGCTGAGCGAACCCGACGACCCGTCCGACGTGCCCACCACCCCGCTCCGGCTGCTGCTCGCCCAACTGCTGTGCGATGCGGGGCACCACGACGATGCCCTGGACGCCTGCCGGGTGTTGGCCGCCGAGGCCCGCGAGGAGGGCGCCCACACCATGGCGGCCCTCGCCCAGACCGTCCTGGCCGCGTGCGGCTACAAGGCCGGGCGGCTGAGCGAGGCCGCCCGGGCGGCCCGCACGGCCCTCGCGGAGGGGCCGCCCGGGATCTGGGTGGGCAGCGGCATGGCCCGCTGCCGGCTCGGTGGCATCCTCCTGGAGACCGGGGACCTGGACGGGGCGCGCCGGCTGCTGCTGGACGACCTGGCGCTCATCGAACTGCCCGCGACGGCGCTGCCCGACCTGCTGTTCCACCGGGGGCGGCTGAACGGGACGCTCGGCCGCACCCAGGCCGCACTCGCCGACCTGGAGGAATGCGGGCGCAGGCTGCCGGACGGCATGTACCACCAGGCCCGCTGTCCGTGGCGCTCGGCCGCCGCCGCCCTCTACGCCGAGGCGGGCGACACTGCCACCGCGGAACGGCTGGCCCGCGAGGAACTCGAACTGGCCCGCGGCTGGGGCGCTCCGCACGCCGTCGCCGCCGCCCTGCACACGCTCGCCCTCGTCACCCGGGGCGGCCGGCGCGCCCCCCTCCTGAACGAGGCGGCCGAATTGCTCCAGGACTCCGGGGCGTGGCTGGAACAGGCCCGTGTGCTGCGCTCCCTGGGCCACGAACTGCGGCTGCTGCGCAAGAACCGCCAGGCCCGCGAACAACTGCGCGCCGCTCTCGCCCTGGCCGAGAAGTGCGGCGCCTGGGCCCTCGTCGCCGCGCTGCGCGACGACCTGGCCTCGGCGGGCGCCCGTCCCCGGCGCGGCGCCGAGACCGGCCTCGACGCCCTCACCCCGGCCGAGCACCGCACCGCGCTGCTGGCCGCCGAGGGCCTGACAAACAAGGAGATCGCCGACCGCCTGTACGTCACCCGGCGTACCGTCGAACTCCACCTCAGCCGCGTGTACCGCAAACTCTCCGTCTCCGGCCGCACCGACCTGCCCGCCGCCGTCGCCGAGCAGTTTGCCGACCCGGGCCGCCGGTCGCTGCGCCGCGTCGACACCACGATGGGCCCGCCGGACCGCCCCGTCTGCTCGATGACCCTCCGTCCGGCCTCGTGACCCGGCACGGTGCCGCCGATCACCATCCGGCCGAGATCCGAGGAGAACGCTCACCCGTTTTCTGCCTGCTGGTAAAGGATTTGATATCGGCGGTTCAAGAGTCTTGTTCTGTCCATGACTCTCCCGATGAGATGCGCCTGACCACTTCGTCCAGTTGGTTCGCCCAACTCGGGACGTCCCAGGATCTCTCAGGGGACCACATGCACATAGCCCGTACCGGGCGCGGCGTCGCGGCGTCCGCCGCCACCGTCGCACTCGCCGCCGCCGCACTGGCGGCCACCTCCCAGGCCGGCGCCACCACCGCCGCGCCCGCCGGCGTACCGCACACCTTCGCGGCACCGGCCATCGCGGGGCACACCCTGGTCCACGGCGTGGCCAGCCCGCTGCCCATCGCGCAGTGCCAGGCCAAGTGGCACATCAACTGCTACAACCCGCTGCAGTACCGCACCGCGTACAACCTGAACCCCCTGTACAAGAAGGGGATCACCGGCAAGGGCCGCACGATCGTCATCGTCGACTCCTTCGGTTCCCCGACCGTCCAGCACGACCTGGACGTCTACAGCAAGCAGTTCGGGCTGCCCAGCACCAAGGTCAAGGTCGTCAAGTGGGGCCACGTCCCCAAGTTCGACCCCAAGAACTCCGACATGACCGGCTGGGCCGGCGAGACCACCCTGGACGTCGAGATGGCCCACGCCGTCGCGCCAGGCGCCAAGATCGTCCTGGTGGAGACGGCGGTCGCGGAGACCGAGGGCACCACCGGTCTGCCGGAGATGATGTCCGCCGAGAAGCACCTGATCGACCAGGGCGTCGGCGATGTCATCACCCAGAGCTTCGGCGCCACCGAGAACACCTTCCCGGGCTTCGGCAAGGGCGACTTCTCCAGCATCAAGAAGCTGCGGTACGCCTTCGAGGACGCCCGGCGCAAGAACGTGACCGTCCTCGCCTCCTCCGGCGACGGCGGGGCCACGGACATGAAGCTGGACGGCAAGACGTACTACAACAAGCGGGTCAACTCCTGGCCCTCCTCGGACCCGCTGGTCACCTCCATCGGCGGCACCCAGCTCCACCTGAACGACAAGGGTGAGCGCATCAAGCCGGACAGCGTCTACAACGACTACGGCGCGGGCGGCGGCGGCCAGTCCCACGTGTTCACGCGTCCGTCCTTCCAGGACGGCGTGAAGAACGTCGTGGGCACCCGGCGCGGCACCCCGGACATCTCGATGGCCGCCGCGGTCAACGGCGGTGCCTGGGTGTACTCCAGCTACGACCCGACCGCCACCGGCTGGGACGTCAGCGGCGGCACCAGCGAGGCCAGCCCGCTCTTCTCGGGCATCGTCGCCCTCGCCGACCAGGTGGCCGGCCACCGCCTGGGTGACATCAACGGGGCCCTCTACACCCTTCTCAAGCAGAAGAACCCGGGCGTCGTCGACGTCAACGACGGCACCGACAACACCTACCAGGGTGTCAAGGGCTACAAGGCCGTCAACGGCTACGACATGGCCACCGGCGTGGGCACGCTGGACGCCCTCCGCTTCGTCCCGGCCCTGGCGAAGGCAGCCCACCGCAGCTGACGCCCCGCCACTCACCGGGGGAAGCCCCAGACGGCCCGGGTCCCCGACCCGGGCCGTCGGCGCGTGCCGCACGCGGCGAGCAGAGGGACCTGCGGCGCGGGAAACCTCCTCCGCAGGTCTCACCCGGACGACCAGGCCCTCGGACGACGAGCCGGCCCCGACGCTCTGCAGCGGCACGGCCGGGAACGTCCCCGTACTCCTCGAAGCATGGCGGCACTTCGGCGGAATCGTCCTGGGATCACCGGCCGTACGGACCTGGTCGAGCCGGTGCTGGGCGGCGCCGCGGACGTCGTGGCGCGTGACGAAGCGGGGCCGGAGGGCTTTCCGGTACGGCACTCCGCCCCGCAGTACGCATGTGCTTCACTTCCCCGCCATGGACACACACGAACTGCTCGCGGCCATCCACTCCCTGGGCTGGCCGGACACGAAGGAGTTGGCGAGCGGGGAGGCCGGGCACCCGAAGGGACATGTGTGCCTGACGGCGTCCGCCGGGACCGGTCTGCCCGGGCTGCGCGAACAGTTGAGTGACCGGTACGGAGAGCCGCGCACGCTGGTCACGGACGGGCGTGCCGATCCGGTGGCCTGCGAGCGGACCGGGCTGCCGCTGCTCGCTCCGTTCGGCGACGACGTGATCGAGATGTGCTCATGGGCCGTCGGCGGGCGGTGGGCCGGCTGCGGTACCGCCCGCACCCGCGACGGCATACGCCCCGTCGTCGTCATCGCGGAGCGGGCCGTACCGTCGTCGGCGGACCTGCCGGAGGACGCCTCCTGGGTGGACCGGGTCGTCGCCGTCACGGGATGGGTGGCGGACCGACCGCACACCGTCGACTGGGCAGCGGCAGAGGCCCGGCTGGGAACCGCGCTGCCACGCGACTACAAGCGGCTGGCCGAGCTGTTCGGGCGCGGCGCCTTCGACGGCTACCTCCAGTTCTACCTGCCCGGCGACCGGCACTCCGACCTCGTCGAGCACAGCGAGTGGCTGGCCCGGTGGGCCGAGGCGCACGGCAACCGGCTGTGGGAACCGCACTGGCCGTACCCCGCTCCGGGCGGGCTGCTGAAATGGGCGGACAGCGTGCAGGCCGACTCGTTCTACTGGCTCACCGAGGGCCCCGACCCCGACGGATGGCCCGTCCTGGCGTACGAGGACGACGGCACCGCCTACCGGTTCGACGGGTCGACCGGGGAGTACATCCATCGCCTGCTCACCGATCCGAAGCAGCCCTTCTCGACCGCCCGTCACTTCCGCGCCCACTGGTTCCAGAGGTACTAGTCCCCGGGGAAGGAGAACCACGGGACCGTCAACAGCAGTTGAGAAGCCGGGGGATGGGGTTCCATGTACTCCATGCGAATCTCCACCCCCCTCATCTGCACCCTGACCGCCGCCGGCGCGCTGCTCGCCGTGCCGGGCACCGCGGCCGCGGCTCCCACGTCCTCGCCCCTCCGCCCCATGGCCTCGCTCGCCGCCGAACGGCTCGCCACCGCCGACCTGGTCGCCGCCGCCAAGTGGGGCACCGACAGCCCCATCGACGACCCGGCCCGGGAACAGCAGGTCCTCGACTCCGTGGCCGCGCAGGCCGAGCAGCTCGGCGCCGATCCGGACGACGCCCGGCGTGTCTTCCGCGACCAGATAGCAGCCAACAAGATCGTCCAGCGCGGCCTGTTCGCCCGGTGGACGGCCCATCCCGAGCAGGCCCCGACCACCAGGCCGGACCTGAACGTCGTACGGCAGACGATCAACCGCATCAACACGGACCTCGTCCGCACCCTCGCCGACACCACCGCGGAGCGCACCACCCCGGCCTGCGGGCCCGAGCTCGTCGTAGCCGTCGTCGAGGTCCACCACGAGAAGCACCCCGACCTGCTGCACACGGGCGCGCTCGTGCGTTCCGTGGCATCCGTCTGCCGGGCCTGACCCGGACGCGTCCGGCCGGGCCCGCCCCCGGGGGGCCCGGCCGCAGGCTCGGCAGCTCTCCTGGACGGGTGGGCGCGGTCGCGATGCCGAACGAGCCACGGGGGAGCAGTACGCACCCCGGAGCCCGGCTGCGGCAGACCTTTCGGCCGTTCGGACGCGCGAGGGGTGGTGGGGTCGGCCCGTTTCGGGTACCAACGATCCAGTAGCACTGGTCGGTAACGAACGGTCCGCAATCATCCCTCTTCGCGGCGAGGTGAGCCTCATGTCCGCCCCCACCCAGTCACGCACCACCGTCACCGAACGCGAGGCACGCCAGGTGGCGGAGGCCGCCCGGCAGCAGGACTGGCACAAGCCCAGCTTCGCCAAGGAACTGTTCCTCGGGCGCTTCCGGCTCGACCTCATCCATCCCCACCCACTCCCGGACCCCGACAGCGTCCGGCGCGGCGAGGAGTTCCTCGGCAAGCTGCGCGCGTTCTGCGAGTCCACGATCGACTCCGCCCGCATCGAGCGCGAGGCCCGCATCCCCGACGAGGTCGTGGCGGGCCTGAAGGAACTCGGCGCCCTCGGCATGAAGATCGACCCCAAGTACGGCGGTCTCGGCCTCACCCAGTTGTACTACAACAAGGCCCTCGCCCTGGCAGGCTCCGCGAGCCCCGCCGTCGGCGCCCTGCTCTCAGCCCACCAGTCGATCGGCGTACCGCAGCCGCTGAAGCTCTTCGGCACCCAGGAGCAGAAGGACGCCTTCCTGCCCCGCTGCGCCCGCACCGACATCTCCGCCTTCCTGCTCACCGAGCCGGACGTCGGCTCCGACCCGGCGCGGCTCGCCACCACGGCCGTACCGGACGGGGACGACTACGTCCTCGACGGGGTGAAACTGTGGACCACCAACGGCGTGGTCGCCGACCTGCTCGTCGTCATGGCGCGCGTACCGAAGTCCGAGGGGCACAAGGGCGGCATCACCGCGTTCGTCGTGGAGGCCACCTCGGAGGGCGTCACCGTCGAGAACCGCAACGCCTTCATGGGCCTGCGTGGCATCGAGAACGGCGTCACCCGCTTCCACCAGGTCCGCGTACCGGCCGCCAACCGCATCGGCCCGGAGGGCGCGGGCCTGAAGATCGCGCTCACCACCCTCAACACCGGCCGGCTGTCCCTGCCCGCGATGTGCGCCGGGTCCGGCAAGTGGTGCCTGAAGATCGCCCGGGAATGGTCGGCGGAGCGCGAGCAGTGGGGCAAGCCGGTCGCGCTGCACGAGGCCGTCGGCTCCAAGATCAGCTTTATCGCGGCGACCACCTTCGCCCTGGAGGCCGTCCTCGACCTGTCCTCGCAGATGGCCGACGAGGACCGCAACGACATCCGCATCGAGGCCGCCCTCGCCAAGCTCTACGGCTCCGAGATGGCCTGGAAGATGGCCGACGAACTGGTCCAGATCCGCGGCGGACGCGGTTACGAGACCGCCGAGTCCCTCAGGGCGCGCGGCGAACGGGCGGTCCCGGCCGAGCAGATGCTGCGCGACCTGCGCATCAACCGCATCTTCGAGGGCTCGACGGAGATCATGCACCTGCTGATCGCCCGCGAGGCCGTCGACGCCCACCTCGCGGTCGCCGGCGACCTCATCGACCCCGACAAGTCCCTGTCCGACAAGGCGAAGGCGGGCGCGAACGCGGGCCTCTTCTACGCCAAGTGGCTGCCCAAGCTGGTCGCCGGACCAGGACAACTGCCCAGGTCCTACGGCGAATTCAGGCACGGAGTCGACCTGTCCGGGCATCTGCGCTATGTCGAACGCACCGCCCGCAAACTGGCCCGTTCCACCTTCTACGCCATGTCCCGCTGGCAGGGCCGCATGGAGACCAAGCAGGGCTTCCTCGGCCGGATCGTGGACATCGGCGCCGAACTGTTCGCGATGAGCGCGGCCTGTGTCCGCGCCGAACTGCTGCGCACCCGCGACGAACACGGCCGTGAGGCCTACCAGTTGGCCGACGCCTTCTGCCGGCAGGCCCGCATCCGGGTCGAGGAACTCTTCGACCGGCTGTGGACCAACACCGACGCCCTCGACCGCAGTGTGGTCAAGGGCGTGCTCGGCGGTGCCTACACCTGGCTGGAGGAGGGGATCGTCGACCCGTCCGGGGACGGTCCGTGGATCGCCGACGCGACCCCCGGACCGGCCACCCGGCCGAGTGAGCGCCGCCCCTACGGCGACTGAATCGCTCCTACAGCGACTGAGCCGCTCCTGTGTCGGCCGGCAGGGCGCCTGGGGTCACGCCCCCCAGGTGCCCTGCTTCACGGCGCAGTTCCAGCCCGAGCCGTACAGGCTGAACTTCAGCTGGTAGGAGTGCGTGTTGAGCAGGTGCGAGGGCACCCGGAAGCCCAGGCTGGCCTTGCCCTTGAACGTCCCCGTGTAGACGGACACCGACGTCGACGAGTTGCGGGTGATCCGGCCGCCGGTCGGCTTCGCCTTGCCGAAGCGGAGGTTCTTGACGTTCGTGACGTTGAACGTGACCCTCTTGAAGCTCTGGGACGTCTTGCTCTTGATGCCGAAGTACAGGCCCCCGTTCGTGACCCAGCCGTGCGAGTCGACGTAGAAGCGGCTCGGGTAGACGATGTTGATCGGGCAACCGGCGCTGGTCGACGTCCGGGTGGCGGCCGATGCCGCTCCGGCGAGTCCGAGCTGAGTGGCGGTCAGAACTCCGGCGGTGGCCAGGACGGCCGCGGTCGCACGCTTGCTGTTCATGGTGGTACTCCCCCCTTTGGCCCTTCTTGACTGGGCCCCGACAGAGAAGGATGCCATCTCCCGGGGCCCGACGTGCGCAATTTAAGCAGGACTTGTTCAGCAGTACTTGTCGCTGGGGTCCCGCGTGGTCCACGAGCAGGAGTCCACCTTGGAGCCGCTCGCCCTGGTGAGGGTGGCCGTGTCCCTGTCGTTGTTCCAGACGTAGGCGCGGCGGTCCTGGTACTTGTCCGACGCGGTGTCCGAGCCGCGACCGGTGTGGATCTTCATGTACTTCCCGGCGCCGATCTTGACGTTCGGGAAGACGTACCGGTGGTTGGAGGCATCCTTCAGCACCCAGCCCCGGAGCGAGACGGCCGTGCCGCCGGTGTTCCTGATCTGCACCCACTCGGCGTTCAGGCTCGCGTTGGAGCGGTTGTCGCTGCCCGGGCTGTCGAACCAGACGTGGTGGATCTGCACGCCGCCGGCCGCCTGGGCCGGGGTGCTGAGCAGGGTGCCGGTCAGCAGGGCCGCGCCGGCGAGGGCGGGCAGGGCGGCGCGAATGCGCACAGTACGCATGGAGAGATCCCCCCAAGGATGTCGTCCGCGAAAGTGATACCGCCAAAGTGTTATCACATGATCTTCACCGATACTTCACAAGGGGAAAATCACTCCATCCGGCGATGAAACCTGTTCACGCACCCGCCCGGGGGACGCCCTGTCCTGACCGTCACCGCTTGCGGCAACAATGGAGGGATGACCGACAGCCCCGCCCATCCGGCACCCCTCGCCGACCCGCACCTCGTCTACGACCCCCTCGCGGGCGACGGCCCCAAGGACGTGGTGATCCTCGGCTCCACCGGATCCATCGGCACCCAGGCCATCGACCTCGTGCTGCGCCACCCCGACCGCTTCCGGGTCACCGCCCTTTCCGCGAACGGCGGCCGCATCGCCCTCCTCGCCGAGCAGGCGCACCGGCTGCGGGTGCGCACCGTCGCGGTCGCCCGCGAGGACGTCGTGCCCGCCCTGCGCGAGGCGCTCGCCGCCGAGTACGGCACCGGCGAGCCACTCCCCGAGATCCTCGCCGGACCGGACGCCGCCACCCAGGTCGCCGCCTCCCCCTGTCACACGGTGCTGAACGGCATCACCGGCTCCATCGGCCTCGCCCCCACCCTCGCCGCCCTGGAGGCCGGCCGCACCCTCGCCCTCGCCAACAAGGAGTCCCTGATCGTCGGCGGGCCGTTGGTCAAGGCGCTCGCCAAGCCCGGCCAGATCATCCCGGTCGACTCCGAGCACGCCGCCCTCTTCCAGGCGCTGGCGTCGGGGACGCGGGCCGACGTCCGCAAGCTGGTCGTCACCGCGTCCGGCGGCCCCTTCCGCGGCCGTACCAAGGCCGAGCTGGCGCACGTCACCGTCGAGGACGCCCTCGCCCACCCCACCTGGGCCATGGGCCCGGTCATCACGATCAACTCCGCGACCCTCGTCAACAAGGGTCTGGAGGTCATCGAGGCCCACCTCCTCTACGACATTCCGTTCGACCGCATTGAGGTGGTCGTGCATCCCCAGTCGTATGTTCACTCGATGGTCGAGTTCACCGACGGATCCACGATCGCCCAGGCGACGCCGCCCGACATGCGCGGGCCCATCGCCATCGGTCTGGGCTGGCCCGAACGCGTCCCCGACGCCGCGCCCGCCTTCGACTGGAGCAGGGCCTCCACCTGGGAGTTCTTCCCGCTGGACAACGAGGCCTTCCCCTCGGTGAACCTCGCCCGGCACGTGGGGCAGCTCGCGGGGACCGCTCCGGCGGTGTTCAATGCGGCCAACGAGGAGTGCGTCGAGGCCTTCCGCAGCGGCGCACTGCCCTTCAACGGGATCATGGAAACCGTCACCAGGGTCGTCGAGGAGCACGGCACCCCGGACACGGGAACTTCACTCACTGTGTCGGACGTCCTCGAAGCGGAGACCTGGGCGCGAGCCCGGGCCCGTGAACTGACTGCCACGACGGCGACCGCGGAGGCGCGTGCATGACGACCTTGATGTTCATCCTCGGCATAGTGGTCTTCGTGGTCGGCCTGCTGGTCTCGATCGCGTGGCACGAGCTGGGGCACCTGTCCACGGCCAAGCTCTTCGGCATCCGAGTCCCGCAGTACATGGTCGGCTTCGGCCCGACCATCTGGTCGCGGAAGAAGGGCGAGACCGAGTACGGCATCAAGGGCATCCCGCTCGGCGGCTACATCCGCATGATCGGTATGTTCCCGCCCGACGAACAGGGCCGGGTCTCCGCCCGCTCCACCTCGCCGTGGCGCGGCATGATCGAGGACGCCCGCTCGGCCGCCTTCGAGGAGCTGCAGCCCGGTGACGAGACGCGCATGTTCTACACGCGCAAGCCGTGGAAGCGCGTCATCGTCATGTTCGCGGGCCCCTTCATGAACCTGATCCTGGCGATCGGCCTGTTCTTCACCGTGCTCATGGGCTTCGGCATCCAGCAGCAGACCACCACGGTCGCCTCGGTCTCGCCGTGCTCCATCGACCAGAGCCAGCACCGCGACACCTGCAAGAAGTCCGACCCGGTGTCCCCTGCGGCGCAGGCCGGCATGAAGCCGCACGACAGGATCGTCTCCTTCGACGGCGTGCCGACCAAGGACTGGAACACGCTCTCGGACCTCATCCGCGACAGCGCCGGCAAGAACGTCGCGATCGTCGTCGACCGCAAGGGCCAGGAGCTGACCCTGCACACGACGATCGCGTCGAACAGGGTCGCCAAGAAGGACTCCAGCGGCCAGTACGTCCAGGGCAAGTACGTCGAGGCCGGCTTCCTCGGCTTCAGCGCCGCCACCGGCGTCGTCCACCAGGACTTCGGCCAGTCCGTGACCTGGATGACCGACCGGGTCAGCGACGCCGTCGACTCCCTCGCCGCCCTGCCCGGCAAGATCCCCGCCCTGTGGGACGCCGCCTTCGGCGACGGCCCGCGCGAACCGGACTCCCCGATGGGCATCGTCGGCGCGGCCCGGGTCACCGGCGAGATCGCCACCCTCGACATCCCCGCCTCCCAGCAGGTCGCAGGGTTCGTGATGCTCCTCGCCGGCTTCAACCTCTCCCTGTTCCTGTTCAACATGCTCCCGCTGCTCCCGCTCGACGGCGGGCACATCGCGGGCGCCCTGTGGGAGGCCCTGCGGCGAAATGTGGCCAGGGTGCTGCGCCGCCCGGACCCCGGTCCGTTCGACGTGGCGAAGCTGATGCCGGTGGCGTATGTGGTGGCCGGAATCTTCGTCTGCTTCACCGTGCTCGTGCTGGTGGCCGACATCGTCAACCCCGTCAAGATCAGCTGATGCTCCAGCAGGTCGACGCCCACCGCTGAGACCGTGCAGCACACATAGGGCTCCTGTGCCGTTGCGGGTGAGGATCGTGACCTCGCACCTCGGCGCAGGAGCCTTCGCGCTGCTGCCGGGCTCAGTGCGGGAAAGGGCTCAGTGCGGGAGAGGGCTCAGTGCGGAAAAGCCCGGGGTGGCCGCTGCCGGGGCAGCTCCTCGCGGAAACCGGAGATGGCGGAGCTGATCTGGCGCATCAGAACCGTGTCCTCCAGCCGGTCGAGGTAGAGGTTCGCGCGCGCCAGGGCGGGCAGGTCGACACAGAAGTAGAGCGTCATCAGCGGGTTGACGAACAGCTCGCTGCCACGGGTGCGCTCGGTGAACCGTACGTCGCCGAACTCCCCTCGCACGGCAGCGGCGATGGACCCGTGGACGATGCTCGGATGACTCGCATGGCTGCGCTGGGCATGGGCCACCGCGTCGAGATAGGCGGCACCCTCGACGCTCTCGCGAGGCAGCGAGAACGCCCCCAGATACCCGCCGACGCGGTCCAGAGCGGCCAGATTCTCCAGCGCGAGCGAGTGGTTGACGCCGTGATAGGCGTCCACGCCGAAGCCCACGCAGGCCACGAGCCGGTGCGTGACCTCGTCCAGCCCGGCGACGGCCGCCAGGCTGGCCATGTCCTCCTCCGGGGTGCCGAGCCCGTGCTCGTCACCGCGCATCAGGATGTCGGTCCCGCCGTCCACCAGCACGACCGCGTCCACCCCGCCCAGGTGCTCCAGCAGCGCCCGGTAGGCGGCGCGCAACGGCCGGACACCTGTGCGGGGGAAGGCGTACACGGTGTCGGGCAGGTCCTGCGACTGCAGCCAGCGGGCGAGGGCGCGCTCGGGGAAGTAGTCGCCCCGCAGCGGGGTGTCCGGGCGTATGGCGGCGACGTCCTCCGCGACCCATGAGTCCAGGTCCAGGCCGAACAGGTCGGAAAAGGACAGGCTGGCCAGGTGCACCTCGGCACCGGCCGACCGCAGCGCGAGGGCCAGCGGCAGCCCGGCGTAGACGTCGAAACCCCCACCCGCCCCGGCGACGAGGACCCGGCCCGCCGTGCGCAGGCGGGTGAAGAAGACGGGCTCACGGAGGGAGATCATCATCCGACCCTAACCCGGCCCTGCTCAGCGGCGCAGGCCGTGTTGCGGGCCGGGCACGGCGATCAACCGGAAACCCTGCTCCTCCGGGTCCCGCACCATGCCCGGCCCCCTGTGACGCGACGCCATCGGGTGGACTGCTGGGACGCCACGTGCCTCCGTTCACGTCCGTGCCGTAATCTCGAAGCCCGGAGCCCGCTGCTGACGGGCCCGGACCTTGATCAACGACTTGGGGTTGCACAGCAGATGACTGCGATTTCTCTCGGCATGCCGTCCGTTCCGACCAAGCTTGCCGAGCGCCGGAAGAGCCGGCAGATCCAGGTCGGAAGCGTGGCGGTCGGCGGAGACGCGCCCGTCTCGGTCCAGTCGATGACCACGACCCGTACGTCCGACATCGGCGCCACCCTCCAGCAGATCGCCGAGCTGACCGCCTCCGGCTGCCAGATCGTCCGTGTGGCCTGCCCCACCCAGGACGACGCCGACGCCCTCGCGACCATCGCGCGCAAGTCCCAGATCCCGGTCATCGCGGACATCCACTTCCAGCCCAAGTACGTCTTCGCCGCCATCGAGGCCGGCTGCGCCGCCGTCCGCGTCAACCCCGGCAACATCAAGCAGTTCGACGACAAGGTCAGGGAGATCGCCAAGGCCGCCAAGGACCACGGCACCCCGATCCGCATCGGCGTCAACGCGGGCTCCCTGGACAGGCGCCTCCTCCAGAAGTACGGCAAGGCGACCCCCGAGGCCCTGGTCGAGTCGGCCCTGTGGGAGGCGTCCCTCTTCGAGGAGCACGACTTCCGCGACATCAAGATCTCGGTGAAGCACAACGACCCGGTGATCATGATCGAGGCGTACAAGCAGCTCGCGGCGCAGTGCGACTACCCGCTCCACCTCGGTGTCACGGAGGCCGGTCCCGCCTTCCAGGGCACGATCAAGTCGGCGGTGGCGTTCGGCGCGCTGCTGAGCCAGGGCATCGGCGACACGATCCGCGTGTCCCTGTCAGCGCCCCCCGCCGAGGAGGTCAAGGTCGGCCTCCAGATCCTCCAGTCGCTGGGCCTGCGCCAGCGCGGCCTGGAGATCGTCTCCTGCCCGTCCTGCGGTCGCGCCCAGGTCGATGTCTACAAGCTGGCGGAGGAGGTCACCGCGGGCCTGACGGGTATGGACGTACCCCTCCGCGTGGCCGTCATGGGCTGCGTCGTCAACGGCCCCGGCGAGGCCCGCGAGGCCGACCTCGGCGTCGCCTCCGGCAACGGCAAGGGCCAGATCTTCGTCAAGGGCGAGGTCATCAAGACGGTCCCCGAGTCCAAGATCGTCGAGACCCTCATCGAGGAGGCCATGAAGCTGGCCGAGCAGATGCAGGACGAGGGCGTGGAGTCGGGCGAGCCGTCGGTGTCGGTCGCGGGCTGATCCCTTCGACTGTCCTGTGAGTCCCGTCACCGTTTGGTGGCGGGACTCACGTGCACCTCCGCCCAGACGGATGTGCCGGGCTGCCGCGGAGTGACACCCCACTTGTCGGCGAGTGTCGGAAACCTCCACCCGCAGGGCTCCGGCCGACTCGGTGAGCTGGAGCCGGAAGACGGGACCGTCGTAGGGATGCCCCCACTCGTCCAGCCGGTGCGAGACGAGCCGCCGGGCGAGGCGTGCGCCGCGGGGGGGGGGAGGAGGTGAAGCGCATGGCGAACTCGCGGCTGGAGATTTCTGACCTCCTGCCGCTTACGCCTCCGCACGCTCAGTAACGCTGAACAGCGGCAGCACCATGACTGTCCATGCGCCCCACCACCGCCCCCACCCTCACGCTGCCCCCCGCCGCCTGGCAGGCGTTCCTCAGGATTGCGCAATCCTGAACGGAACTTTACCGTCCCTTTGGTTCCGCTTCCGATTGCGAACTCGTCCTGCCCACTAGGGTCTTCGGGCTGGTGAGCAGACTGACGGGGAGGAGCGCGGCACCATGGGTGACCAGGGCGGCAGCGGCGGCGACGGCAAGATACTCGACATCAAGATGGCCGATCTGAAGCAGACGGCTCCGCATTTCCACACGCACAGCACTGATCTCACCAAGGCGCTCACCAAGCTCAAGACGGCGCTCGCGGCGGCCGGTTCGCCGTGGGGCGACGACAAGCAGGGCAAGGAGTTCCACAAGGTCTACGGCCCGAACGTCACGAAGATCGAGAAGGCCGCGACCATCCTCGCTCAGGGACTCGCCAGCATCGAGCAGGCGATGACCGACATGGCGGACGGCCACATCGACAACGAGCAGCTCGTCCGCTCGATGTTCAGCCGGATCCAGGTGAAGCACGACGGCCACGGCGAGGGCGGGGGCCAGCCGAAGTGAGCGCGGCCGACAAGGCGAAGCAGATCGTCCAGGACCTCACCGGCATGTGGTGGCCGGACGCCGACGAGGACGGACTGCGGGACGCGGCGAAGGCCTGGCGGCAGTTCGCCGACGACATCGAAGACGTACTGTCCGCGGCGAACAAGTCGGCCCGCGGCATCATCGACAACAACAAGGGCGAGGCGATCTCCGCCTTCGACGACCCGTACTGGCGCCGCTACTACTACAACGGCCATGGCTGGCTCAAGGACATGGCCGACGCCGCCCGGGGCATGGCCAAGGCGCTCGACAAGTACGCCGACGTCGTGCACAAGGCGGTCAAGAAGCTGGAACACGAGCTGGAGATCGTCGGCGCGACCATCGTCGCGGGCACCGCGCTCGCCATCTTCACGGCCGGTATCTCCGAAGGCGCGGCGGCGGCGGCCACGGCGAGCATCGTGGAACTCGCCGGGACGCTGGGTATCGAGGTCTCCGCCGAGGTCGCCACGATCGCGGGCACCACCCTGGCCACGGCCGCGTTCGGCGGTGTCGAGTCGGTCGCCGTCGACCTGGCCGTCACCCAGCCGGTCGCCATCGCCACCGGCGAGAGCAAGGGCTTCAGCCTGGACGAGGCGAGCGACGCGGCGACGACCGGCATGGTGTTCGGCGGCATGTTCGGCGGCGGGGGAGCCCTCGCCAAGGCGGCGGGCGAGGCGGGCGGCTTCCGCGCCCTCTTCGACGGCATCTCCATCCCCGGCGCCCGCGCCCTGCCCAGCGAACTCGACGGCCTCGGCTCCGACCTGAGCGCGGGTGAGCGGGCCGCGGCAGGCGACGCCCGCCGGGCCGCGGGCGAGGACCCGGAGGGCGTGGCGGAGAACCCGAAGAACAAGGTCCAGGACGACAACACCGACCCGGTCGACCTGGTCACCGGCAAGATGTACCTGCCGCAGACGGATGTCGTACTCCCCGGCACTCTCCCGCTGACCTTCACCCGCCGCGTGGAGTCCGGCTACCACCTGGGCCACTGGTTCGGCCCGTCCTGGTCCTCCACCGTCGACCAGCACCTGGCGATCGACGCCGAGGGAATCATCTTCGTCACGGAGGACGGCCGCCTCCTCACCTATCCCCACCCGCAGCCGGGCGCCCCGTCGCTCCCCACACACGGCAGCAACCGCTGGCCCCTGCACAGGGTGGACGGCGGCTACACGATCAGCGATCCCCGCACCGGGCGGGTCCGGCACTTCGCCGACCAGTCCGGGACGAGGGCGGTCCTGGAGCAGATGGACGACCGCAATGGCAACTGGCTGACCTTCGAGTACGACACCGACGGCACCCCGCTCGCGATCGCCTCCTCCGCCGGCTACCGCCTGAAGATCACGACAGCGGGTGACCGGATCACGGCCCTGCATCTGGCGGGCGCGGCCCCGGACGGCACCGATGTCGAGATCAAGCGCTACGGCTACTCCGCCGAGGGCCACCTGACAGAGGTCTTCAATGCCTCGGGTCTCCCGTTGCGCTTCGGCTACGACGACCGCGGCCGGGTGGTGTCCTGGACGGACACGAACGACCGCAGTTACACCTACGAGTACGACGACCGGGACCGCTGCATCGCCGAGAGCGGCTCACACGGCCACATGGCCCTGCGCCTGTCGTACGACGACACGGACCCGGCGACCGGCCACCGGATCACCACCACGGTGACGGGCGAGGGCCACACCCGCCGCTACCTCATCAACGCCAACAGCCAGGTCGTCACCGAGATCGACCCCCTGGGCGCGGCCACCCACTTCACCCGCGACCGCTACAACCGCCTGCTGTCGCACACCGACCCCCTGGGCCACACGACGACGTTCCGCTACGACGACGAGGGCAACCTCGTCTCGGTCGTCCGCCCGGACGGCCGTGAGGCGAGGGCGGAGTACAACGACCTGGGCCTGCCGGTGAAGGTGACCGGCACGGACGGAAACACCCACCGCCGTACCTACGACGAGCGGGGCAACCGCACATCGGTGACGGACCCCGCGTCCCAGGCCACCCGCTTCACCTACTCGCAGGCCGGTCACCTGACCTCGGTGACGGACCCGCTGGGCAACACGACGACGGTGATCTGCAACCGCGCGGGCCTCCCCGTCGAGGTCACCGACCCCCTGGGCGCGGTCACCCGCTACAACAGGGACGCCTTCGGCCGTCCGGTCGCGATCACGGACCCGACCGGCGCGACAACCCACCTGGAATGGACGGTGGAAGGCCACCTGGCCCGCCGCACGGCCCCCGACGGCACGACGGAGAGCTGGACGTACGACGGCGAGGGCAACTGCACCAGCCACACGGACCCCCTCGGCGGCGTCTCCCGCTTCGAGTACACCCACTTCGACCTCCTGTCGGCCCGCACGGGCCCGGACGGCGTCCGCTACGAATTCGCCCACGACACCGAACTGCACCTGACGAAGGTCACGAACCCGCAGGGTCTGACGTGGGAGTACGCCTACGACCCCGCAGGCCGCCTGCTGTCGGAGACGGACTTCGACGACCGCACGCTGACGTACGAGTACGACCCGGCGGGCCACCTGACCTCATGCCGGAACGCCCTCGGTGAGGTGACGTCCTTCGAGCGTGACGCGCTGGGGCGGATCACCGCGAAGAACGCCGCGGGCGCCGTCACCACGTACGCCTACGACTTCACCGACCAGCTGGCCCAGGCCACGGGCCCGGACGGCACGACCCTGACACTGCTGCGCGACCGCTACGGCCGCCTGCACTCGGAAACGGTCGACGGCCGCACGCTGACGTACGCCTACGACTCCCTGGGCCGCCGCACCGGCCGCACGACACCCACCGGTGCCGTTTCCACGTGGTCGTACGACGCGGCGGGCAACCGCACCCGGCTGACCACCAACGGCCGCACGATCGACTTCGCCTACGACGAGGCGGGCCGCGAACTGACCCGCCACATAGCCGAAACGATCACCCTGCAGCACACCTTCGACCCGCTCGGCCGCCTGACCACCCAGTCGGTGACCGGTGCAGAGGGCCGCACGCTGCAGAGCCGGGCGTACACCTACCGCGCCGACGGCAATCTGACCGCCGTAGCGGACCACCTCTCCGGCACCCGCCGCTTCGACCTGGACGCGACGGGCCGGGTGACGGCGGTCCACGCGGCGGGCTGGACGGAACGCTACGCCTACGACCAGGCGGGCAACCAGACAGAGGCCGTCTGGCCGGCGAACCACCCGGGCGCGGAGGCAACCGGCCCCCGCACCTACACGGGCACCCGGATCACCCGAGCCGGCAACGTCCGTTACGAACACGACGCCCTCGGCCGCATCACCCTCCGCCAGAAGACCCGCCTGTCCCGCAAGCCGGACACCTGGCACTACGAATGGGACGCCGAAGACCGCCTCACCTCGGTGACCACGCCGGACGGCACCCGCTGGCGCTACACCTACGACCCCCTGGGCCGCCGCACCGCGAAACTCCGCCTGGCGGAGGACGGCGAAACGGTCTTGGAACGGGTGGACTTCACCTGGGACGGCACCACTCTCTGCGAGCAGACGACCACCTCTCCTGCCCTCCCCAACCCGGTCACCCTCACCTGGGACCACGAAGGCCTGCGCCCCCTGGCCCAGACGGAACGCATCACCGCGGCCGATGCGCCCCAGGACGAGATCGACTCCCGTTTCTTCGCGATAGTCACCGACCTCGTCGGCACCCCCAACGAACTCATAGACGAACACGGCGACATCGCCTGGCGCACCCGCAGCACCCTCTGGGGCACCACGGCATGGGCGGCAAACAGCACGACCTACACACCCCTGCGCTTCCCGGGCCAGTACTACGACCCCGAGACCGGCCTCCACTACAACTACTTCCGCCACTACGACGCCGAAGCCGCCCGGTATCTCAGCCCCGACCCCCTCGGTCTCGCACCGGCGCCCAATCCCTCTGCGTACGTCGACAATCCACACACCTGGTCGGACCCCTTCGGGCTCGCGCCCTACCCTCCGCAACAACAAGTTGTCCAGACCCCGGAGGTCGTCGCACCCAAACCCCTCAAGCCGCACCAGGTGTTGGACGAGTGGGAGAAGTTTTTGGGCGACGGCCCCTATACGAACGTCCACCCGCGCACTGGACTACCGGATCCGGATCGTCTGGTCTCCGCCGACGGTCGGCGCAGCATTCGACTGGGACCACACGAAATGAACAGCAAGCCGACGAAATTCCACTTCCATATGGAAACCTGGACGTTCGAAGCGCCTACCAACACGTGGATTGTGGACAACACCATGGTTCGAGTACCACTGGGGCTGAAGTAGTGCACATTGAGATTCTGAACTTTTCACCCGGCGGGGAGACCGAGAAAGGACCCATGGTCGCCTTCAGCAGCGCCTGCGGACGAGCATGGGCCCAGTGGTGTGGGTCCGAGATGCCACGGGTGGGCACGCCTGTGGATGTCGAGATCGAGATTCCGGATGAGATCGCCCAGTGGGCCGTCGTCGACGGACCGGCCGTGGTGGCATCGGACGCACCGGGATCCCCGGTCCGGATCAGGGGTGCCGTGGCCGCTGTGGACGAGGACTCCGTGACGGCTGTCCGGGTCGGCGCCGACATCGTTCTCGTGGAGTTCGCGGACCCCTTGAACTCCACGCAGCCCGATCAGGCCCGCAGGCCGGGAGTCGGTGACTTCATCGAATTCACGACACCCCGGATCGAGGTTTACCCCTACTCCGTCTAGGCCGGGCGCGGGATGTACGCCGGCCCGTGCGCTCCCGGTTCGCCGCGCTTGGCGATATCGAGGCGGCCGTCAGAGGAGGATCGGACGGTCACGTCTACTGTTTCAGTGAAGAGTGAGTCGACATGTCATGGACCTCGCTGCTGCGCAATCCGGAGGGAATTGCCTCTCTTTATGAAGGCGTCCCCCCGGATCTCGTCGGTGTTCATCTGCACGAGGTGGCTCTGCAGGAGGACGGACCGACGCTGCGGCTGCGCTTGGATCTCCCGCGTTACCCGGACCGGCCTCCGCGCAAGTGGACCACGCAGGGTTTCAACACGGTGCAGCTTGAGCTTTCCCTGAGCGGCCTCGAAACGGTCACTCTGGAGGGCTTCGGAACTCACATCGCGGCAGATGTTTCTCTCGGCGGGGAGGGTGACGGCAAGGGCATCCTTGTCAACGTCATCTCGTCCGGGACTCGCATCCGAGCCGTCGCAGCCACTGCATTCGTCTCAAAACTGTCGGCGTATGTGAACGAAGTCTGAAATCCATGCGCGGAGGAGCGCAGCTACCGAGGGCGGTACCCCTTGCAGGGTGCCGCCCTCGGGCGCTCAGGAGTTGCTGAACGCGTCCCGCAGGCGCATCTCATTGAAGCCGTTGCCGTCGTAGTCGTCCGAGTACGTCAGCGCGAGCCGGCCGGTCGAGGCCAGGGTCACGGCCGGGCCGCCCTGGCCGCCGCCGGTCACCACGTTCATCCGGTAGGCGGGGAGCCGGCCGGTGGTCGTGCCGTCGGCGTTGAAGCCGCGGGCCCACACGTCGTCCTTGCCCGCGTACAGGGTCCCGCCGACGTTCACGTCGAAGGCCTCCTTCCACGCGACGACGAAGCTGCCGTCGTCGGCGACCGCGACATCGGCGGTGTCCTGGTCGGAGATCGGCCGCTCGCTGTCGACGTACGGGCCGCTGCTGGTGGCGTCCTCGGTGGTCCGCTGCTCGGCCGCCGCGGCGCTGCCGGTCGCGGAGAAGACGCGGTCGTAGATCCGCTGCGGCCGCACCAGCGTGCCGGTGCCAGTGGTGTACTCGTCCGTCCACGCCACGACGAACCGGCCGTCGCCGGCCGACGCCACCGCGGGAACGGTCTGCTGCCCGTCGGTGAGGGAGTTGGCCACCTTGCGGGCCACGGCGAAGCCGCCCGAGGCGTTCAGCTTCGCGAGACCGATGTTGATGCCGCCGTTGCCGTCCGCGTCCTCTTCCCAGACGATCGCGGTGTTACCGGCGTCGTCGATCGCCGCGTCGGGGCGGCGGTTCGACCCGGCTGCACCCGAGTTGATCGTGCTGACCTGGACGTCCTGGTAGCGCAGCGCACCGGTCCCGGACCAGCTGCTCGCGTAGATCTGGTTGAGCGTGGAGCCGTCGGCCGTGCTCTCCCAGGCGACGGTGTAGGAGCCGTCGCCGGCCACCGCGACCGTCGGCCGCAGCTGGTCCCCGCTGCCGGAGGCGTGCGGGCGCGGCAGCGCGGTCACCGTGCCGTCGGGGGCCATCTTGACCACCGCGATGTCGGCGAACTTGTTGCCGTCGTCGTCCTTGGCCCACGCGACGATCGCGTTGCCCTGGTCGTCCACGCCGACGTCGGGCTTCTGGTGCGACCAGGTCGTGTTGCCGGCGGTGCCGCTGTTGCTCAGCAGCTTCTCGTTCCACAGCGCGACGCCGTCCTTGTACATGCGGATGTACACGTCGGTGCCCAGCTCGGTGTCCGAGGAGTCGTGCCGGTCGCCCTGCTCGTACACCACGGCGGTGTAGACGGACGAGGTGCCGCCGGAGGCGATGGCGCTGTAGTGCTGGTCGCCGTCGGCCTGCACGTTGACCCGCGAGTAGTGCTGGGACGTCGAGCCGTACTTCGAGGCGTCGATGTCGACGGCGCCCGAGTGCACCTTGGTGAAGTTGGCGACGTAGGCCTGGTAGACCGCCGGGTCGTCGATACGCAGCAGCGTCTCGTCGTTCGTCTTCAGCGAGCCCGAGGTCCAGTTGTGGGAGCCCGTGTACACATGCTGGACCTTGCTGCCGTCGGCTTTCGTCCACTCCGTCAGCAGGTACTTGGAGTGGGTGGTGCCGTGGTTGCAGGAGGCGGTCGCCGAGGACTTGTAGCGGCACCCGCCGGGGCGGTTGCCGTAGGCCGCGATGTCGAGGGCGGTCAGGTCGTTGACGCCGTTGTTGCCGCCGCCGTTGCTGAGATCGCGGATGTTCGCGTCGACGCTGCACCCCTGGGACCGCTTGGCCTGCAGGGCGTCGTAGACGGCCGGGCGGGTGGACCGCTGGTCGAGCTCGGCCGCCGAGATCCTGATCTTTCCGTCGATCGAGCAGTCGACCTTGTCGATGAACGAGGCGAGGATGTCGGCGTTGCCGTAGTGGGTGGCGTCCGAGGCGGTGTCACGGGGGAAGAAGAACGCCTCGACGGGAGAACTCGGGTCGCCCGTGGTGTAGTTGTACGTCGTGTGCAGGCTGTCGCCGGCATGCTTGATCTGGTCGTTGAAGTGCGCGCGGTACCGGGAGGCGAGGGTCGCGTTGTTGGACACGACGACCGCGTTGTTGATCTCGCCGTCCTGACCGCCCGCGAGGTTCTGCGAGCTCTGCCAGACGACGTTCGTGCGTCCGTCGGTGAGCGCGTCGAACACGATGTACTTGTCGTGGTCGATCGCGTTCGTGTCGCCCGAGCCGTTGCCCAGGCAGCCGCGGGAGCACCAGGTGAGGCTGGAGTTGCCCGTCAGCGTCAGACCGTCCAGGTTGCTGCTGGGCCGGTTCGCCGACTCGGAGATGATGCGCAGCGTGACGCCGCGGCTCTGGGCGGCGGAGAGCTTCGCCTGCAGAGTCGAGCTGTTGAACCAGTACATGCCCATGTACAGCGTCGAGTTGGGCGCCGCGAGATCGATCAGGTCACCGACCGAGGTGTTGATCGAGGAGTCGTACGTCGTGGGCGTGGGGTAGTTGAACACCGCGGTGTAGTTCCCGGAGACGACGGTCTCCGCCTGAGCGGTGGCCGGAGCGAGCACTGCCGCACCGAGGGCGAGAGGGGCGAGGAGTGCCGCCAAGCGCCGTATCTGTCTGCCCATCTGTTTCCTTAGTTCAAACGAGTTGGGGAGGCGCCATCTTATGGCCAACTTATTTACGTTCTTGACCAACTGCCGACGCGTCAGCGCACGGCAAGGGGAAGAAGGCTCGGAACTGGGGGGCTTGCTCTTCGGGCGGCACCCTGATCGCCGGGCGGTCTCGACGGTGTGGTCGGCGGTGACCCTCCGGCCGAGCTTGGAAGATCCACCCTTGCTCGAGACGGGCGAGGACGCGCTCGCCGGATGCCCGCGGCCGGCCGGGACCTGCACCGGCCCGGCGCCGCAGCCGTTCTCACCCGGAAGCGTTCCGCAAGCCCTCGGGGTACAGTTCCGAGACCAGCAGAACCCCAGGGTGAGGCCCCGTACGTGTTGACCCAGACCACCTCTCGGGTGCTCGAACCGAGTGACCTCGACGCCGCGCTCGCCGTCCTCGACCGCGAGCCGGTGGCGAACGCCTTCGTGGCCGCCCGGGTCCAGGTCGCCGGGCTGGACCCGTGGCGCCTGGGCGGCGAGATGTGGGGCTGGTACGAGGACGGCATGCTCACGTCACTGTGCTACGCGGGCGCCAACCTGGTCCCGGTCTGCGCCACCCCGCGCGCCGTACGCGCCTTCGCGGACCGGGCGAGAAGAACCGGCCGGCGCTGCTCCTCGATCGTCGGCCCCGCCGAACCCACCACCGCGCTGTGGCGCCTGCTGGAGCCCCACTGGGGCCCGGCCCGCGAGGTCCGCGCCCACCAGCCCCTGATGGTCACCGACCGCATGCCCGCCGACATCGCCCCGGACCCCTACGTCCGCCGCGTCCGCAAGGACGAGATGGAGACGATCATGCCGGCGTGCGTGGCGATGTTCACCGAAGAGGTCGGCGTGTCGCCGATGGCGGGTGACGGTGGGCTGCTGTACCAGGCCCGCGTCGCCGAACTGGTCGGCGCCGGCCGCTCCTTCGCACGCCTGGACGAGCACGGCAAGGTCGTCTTCAAGGCGGAGATCGGCGCGGCGACCCGCCAGGCCTGCCAGATCCAGGGTGTGTGGGTGGCCCCCGAGTACCGGGGGAGGGGGCTCGCAGCCCCCGGCATGGCGGCCGTCCTGCGGTATGCGCTCGCCGACGTGGCCCCGGTCGTCAGCCTGTACGTGAACGACTTCAACACGGCGGCGCGAAGGACGTACCGCAGGGTGGGCTTCCAGGAGGTCGGCGCCTTCATGAGCGTGCTGTTCTGAAGCCCTGTACACCCCTGTACGCTCCCGTCATGGACCTCGTGATCGGCCCCCTGGACCTCGCAGCCCACGTCGACGAGGCCCTCGCCGTCCAGGCCGTCGCCTTCGGCCTCGGCCCCGACGAAGTCGCCGTACGCCGTCAGATCGTCCAGCGCCACATGCAGTACCAGGGCGCGAGGGCCCTCGGAGCCACCGTGGGCGGTCACCTCGTGGGGTTCGTCTACGGCATGCCGAACTCCCGCACCCACTGGTGGTCCACCGTCGTGGAGCCCTACCTCCGCGCGGGCGGAAACGATTTCTGGCTGGACGACTCCTTTGTGATCACGGAGCTGCACGTCCACCCCGACCACCAGAACCGCGGCATCGGCCGCCGCCTGATCACCACGATCACCGACACCGCCACCGAACCCCGCTCGATCCTCTCCGCGATCGACACCGACAGCCCGGCCCGCGGCCTCTACTACTCCCTCGGCTACACGGACCTCGCCCGCCAGGTCCACTTCCCGAGCGCGCCACGGCCGTACGTGGTGATGGGCGCCCCCCTGCCGCTGCGGCGCAGATAAACGCAGACAAAGCCGGGGTCATATCCGATTTCCACCGGCACAGTCGGCCCGGCTAACCTCCTATGCCATCACCCTTACCCGGCAGGAGTACGAGAACCATGGCGAACGCACCGGTCCAGCGCATGTCCCAGTTGATGGCGAAGACGCTGCGCGACGACCCGGCGGACGCCGAGGTCCTCAGCCACAAGCTCCTCGTCCGCGCCGGTTACGTCCGCCGCACGGCCGCCGGCATCTGGAGCTGGCTGCCGCTCGGCAAGAAGGTCCTCTCCAACGTCGAGCGGATCGTCCGCGAGGAGATGGACGCCATCGGCGCCCAGGAGGTCACCCTCCCCGCCCTGCTGCCCCGTGAGCCCTACGAGGCGACCGGCCGCTGGGACGAGTACGGCCAGGAGCTGTTCCGGCTCAAGGACCGCAAGGGCGGCGACTACCTCCTCGGCCCCACCCACGAGGAGATCTTCACCCTCCTGGTCAAGGACCAGTGCACGTCCTACAAGGACATGCCGGTGATCCTCTACCAGATCCAGACCAAGTTCCGGGACGAGGCCCGCCCCCGCGCCGGCATCCTGCGCGGCCGCGAGTTCCTGATGAAGGACTCGTACTCCTTCGACCTGGAGGACGAGGGCCTCGCCCAGTCCTACGCCCTGCACCGCCAGGCCTACCAGCGCGTCTTCGAGCGCCTCGGCCTGGACTACCGCATCTGCGCGGCCACCGCCGGCGCCATGGGCGGCTCGAAGTCGGAGGAGTTCCTCGCCCCCGCCGAGGCCGGCGAGGACACCTTCGCCGACTGCCCGAACTGCGACTTCGCCGCCAACACCGAGGCGATCACCTACCCGCTCCAGCCGGTGGACGGCTCGGCCGTCCCGGCCCTGGAGGAGATCCCGACCCCCGACACCCCCACCATCGAGACCCTGGCCGCCTCCCTCGGCGTCCCGGCCTCCGCCACGCTGAAGAACCTGCTGGTCAAGGTGGACGGCGAGATCGTCGCCGTCGGCGTGCCCGGCGACCGCGAGGTGGACCTGGACAAGGTCGAGGCGCACTTCGCCCCGGCCGTCGTCGAGATGGTCACCGAGGCGGACTTCACCGGCCGCCCCGACCTGGTCCGCGGCTACGTCGGCCCGCAGGGCCTGGGCGAGAAGGTGACGTACATCGCCGACCCGCGCGTGGCCCCCGGCACCGCCTGGATCACCGGCGCCAACAAGGAGCACACGCACGCCAGGAACGTCGTCGCCGGCCGTGACTTCGAGGTCGACGCGTACGTGGACGTCGTCGTGGTCCAGGAGGGCGACCCCTGCCCCAAGTGCGGCACCGGCCTGAAGCTGGACCGCGCCATCGAGATCGGCCACATCTTCCAGCTGGGCCGCAAGTACACCGACGCCCTCAAGCTGGACGTCCTCGGCCAGAACGGCAAGCCGGTCCGCGTCACCATGGGCTCCTACGGCATCGGCGTGTCCCGCGCGGTCGCGGCCATCGCCGAGCAGAGCGCCGACGACAAGGGCCTGGTGTGGCCCAAGGAGATCGCCCCGGCCGACGTGCACGTCGTCGCCGCCGGCAAGGCCCTGCAGACCGAGCTGGCCCTCGACGTCGCCGAGAAGCTGGCCGCCGCCGGTGCCCGGGTCCTGGTGGACGACCGGGCCGGGGTCTCCCCGGGCGTGAAGTTCACCGACGCCGAGCTGATCGGCGTCCCCCAGATCCTGGTGGCCGGCCGCCGCTCCGCCGAGGGCGTCCTGGAGCTGAAGGACCGCAGGACCGGCGAGCGCGAGGAACTGTCCGTCGAGGACGCGATCGCCCGCCTGACGGCCTGACGACGGTGAGGGCGGCGGTCACGTGTGGGACCGCCGCCACTCCTTGCGGGAGAGCGTCCAGTACTCCCGGCTCCTGAAGGTGACCGAGAAGACGGTGCCGTAGCGGGCGCGTGCCCGGGCGACGGTGGTGCCACCGGGCTCCAGCCGGCACCGCCCGTCCGGGGCGGGCGAGGGGCACGGCACGGGCTCCTGAACGCGCTCCCTCCGGTCCCACGGGTCGTCCCACTCGACGGTGAGCGACGAATCCTCGAGGTCGGGCTCGGACATGAGCCGTCCGTCGGCCCCCCGGCCCTTGGCGCGCTGGTACTCCAGGGCGTACCGGAGCCCGCCGCGCCCGCCGGTGTCCGGAACCCCGTCCGGCAAGCCGCCCCAGTCGCCGAGGTGCGCCCGCCCGATGTCCCGAAGGACCGGCGTCACCCTGCGGGACGCCCCGTAGTGGGCGACGGCGTCCATCCGGCAGTGCACCACGTCGGGGTCCTCGGACTGGTCGAACAGATCCGGCTGCCGAGGACCGAAGCAGAAGTCGCTGAACCGCAGCAGCACGGGCTCCAGCGAGGGCAGCGCCGCGAAGTCCGCCACCCGCTTGCGAAGGGCCCGTTCCTCGCCTGCCCGCTGCCGCTGCGCCGCCGCAGACGCCGCCAGACGGTGGCGTTCGCCGTCGTCCGGCTCCGCGGCGGAGCAGCCCGCGACCAGCAGCCCGGCCATGGCCATCAGCAGGCCCCCGTGCCATGTTGTTCGCATGCGGTGAGTCTGTCCGGTGCCCTGCCCAGCCGGCACGGGTCCGGCTACCCAGGTGCATGAGTACGCCTACTCATGCCTACAGCCAGCCCGCGAACTCCAGCAGGAGTTCGGCGTCCTTCGGCCGCCCCACCCGAAGCGCACGCACCCCGGACTCCACCGCCCGGAACAGCGTCCAGCCCCGCAGGCGCTCCTGGTCCACCTCCAGCGACTCCGCGAGCCGCTTCACCCGACGCCGGACGACGGCCGCTCCGGACGGCGCCGCGATCAGATCCTCCACCCGGTCCCGCACCAGCCGCGCCAGATCGAACGCACACTCACCGACCACCGGATCCGGCCCCACCGCGAGCCACGGCATCCGCTCCCCGGCGAGCACCTTGCTCTGCCGGAACGTGCCGTGCAGCAGCCGCTGATCGAGCGGTACGGCCAGCAGCTCCTCGCGAGCCGTGAGCGCCGCGTCGACCAGCGGTGCCACCTCGGGGTCGGCGTCCGCACCCGCCCGCATCGCCGTCGCCTGCCGCCCGGTGCGCTCGGCGACGGTCTCGAAGGCATGACCGGCCGGCGGCTCGACCCAGAGCCGCCGCAGCGTCCCCGCCGCCTCCAGCAGCGCCTTCGCCTCCGGCAGCGACCGCACCGACACATCCGGATGCAGCCGCTCCAGCAGCAGCACACCGTCCTCGGCACCGGTCTCCAGCAGCTGTACGGCACCCCGTCCGCCCCAGTGCGCCAGCGCCGCCCGCTCGCTCTCCGGGCGGGCCCTCGGCGGGGCGAGCTTCAGCACGGCCGGGGTGCCGTCCGCCCGCCGCACCAGCACCACCAGGCTGCTGCGCCCGCCCGGCAGCTGGATCCGCTCCACGGTCAAGTCGCCCCTGGCGACGGCCCGTTCCGCGATCGCGGGCAGCTCCGCCAGCCAGGCGTCCCCGGCCGGTGCCGTCTCACCGAGCGCCCGTACCAGGCGCGGCGGCGGTTCGAAAGCCATGCGCGAGTCGTTCCCTTCCAGTCCGGCTCCTGTCGTACGGGCACTCACCGGGTCACCGTGACGGTGCCACCGAGGCGGAGGCCGACGGGGCCGCGCCGGCCGCGCCCGTCCCCTCGCCGGCCCGCTCGGCGAGCCCAGGGAAGGCTACGCTCTCCCCGCTCCAGCGCACCGCGCGCACCGCGGCCTCCCGCAGCGCCGCGGCGGCCGCACCGCGCCGCGCGCCCGTCGCCGCCCGCACCAGGTCCGCGTACACGCCGGCCACCCGCTCCTCCAGCCGGGCGGCGAGCCGTACGGCCGCGACCGAGTCCGGCACCGGGAACGGCAGCGCGTACGCGGCGTTCGCGGCGACCGGCTGGCCGCCCAGGTCCCGGACCTCCAGGATCAGCGCGTCCCGGCGCGCCCGGTGGGCGTCGTACGCTGCCCGCGCCTCGGCCCGGCGCGCCGCGCCGATCCGGCCGCCGACGACGCCGTACCCGTACACCGCCGCGTGCTCCGCCGCCAGCGACGCCTGCAGTGCGGTCAGCTCGGCGGCCCTCGCGTCGTCCCTCGCCCTGCCGCTCACTTCGCCGCCTCCGCCAGCAGGTACGCGTGCGCGGCGCCCGCCGCCGCCACCGACGCCAGCAGCCGCGCCGGCTCGCCCGGCACCTCCAGCAGCTCCTTCGCACGCTGGTCGGCGAGGGCGCGCTCGGCGGCGGCCAGCCCGGCCAGCGCGTCCTTCTCGGCGGCCGGCACGGGGGCGGGGGAGGGGGATGCCGGGGTCGCCGTCGTGGGCGTCGCACCGTCCGTGAAGGCCGCGGCGTGGGCGGCGACCTGGGCGCGCAGCGGGCGCAGCCGGTCGGCGAGCCCGGGATGCGCGGCGAGGACGGCGTCGTACCGCTCCAGGAGTGCCCGGCTGTCCCGCGCGGCACGCGCGCGTGCCCGTGCCGTCGCGGACGGGCCGCCGCTGCCGGCGGAGTCCGGGTCGGCCGAACAGCCCGCCAGCAGCGCGGCACCGGCGGCCGAGGTGAGCAGGGATCTTCTGCGCGGCCCCGAGGGGGCGCGCAGGGGTGGCGGGTACGGCACGGCTGACGTCCTCGGGGGGCTCGTACGAACACACGGGCGGGAGCGCGGCCCGCCGTGATCACGGTACCCGTGCACTCCCTCGCTTCATGTCACCGGCTCAGCCCGTCACCACAGCCACCCGAGCTCGAAGGCGCCCCGCCCCACCCCCGGAGGGGACAGCAACACCCCCCGCGACCGGATACCCTTTGACCAGACACGCGACCCATCCCACAACAGCACACGCGGCCGAGGAGTCACCCGGATGAGCACCACCCAGAGCGAGAGGCTGCGAGAGCTGCTGGAACCGCTCGTCACCTCCCAGGGACTGGATCTCGAAGAGATCGCCGTGGACTCCGTCGGGCGCAAGCGGGTGCTGCGCGTGGTCGTGGACTCCGACACCGGAGCGGATCTGGACGCCATCGCCGATGTGAGCCGTGCGCTCTCGGCGAAGCTCGACGAGACCAACGCGATGGGCGACGCGGCGTACGACCTGGAGGTCGGAACCCCCGGCGCGGAGCGCCTCCTCACCGAGCACCGGCACTTCGTGCGCGCCACCGACCGGCTCGTGAAGTTCCAGCTCACCGAGGGCGGCGAGCTGGTCGCCCGGATCCTGGCGGTCGACGAGGACGGTCTCGACGTCGAGGTCCCCGGGGTCAAGGGCCGCAAGGCGACCACCCGCAGACTCGGCTTCCCGGAGATCGACAAGGCGCGCGTGCAGGTCGAGTTCAACCGCAAGGACAAGACCGACGACAGGGCCGGCAAGGCCGACAAGACGGACGAGAACACCATGAAGGAAGAGGAGGAGGCGTAGCCGTGGACATCGACATGAGTGCCCTGCGGGGCTTGGTTCGGGAGAAGGAGATCTCCTTCGACCTGCTGGTCGAGGCGATCGAGTCGGCCCTCCTCATCGCCTACCACCGCACCGAGGGAAGCCGCCGACACGCGCGCGTGGAGCTCAACCGGGAGACCGGGCATGTGACCGTGTGGGCGAAGGAGGACCCCGAGGACCTCGAGGAGGGCCAGGAGCCCCGCGAGTTCGACGACACCCCCACCGGCTTCGGCCGTATCGCCGCCACCACCGCCAAGCAGGTGATCCTGCAGCGGCTGCGCGACGCCGAGGACGACGCGACACTCGGCGAGTACGCCGGGCGCGAGGGCGACATCGTCACCGGCGTGGTCCAGCAGGGCCGCGACCCGAAGAACGTGCTGGTCGACATCGGCAAGCTGGAGGCCATCCTGCCGGTGCAGGAGCAGGTGCCCGGCGAGACCTACCCGCACGGCATGCGCCTGCGGTCGTACGTCGTCCGGGTGGCGAAGGGCGTCCGCGGACCGTCGGTCACCCTGTCCCGTACCCACCCGAACCTGGTGAAGAAGCTCTTCGCCCTGGAGGTGCCGGAGATCGCCGACGGATCCGTCGAGATCGCCGCGATCGCCCGTGAGGCCGGTCACCGCACCAAGATCGCCGTACGGTCCACCCGTTCGGGTCTGAACGCCAAGGGCGCCTGCATCGGCCCGATGGGCGGCCGGGTGCGCAACGTGATGGGCGAGCTGAACGGCGAGAAGATCGACATCGTCGACTGGTCGGACGACCCGGCCGAGATGGTGGCGAACGCCCTGTCACCCGCTCGGGTGAGCAAGGTGGAGGTCGTCGACATGGCCTCCCGCTCGGCCCGGGTGACCGTGCCGGACTACCAGCTGTCGCTCGCGATCGGCAAGGAGGGGCAGAACGCCCGCCTCGCCGCCCGCCTCACCGGCTGGCGCATCGACATCCGGCCCGACACCGAGCAGGCCGGGGAATAGGCGGGGAATAAATCCCGGCCGCAGGTCGCTGAGATCACGACAACAACCGTTCGATCTTTGCCCCAAACGGGTGAGGTCGGTACGGGGAGGTAGACTTAACTGTGTCTGGCCGGACGCACGCCCGAGCATGCCCTGAGCGCACCTGTGTGGGGTGCCGGGAGCGGGCGGCCAAGAACGATCTACTGCGGATCGTGAGGATCGAGGACGCATGCGCCCCCGATCCTCGCGGTACGCTGCCCGGCCGGGGTGCCTATGTACACCCCGCTCTGGTCTGTCTCGACCAGGCGGTACGCCGCCGGGCGTTCCCGCGGGCACTGCGCGCCCCGGGGCCGCTCGACACAAAGGCGTTGCGCCGATACGTCGAGCAGACAACAGTTGTCGAGCAGGCAACACGGTAAGACGTGCCGCGCGGAACCCCGTGCGGCCCTGGTACCTCGCGAGTCGAAAGCAGGTCGAGATTGCGATGAGCACTCGATGAGTACGCGATGAGTACGCCCATGAACTAGCGACGGTCCGGCTTCAACCCGGACCTCAAAGGAGCGAAGTGGCTAAGGTCCGGGTCTACGAACTCGCCAAGGAGTTCGGTGTCGAGAGCAAGGTCGTCATGGCCAAGCTCCAGGAACTCGGTGAATTCGTCCGTTCGGCGTCTTCGACCATCGAAGCGCCGGTTGTACGTAAGCTGACCGACGCCTTCCAGGGCGGTGGCAACGGCAAGTCCGCCGGCAAGCCCGCCCCCCGCAAGGCTTCCCCCAAGCCCGCCGCGCCCTCTCCGGCGCAGGCGGCGCGTCCGGCTGCCCCGGCCCCCAGGCCGGCGGCTCCCAAGCCTTCGACGGCGCCCGCTGCCCAGCAGCCGGCGGCCCCGTCGACCCCCTCGGCGCCCGCGCCGACCCCGGGTCCGCGTCCGGTTCCCGGCCCGAAGCCCGCGCCGCGTCCGGCTCCGGCCGCTCCGGAGTTCACCGCTCCGCCGGCCGCTCCGGCCGCCCAGACCCCGCAGGCCCCGGCCGCGCAGGGTCCGCGTCCCGGTGCCCGTCCGGGTGCCCCGAAGCCCGGTGGCCGTCCGGCTCCCGGCCAGGGGCAGGCCCGTCCGGGTCAGGGTGCCCCGCGCCCCGGTGGCCAGGCCCCGCGTCCGGGTGCCCGTCCGGCCGGTCCGCGTCCGGGTAACAACCCCTTCACCTCCGGTGGCTCCACCGGCATGGCCCGTCCGCAGGCCCCGCGCCCGCAGGGCGGTCCCCGTCCGGGCGGCCCGGGTGCCCCCGGCGCCGGTCCCCGTCCGCAGGCTCCCGGCCAGCAGGGCGGCGGTCCGCGTCCGCAGGCTCCCGGTGGTCCCCGTCCGTCGCCGGCCGGCATGCCCCGGCCGCAGGGCGGCCCGCGTCCCGGCCCGGCCGGTCCGCGTCCGAACCCCGGCATGATGCCGCAGCGTCCCGCTGCCGGCCCGCGCCCCGGTGGCGGCCCCGGCGGCCGCGGTCCCGGTGCAGGCGGTCGTCCCGGCGGTGGCGGCGGCGGTCGTCCCGGCTTCGCCGGCCGTCCCGGTGGCGGCGGTGGCGGCGGCGGCTTCGCCGGCCGTCCCGGCGGTGGCGGTGGCGGCGGTGGCTTCGCCGGCCGTCCGGGTGGTCCCGGCGGTGGCGGCGGTGGCCGTCCCGGCTTCGGCGGTCGTCCCGGTGGTCCGGGCGGTCGTGGCGGCACGCAGGGTGCCTTCGGGCGTCCCGGCGGTCCCGCGCGCCGTGGCCGCAAGTCGAAGCGGCAGAGGCGCCAGGAGTACGAGGCCATGCAGGCCCCGAGCGTCGGCGGCGTGATGCTGCCGCGCGGCAACGGCGAGACCATCCGTCTCTCCCGCGGCGCGTCGCTCACCGACTTCGCGGAGAAGATCAACGCCAACCCGGCGTCCCTCGTCGCGGTCATGATGAACCTCGGCGAGATGGTCACCGCGACGCAGTCCGTCTCCGACGAGACGCTGCAGCTCCTCGCGGACGAGATGAACTACGCGGTTCAGATCGTCAGCCCGGAGGAGGAGGACCGCGAGCTGCTCGAGTCCTTCGACATCGAGTTCGGCGAGGACGAGGGCTCCGAGGAGGACCTGGTCGTCCGTCCGCCGGTGGTGACCGTCATGGGTCACGTCGACCACGGTAAGACCCGACTGCTCGACGCGATCCGCAAGACGAACGTCATCGCGGGCGAGGCCGGTGGCATCACCCAGCACATCGGTGCCTACCAGGTCGCGACCGAGGTCAACGACGAAGAGCGCAAGATCACCTTCATCGACACCCCGGGTCACGAGGCGTTCACCGCCATGCGTGCCCGTGGTGCGAAGTCGACCGACATCGCGATCCTGGTCGTCGCGGCCAACGACGGCGTCATGCCGCAGACGGTCGAGGCGCTCAACCACGCCAAGGCGGCCGACGTGCCGATCGTGGTCGCGGTCAACAAGATCGACGTCGAGGGTGCCGACCCGACCAAGGTGCGCGGTCAGCTGACCGAGTACGGCCTGGTGGCCGAGGAGTACGGCGGCGACACCATGTTCGTCGACATCTCCGCCAAGCAGGGTCTGCACATCGACTCGCTGCTGGAGGCCGTGATCCTCACGGCCGACGCCTCGCTCGACCTGCGGGCCAACCCGAACCAGGACGCGCAGGGCATCTCCATCGAGTCCCGTCTCGACCGCGGCCGTGGTGCCGTGGCGACGGTCCTCGTCCAGCGAGGCACGCTGCGGGTCGGCGACACGATGGTCGTGGGCGACGCCTACGGCCGAGTCCGCGCCATGCTCGACGACAACGGCAACAACGTCGCCGAGGCCGGCCCGTCGACGCCGGTCCAGGTCCTGGGCCTGACCAACGTCCCGGGTGCGGGTGACAACTTCCTGGTGGTCGACGAGGACCGTACGGCCCGTCAGATCGCCGAGAAGCGTGCCGCCCGTGAGCGCAACGCGGCCTTCGCGAAGCGCACGCGCCGCGTGTCCCTGGAGGACCTGGACAAGGTGCTCAAGGCCGGCGAGGTCCAGCAGCTGAACCTGATCATCAAGGGTGACGCTTCTGGTTCCGTCGAGGCCCTGGAGTCCTCCCTGCTCCAGCTGGACGTCGGCGAAGAGGTCGACATCCGCGTCCTGCACCGCGGCGTCGGTGCGGTCACGGAGTCCGACATCGACCTGGCGATGGGCTCCGACGCCATCGTGATCGGCTTCAACGTCCGTGCGGCCGGCCGCGCGGCGCAGATGGCCGAGCGCGAGGGTGTGGACGTCCGGTACTACTCGGTCATCTACCAGGCGATCGAGGAGATCGAGGCGGCCCTCAAGGGCATGCTCAAGCCGGAGTTCGAAGAGGTCGAGCTCGGTACGGCGGAGATCCGCGAGGTCTTCAAGTCGTCCAAGCTGGGCAACATCGCCGGTGTCCTCATCCGCTCGGGCGAGGTCAAGCGCAACACCAAGGCCCGCCTCATCCGCGACGGCAAGGTGGTCGCGGAGAACCTCACCATCGAGGGCCTGCGTCGCTTCAAGGACGACGTCACCGAGATCCGCGAAGGCTACGAGGGCGGTATCAACCTCGGCAACTTCAACGACATCAAGGTGGACGACGTCATCGCGACGTACGAGATGCGGGAGAAGCCGCGGGCCTGATGGCCGACGGTTTGCTGCTGGCCGGCGGGACTGCGGTCCTGTCGGCCAGCGCGCCGTTCCCGGGGGCTTCGCCCCCGGGCAGGAGCGCAGTCCACGGTGCCGAAACCCTGTCGAGTCACCGGCAGGTACGCGGTACCGTTCTTGATGTCCCCGGCCACACGGACCCGGGGCCATCGATCCCGTACCGGCGGGTGAACCGGCTACACACATGTACGTGGGGACTCTGTCCTTCGACCTCCTCCTCGGCGACGTCCACTCGCTGAAGGAGAAGCGCTCCGTCGTCCGCCCGATCGTCGCCGAACTCCAGCGGAAGTACGCCGTGAGCGCGGCCGAGGTGGACCACATGGACCTCCACCGGCGAGCGATCATCGGCCTGGCCATGGTCTCCGGCGACGCGGCGCACCTGACCGACGTACTGGACCGGTGTGAACGGCTGGTCGCCGGACGCCCCGAAGTGGAGCTGCTGTCCGTGCGGCGGCGCTTCCACGGCGACGACGACTGACCACAGAACGCAAGAAGAAGAAAGAACGGGAGACGGACCAGTGGCCGACAACGCGCGGGCGAAAAGGCTGGCGGACCTCATCCGGGAGGTGGTGGCCCAGAAGCTGCAGCGCGGGATCAAGGACCCGCGGCTCGGCTCGCACGTCACCATCACGGACACCCGGGTCACGGGTGACCTGCGGGAGGCGACCGTCTTCTACACGGTCTACGGCGACGACGAGGAGCGGAAGGCCGCGGCAGCGGGCCTGGAGAGCGCCAAGGGCATCCTGCGCTCCGAGGTCGGCCGCGCAGCCGGTGTGAAGTTCACGCCGACCCTGACTTTCGTCGCGGACGCCCTGCCGGACACCGCCCGGACCATCGAGGACCTCCTCGACAAGGCGCGGCAGTCCGACGCGAAGGTCCGCGAGGCCTCCGCGGGGGCAGCGTACGCGGGCGGCGCGGACCCGTACCGCAAGCCTGCCGAGGACGAGGCCGAGACGGACGGCGACGCCGCGGAATGACCCAGAAGCACACCACGCCCGACGGCCTCGTCATCGTCGACAAGCCGTCGGGCTTCACTTCGCACGACGTGGTCGCCAAGATGCGCGGGATCGCCAGGACCCGCCGCGTCGGCCACGCCGGCACCCTCGACCCGATGGCGACCGGCGTCCTGGTCCTCGGCGTCGAGCGCGCCACCAAGCTCCTCGGGCACCTCGCGCTGACCGAGAAGGAGTACCTGGGCACCATCCGCCTGGGCCAGAACACGGTGACCGACGACGCCGAGGGCGAGATCACCTCGTCCACCGACGCCTCCAAGGTGACCCGGGACGCCATCGACGCCGGCATCGCCAAGCTGACCGGCGACGTCATGCAGGTCCCGTCCAAGGTCAGCGCCATCAAGATCGACGGCGTACGGTCGTACAAGCGGGCCCGCGAGGGCGAGGACTTCGAGATCCCCGCCCGGCCGGTGACGATCTCCTCCTTCACGGTGTACGACGTCCGGGACGCCGTCGCCGACGACGGCACCGCGGTGCTCGACCTGGTCGTGTCCGTGGTCTGCTCCTCCGGCACCTACATCCGTGCCCTGGCCCGTGACCTGGGCGCAGACCTGGGCGTCGGCGGCCACCTCACCGCGCTGCGCCGCACGCGCGTCGGGCCGTACAAGATCGACACGGCGAAGACGCTGGACCAGCTCCAGAAGGAGCTGACCGTGATGCCGATCGCACAGGCCGCCGGAGCCGCGTTCCCGCGCTGGCAGGTGGACGCCCGGCGCGCCCGGCTGCTGCTGAACGGCGTCCGGCTGGAGATGCCCGACGCGTACGCGGGCGCCGGTCCTGTCGCGGTGTTCGACCCCGACGGCCGCTTTCTCGCGCTCGTCGAGCAGCACAAGGGCAAGGCCAAGAGCCTGGCCGTCTTCGGCTGAGACACCTGCCACGGGTGTTGCCCGTGGAGCGGCGGCCTGCCACGGGGTGTGCCCCTGCCGCCGCTCCACGGTCCCCCCTCGGTTCCCCCACCTCTAGGGTTATCCAACGGCTCCCGCCTATTCACCCGTCCGGGCAGGCGCTCGGAGTGAACCGGGGGAGCGGAAGGGGGCGCTTTCGCCAGGCGATCTGTCCCGTCGATCATCGCGCACCTACCGTCGGAAAACAGGGCACGCGGTACGGGCGGGAGGTACGGCATGGCGGTACGGGGCCCGCGCACCGGAAGCGGTCGCGGGGCGGCGGCGGACGGCGTGGGGGAGTCGGCGGTCGGCATCGGGGAGTCGGCGTACGGCACCGGGGAGCCGGGGTACGGCGCTGGAGGGGAGCGTCGTGGCCGGGGGCGCGACAGGACCGGCAGGGGCCGCGGGGGCGGTGACGACACCGGGTACGCCACGGGCACTGCTCGCAGCTGTTACACCAGCAACCCCGCCGGCACCGGCTACACCACCGGTACCAGCGGTATCGGCGGCGCCGGCGCCACCAGGGGCGCGGTCGGCGGCGGCACCACCGCAGACCCGGACCCCTCTGACCCCGCCGGCGACGGCCCCGGGCCCAGCCCCAGCCCCGACCCCGCCCTCGTCCTGATCCGCGATCTCGCCGGGCGCCCCAGAGGCGTCGGTTTCCTCGCTGATCACCAAGGGACCCTGATCACCAGCCACGAGACCGTCGACGGCCTGCCCCGGCTCGTACTGCATGCCGCGGACGACCGCACCTGCGTGGTGGCCGCGGACGCCGTCACCCCCCTGCCCGCTCTCGACCTGGCCCTGATCCGCACCGAGGGCCTGGGCCTGGACCCGCTGCCGCTGACCGTGCGGGAGCATGTCGACGCCGGCACGTACGTGCGGCTCCCTGCGGGCTGCTGGCGGGAGGCACGGGTGCTGGCCGCCACCGAGGTGACGTACACCGCCAACGACCGCTTCCACCTCGTCCAGGAGGCGCTGGAGCTGGCCATCGGCACCGCCGGCCAGGACGCACTGCGGCTGGGCGGCGGAGCGGCCGGGGGCCCGGTGGTCGACGCGAGGACCGGGGCGGTGCTCGGCGTCCTCGGCACCGCCCTGCACTCCGCGCAGCGCGACACGGGTTTCGCGGTGCCGCTTCGGCCCGCCGACGGCCCCCTGGCCGAGCTGCTCGCCCGCAACGCGACCACGGTGCCCGCCTACGGCGCCGACCTCAACCTGGCCGGCATCCTGCAGCTGACCGCCACCTCGGCCGGCCAGGACAGCGCGCAGGGCTTCCTCGCAGGTGCCGTGGAACCGGTCGAACGAGGCGATGTCGTACGGGAGTTGCGGGCCTTCACGGACGGTGATCGCACGGTGCTCGGGCTCGTCGGCGCCCCGGGCAGCGGCCGTACGACGGAACTCGCCGCCCTTGCCGCGCGGCGGGCCCACGGCGAGCGGGCAGCCCCGACGTTGTGGCTGCGCGGTGCCGACCTGGACGACGCCGACGACTCCGTGGCCGACGCGGCCCGCCGCACCCTGGAACGGGCCGCACGGATCGTCGCCGCCGCCCGCGCCGTCCACCGTGCCGACCTGGGCGACCTCGGCCCGGAACACCTGGCCCGGCGCGCCGCACGGGCCGGCCGCCCGCTCCTGCTCGTCCTCGACTGCCCCGAGGAGATGCCCCCCGTCCTCGCACACCGGCTGCCCGAGTGGACCAGGGGAACGGCCGCCTGGCTGCGCGAGACCGGGGCACGGCTGGTGGTGGCCTGCAGCGAGGAGTACTGGGAGCGCGCGGGGGCCGAATTCCCCACCGACCTGCTGTACACCCCGCCGGCCCCGGGCCCCGCCACTGCCCCCGCCGATCCGGTGCCTCCGGCCGCTCCGGCGACTCCGATCACTCGACTGCCTTCTGCGACTCCGGTCACTTCGCGGGGCGCCGTGGCGCCCGAGGGACCCGCCGCTCCGACACACGTCGTGACGCCCGCGTTCTGGGTCGGCACCGCAAGTCTCGCCGCGCCGGCGGCCCCCGCCGTCATGTCACCGTCTCCCACGGACGCGGCCGCCATCCAAGCCCCGGCAGCCCCCTCAGCCGCGCAGGCCCCCGGAATCGCAGGCACCATGTCGGCTGCCCAGCCCACATCCGCCGCCCGCGCCACATCTGCCGCCCCCACCTCCACGCCGAGCCCCGCCTGCATGGCGCCCACCGCCCTGCCCGCCCTCGGCGCCACCGCCACCAAGGTCACCAGCGCCGTCATCACCGCGCAGGCCGAACCCCCCGGGCCTCCCGCTCCCCAGGCCACCACGCCGCCGACCACGCCCACCCCCACCGAACCCGCCCGGCCTCTCCCGCCCCGCCTGCACCTCCCCGACCTCACCGAGGACGAGGCGCGTCTCGCCCGGGCCCGCTACTGGATCCCGGACGGGGTCCTGGCCGATCGTGAAGCGCGGCATCCGCTGACCCTGCGCCTCTTGGCCGAGATCCGCGCCGCCGTGCCGGACATGCCGGTCGCCGGGCCGGTCGACCGGCACGAGGTGTTCGCGGCCCACCTGGACCTCATGTGCCTGCGGATCGCGGTCCGGCTCGCCGCCGGCAGCGGCCTGCGCGGCACGGCCGTACGCCGGCTCGCCGCACGCGTCGCCGGGCAGGTGCACGAGGCCGCCCGGCGCAGCCTCGGGCCCGGGCAGGGCGAGCTGGACCGGGAGTCCTTCGAAGCGGTGTTCCCCTGGGGCCCCGCCCCGGCCCGGCTCGGCGGCGGTACCGGTTGGGCGTCCGCCGTCCTCACCGAGGGCCTCCTCGTCCCGGCCGGCCGCGGCTACCGCTTCGCGCACGAGGAGCTGGCCGACTGGATCCAGGGCCTGCACCTCGACCTCGACGAGGCCCTGCGCGCCCTGGTCCACCGTCCCCGCGCCGACCGCGAAGACGCTCCCGTGCCGGTGCCGCACCACCGGATCGGCCCCGTCGTCCAAGCCCTGCTGCTCCTCGCGCGGCAGTACGGACACGACCAACTCGCCCTTCGACTACGTGACTTGACGGACGCCCTGGACCGCGACCCCGGCTCCTGGTGGGGGGCCCGGCTGCTCACCCGCACCCTGCTCCAGGTCCCGGACGCGACCCCGTACACCGAGGTGCTGCGGCAGCTCGCCGACCGCATCGTCGTCTGGCGCCGAGCCCAGCGGCCGGTACCGGCCGAGTTCGGTCCCGCCTTCTGGACCGAGCTGCCGGTCTCCGACACCGAGCGGCTCGATCTGCTGCGCCGGCTGGTGCTGGCCGACCAGGCGCCCCCGGAGGCCGGCGAGCGCTACCTGGACGCCGTCGCCCGGCTGCTCGCCGCCGCCCCCGCCGTCGTACAGCCGCGACTGACGTGCTGGTTCGACGACGAACGGCCGCTGCCCGCGACCCCGCACGCCACCGTCGCGACCGCCGCGCAGGCGCTGCTGCACACCCACCGGCACGGCGCGCTGGACGACCTCACCGAGATCCTGGTGGCGAGCGCGCACCGGCGCGCCGACGAACTGCTCACCACCCTCGCCGAGGACGAGCCGTCGGCCATCTGCCGGGCCGTGGACCGCTGGGCGCACGACGAGCGTCCCGCCCGCCGGGTCGCCGCCGTGGCCTTCGGGCTGCGCGCGGCCCCGCACGTCCGCTCGGCGGCCGACCGCGAACTGCTGCGCTACGCCGCCCTCGCCCTGCTCGCCCGACCCGCCGACTGCACCCTGCACGGCGGCGCCCTCGCCCTGCTGGTGGGCGACCCGCAGACCCGCGACCAGCACCTCGCCGCAGCCCTGCGGCACTTCGCCGACGGCGACCCGCAGTTCCCGCCGGGCGCCCTGGCCCCCGCCCTGGCCACCCACCCCGAACCGGTCCTTGAGGCCTTTCGCGCCCGACTGCGCGGCCCGCACGCACGAGAGGCACTGGGCACCCTGACCGACGTCACGGACCCGGCCCTCGCCCGCCGCGTCGCGGCCCTGGTCCGGGAGGCGGTACGGCTGCACCCGGAGACCGCCGGACACGTCGCCGCCCAGGTCGACCGCCGCCTCGCCCAGGGCCCCACCACCCGCCCGGTCCTGCTGCCGCTGGTCACGGGCCTGCTGGACGACGCCCCCGAACAGCTGCGCGCCGCCCTCGCGACCGTCCTGGCCGCCCCCGGCACCACCGCCTCCCGCCCCCTGCGCCGCGAGCTGCTGGAGTTCCTGCTCGCCCGGGAGCAGGCCCCCTCCGTCCTGGATGCCGTCCTGCACGCGGCGGCCGAGTACGGCTACGGCGCCGGCGACGGCCATGGCGACAGAGCCGGGCATGGCGCTCGGGAGGATCGTGAGGAGTCGGAGGAGCGGGCGGAGCGGGCGCACTGGGAGCACCGTGAGCAGCGGGAGGACCTTGAGGATCGGGAGGAGGGGGAGGCCTGGGAGGAGTGGGAGCAGGAGGCCCGCGGGCTCGTCCACCGCACCGGACTGCTCCTCGTCCGCACGCCCGAAGGCGCCACCCACTTCGACCGCGGCCTGGTCGACCTGGGCCGGCACGTGCCCGGCTTCGCCGCCCGGATGGCCCGCTGGCTGGCCGCCGCCCCGGAGGACTGGGCCGCCGTGGTGGGCCCCAGCACCCGCCGCATGCTGGAGAACCTGGCGGGCGTACGCGTACCGGCCTGAGCCGTGCCCGGGGCGAACGGTGAACGTGCGCCCGGTCACAGCCCTGGTACCGATGCGGGCCCCGGGCACCCGGCATGGCACCCTTAGACCTGCACAAGAGTCAAGACAGACACGGACACGGGTTCGAGGAGCGGTCACAGTGCAGCGCTGGCGTGGCTTGGAGGACATCCCCCAGGACTGGGGGCGCAGCGTCGTCACCATCGGTTCCTACGACGGCGTCCACCGCGGCCACCAGCTGATCATCAAGCACGCCGTCGACCGCGCCCGCGAGCTGGGTGTACCGGCCGTCGTGGTCACCTTCGACCCGCACCCCAGCGAGGTCGTCCGCCCCGGCAGCCACCCGCCGCTGCTCGCCCCGCACCACCGCCGTGCCGAGCTGATGGCGGACCTGGGCGTGGACGCGGTCCTCATCCTCCCCTTCACCACCGAGTTCTCGAAGCTCTCGCCCGCCGAGTTCGTCGTGAAGGTCCTGGTGGACAAGCTGCACGCGAAAGCGGTCGTGGAGGGCCCGAACTTCCGCTTCGGTCACAAGGCCGCCGGTAACGTCGAGTTCCTCGCCGAGCAGGGCAAGACCTACGACTTCGAGGTCGAGGTCGTCGACCTGTACGTCACCGGCTCGGCGGGCGGTGGGGAGCCCTTCTCCTCCACCCTGACCCGCCGCCTGGTCGCCGAGGGCGACGTCGAGGGCGCCCGCGAAATCCTGGGCCGCCCGCACCGCGTGGAGGGCGTGGTCGTGCGCGGCGCCCAGCGCGGCCGCGAACTGGGCTTCCCGACGGCCAACGTCGAGACGCTCCCGCACACCGCCATCCCGGCCGACGGGGTGTACGCCGGTTACCTGCACGTCCAGGGCGAGGCCATGCCCGCCGCGATCTCGGTCGGCACGAACCCGCAGTTCGACGGCACCGAGCGCACGGTGGAGGCGTACGCCATCGACCGCGTGGGCCTCGACCTGTACGGGCTGCACGTCGCCGTCGACTTCCTCGCGTATGTGCGCGGCCAGGCGAAGTTCGACACGCTGGAGGCCCTGCTGGAGCAGATGGCCGCGGATGTGAAGCGGTGCCGGGAGATCGTCGCCGCGGAGGCGTAGGCCCTGAGCGGCAGCGTTTCCTGACTCCTTCCACGGCGAAGGGCGGCCGGTGCGAAGAACGCACCGGCCGCCCTTTTTCCTGTCTCCTGCTCCGTGTTTCCTGCCGTGCTACTGCTGCTGGGGCGGCGCCTGCGGCGGCTGCTGTCCCTGCTGTCCCTGCTGCGGAGGCTGCGGGTAGCCGTACGGCTGGCCGGGCTGCTGCGGCGGGTAGGGCTGCTGCTGGCCGGGTGCCGCCTGCGGGTGGGGCTGCTGGCCCGGCGCGGCCTGCGGGTACGGCTGGCCCTGCTGGGGCGGGTAGGGCTGCTGGCCCTGCGGGTACGGCTGGGCCGGCGGGTACGGCTGACCCGGCATCGGCTGCCCGGGCATCGGCTGGCCGGGCATGGGCTGGCCGGGCATGGGCTGACCCGGCATCATCTGGCCGGGCATGGGCTGGCCCGGCATCGGCTGGCCCGGCATGGGCGGGGCGGCCACCGGGGGCGGGTTGCCGTCGCTGGTCCACAGCCCGTGCGACTGCTGGTGCCGTACGAAGTCCTCGGCGACCAGCGCGGCGAGGTTGAAGTAGGCCTCGCGCGTCCGTGGCCGCATCATGTCGAGGTCGACCTCGGCACCGGCGGCCAGATGCTCGTCGAAGGGCACGACCACGACACCGCGGGTCCGCGTCTCGAAGTGCGACACGATGTCCTCGACCTTGATCATCTTGCCGGTCTCGCGGACCCCGGAGATCACGGTGAGGGACCGCGAGACCAGGTCGGCGTACCCGTGCGCGGACAGCCAGTCAAGCGTCGTACTGGCGCTGCTCGCACCGTCCACGGACGGCGTGGAGATGATGATGAGCTGGTCGGCGAGGTCGAGCACCCCGCGCATGGCGCTGTACAGCAGACCGGTGCCCGAGTCGGTCAGGATGACCGGGTACTGCCGGCCGAGCACGTCGATCGCGCGCCGGTAGTCCTCGTCGTTGAACGTCGTCGAGACGGCCGGGTCCACGTCGTTGGCGATGATCTCCAGCCCGGAGGGCGCCTGCGAGGTGAACCGCCGGATGTCCATGTACGAGTTCAGGTACGGGATCGCCTGGACGAGGTCACGGATGGTCGCCCCGGTCTCCCGGCGCACACGCCGCCCGAGCGTGCCGGCGTCCGGGTTGGCGTCGATGGCGAGGATCTTGTCCTGCCGCTCGGTGGCGAGGGTGGAGCCGAGGGCCGTGGTCGTCGTGGTCTTTCCGACACCGCCCTTGAGGCTGATGACCGCGATGCGGTAGCAGGAGAGCACCGGCGTGCGGATCAGCTCCAGCTTGCGCTGCCGCTCGGCCTCCTCCTTCTTGCCGCCGATCTTGAACCGGCCGCCCGCCGCAGCGGGCCGCCCGCTCTTCGCCTTCTGCCTCTTGTTGTTGAGCAGTCGGTCCGAGGACAGCTCCACGGCGGCGGTGTAACCGAGCGGCGCCGCACCCGGGTTGGTCGGCTGCCGCTGGTCGTGCTGAACGGGCTGCGGCCACGCGGCACCGGACCGCGGATCGACCGGAGCCTGCGGCCCACCGCCACCCTGCCCGGCTTCCGGCCCCTGCGGCCCGTGCAGGTTCTCCGGGGGCTGGGGGAACCCATAGCCACCGGGCTGGGGTTGGGGCTGGGCGTTGGGCGCGCCGGGCTGGGGGAATCCATAAGCTCCAGGCTGGGCCTGCGCGTTGGGGTCGGCTTGCGGCGCCGGCGGCTGGGGGAATCCGTAACCTCCGGGCTGCGGCTGCGGCTGCGGCTGCGGCTGGGGCTGGGCGTTGGGGGTGCCGGGCTGAGGGAACCCATACCCTCCAGGCCGGGCCTGCGCGTTGGGGTCGGCCTGCGGCGCCGGCGGCTGCGGGAAGCCGTAACCGCTCGGCGTGGGAGACCCGGCCGGGACCGGCTGCGGTCCCGGTCCCGCCGTCGGCTGCCCCGGCTGCGGCGCCACAGGCGCGCCGACCTGGTTGCCCTGACCCGGCTGACCCGGCTGACCCGGCTGACCCGGCCCCGGCTGGTCGGCCTGGCTCCAGGCGGCGGGGGCGGGCTGCGGGGCCTGGGGCTGGAACGGCTGCTGCTGTGCGGGTACCTGGCCGGGGCCCTGCGCGGGCGCCGGCTGCGGCTGCCCCGGCATCGGGCCGGGCTGCTGCGGCGCGGGCTGCTGCAGGGGCCACTGGGCCGCCGGAGCGGGCGCCGCGGGCTGGTAGGAGGGCGGCAGCGGGGGTACCCCGTTCTGCGGCGCGGGCGGAGGCGTCCAGGCGGGCGGGGCGTCCTGAGGAACGGGCGGTACGGCGGCCTGGGGCGCGCCGGGCTGCGGGGTGCCGTGGGACTGGCCGGCCTGCGGCTGAGCACCGCTCTCGGGCGTGCCCGGCTGAGAGGCGCCGTCCTGGGTGGTGGTGTCCGCCGCTATGGCGTCCTGGACGACGGCGTCCGCGGGTTCCGAGGCGTCGGACCGGGCGTCGGCGGACTCGGCCTCGGCAGACCCGGCCTCGGCAGACTCGGCCTCGTCGGACCCGGCCTCGGCAGACCCGGGGTCATCGGACTTGGTGTCATCGGCGGAACCTGCCCGAGCACCGGCCGCGTCCCCGGCCCCGGTGTCGCCCTCGGCCTGAACCTTGCTCACGGCGTCGCGGTCACCCGGCTCCTCACCCCCGTCGGCGCCGGAGCTGTCAGGGTGCTCCGCCTCCCCGGCTCCGTCGGAGGCGGCTGCATCGCGCCCGGGGCGGTCAGTCCCGACGACCCCGTCCCCGGACTCCTCGCCCGCCGGCTCCTCGGAGCCCCGCGGTGCTGCCACGGGATCCGGCGCGGGCTCCTCGGACGCAGCGCCCTCGGCACCGGCGGACGGCGTGGTCGCCCCGTCGCCCGCAGCCGTACCCGCAACCCCGGCGGAGCCCTCGCCGCCGGACCCGGCCTCCTTCGCGGCTGCCGCCGCGCGCTCGGCGATCTCGGCCATCTCGCGTTTCAGGGCCACGGCGGAGAACCGCATGGTGGCCCCGCTCTCCAGGTCCCCGTTGCCCGTCTCCGGCCCGACCGCCGCAGCCGGCGCCACGGCCTCCGGCTGCGCCTGCGGGACGGGCTGCGCCTGCGGGACGGGCTGCGCCTGCTGCAACTCGAACCCGTCCGGCACCTTCTGCATCGGCACGGGATTCCCGACGGGCGGCACGGGGGCGGCGTACGGCGCGGAGTGGGGTGGCGGGGGCGGCGGCATCGGGGCCGACGAAGGCGCGCCGGACGGACCCGACGCGTTCTGCGTGTACCAGGCGGGCGGGGCGTAGTCGATGGTGAACTCGCCCGTCATCTCGATGGCGGACTCCGCGTCGGTCTGGTCGTCGTCGGGTGTGTCCCAGCCCCCGCGGATCCCGTCCCGATCGCTGTTCACAGTTCCTCCTGGTGGTCGAACACCCTCATGCCGTGCTTGGGGGCGACCGTTCCTGTCGTACGATTCGCCGGGCTTCCCCCTTGGGTCACTGGACCCCTGCGTCGCAGAGCGCGCACCACCCGCTCGCGGGGGCTCGCGACGTGCCCGACCCCAGCCTAATCACCAAAACGACGCGGCTGGCAGGCCCGTCCGCCCCTTCCTGCCCGTCCGACGCGTCACACCGGGCCCGAGACCGCCACGGCGTATGGGTGCGTACACCAAAACGTGACGAAGACGCATCGGAATTCGCCCACGGAAGCGGGCGAATTCAGGCGACAACCCGCGAGTGCACGTGAAAACCGGTCAAGTTGGGTGCTTCTCAGTCCATCCGGCGTGCCACGCCCAGCAGTCCTGTCTCGGCGTCGGTCGCCCGCGTCACCACGTACTGCCGGTCCCGCTCCGTGCACCAGAGCGTCACACCGTCCGGAAGCGTGGGCAGCGTTTCGAGTTCGGGACGCGGGAGCCCCATCACCCGCCCGATCTCCGCCGCCTCGTCCGGCGACACCCGCTGCACGCCCACCAGACGCGCCTGACGCATCAACCGCGGCGCGACCGGGCTCAGATAGGGCAGCAGTGTCAGCACGGACTGCCAGGGAGCCGACACCACCCGTCCGCGTGGCGGCCGCATGCCGCAGTCCCGCACCACCAGCACCGGTGTACCGGCCGAGGCGCCCTGCGGGGGCACACGGCCGACGTCGTACACCGCGAGGCCGTTCTGCCCGCCGCCCATGGCGTGCACCATGGGCATCCAGGCCTGCGCGCGTCCGGTCTCCACAGCCACCCGCGCCCCTGTCGCTGCCGCCCGCAACGCCATGACCTGTGCGGTCCACAGACCGCCGATGAGCACGATGTCGTAGGGCGTGGGACGGTTCACCCCGAGCACGGCGGGCTGGCCCTCGGCGTTGACGCCGACCACCACGCCGTCGTCGCCGATGGGCAGGGACAGGGCGTCGGCCTGTTCCACGGGCAGCGCGTGCCGCGGGTGGCGGGGGCCCAGGAGGCCGAAGCCGGTGCGCAACCGCTCGCCGAGGCCGGGCGCCGACGTGGTGGTGCGCGACGGCGCGGACGATGTCGACGGGGCCATCAGCGGGCACCTCCAAGCGGCAGGGTGGCCAGAACGCCGGGGAGTTGTTCACGGTCCAGACGCGCGAGTGCGGTCCGCGCCTCGCGTGCCGCACGTTCGAGATCGCGGCGTGCGTCGGTCAGTTCCTGGTTGCTGCGGCCGGTGATCCGCACATGGCCGGTGATGGCCACGTCCTGCTGCGCACCCTTGGCCAGCGTCAGACTGAAGGTCGTCGCCAGTGCGGGGACCTCGGTCAGCCGGGCCACCAGCTGCGCCAACGACCCGTCGGCACCGCCGAGTTGGGGCCAGCGGCGCACCCAGTAGGTGGTGTGCCGACGGTTGTCGCAGCGCCAGCTGCGGCTGGACTCCTCGGTGCGACGCTGCGGCGCCTCCCCCCGCCCGGCCTGGGCCGTCACCATGGGGTTGGCGCAGGCGGACGTGGCGATGGCCGCCGTCAGTTCCTCCTCGGTGAGCACGCTCGCCTGGAAGCCGGCGCCGGTCAGCCGGCTCGCCAGGTGCTCGGCCGCGCGCGTCAGGCACTTCTGCGCGCCCGGCAGCCCGCCGCCGCGCGCGGCCACCGCCTCCGGGCACAGCTCGGGATCGAGCTTCAGCGCGATCCAGGTGATGCGCACGGCAGGGGAGCCGGTCTGGGCCTGCAGCGGCGCGTAGTTGCTGACCACGACCGACTGCTGGGGCAGGTGCAACGCGGGCGCGGGCTGGGTGTGCACCACGATCTGCGCCGACTCCAGCCGGATCCCGTCGACTTCGAGGACGTCCCGTACCAGGGCCACCGGCAGCGGTCTGCGGCCGCGCTCCGCACGCAGGGCGTCGGCGTCCGACTCCACCTGGAGCACCGCGGTCAGAAAACCACCGTCGCCCACCATGCCGATCGGCCGCTGGTCGCGGTCGTCACCGCGGCTGTAGCTGTACGTGCGCAGGGTCGGGTCGCACTCCACGGCGGGCGCGAGACCGGAGTCGGTTCCCGAAGGCACCGGTGTGCTCGCCGCCCGCCGCTTACGGGCCCGCAGCGCCAGCAGGGTGCTGAGCCATTCCGGCAGGGAGCGCCCCCGGCGTCGTACGACGGCGAGCACCACGAACAGTACGGCGACGGGAGCCACGGCGATCAGCGCGATGGTCCCCATCAGCCACCCGCACACCAGGAGCGCGGCCGCGATCTCCAGCAGTACCAGCCGCTGCAGCGCGAACGAACCGCCACGACCCGAGCGGGACTCCAGATGCGGCGAGAAAGCGCCCTGATGGGGCGTCGGTGCCTGCTGGACGGTGGTCAGGGAGGAAGAGTCGCCGCGGCCACCCGACCGGCGCGCACGATGAGGTCGTGAGCCCGATTGCGATCGCGACCGGGTCCGCGTTGCGGAAGCCATCACTCCAAAACCCCCGAACTCACCCGGAAACCCTTTCAGCTCCGGTCCCTTCAAGCCCTGAGCACCCTACCCGTGCCACACGCACGTCCACGCAACAGGCATAGTAGGGGGCGGGTCTGACAGTCGAGTCACCAGAGGCAACCGAGGGCGGGGGACGGATCTTCACAGGTTCCCCACGGCTCCGCAACGGGGAGAGAGCGGACACAGATGGCATCACGGCGGGACGAACTCAACGCCTACACCTTCGCGAAGCGCCGCACGCTCGCAGCATTCCTTCAGCCTTCGCCCTCCGGCTCGGAGGAAGGCGCTCCCAAACCGCTGGGCGCACTGGTGCCCGGCCTCGTCGTCGGCGCCGTCGTCCTCGCGGTGTTCGGCGCGATCGGCATGTTCAGTCCGACGGCGCCCAAGGGCTGGGACGACCCGGAAAAGCACGTCATCGTCGCGAGCGAGTCGACCACGCGTTACGTCGTGCTGAAGACGGGCAAGCAGAAGCAGCTGCACCCGGTCCTCAACATGGCTTCGGCCAAGCTGCTCCTGAGCCCCGACAACGACAGCGTCATCACCGTCGACGAGAAGGTCCTCGACAGCGGAAAGCCCCCGCACGGCGTCACCATCGGCATCCCGTACGCCCCGGACCGTCTGCCCTCCCCGGACGAGGCCTCCTCAGCCAAGCGCTGGGCGGTCTGCGAACGCCCCGGCGAGGGCGGCCGGGCCATCCAGAAGGCGGCGTTCGTCCTCGCGAAGAAGGAATGGTCCACCACGGAGGGGCCCGACAGGCTCACCCGTGGAGATCTGATGTACGTCGTCGGCCCCGACGGCAAGACGCAGTACGTCGTCGACGCGCAAGGCACGGCGTACCAGATCGCCGCTCCCGGCGACAAGGAACTGCTCAAGGCCCTCGACACCCGCGGCCGCGCCCCGCAGCGCGTCTCCCAGGAGTGGCTCGACACCCTGCACAAGGGCGACCCGGTCTCGATCCCGAGGATCCAGGGCACGCCCGGTGCGAAGGCCGGCGCCGGGATCGTTCCGGCGCAGTACGACAAGGTCGGCGAGGTCATCAAGGCGTACGACGGCCAGAGCCTGCAGTACTACGTCGTACTGCAGGGCAAGGTGGCCCGCGTCTCCGAGTTCACGGCCACGCTCCTGCTCAACAGCCCCCAGCTCCTCAGGGTGGGCCAGGCGGGCGAGGCGCAGCAGGTCAGCCCCGGCGCGGTCGCCGACAGCACGACCTTCCGCATGAGCAAGAACTGGCCGACGTACAAGCCGAACACGGTGAACGACGGCTCCAGCGCCACCAGCGGCCGCAACACGGTCTGCAACGTGCTCCGGTCGGTCGGCGCCAAGGGCAGCACCACCCTGTCGACCTGGGTGGGCAAGGACTTCCCCGCCCAGCTGCCCACCGGCTCCTCCAGCGGGTATGTGACCCCCGGCTCCGGCCAGCTCTACCGTCAGTTCCAGGGCACGGAGACCACGGTCGGCGGCGTCTTCCTGGTCACCGACACCGGCCTGCGCTACGCCCTCCAGTCCAACAGCGACAACGACTCCAAGAACGAGGGCGTCGGCACCTCCGCCAAGAAGCGCAAGGAGGAGCTGCAGGAGGCGAAGATCGCCCAGACCCACCTCGGCTACGCGCAGGTGACGCCCACCCCCATCCCCATGCAGTGGTCGACGTTCCTGCCGACGGGACCGCGTCTGTCGGAGGCGGCGGCCCGGCAGCCGCAGGGCTCGTAGCGGCGGCGCGGAGGAGAACGGAATCATGCTGAAGGCGAAGGCAAGGACGCCGGGAGCCAGGACATCGGCCACCGCGGCAAGAGCGGCGGCCCTGACCGCCGCGGTGGCCCTCACCGCCACGACGACGGCGATCGCCCTCCCCGCCGCCCCGGCCCTGGCGGACGACGGCCAGTGCACCTTCCCGTCCAAGCCGTACACGGGCCGGCCGTGGGCGCTGCAGCGCGTCAACCTCGATGAGCTGTGGGCGCAGTCGACGGGCAAGAACGTCCAGGTCGCCGTGATCGACACCGGAGTCGACGTCAAGAACCGGCAGCTCACCAAGGCCGTGGACGCGTCGAAGGGCGAGAACCTGCTGCCCGAGAAGAACTCCAAGGGCGAGAAGATCGACCGCGGCAACAAGTCGGGCACCACGGACACGGTCGGCCACGGCACGCGCGTGGCCGGCATCATCGCGGCCCGCCCGATGAAGGGGACGGGCTTCGTCGGCCTGGCCCCGGACGCGGTGATCATCCCGATCAAGCAGAACGACGCAGAAGGCGACGGCACGGCGGACACGCTGGCCCAGGCCATCCGCGACGCGGTCCGCGCCGGCGCGGACGTCATCAACATCTCCCAGGACACGGCCAAGGCGCTCGACCCGAGGAACTCGAAGCTGAAGGACGCCGTCGACTTCGCCCTGGGGCAGAAGGTCGTCGTGGTGGCCTCGGCCGGCAACGACGGCCTGGGCGGCAACGTCAAGCGGACCTACCCGGCGTCGTACGAGGGCGTCCTGGCCGTGGCCGCGTCCGACCGCAACAACGAACGGGCGCCCTTTTCACAGTCCCAGGACACGGTGGGCGTCGCGGCACCCGGCGTCGACATGATCTCCACAGTCCCGGGCGGCGGCCACTGCTCGGACAACGGCACGAGCTTCTCGGCCCCCTATGTGGCGGGCGTGGCCGCCCTGTTGAAGTCCAAGTACCCCAACTGGTCGGCCCAAGAGGTCGTCGCCCAGATCGAACAGACCGCGGAACGCTCGATCCCGGGGCATGACCAGCTGGTGGGCTGGGGCGTGGTGGACCCCGTCAAGGCACTGACGGACGTCGACCCGGAACATCCCGTCCAGTCCCCGAAACCCGAGGGCGGCGTGTCCAAGGGCGAGGCCCCGTCGGTCACGCCCCTGCACTTCGGCGAGACGGCGGAGGAACGGAACTCCCGTATGGCGATGTACGTGGTCGTCGGCGGCCTGGTCCTGGTGGCGGCCCTGAGCGGTACGGCGGTGGCGGTACGGGACGCACGCCGCAGGCGCGGGAGGCAGGCGGAGGCCGGCCGGTGAACGCCCTGGACAAGCTGAACGTGCTGGGCCTGGCCGTGTCCGCCGTGCTGCTGGCCATGGCCTGCGTCAAGGCGGACCGGGTGCGGTCCTGGCGCTCGAACATCAACCCATCGGCACCGGAGCTGCCCGACGGCGCCTTCGTCGCCGCACGCGTCCTCTTCGTCACCCTGGCCGCCATCGGCATCTACACGGCGATCCAGGGCTTCGGCGTCTCCGACGACACGTCATGGGACGACAGCGAGCTGACCAGCGCGGTGCAGCAGGCCGTGGACGACTTGGACGGCTACACCTTCACGGCGGACGACTCCGGCACGCCGCTCTCCTTCGACGACTACACGTCGCTGCTGAAGGACAAGGTCGTCCAGTACGGCGGCGGCGACGCCCCCCAGACCGGCGTGACCGTCACCCCGGCCGACACCGACACGTACGACGACGCGCACCTCACCGTCACGGCGGCCGGTACGGATGCGGCCTTCTGCACCCGCATCGAGCGCACCCGCTCCAAGAAGGACGACTACACACCGCCGGGCATCACCGGCGGGGAGGGCTCACTGACGTACCGGGGATACAGGCTCAGTGCGACGACGCAGAAGGGTGAGTGCTGAGGGGAGTGGCGGCAGGCCGACAGACCTGCCAGACCTGCCAGACCTCACGGACGGCCTGCCGAAGATCACTCCCCGCCGGGTCCAGCAGGACATGAGGACGGTGTCCCGCGCCGAGATCGGTTGGCGGATCACTTGGCGGATCAGTTGGCGGATCAGTTGACGGCCGGAGAGGCCTTGTCGTCGGCCTTGATGTCGAAGTTGATCCGGCCGTCCTTCACCGAGGTGACGGTGACGGTCACGCCCAACGTGCTGCCGTCCTCAGCGGTCAGCTTGCAGCGGGTGCTGGTGCCGACCTTCCCCGTGAGGTCCTCGGGGCAGCTGATGTGCGGCTTCGGCCGGCCCGTCTGTGCGGCGAGCCGCTCGGAAACCGTGGTGGCCAGCTTGTCGGCGGACACCTTCGGCTCGGACTTCCCCACACTCACCGAGCCCGAGCAGCCGACGAGCAGCGTACCGGCGGCCACGGCCGAGAGAATCGAAACAGCTGTGGTCGTCCGGGCTTTGGACATTGCAACACTCCGCGTCGGCTCGTGATGAAAAGAAGACCCGGAAAGCATACGCGGCGAGGGCCTGTGGCGTGCTGAACGGCTGTCCGGGCGTTTGCCGTTGCAGGCGATGCTCCATAAGTTCTCCACTTTCTCCGCGAATGGTCCGCGACGCCTGAAAGTCCGGCGTAACCGGTGAACGAAGTACGCCCGCGTCACTCACGAGAGTGAATCCGAAGTCGACGAAGTGACGTAATGGCCCTGAATTTGCGGGCAGTTGACTGGCCTGTGACGCTGGTGGCGCCGAGTGGCAGGAGCAGTGCGGGGCGATGAGCTCGACAATCGCATGATGATGTTGGTGCTAGCGTGTGCGGCGCCGCCAAGGCACCCATGAGCGGCCGCAGTTGAAAGAGAGGGAGCGGGGGATTTCGTTGACTGCTGATCTCGGAGTGGGCCCAGGAGTCCTCAAGAAAGGCGCTTCGGACATTCTGGAATGCCTCGTGCCGGTCCAGAAGGTCGACCTGAAGGACCCGGCCGAGCAGGGCTCTTCGCTGGGCGATGATTCGGCGTCCGGCGCACTGGTCACGTTCTGCGCCACCTGGCAGTTGGGGGCCCAGTTTCTCGCGGATTCCGCCGCAACCCTGGCCGGCGGGCTGAACAAGGCCAACAACGACTACACGGAGACGGACGAGGCGATCCGTGACGCGGTGAATGCGGTCAAGTCGGATCTGAGTTAGGGACAGGGAATCCGCACCCATGGCAAGCGAGTTGGGGTCGACGAGCGACCCCAAAGACCTCATCCCCGGAGACCCCGAAAAGCTGACCGGTCTCGCCACCACCCTCACTGGCTGGTCCAAGAAGTTCGAGAAGATCGGCGACGGCCTGCGCGACCTGAAGATCCCGGGCTGGACCGGCCGGGCCAGTGACGTCTTCTGGCCCACCCTGGCCAAGGAGAAGAGGAACTGGTACCTGGCGTCCGACGCGATGTCGGGGGCGGCCGATCAGATCACCTCGTACTCCTCGACCCTGGGATGGGCCCAGAAGCAGGCCCACACGGCGATCGAGCAGTGGAAGTCCGGGGACCATGACGCGGCAGAGACGACTCTGAAGGCCGCGCAGAAGCAGCTCAAGCCCGAGGCCGAGAAGCTGACGAAGAAGCTGGGTGATCTTGCGGGGGGTGCCGCGCACAGTCCGCACTGGCTCGCGCAGGTCAGGCAGCAGGTCGACAACTGGGAGTGGATCAAGGACCACAGCGTCGGCAAGACCAGCCAGAACCGGTGGAAGTGGGAGACGCAGAAGTGGCTGGGGGGCGAGTCCAGCCGATGGCACCAGGAGAAGGAGTGGGGCAAGGACGCCGACGGCAACTGGTTTGTTCGGAACAAGCCATCGGCCGAGCCGGGGGACCCTGCCGCACCCGGAGGGAAGACCAACCTGACCGTCAAGCTCGCCGAGTGGACGGGGGACGCCAACGTCTGGTCGGACGGCATCAGCAAGGAAGGGTCCGTGGGAGGTGTGAAGCTGAAGGGCGCAGCTGGTGTATCCGTACTCGGAGTGGACGGAACCGCCGGTGCGAGCATCACCAATGGACGGCTGCAGGCTGGTGTCTCAGGGAGTGCCTATTTGGCGCAGGCTTCCGCGAACGGCAGTGCGGAATGGGGCATCGCAGCCGCTCAGGCTGATGCGAAGGCCTATGCGGGTGCCGAGGCGTCAGCGAACGTCGGTGTCGGCAAGGACGGCCTGCACGTCGGCGCGGAGGCGTTCGCCGGAGCCAAGGCCACCGGGTCGGTCTCCGCCGACGTCGGCGGAGTCGGTGCCGGTGTCAACGGTGAGGCTTGGGCGGGCGTCGGCGCATCCGCCAATGCCGACCTGGGCACGAAGGACGGCAAGTTCACCATCGGTGGCGAACTCGGAGTCGGTCTGGGCGTCGGCGGCAAAGTCTCTTTCGATGTAACCGTTGATCCCCACAAGATGGTCGACTCGGTCGGTGACGCGGCCGACTGGGTGGGCGACACCTGGGACGACTCGGTCGGTAGTTGGTTCTAGGCTGAACTGATGCTCATCAAGGATGTGGATTCACCATGACGGCCACGCTGCCGGTCAAGATCTCCTTCTCGTTGCCGGACGGCTGGCAGGCGGCGCCGCCCGACGAGGTGGGAGCCCCCGGCGTCGCCTTCGTCGCACTCCATCCACCCTCCATCGACGGGTTCACGGCGAACATCACCATCGCCGGGCGGATGCGCAACGACGCCGCCACCATGTGGGAGATCGCCGGCGAGTCGGTGCGGCGGCTGGAGCAGGCCGGGACCGTGGAGGTCGTGAAGAAGGCTGAAGTGGGCACCCCGGACCTCCCGGGTCTGACGGACTCTCCTGGCGTGGTCCAGAACCTCCGCCTCCACACCACCCTGCGGGGAGAGCCGCTCGAGCTGCTCCAGACCCAGGTGTACCTCGGCATGGAGGACGTCAAGAATCCGGCACAGCGTGCGGTTCTCGAATTCGTGTTGACCGCGAAGCCGACTCAACTCGAAGCAGTGATCGGGGACTTCCAGGCCTTCCTGCGGACAGTGCGGCTGGCCGACGCGCTCTGATGGCTCACGCGGAAGTCCAAGCCTGTGCCGGAATCCGATCCAGGACGTCACACAGGTAGTTCAGCCTTTCGTCGACGTCCTGCGGAGACAGCGTTCCCCTGTACCACGTGAAGAGTTTGTTGTCCCGCAGCTGGAGCGGTGACCTCTTCGCTCGGGGGTCCTCGAGGAGGAAGGGCACCAGGGTGTCACTCAGGCTGGTCCGGACAAAGTCCTCGTCCGCCGTGACAAGACGGAAGTTCTGATCGAATTCCCGTACACCGAGTTGTGTCCTGGCCCTCCGGTCCAGTACGGAGTCCAGCTTGCTCGGGAGCAGTACCTCCACGGACGGGGCCGAGCCGGGAGTTGTGACGACGAATACCGTCTCGATGATGGGCTGCTTGCGTTCCACCGCGTCAGCACCTGACATGGGATTGACGTAGCGGTACTCGAAGTAGGTGAAGGATCGACCTCGGAACTCCCCCGTGGTGTAGTGCCAGGCGCTCAGATTGCTTCCGCGTCCGGGCATGGGTCCCGCACCGCAATACTGATCGATCCGGCCATGCGCGCGTGCCTCGTATGTCCATCCATGCTCCGGAGCCAGGCGGGCAAGTTGGGCGTAATCCTGTCTGATCTGTGCGTTCTTCTTGCGTCCGCGTGCAGACACTGTGAACACTGTGGCAAAAATGCCCGCAATGAAAGCGACGAACAGCACCTTCACCAGAATCCCAACCCATTGCTCCATGGCCCCAGATTATGGCGGACATGGGTGGTGCTGTGAACGGAGCCTTCCGCTTACTGGCCCACGCAACCCCCGGCGGGCTCTGTCTCACGTCAACGCATCGTTGTGTGGCGGGATCCACGCGTCGGTGTGGAAGTTCGATGAAGATCGCAAGCGGTGCGGTGTTGGTGCCGCCGACCGCGGCCATGCTGGGGTGGTGCTCCCTGGAGAGGCGAGCCGGGAGTTGGTGGAACCCCTCGCTCCAGCGCGACAAACCGGGCAAAGCCCGGCATCGGCTCCGGCGTCGTAACTGACCTAACACACAGGCCGGTTGGACCTGTTGTACAGGGTGACTACAGTGGTAAACGCGTTGTGAGGCGCGGCTCGCTTTGCGATCGTACGGCGAGTCGGTGGTCGGGCTCGATCCGATCGGGCCGATGGTGTACGGGGAAACGGGGAGGAACATGAGCGGGGGCGGGTCGGCGGCGAACCTCGAGGTCAGCGGTGACGCCCTGACGCAGTTCGTCAACACGGTGGACAGTGTTCTCGCGGAACTTGAGAAGTCGCCGGGCAATCCGGCGCGCGTCGGAGACCAGACGATCCGGCAGACGTCACTCAGGAGCGGATCTGCAGCCTTCCACGAGGCCGACGCCCTGTACGGGACGTTCAACACGGTCCACGAGGCGCTGACCAACCTTTCCAAGACCCTGCATCTGCAGATCGAGGCGATCGGCATCGCCGTCCAGGGGGCGAAGGGCACCTTCACCGAGCTCGAGGAAGAGCAGCGTCGTAGGTTCTACGAGATCCAGTCGGAGATCAAGCGGCTCAATCCGAAGGGCGACAAGAACACCGGCGGCGGGGAGCAGGGAGGGCTCTGAGCATGACCGACAAGCACAAGGCGGACATGGATCGGGTCTCCGCGGAGAACGGCTTCACCGACTTTGCCCGGGGTCTCGGGGACCAGCCCAGCACTGGCGGGTACTTTCTCAATCCCGTCGAGGTAATTCGCTCTTTCGCCAAGGCCACCCCGTATGGGCAGGCCATGGTCAAGCGCACGGAGTTCGACGAATACGACCTCAACGCGATGATCGACCTGGTCGAGCAGACGAACCCGGAGGACCTGGAGTCCTCGGGTCGAGCTCTCTGGGACGCGCGTGATGCCATCAAGAGGGCGGCTGAAACACTCAAGGGCAAGTTCGATACGGTCCCCTGGGTCGGTCAGGCGGGCCACGACTTCCGTGTATGGGGCGAGAATCTCGTCAAGCACGCACACGGGCTGGCCGACTTCGCTGGCGGAGCCGGCGACTCGATCGCCTCCGCCGCCGAGGGGCTGGCGTCTGTCCGCAATGCCATGAAGTTTCCCCGCGACACGAGAGCGGTTTCGACGCGGCCGGAGAAATTTACGGCGGCCGAAAAGGCGGCGGACAAAGACGGGTACGCCACTGCCGTAACGGTTGAGAAGCACCGCCAAGAGGCGATCAACCAGATGAACCGGTTGGCATCGTATTACGCGGTGTCGACCGCATCGCTGCAGGAATGGCACAAGGCCGCGCCTGACTTTGGCAGCCTTCCGAACGTTGGGGTGCCCAAGCCCATTAGGTATGACGATCCCTCGGCCCAGGGCTCCACGCCACAAGGCCACCAAGGCACAGGGTCGAGCGCGGTCGGGGGGCACCATGTGACGGTGGAGCCGGTGCGTCACGTGGGCGTGAGCGGCACAAGCCACACGCCGCCACATGCAAGCGACACGCCGGCACCCGTAAGAGACGCCACGGACCGAGTCAGGCACCCGGACCTGCCGGTGGGTACGCACATCGACACCACCGGCACGCTGCCGCCTCCTACGACCACCACTCCCGGGCCCACCCACACTCCGCCGGTTACTGGTACGCCGCCCACAGGTGGCAGCCAGCCCAACGTGTTCGACGGCGGTGGATTCAGGCTTCCCGTGCCCAATGCCACATCGGGTCGGAGCCTGAACGGCGCCGGCGGTTTCCGTACACCGCCGTCTGCACAGGGGCGCGCAGGTACGTCTGGTTTGTCAAACCCGGGCTCGGGTCGTGCCGTGGCACGAGGTCCCATGGACCAGATGGGCCGCGCGACGTCCACTGGCCAGTCCGCTGTCAAGGGCACCGGTTCCGGACCCAGGTCCTCCTCGCCGATGGGCCGAGGAGTCACGGGTGGCACACCCCGACCCGCAGGCACGGCGGCACCACGTGCGAACGGCGGGCCGACCACGGGGGCCGCGCGGTCCAACGGAGTCGTCGGGGGGCGGCCGTCCACCACGAACCCATCGGGAAGGAACGGGTCGAGGATTCCTCGCGGCACGGTTGTCGGTGGCGAGGGAGAGTCCAACTCCCGGGCCGCGACTGGTCGACCGGGCCAGCGCGGTGTCTTCGGCGCGCCCGAGTCCGCGGCGCGGCCGGGTTCGAGTGTCACGGGTTCTCGTACCGGCGCCCGGCCGACCGAGGCTGTCACGGGTAGGCCAACCTCGCGCAACTCCGAGGCAGGAGCTGAACGCAACGGCATGACCCGTGGTGGCGCCGGCCTCACGCGCGGCGCAGGCGACAAGGGAAAGTCCGGTGACGAGCGGAAGACGGATGGAGCTGCGCGACCCGACTACCTGGTCGAGGACGAAGAGACCCACCTACCGAACAAGCCCCGGCGCGATGTACCGCCGGTCACCAACTGAACGCAAGCGAGGACAGTCAACGCCATGAAGTCAGGGACCAGCCGACGAGCCGAGCAGGCTGCGGCCCGCAGGGCGCGCTCCGGAAGACGAGTGCGCGCGGTGGGCGCGGCCGTTGGCGCCCTGACCGCTGTGACCGTCGGTCTGGCACCGGGTGCCGCTGCGTCCGACGAACAGTCGAAACAGTGGTACTTGGGACCCATGCAGGCCGAACAGATGTGGAAGGTGAGCACGGGCAAAGGCGTCAAGATCGCGGTCATCGACTCTGGGGTGAACGCAAATACGCCGTCACTCAAGGGTCAGGTCCTGACGGATGAGGTCCCCAAGTCGGTGGCTTATCACGCGACGGTCGACTATGCGGGCCATGGCACAAGCATGGCCGAGTTGATCGCAGGCACCGGGGCAGGTGGTGGGCTGAAGGGGCTGGCACCGGGCGCCAAGATCGTTCCGTACCGCATCAAGGTAACGGGCATCAAAGGAGCGAAGGAAGAGGCCAGGACTCCGGACGCCGACGAGGCGCTGAGGGCCGCTGCCGATACTGATGTAAAGATCATCAACATCTCATTCGGCGGAATGGGTAGCGACAAGGACGAAGCTGCGGTCAAATACGCTCTCTCGAAGGGCAAACTGCTGATCGCGGCGGTGGGTAACCAGGGGAAGAACGGCTATTCCGACTATCCCGCCTCGTACCCATACGTCCTCGGCGTAGCGTCCGTCGGCAAGTCCCTGACGACGTCGAGCTTTTCCTCAAGCGGAGGCTACGCAGACCTGGCAGCTCCTGGCGAAGGATACCCAGGCTATTGCGACGGCGGCACCGTCCGCTACTGCGACAACCGTCAAGGTACGAGCCCCGCTACCGCCCTCACCTCAGCCGCCGCCGCCCTGATCTGGTCCGCGCACCCCAACTGGACTGTGTATCAGGTCGAACGGGCCCTTCTCGACACCGCTGGACGCACCTGGCCGAAGGACAAGCCGAGCAAGTACCTCGGTTATGGAGTCATCCGTCCTCGCGTGGTCCTGGCGGACAAGAACTACGACCCCGGCCCTGCCGATGTCGATCCGCTCCAGAAACAGGACCGCAGCAAGGGGTGGGAGAGCGTGGCCCCCGTGGCCCCTAAAGGCTCTTCTGCTCAGCCCGCATCTCCCTCGTCCCCTTCTGCATCAGCCTCGTCACAAGCCCAGGGCAAGGGTTCCACGGGCTCGACCTCGGCGGCAGGATCGAGCGCGGAGTCATCGAGTGGCAGCGGCAACACCACGTGGATCGCACTCGGCGCCGTTGGTGCGGTCGTCGTGGTCGGCGGTGGTGCCCTGGCCATCGCGCGGGCACGACGAGCCAGGTGAGTTCCTCGGCATCAACAGCCGTACAGTCCGGTGCCGTTCGGACAGGGCAGGCACTGCGTGTTCACCGCTGGACGCTACAAGCGACAGCGGTGAGCCGAAACCGTCAGATCAACAACGGACACACGAAAGGCAGGGCCGAACATGGCCGGCGGAACGCAGAAGCTTCACGATGATGCAGTAATCCGGCTGCAGAAGCAGATGCTCGAGAAGTACGAGAACATCCAGAAGCGCGTGCACACGCTTCAGGGCGTCATCGACAGCCTCGAGGGCCAGTGGCAGGGTATCGGCCGTGCCGCGTTCGACAAGAAGCAGGTCGAGATCAACACGTCCCTGCGCAACATCGGCAACATCCTCGGCGATGTCATCGAGGCCATGACCACGACGCGCAACATCAAGGACAGCAAGGAAGACGAGGTCCGCGCGGCCGTCAACAAGATCGACGTCCGGGACGGTGCTTCTTCGATCCCGCCGTCCGCTCTGAGCTCCTACTGAGCCGAGCAGCACTCAGAACGACTGCCGGGCAACCGGCGCACTCATCAGCTACACACCAGCGAGACGAGGTAAAGACGCATGGCCAACAACGCTGAGGGGCTGTCAGTCACTTACGACGGGCTCGACACCGCGGCGACCAGCATCGGCAACCAGGCGAGCCAGCTCGAGACGGACCTGCACGACCTGCGCGGACTGGTGGTGAACAGCCTGCAGTACTGGGAGGGCCAGGCCCAGGGCACCTTCCACGAGAAGCTGCAGCGCTGGGACAAGGAAGCGAACGACATCCACCAGGCGCTGCAGGGTATCGGTCACGTCGTCGCCCAGTCCGGCGGTACGTACATGGAAGGCGACAAGAAGGCGGCCTCCTACTTCCACTAGGACACGGCTCGCACAAGCAACTCCAGGGTGGGCGCGCGCGGGAGGCGCCCACCCTGTCGTCGGTCCACAGACCCATCGCCTGACGCCCAGTCCTTGGCCGCGGCTGGATCGCCGGGACCGGCGCGGACAACGCACGGACAAGGATGGGTATCAGGTGCAGGCGACGACCGCCGGAAGCGGCGCGGCGCAGCAGAGCGGCTCAGTCTCCCGGCGAATCGGCCCGTACGTCCTTCTCACCCCGCTGGACGACCCCTACAGCGGAGTCCCGGTCCCGGAGCGCCGCTACATCGCGCGCAGCACCGATGGCGAGCGCACGGTCCTGCTCAGCGCTCCGCTCGCCGGCACCGATCCAAAGCGCTTCATGATGGAAGCCGAGGGCTCGCGTTACCTTCTCGGCCAGGTCATGTCCCCCGCCGTCACCTGCGCCGCCCCTGAGGAGCCCGCCTGGCACGCCCGTCCCTATCTGCCGGCGCTTCCCCTTCCCACCGCACTTGCCGTGCATGGCGGCCCACTTCCTGAGCGGACCGTCCGGGCCCTTGGCGCGGCCCTCGCGGAGGCCTTGGCCATCGTGCACGGGCAGGGGCTGGCCTATGCCGGAGTGTCCCCGGCGGCCGTGCTGTTCGCTGCCGACGGGCCACGCCTCACGTGCTTTGGCGCCGTACGAGCCGCAGCCCCGGACGGCACGGTCCGTTCCGGCATGCCGGGACTGGAGCCAGGCAGCCTGCCGCCCGAGCAGGCGTCCGGTGGGCACCCACGGCCCCTGGGCGATGTGTACGCGCTGGGCGCAACGCTCGCCTACGCTGCCACCGGTCATACGACGCCCGAACGCGACGATCTTCCTGCCCCGCTGCGTACGATCGTCAGCCGTTGTCTGTCGAGGGACGCCGCCGCGCGGCCTCAACTTGCCGAGCTGATCGATGCGTTCGCCCCTGCTGAGGCGACTTCTTCAGCGGCGCCGGGTCCCATCGGCCCCGCCATGGCGGCTATGCCGGCCGATGTCGGATTCGCGACCAGAGTCGCCGCGCTGCTCAGCCCCGGCTGGCTGCCGAGCCGCGTGATCGCCGCCATCGCCCACCAGTCGGCCGCCGTACTCGCCGCCGACATCCCGGGCGTCGGCGCGTCCATCTCACGCCAGGACTGACGATCCGCCGTATGCCTACTCCGCTCACTCATGACGACCCTCAAGCGTTCGGCCCGTACCGACCGATCGTCCGCCTTGGCAGCGGCGGCATGGGCACGGTCTACCTGGCGCGATCGGCCGGTGGACGGACCGTCGCGGTCAAGACGATGCACGCCGGCATTGCCTCGGACCCCGCTGCTCGAACCCGGTTTCGGCTCGAGGCCGATGCCGCCCGCGTGATCGGAGGGCAGCACGGTGCCCAGGTCGTGGAGGCGGACACGCAAGCCGCGACGCCCTGGCTCGCCACCGAGTACGTGCTCGGCCCGCCGCTCGACGAGGCAGTCGAACAGGAAGGACCCCTCCCCGAGGGGGCCGTGCGCGCGCTCGGGGCGGCTCTGTGCGGAGCACTTGGCCAACTGCACAGCACCGAGGTCGTCCACCGCGACCTCAAGCCCTCCAACATTCTGGTGACGGCCTACGGGCCCAAGGTCATCGACTTCGGTATCGCCCGAGCGATCGGTGACGACCGTCTGACCAGAGCCGGATTGGCAATGGGTACGCCGGCCTTCATGTCACCGGAGCAGGCGAGCGGAGAGGAACACACCGGGGCCGGCGACGTGTTCGCACTGGCCGGCGTTCTTGTCTACGCCGCCACCGGCCGTGCCCCGTTCGGCCAGGGGCAGGCTGCCGATCTTCTCTACCGGGTCCGGTACGGCGACCCGGACCTGAGCGGCGTACCCGCCACCCTGGTCCCGATCCTCGCCCAGTGCCTGGACAAGAACCCGTTCCGCCGTCCGACCACCTCTGAGCTCGCCACCCAACTGCACGACGGCTCAGGAGAGTTCGCCGATCACCTGCCGGACTCACTGCTCGCGGAGATCGCCCGCCGGGCCACCGAGGTCTGGCAGATCGCGCCTCGACGACTCCCCGCACCGCCGGAACACCTTGCAGAAACGCTGACCACACCGACGGCGCCGATGTCCCGACGCAGGCTGCTGCTGGCCGGAAGCGGACTGGCAGTCGGCGCGGTGGCCGTCGGGGCGGGAGTCTGGGCATGGAACCGGCGATCGGAGTCGGGGCAGAGGCATCCTGTCGTGATTCCAAGCAACAGCCAGCTGCCGGAGAAGGAGCTCGACTCGCTCTGGCAGTACCAAGTCGCCGATCCGCCGTACGGCACCGAACCGCCCGCGCAGCCACTCGCCGTCGACAACCTTGTGACGCTGGTGGCTGGTACCGGTCTGGCCGGAATCGACGCCCGCTCCGGAGACATCAAGTGGACGTCGAAAGAGATGGAGATCCACTGGCAGGTCGCCACTGACGGCGAGCGGCTCGTGCGCATGGTGGCCCCGAAAGGATCCGAGGGAAACGCGGGGAAGCCTGGTGGGTTTCCGCTCGTCCTTGCCTCCGTAGACCTTCTGTCGGGCGTGGCGAGTGAGCCCTTTGCCCAACTCACGGATTTCAACGGTGTCATCGACGAGAACCAGGTGCTGTGTACGGCCGATGGCGTCGTGTACGCGGCGGCGGGCAAGGGCAAGTACGACATCGCGTACTTCCTGGCATCCCAGTCCTGGTCCGTCTTCGCCGTCGACATCAGCACGGGGAAGAAGCTGTGGGCCGCGCCGCTGCCCTCACGGCCGGACAAGACCGACCGCTTGCACTTCCTCACGGCCCGAGTCGTCGGTCACCACCTGGTGGCCTTGCAGGAGACGAACGCCGGCAAGGTGCGCATCGTCGTACGGGACACCCGGACAGGTGCGGTGCGCTGGGACAAGCCTTTCGACGGCGCCGCACCGGACCGCGTGTACGCACCGCTGGCGACGGACGCCCGGAATCTGTACCTCGGCACCGGTCGGCTGCGGGCGCTGCGGCTGAGCGACGGCGCTCGGGTATGGGACTCCAGGTCTGAGCGCCCCGGGCATACCTACGGTCCTCCGGCGGTCAAGGACGGCGTGGTCTACGCCGTCGAAAAGGGTCTCGGTCTCGTCGCCTTCGACTCCGGCAGCGGCCGGGTGCTGTGGAAGGAAAGGGGCGGTGGAGGAGCGAGAGCGGACGTGTCCGCCGCGCCGGTGATCGGCACCGACTTCGCCTACAGCAAACGTTCTTCGGCACTCTGGGCGGTCGATCTCGCGTCGCGCACACCCGTGAACTCTTACAAGACCACCGGGGACCGCTTCATCACTCACGAGAAGGCCAGGGTGACGGTCGCACTGGGCGGCAAGTTCCTCGCCGCCTTCCCGCTCAAGTGAGTGGCCGTCCCCCGATGAGCAGAAGAGAAAGCAGTCAGCGATGAACTCCTTGGGCGTCGGTGACCCGGTCCGCCTCGGCCCCTACCGCCTGCTCGGCGTCCTCGGCGAGGGCGGCATGGGCAGGGTCTACGTCGGCCAGGACGGCGCCGGGGCCGTCGCGGCGATCAAGGTCCTGCGCCCGGAACTGGCTCACGACCCGAACATCGCCCAGCGCTTTGTGCGTGAGGCGCTGGCGGCACAGGCCGTGCACAGCCCGGGCGTGGCGGCGGTCCTGGGCGCGCACACCGAGGGCGGTCGCCCTTGGATTGCCACCGAATTCCTTGCCGGCCCGACCCTGGACCAGGCGGTCGACAAGCTCGGGCCTCTCGACGAGACGAGTGTGCGCGGTTTGGCGGCGACGATCGCGCAGACCCTCGCGGACATCCACGCCGCGGGATTCATTCACCGTGACCTCAAACCCCAGAACGTCGTGCTGACGTCGACCGGTCCACGGGTCATCGACTTCGGCATCGCCCGCCCTGAGCACGGGCTGACGCTCACCACGACCGGTCAGATCCCCGTCACTCCGGGGTACGGTGCGCCTGAGCAGGTGCTCGGGCGGCGAGTGACGCCTGCCGCGGACGTGTTCTCCTTGGGCGCTGTGCTTGTTTATGCGGCCACCGGTCGACGCGCGTTCGAGGGCGGGCACATGGCAGCCGTCCAGTACGAGGTCGTGCATGGCGAGCCACGCTGGGACGGACTGTCTCCCCAACTGCACGCACTTGTCGCCCCTTGTCTGGCCAAGGACGGCGCGTCACGGCCGAGCCCAGGCCAGATCGTTACGGCGTTCGCCCCGCCGAGGAACAGCGGTCGCGTATGGCGGCGCGGGTCGGTCGCGGAGGAGATCAAGGCGCGTGAAGACGAGGTACGGCGGCTCACTGCCCCACTCATGCTGAGCACCGTCAGGACCGTGACGAGGCGGCGTCTCCTCACCGGGCTCGCGGCCGGCGGCACGGTGCTCGCCGCCGGGGGCGGTACGACGGGCTGGTGGCTGCTCCGGGAGGAGCGGAGGGACGAGAAGGACGCCCTGTTCGACATTCCCCCTGCAGTGACGACTCCCGAAGCCCGCCTGCTCTCGGCGGACGACGGTGACTACATCGTCGACGGGTCTCCCAAAGCGCTGTGGAGCCGCCACGACATCATCGACCAGGAATCTCCCGCTCCACTGCCCGTACGGGATGTCGTCGTGATCGGTGACTACAACAATGGTGTCCGGGGGATCGGGGCCTACAACGTCGTCAATGGCAAACGGCGCTGGCTGGCAGCAGATGTGCAGCCGAGCCAGTATCTCTCGCTGTCCGACCGCCTGATCGTGACCGTCGACGCCGAGGGCACGCTGCACACGTTCGTTCCGTCCACGGGCGAGCGTAAATGGACCGTGGAGGCCGAAGCCAAGTCACTCGTGGGCGTGGACGACGAAGCGGTCTACGTTGTCACGAAGGACGGCCGGCTGCGCAGCGTCGGGCGCTCGGATGCCAGGATCCGCTGGACGGCCCAGGCCCCGGCGCGGTACCGCGGCAAGCTTTCCGCCAAGGGAGCCGTCGGGAGCGGACGTCTGGTCCTTCCGACGACCGACGGCCACGTACTGGCGGTGATGACCGGCGACGGCCGCTTCGCGTGGGAGCTGCGACACCAGGCGGAGAAGGTCTCGATCACTCCTGTCGTACAGGACGGCGTCGTCTACCTCAACGGCAAGACACTGACCGCCCTGAAAATCACCGACGCGACGGAGATCTGGTCTCACACGACCCAGGACATGTACGACCATCCCGCGCAGTGGGGGCCGGTGAGTGTCCATGGAGATTCCGTCTATGCGACTGGCGGGCGGTTCCCCGAACGGCGCAGAGTGACCGACGGCGGCAACACCTGGACCTCCTACAAGGCCGGCAGCGGCGACTGCGCCGTGCTCGTCCAGGGCACCGGAGTGTGGATGATCGACCACTCGTACCGCACGACGGTCAATACCGTGAACATGGACTCGGGGCAGTCGGGCTGGTCATACGAGTTGCCCGAAGCGCGGCACCACTCCATCGCAGTCGACGGCAACAGGGCGTTCATCACGAACGACAGCTCGCTCTACGCGCTGCCGGTGTTCTGAAGGCCTCCAGCATGACGGTGCTGACGTCTTCCACCTCGACTTCGCTGCCGCGACGCTTGATCAGCGACGCTGCGGCGTGATCGGCATATGCGATCGAGCCAGTGTCTGAGGACTTCGGATCCTGAATGGACAGTCGGCTGCGCAAGATGTTCCGCGCCGAGTCTCCGGCATCGATGCGCTCTCCGCTGACCTCCAGCACCGTGGCTCCGTCGACCTTGACCGTGCACAGCGCGGAGCCTTCGTCCAGACTTCCGGTCCGTTCGGCGGCGAGCTGCTTGCCCGAGGCAGGCAACAGCTGAGAGAGAGCGTCGGTCGGGACAGAGATCCCGCACAGGGCTTTGGGGACGGTGAAGTCCTGCCGGGGTGCGTCGGAGGAGCAGCCGGCTGCGGTCAGCGCGGCAACAAGGAGTGATACGCCACGGAGGGCATGCGGTGCGTAACTCAATGCTTGCTACTCTCCGATTTCCACTGCGCCGTCCGAATGGCTGTGACCGGCAGATGTGCGCGCGGCCCTCCTGAGATCGTCGGCGGTGTCGGGATCGATGGTCTTGTTGTTCACCAGTGCGTGGTCGACGGCGGACCGGGCAGAATCCAGAGCCGCCTGCCGACCGTTGGTGTACTCCTCACCGGCCTGGGTCTCGGCTTCGCTCGACGTGTCGTGCTCGATGCTCTCCATGATGGATTCCTGGATGTCCTCCGAGGCCCATTCAAGAGGGGCGCCGGCGATGGGAACCTGTTCCCCCACCTTTTCGATGCCCATGCCCAGGACGCGATTCACCCATTTTTGCTTCTCGGCAGCAGCCTCGTTGAACTCTGTGTCGGAAGCGGTGTGGTATTCGTAGATCGCATGAGCCCGGGCGTCGCTCATGATCCCTGCGATCGCAGAACCGGGGGCGACAGCGGCACCTACTCGCCCGTCCAGCGACGCCGTCGAATGGCTGGATCCGTTGATCACATGATCCACGACATTGGTCGTGTAAGTCTGCTGTGCGGTGGTGATGGCGGAATAGGCGTCCAGGTCCTGTCCCACTTCACCCAGGAAGCGAGCAGCGTTGTTCGAGTCGAGGTCGGCTGCGGCACCGGGACTTTTCCGGCACCGATGTCCTCGACCCGGACACCGAGATGCGGGGCGTCCACCTGAACGGCGGTCCTCAACTGCTTCTGCAGCGAGGCAAGTTCGTTGTGCCCGTCCTCGAGGACTTGGTAGTTGCTGTTGCCCTCGCTGTGGAGATCCGAGACCTCCTTGGCGGTCTTTGCAACGAACTCATGCGTCACCGTCGCGTTCACGCCGGCCCACCGTGCCGAGTCCGACTTGGCCTGCATCCCCGTACGTGCGCTCTCCGCCGCCTTCTTCAAGCCGTCGACGGCCTTCTTCCAGTCCGACACGGCAGTGGCGAGTCTGCTGAGGTCGACGTCAACGAGGTCTGTGAGTGTGAGGGCCATCGGAGGTACTCCTGCTTGAAGTACTCGTTGAGTTGGGAGACGGCCACGGCTGAGCCGTCACGGCCCCGGAGTACGGCACCGATCTCGGCGTCGTCCTGCGCGTGGAGCTTACGGGTGTAGTCCAGGTGGTCGGAGATATGCGCACATGCCTGTAGTACGGACCTCACCTGTGAGCTCCAGATCTCGACGGTGGTTTCCAGGGCATTGGCCGTCTGGAATCCGTGCGACTTCAGAGTTGCTGCGGCCTGCATCGTCGAGCCGGTCGAGCCCTTGCCCGCTCCGGCCGCGGTGATGTCCGCCTGACTCTTCACTTCGCCGTAAAGGATGTTGGCCTCGTGCCCAACGGCTCCCAGGTCGTCCTGGTGGACGACCAAGTCCCCAGTCCCTCCGCCACCCCCACTGTCTGCCGCTAGCTGGTTGAGGCGAACGGCAAGATGCCGCGGACCGTCATGGTCCGCGGCATCCGGGTCGGCCGGAGAGCCGTATCGCTCGAAAGGATGACAATCCGCTAGGACTCCACCAACCCCACCTGCACCATCGGCTTCCCCCGCTTCCGCGACACGAAGATGCCCCGGCCCGCCGGCATCGCCCGCGGTCGGACGCCGCCCAGCAGTTCGCCCTCGGCGGGGTCGCCCGCGAGGACCACGCCCTGGGCGCCGAGTTCCTTGATGCGCTGCATGAAGGTCTCGTAGCCGGCGCGGCCGGCGCCCGCCGTGGAGCGCGCGATGATGAAGCGGACGCCGACGTCGCGGGCGAAGGGGAGGAGTTCCGTCAGGCCGGCCAGCGGGTTGCCACTGGAGGTGGACACCAGGTCGTAGTCGTCGATGACGACGTACACCGTGGGCCCCCGCCACCAGCTGCGGTTGCGCAGCTGCTCCGGGGTCACGTCGGCCGTCGGCGTGCGGCGCTGCATCAGGTCGGCCAGCGCGTCCATGTGGTGCTGCATCTGGTTCGACATCGGGATGTACTCGGCCAGGTGCGAGTCCGGGGTCACCCCGAGGAGCGAGCGGCGGTTGTCGACGACGAACAGCTTGCAGCTGTGCCCGTCGTAGCGCTCGGTGAGGCGCTTGATCAGCAGCTTCAGCAGATTCGACTTGCCGGACTCGCTCTCACCGAACACCAGGAAGAACGGGTCCTGTTCGAAGTCCACGAACACCGGCTCGAGGTTGTCCTCGTCGAGGGCGAAGGAGATGCCCCGGTTCGGGAAACGGTCGCCCGGCGGGAGCTGGGCCGCCGCGAACTCGCGGGGCAGCAGGCGTACCTGCGGTGCGCCGGGCTCCTGCCAGTGGCGGGTGACCTCGGCCGCGAGAGCGGTCGTCGCCTCCGCCAGGTCCGTGTCCGAGGAGAGGCCGTCGATGCGCGGGACCGCTGCCATGAAGTGCTGCTTCTGCGGGGTCTGGCCGCGGCCCGGTACGCCGGTGGGGACATTCGCCGCGATCTTGCGGTCGATCTCGGAGTCCATGGGGTCACCCAGCCGCAGTTCAAGGCGGTTCATCAGGTGGTCCTTGAGGTTCGCCCGGACCTCCATCGAGCGCGACGCGGTGATGATCACGTGGATGCCGTAGCCGAGGCCGCGCTGGGCCATGTCCAGGACCAGCGGCTCCAGGGCCTCGTAGTCCGTGCGGAAGTTGCCCCAGCCGTCGATGACCAGGAAGACGTCGCCCCAGGGCTGGTCGGTCACCGAGATGTCGCCGCGCGCGCGGCGGGAGCGGAACTCCGCGATGGAGGAGATGCCCGTGGAGCGGAAGTACTCCTCGCGTCGCGTCATGACGCCGTACACCTCGGCCGTCGTACGACGGACCTTCTCCGGGTCGAGACGTGACGCCACGCCGCCCACGTGCGGCAGGCCGGCCACCGCGGCCATACCGCCGCCACCGAAGTCCAGACCGTAGAACTGCACTTCGTGAGGGGTGTGAGTGAGGGCGAACGACGCGATGACCGAACGCAGCAGCGTCGACTTGCCGGACTGCGGGCCGCCGATGATCTGCATATGGCCGGCCGCGCCGCCGAAGTCGAGCCACAGCGGGTCGCGGCGCTGCTCGTAGGGCTTGTCGATGAGGCCGACCGGGACGACGAGCCGGCCCGCGCCCTCGTAGCCCGGCTGGGTCATGCCGCGGCCGGGTACCGGGGCGAGCCCCGGCAGCAGCGTGTCGAGCGACGGCGGGCTGTCCAGCGGGGGCAGCCACACCTGGTGGGCGGCCGGGCCCTGCGCCTCCAGGCGCCGCACGATCACGTCGAGCACGGTGTCGGCGAGTGCGTCGTCCTGCTGCTCGGCTGCCGCCTCCTGACGCTGCTGCGGGACCGGCACGTACTGCACCGGCACCTCGGCCGCGGTGAACACGACCGGCCTGCGGTCGACGGGCAACGGACCGCCGAGCGCCGCGGCCTGCTGCGAGCTGGTGCGGTACACACCGGAGACGTACGCCGCCTTGAAGCGCACCATTTCGTCGGTGCCGAACTTCAGGAAGCCGGAACCCGGGACGTTCGGGAGCTCATAGGCGTCCGGGACACCGAGCGCGGCACGGGATTCCGCCGCCGAGAAGGTCCGCAGGCCGATGCGGTACGACAGGTAGGTCTCCAGGCCGCGCAGGCGGCCCTCCTCCAGGCGCTGCGAGGCCAGCAGCAGGTGCACGCCCAGTGAACGGCCGATACGGCCGATCTGCACGAACATCTCGATGAAGTCCGGCTTGGCGGTCAGCAGCTCGCTGAACTCGTCGATCACCAGGACGAGGGACGGGATCGGCTGCAGCGGGGCGCCGGCCGCGCGGGCCTTCTCGTAGTCGTGGATGTTGGCGTAGTTGCCCGCGTCACGGAGCATCTCCTGGCGGCGGTTGAGCTCACCGCGGATCGAGTCGCCCATGCGGTCGACGAGCGTCAGGTCGTCCGCGAGGTTGGTGATCACGGCCGCCACGTGCGGCAGCTGGGCCATGCCGGCGAACGTGGCACCACCCTTGAAGTCGGCGAGGACGAAGTTCAGCGTCTCGGACGAGTGGGTCACGGCGAGGCCGAGGACCAGCGTGCGCAGGAGCTCCGACTTGCCGGAACCGGTCGCACCGACGCACAGGCCGTGCGGTCCCATGCCCTCCTGTGCCGCCTCCTTGAGGTCGAGCATCACGGGCCGGCCGTCCTCACCGAGACCGATCGGCACGCGCAGCCGCTCCGACTGCGAGCGCGGCCGCCAGGTCCGCTTCGGGTCGACGGAGGCCGCGTCACCCAGGTTCAGCAGGTCCGTGAACTCCAGGTTGGCGAGCAGCGGTTCGTCGTCGTCCCCGCCCGACGCCATCCGCAGCGGCGCCAGTTGACGGGCGAGGGCTTCGGCGGCCTCGTACGACAGGACGTCGGGTGTCCCCTCGTAGACCATGCCGTGCGCCGACTCCAGGCGCAGTTCCCTGGGCTGCACGATGACGGAGAGGTCACCGCGGCCGACGGTGAGGTCGCCCGGCACGACCTCCAGGACCGTCACGCCCTGCAGGCCCTCGGGGTTGGCCAGCAGTGACGTGGGGGGCAGGGAGATGCCGTCGAGCACGACCACCACGTGCGGCTGCTCGGCAACCGGAGCGCCACCGGGGTGGAAACGCGGGCGGCCCTGGAGGCGGGCGGCGAGCCGGTCCTCCAGCTCCACCGGGTCGGTGGTGATCAGACGCATGCTGCCGGCGCCGTCGGCGAGGCCCGGGGCCTGTACGTGCGGCAGCCACTTGGCCCACTCCCACTCGGGCGCCGACTGACGTCCGGTGGCGACCGCGATGACCAGGTCCTCCGGGGAGTGCAGTGAGGCGAGGGAGGCGGCGACGGCACGGGCGGCGCCGCGCACGGTGTTGGGCTCGCCGCTGATCGTCACGTGGTAGAAGGCACGCAACGAGACCGCCATCGGCAGCTCGTCGAGGCTGCTGTGCGTGGCCAGGAAGCGCTGCATGGCGCCCGCGGTCAACGGCTCCAGCTCGTCCACCGGGGCGGTCTGAGGCGGGATCAGGGGAGTGGCCAGGGCCTGCGGGCCGAGACCCACCCGCACCTGCCCGAAGTCCTCGTCACCGGTGCGCCGTTCCCACACCCGGCTGCCCTCGGCGACCAGTGCCCACAGTTGCTCCGGCGAAGGGTGCAGGTAGTACTGGGCGTCGCGCTGGGCCTTCGCGGTGTCGAGGGCGGAGCGCCGGGTCTGGGACAGGTAGCGGAGGTAGTCACGGCGCATGTCCGCCATCTGCCCCTGGTTGCCGCGGCGGTAGCGGACCAGCATCGAGATACCCATGGCGAGCGTCGAGGCCACCATCAGCAGACCCATGATCTTCATGAAGGGCTGGGCCTGCGGGTTGAAGAAGAACACCACCGAACCGCCCATGCCGAGCATGGGCAGGAGCTGCATCCAAGCGCTTTCCTGCTGACCGCGCGGCAGTTCCGGCGGCGCCTCCAGCACGACCTCGTCCGTGGGCACTTCCTTCGGCAGTGCCCGTGGCGGGCGCTTGACGACGATGTGGCTCACTACGCACCAATTCCCTTGCCGGACCGAGATTTTTCGTCCGCCGCCCCGTGTCAGGCGAACGCCGATCGCGAAGCGCGATCCTACTGACAACCACTGACAACGGCTGGCGGTAGGGTGCCGGTGAGACGCGTGAGCAGTTGCGAATCGTTCCGGGAAAACCCGGGCAATCCGCAACGGTTCGAAGGGGGCGCCTCCCCGCACACCCCGGATGCGACCGCCCGGTCGACCGGTTGAGCGCGGGGCGCCGCACAACCTACACAGGATCTTTACGGGCGGAAGGTGCGCGGCGGCAGCGGCACCATGGGCCGCCCCACCACCGACGAGGGGGAACAGCAGGTGAGCATGACGGCCTCCGCGCCGGCCGGCGCGACCGGTGGACCGGGCACCGGAGCCCCTTCCGGGGCGGGCATGGGATTCGGCTTCTGCCGGGTCACCATCGTGGCGCCCGACAGTCGTATCGACGTGGCGCTGCCCGACGACGTACCGGTCGCCGACCTGTACCCGGAGATCCTGCGCCTGTCCCAGCAGAGCCCCGCCGAGGGCGCTCCGGTCGGCTACCACCTCGTACGGCGGGACGGCACCGTCCTCGACGGCGCGCGCTCCTTCACGGCACAGCGCATTCTCGACGGTGAGTTGCTCACCCTGCGCCCGTTCGCCGAGTCGCTGCCGCCCGCCGTCCTCGACGACGTCTCCGAGGCGGTGGCCTCCGCCGTCACCCGTGACCGCACCCTGTGGAGCGGCGACCTCACCCGCGCCGCCGGACTCGTCGCCGGCGGCATCCTGCCCGCGCTGCTCGCGTTCGTGGCCTGGAGCTCCCAGGTCCGCCACGACATGCACAGCCTGCAGGGCATCATCGCGGGCGTCACCGGCATCCTGCTGGTCACCATCGGCTGCGTACGCGCACGTGTGTACGACGACCGGGGCTCCGCGGTCGCGCTGGGACTCGGCGCCCTGCCCAATGTCGGCGTGGCCGGTTCCGGGCTGCTGCCGCTCGCCGCCGGCGAGGGCATCGGGCGGCTCCAGTTCCTGCTCGCCTGCACAGCGGTCCTCGTCGCCTCCCTGGTGCTCACCCTGGTCTCGCCCGGCGGCGACGGACCCTTCGTCGCGTTCCTCTTCGCCTCCGCGATCGGTCTGATCACCACCTTCATCGCGACCCTCACCGATCTGCAGCCCATCGAGACGGCCGCCATCTGCGCCCCGCTGTCCGTGGTGGCGCTGGCCTTCCTGCCGGGGCTGTCCATGCGCTTCGCGCGGCTGCCCATCGGCTTCGAACCGCCCAACCCCTCCCGCGGCGGCTATGACACCGCCGAGCCCGCCCAGCAGGAGCCCGTGGACGCCGAGCGGGTGGCCGCCCAGGCCCGGCGCGGCCACGAACTCCTCGTAGGCCTCGTCGGGGGCTGTGCCCTCGTCGCCGTGGGCGCGTCGATCGTCCTCGGCTTCTCCAGCAACACCTGGGCCCAGCTCCTGGCTCTCGCGACCGGCCTCGCGATGCTGATGCGGGCACACCTGTTCCGTTACACCGCGCAGGTCGGCGCCACCCTGGCCGCCGGTCTCGCCGCGATCGTCTTCCTCGGCCTCGGGCTCGCCCTGAACCCGCCCCGGAGCTACCTGATCGACGCCTTCCAGGGCGACACCACCGCACTCGACATCCGCAGCGTCTGGCTCGCCGCGGCGGTCGGCGCGGCCACCGCCCTGGTCACCGCGATCGGGCTGATCACTCCGCGGCGCGGTGTCACCCCCTTCTGGGGGCGCTTCCTGGAGATCGCCGAGAGCTTCGTCCTGCTCACGCTGATCCCGCTGGCGCTGGCCGTGTTCGACGTGTACGCGCGCGCACGGGCGATGACCAGCTGAGGACCGGCGCCACGGAAAAGGGCGGCACGCATGCGTGCCGCCCTTTGTCACGTTCCGCTCACTGGGCCGCAAGACCGCCGTTGCGCTCGCTGGGCTCCAGATCGAACTCCCCGTCCCGTGCCCCCAGCACAAACGCCCGCCACTCCGCCTCGGTGTAACGCAGCACGGTGTCGTGGTCCAGGGAGGAGCGCATCGCCACGGCTCCGTCGGGCAGGTACGCGATCTCGACGCGCTCCTCGTGCTCCTCGGTGCCGGGGGCGCAGTGCCACTCCACGTCCGAGATGTCGAGCGCGTACAGCTCGTCCCGCTCCCGCTCCTTGCGTGCCTTGATCTCCGCTTCCGTCTCCGTCATCGTTGGCGCGATCCCTTTCCGGCGTGCGTACGGTCCCGGCGCTCACCCTAGTGGCCTGCGGCGTCCCGGCCGGGCGGTTTCCGGAGCGGGGGGAATGGCGTCGGCCACCAGCTGGTACTCTGGGCGACGGCCGTTTGTGTACGCACCCCCGGAACCCTCGGTTCTGGTGGCTGCGCCCAGCGGATCCCCGCCTCCCGAGTAACGGAAGCTCCCCCGAGACGCAGACCGGGGGCACTCGGTGGCACTCAACAGACTATGAGGAGTACGCGTGTCGCTCGACGCCGCTACGAAGAAGCAGATCATCGCCGAGTTCGGTACCAAGGAGGGTGACACCGGCTCCCCCGAGGTCCAGGTCGCTCTGCTCTCCCGTCGGATCTCCGACCTGACGGAGCACCTCAAGACCCACAAGCACGACCACCACTCCCGCCGTGGTCTGCTGATCCTGGTCGGTCAGCGCCGCCGCCTTCTGCAGTACCTGGCGAAGAAGGACATCCAGCGCTTCCGTACGCTGGTCGACCGCCTCGGCATCCGCCGTGGTGCGGCGGGCGCCAAGTAAGACGCCATGAAGGGGAGCGGTTCCCGGTAGCACCCGGGGACCGCTCCCTTCGTCGTACATGCGGAAACGTGCGGAGTGTCACTCACGCTTTGTAGTGTGGTAGCACAACGCAATACGCATGACACAGAACGGCGTACGACACAGCACGTACGACGAAGAACGAGGAGAAGCGCTCCTCGCCGCCGCCGGTCCTCGGTAGTGGCCCCCGGGGGATTGCGAGCCCCGGGTGCTTCGATCGAAGACCGGCCCGCACCAGACGGCGCGCTTCTCCACCACCGTCCCCCTGCCACACGGGCAGCCAAGGGACGAAAGACGATATGTAACGGAGAAAACGCTAGTGGAGAACGAGACCCACTACGCCGAGGCCGTCATCGACAACGGCCCCTTCGGCACCCGCACCATCCGCTTCGAGACGGGCCGCCTGGCCAAGCAGGCCGCCGGTTCCGCCGTGGCGTACCTGGACGACGACACCATGGTGCTGTCGGCCACCACCGCCTCCAAGAACCCCAAGGACCAGCTCGACTTCTTCCCGCTGACGGTGGACGTCGAGGAGCGGATGTACGCAGCCGGGAAGATCCCCGGCAGCTTCTTCCGCCGTGAGGGCCGGCCGTCCGAGGACGCCATCCTCACCTGCCGACTGATCGACCGCCCGCTGCGCCCGTCCTTCAAGAAGGGCCTGCGCAACGAGATCCAGGTCGTCGCCACGGTCATGGCGCTCAACCCCGACCACCTGTACGACGTCGTGGCGATCAACGCCGCGTCCGCGTCCACGCAGCTGGCCGGTCTGCCCTTCTCCGGCCCGATCGGCGGCGTCCGCGTCGCGCTGATCCACGGCCAGTGGGTCGCCTTCCCGACGCACACCGAGCTCGAGGACGCCGTCTTCGACATGGTGGTCGCCGGCCGCGTCCTGGAGGATGGCGATGTCGCGATCATGATGGTCGAGGCCGAGGCCACCGAGAAGACCATCAAGCTGGTCGAGGGCGGTGCCGAGGCGCCGACCGAGGAGGTCGTCGCCGCTGGTCTCGACGCCGCGAAGCCCTTCATCAAGGTCCTGTGCCGCGCCCAGGCCGACCTCGCCGCCAAGGCCGCCAAGCCGACCGCCGAGTTCCCGATCTTCCTGGACTACCAGGACGACGTCCTCGAGGCCCTGACCGCCGCGGTCAAGCCCGAGCTGGCCCAGGCGCTCACCATCGCCGGCAAGCAGGAGCGCGAGGCCGAGCTGGACCGCGTCAAGGGGCTCGCCGCCGAGAAGCTCCTGCCGGAGTTCGAGGGCCGCGAGAAGGAGATCTCCGCCGCGTACCGCTCGCTGACCAAGACCCTGGTCCGTGAGCGCGTCATCAAGGAGAAGAAGCGCATCGACGGCCGTGGCGTGACGGACATCCGTACGCTGGCCGCCGAGGTCGAGGCCATCCCGCGGGTGCACGGTTCCGCGCTGTTCGAGCGTGGCGAGACCCAGATCCTGGGCGTCACCACCCTCAACATGCTCCGCATGGAGCAGCAGCTGGACACCCTCTCCCCGGTGACCCGCAAGCGCTACATGCACAACTACAACTTCCCGCCGTACTCCACCGGTGAGACCGGCCGCGTCGGCTCCCCGAAGCGCCGCGAGATCGGCCACGGCGCCCTCGCCGAGCGCGCGCTCGTGCCGGTGCTGCCCACGCGCGAGGAGTTCCCCTACGCGATCCGCCAGGTGTCCGAGGCCCTCGGCTCCAACGGCTCGACGTCCATGGGCTCGGTCTGCGCCTCCACCATGTCGCTGCTGAACGCCGGTGTGCCGCTGAAGGCCCCGGTCGCCGGTATCGCCATGGGTCTGATCTCCCAGGAGATCGAGGGCGAGACGCACTACGTCACCCTCACCGACATCCTCGGTGCGGAGGACGCCTTCGGTGACATGGACTTCAAGGTCGCCGGCACCAAGGAGTTCGTGACCGCCCTCCAGCTCGACACCAAGCTGGACGGCATCCCGGCCTCCGTCCTGGCCGCGGCCCTCAAGCAGGCCCGCGACGCCCGTCTCCACATCCTCGACGTGATGATGGAGGCCATCGACCGGCCCGACGAGATGTCCCCGCACGCCCCGCGGATCATCACCGTCAAGATCCCGGTCGACAAGATCGGTGAGGTCATCGGCCCCAAGGGCAAGATGATCAACCAGATCCAGGAGGACACCGGCGCCGAGATCACCATCGAGGACGACGGCACGATCTACATCGGTGCCGCCGACGGCCCCTCCGCCGAGGCCGCCCGCGCCACGATCAACGGCATCGCCAACCCGACGATGCCCGAGGTCGGCGAGCGCTACCTCGGTACGGTCGTCAAGACGACCACCTTCGGTGCGTTCGTCTCCCTGCTGCCCGGCAAGGACGGTCTGCTGCACATCTCGCAGATCCGCAAGCTCGCCGGCGGCAAGCGCGTGGAGAACGTCGAGGACGTCCTCGGCGTGGGCCAGAAGGTCCAGGTCGAGATCGCCGAGATCGACTCCCGCGGCAAGCTCTCCCTCGTCCCGGTGATCGAGGGCGAAGAAGGCAACGACGACCAGGACAAGGACGACGCCGAGCAGTGACGTCCCGTAGCTCCAGGACGACGGCCCGCACCTCTTCGGAGGCGCGGGCCGTCGCCCGTACCCAAACCCTCATCAAGGGCACAGGCGGCATCGGCACGGTCCGTAAGACCACCCTCCCGGGCGGCCTGCGCATCGTCACCGAGACCCTGCCCTCGGTCCGCTCAGCGACCTTCGGCATCTGGGCACACGTCGGGTCCCGCGACGAGACGCCGGCCCTGAACGGCGCCACGCACTACCTGGAGCACCTGCTCTTCAAGGGCACGCGCAAGCGCAGCGCGCTGGACATCTCCTCCGCCATCGACGCCGTCGGCGGCGAGATGAACGCGTTCACGGCCAAGGAGTACACGTGCTACTACGCGCGCGTGCTCGACACCGACCTGCCGCTCGCGATCGACGTCGTCTGCGACATGCTGACCGACTCGCTCATCCTCGAGGAGGACGTCGACGTCGAGCGCGGCGCGATCCTCGAAGAGATCGCCATGACCGAGGACGACCCGGGCGACTGTGTGCACGACCTGTTCGCGCACACCATGTTCGGCAACAACGCCCTCGGCCGCCCGGTCCTCGGCACGGTCGACACCGTCAACGCCCTCACCGCCGACCGCATCCGCCGCTTCTACAAGAAGCACTACGACCCCACCCACCTGGTGGTCGCCTGCGCCGGCAACATCGACCACGCCACGGTCGTACGACAGGTCCGCGCTGCCTTCGAGAAGGCGGACGCGCTCAAGAACCTGCACGCGCAGCCCATCGCCCCGCGCGACGGCAGCCGTACGATCCGCACGTCCGGCAAGGTCGAGCTGCTCGGCCGCAAGACCGAGCAGGCGCACGTCGTCCTCGGCATGCCGGGCCTCGCCCGCACCGACGACCGCCGCTGGGCCATGGGCGTGCTCAACACCGCCCTCGGCGGCGGCATGTCCTCCCGCCTCTTCCAGGAGGTCCGGGAGAAGCGGGGCCTCGCCTACAGCGTGTACTCGTACACCTCCGGCTTCGCCGACTGCGGCCTGTTCGGCGTGTACGCCGGCTGCCGGCCGAGCCAGGTGCACGACGTGCTGAGGATCTGCCGCGACGAACTCGACCACGTCGCCGCGAACGGCCTCACCGACGACGAGATCGCCCGCGCCATCGGCCAGCTCCAGGGCTCCACCGTCCTCGGCCTGGAGGACACCGGCGCGCTGATGAACCGCATCGGCAAGAGCGAGCTGTGCTGGGGCGAGCAGATGTCCGTCGACGAGATGCTGGACCGGATAGCGGCGGTCACCCCGGACGAGGTCCGTTCGGTCGCCCGCGACATCCTGGGACAGCGCCCGTCGCTGTCGGTCATCGGCCCGCTGAAGGACAAGCAGGCCGCGCGGCTGCACGACGCCGTCGCCTAACCCTCCCGGTCACTCCCCTAAGGAAGCAAGAGATGAGCAAGCTGCGCGTGGCGGTCCTCGGTGCCAAGGGCCGGATCGGGTCCGAGGCGGTCAGGGCGGTCGAGGCCGCCGAGGACATGGAGCTGGTTGCCGCTCTCGGCCGGGGCGACACCCTGGAGACGCTGACGGCGGCCGGCGCCCAGGTCGCCGTGGAGCTGACCACCCCGGACTCCGTCATGGACAACCTCGACTTCTGTGTGCGCCACGGCATCCACGCTGTCGTCGGTACGACGGGCTGGAACGAGGAGCGCCTCGCGCGGCTGAAGGGCTGGCTCGCCGAGTCCCCGCGGACCGGTGTGCTCATCGCGCCGAACTTCTCGATCGGGGCCGTGCTGACGATGAAGTTCGCGCAGATCGCCGCGCCGTACTTCGAGTCGGTCGAGGTGGTCGAGCTGCACCACCCGAACAAGGTGGACGCCCCGAGCGGTACGGCCACGCGCACCGCCCAGCTCATCGCCGAGGCGCGCCGGGCGGCCGGTACGGCGCCGGCACCGGACGCCACGGCCACGGCCCTGGACGGCGCCAGGGGCGCGAGCGTCGACGGGATCCCGGTGCACGCCGTCCGCCTGCGCGGCCTGCTGGCCCACCAGGAGGTGCTGCTCGGCGGCGAGGGCGAGACCCTCACCATCCGCCACGACTCCCTGCACCACAGCAGCTTCATGCCGGGCATCCTGCTCGGCGCCCGCCGCGTGGTGACCACTCCGGGCCTGACGTTCGGCCTGGAGCACTTCCTGGACCTGAGCTGAGACAGGCCCTGCCATGCGCGCGAAGATCTCCTACCTCGTCACGGCCGCCGTCCTGGTCTTCTACTTCGTCCTGGTCGGCAGCCGTGGCGTCATGCTCATCGAGTCCGGCACGGTCGTCACCGTGACCTTCGGGGTCGCGGTGCTGATCCTGCCGGTCATCGGGCTGTGGTTCCTGTGGAAGAACACCCGGTTCGTCCGCAGGGCCAACGCCCTCGCCGCCGAGCTGGACGCCGAGGGCGGCCTGCCGGTCGACGAGCTGAAGCGCCTGCCCAGCGGCCGGATCGACCGCGACTCGGCCGACGAGGTCTTCGCCAAGCGCAAGGCCGAGACCGAGGCGTCCCCCGACGACTGGCGCTGCTGGTTCCGCCTCGCCGTCGCCTACCACGACGCCCGCGACACGCCACGCGCCCGCAAGGCGATGCAACGGGCCATCGCCCTGCACGACGGCCGACCCGTCCAACCCTGACTGCCCCTGTCGCTGGGGGAGCGGCAGCCCCGTCGGTCGCATCGCGCCGTAGCGGCGGGAAGTTCTGCCTCCCCCAGTGCCTCAAGGGCCTGGGGGACCCCAGAGACGGCACCGGTGGGCGCTGGGGGTCACCCCCTCCGGGGGAGGCGCCTCACAGCGGGCAGCGCCCGCCGCCCCCGACCGGCACAGGGCACCCTTCGGTCACCCGCGCCCGTATTCCGCCGCCCACGCCTCCACCACATCCGCGGCCCGGTCGAACGCGGCCGGGCGGCCCAGGAAGTCCAGCGTGTGCGTGGTCAGCAGGGGCGCCGTCTCCCCGGCCGCCCGGTCCTTTCGTACGAGCGTCAGCGCCTGCCCCTGCACCGTCCGCGGCAGCCCCAGCCAGCGCACCGGCTGCTGCACCGTCCGCACGGAGATCACCCGGGCCCACGGCGCCGTACGCGTCACCAGGAAACCGACCTGGCGCAGCCCCCGGCCGCTCACCCACACGCCCATGCGCAGCAGCCGCAGCGCGCCGGTGATCACCAGGAGCGCCGCGACGAAGACCGCTCCGCCGGAGGACAGTGAGTCGGTCAGGGCGAGGGCCACCGCGGCGAACAGCACGAAGGAGGCGAACAGCAGCACCAGTGCCGCCGCGGCCACACGCCAGGGGCCGGGTCGGTAGGGGCGCCGCCAGCGCTCGCGGTCGTCGTACGGCAGCGCGCTCTCGGCGGCGGCCTCGAAGGTCCGGTCGGCCGTCAGGAAGGACAGGGGCACGGCTGGTCCTCACAATCCTTGCGTGAGCTGTGCCCGGTGAGGCTATCCGCCGGTGTTCCCGCTCACCACCCGTGGGCGGCCGGAAGGGTCAGTCAGTGCCCCTGGGAGGCCTGGGACTGCTGCACCGGCGTACTGGACGGCGTGGACATGGCCGGCATGCCGAGGACGAGGGCTCCGACCAACCCCGCGGCGATCGTGAGACCCAGCAGCCAGCGCCCGGCCATCTCGCCGAAGGACGCCCGCTGACGGGGCGGGGGAGTGACATTGCTGCGGAACCGGTCCGCCTCGGCCAGGAAGGCGAAGGGCACGGGCTCGCGCCGACGGAACATCGCGGGTACGTCTCCTTTCAGGGATCGAACGAGCAGGCCTCACCGGTACAGACGCTCGAGTGACACAAAAGGTGCCCATGTCGGAAAAAATCCATGGTGGGATTTTTGAGGTGAGGTACTGCCGTGGCCCCGGCGAGTGCCCCGTAAGGTGGGCGCGAACCACAGCTGTGATGGGAAGGACCCCAACCCCCGTGACCACCCCCGAGTCGCTCACGTTCCGCAGTGACGTCACCGTCGAGCTGGTGAAGTCCAGCGCTTCGGACGCCGACGTCCTCTTCGCCGCGCGGGTCTCGACCGCCGGCGAGCAGTCCCTGGACGAGCTGAAGAAGGACCCCGAGCGCTCCAAGGGCCTGATCAACTTCCTGATGCGGGACCGGCACGGCAGCCCCTTCGAGCACAATTCGATGACGTTCTTCATCAGCGCCCCGATCTTCGTCTTCCGCGAGTTCATGCGGCACCGGGTCGGCTGGTCGTACAACGAGGAGTCCGGCCGCTACCGGGAGCTCCAGCCGGTCTTCTACGTCCCCGGCACCGACCGCAAGCTGGTCCAGGAGGGCCGCCCCGGCAAGTACGTCTTCGTCGAGGGCACCCCGGCCCAGTACGAGGCGGTCAGCAGCACCCTGCGGGAGTCGTACGAGCAGGCCTACGCGGCCTACCAGAAGATGCTCGCCGAGGGCGTCGCCCGTGAGGTCGCCCGCGCCGCCCTCCCGGTCGGCCTGTACTCCTCGATGTACGCCACCTGCAACGCCCGCTCCCTGATGCACTTCCTCGGCCTGCGCACCCAGCACGAGCTGGCCAAGGTGCCGTCCTTCCCGCAGCGGGAGATCGAGATGGTCGGCGAGCAGATGGAGGCGGAGTGGGCGAAGCTCATGCCGCTCACCTACGCCGCCTTCAACGCGAACGGGCGCGTGGCCCCGTAAGAAAGGCCTACGAAGCTCTGTTCCCCCACCAGGAACGGATGTCCGGATCAGCCGGGCGAAGTGTCCGTATTGCGGCATTTAGAGAAGTTCATCTAGCCTGATCAAACGGACCCGGCACTGCTTGAACCCCCGAGCAGGCAGTGCCGGGCTCCTCATTTGTCCTGACTTTCCCGGCACCCCACGGGCAGACCACGTATGCAGCACCGAGTAGCGTGTTACCCATGGCTCCGACCTCGACTCCGCAGACCCCCTTCGGGCGGGTCCTCACCGCCATGGTCACGCCCTTCACGGCGGACGGCGCACTCGACCTCGACGGCGCGCAGCGGCTCGCCGCCCACCTGGTGGACGCAGGCAACGACGGCCTGATCATCAACGGCACCACCGGCGAGTCCCCCACCACCACTGACGCGGAGAAAGCGGACCTCGTACGAGCCGTACTGGAGGCGGTCGGCGACCGCGCCCACGTCGTCGCCGGCGTCGGAACCAACGACACCCACCACAGCCTCGAGCTGGCCCGCGAGGCCGAGCGCATCGGCGCCCACGGCCTCCTCGTCGTCACGCCGTATTACAACAAGCCCCCGCAGGAGGGCCTCTACCGGCACTTCACGGCCGTCGCGGACGCCACCGGCCTGCCGGTCATGCTCTACGACATCCCCGGCCGCAGCGGCGTCCCGATCAGCACCGAGACCCTGGTCCGGCTCGCCGAGCACCCCCGGATCGCCGCCAACAAGGACGCCAAGGGCGACCTCGGCCGCGCCAGCTGGGCCATCGCCCGGTCCGGCCTCGCCTGGTACTCCGGCGACGACATGCTGAACCTCCCGCTGCTCTCCGTGGGCGCGGTCGGCTTCGTCTCGGTCGTCGGCCACGTCGTCACCCCCGACCTGCGCGCCCTCGTCGACGCCTACGTCTCCGGCGACGTCGTCAAGGCCACCGAGATCCACCAGAAGCTGCTCCCGGTCTACACCGGCATGTTCCGCACCCAGGGCGTGATGACCACCAAGGCCGCGCTCGCTCTGCAGGGCCTGCCCGCGGGACCCCTGCGCTCGCCCATGGTCGAATGCTCGCCCGAGGAGATCGCCCAGCTCAAGATCGATCTTGCTGCCGGCGGGGTACAGCTCTGACAACAGACTTGGCACCACACGGGCTTCACAACTGAAGAACAGCTTCACAACTGAAGAACAACAGAAGAAGCGGGCCACCGGTGCCCGCACCCCACAACGACAACTGCTTCTGCACGAACGTCACGCGCGCCACGTGCCCGACCGGTACGTGGCGCGCGTGCTGAGGAGGGTCTTTTGAGTCATCCGCACCCCGAACTCGGCCCGCCCCCGCCGCTCCCCGAGGGCGGCCTGCGGGTCACCCCGCTCGGCGGCCTGGGCGAGATCGGCCGAAACATGACGGTTTTCGAGTACGGCGGCCGTCTGCTGATCGTCGACTGCGGAGTGCTCTTCCCGGAGGAGGAGCAGCCCGGAATCGACCTGATTCTGCCGGACTTCTCGTCGATCCGGGACCGCCTCGACGACATCGAGGGCATCGTCCTCACGCACGGTCACGAGGACCACATCGGCGGTGTCCCGTTCCTGCTCCGCGAGAAGCCGGACATCCCGCTGATCGGCTCCAAGCTGACCCTCGCCCTGATCGAGGCCAAGCTCCAGGAGCACCGCATCCGCCCGTACACCCTCGAGGTGGCGGAGGGGAACCGTGAGCGCATCGGCCCCTTCGACTGCGAGTTCGTCGCCGTCAACCACTCCATCCCGGACGCCCTGGCCGTCGCCATCCGCACCCCCGCGGGCATGGCGGTGCACACCGGCGACTTCAAGATGGACCAGCTCCCGCTGGACAACCGCCTCACCGACCTGCACGCCTTCGCCCGGCTGAGCGAGGAGGGCATCGACCTCCTCCTCACCGACTCCACGAACGCCGAGGTCCCGGGCTTCACCCCGCACGAGCGCGACATCTCCAACGTGCTGCGCCAGGTCTTCGCCGGCGCCCGCAAGCGGATCATCGTGGCGAGCTTCGCCAGCCATGTCCACCGCATCCAGCAGATCCTCGACGCCGCCCACGAATACGGCCGCCGGGTCGCCTTCGTCGGCCGTTCCATGGTCCGCAACATGGGCATCGCCCGCGACCTCGGCTACCTGAAGGTCCCGCCGGGCCTGGTGGTCGACGTCAGGACGCTGGACGACCTGCCCGACCACGAGGTGGTCCTGGTCTGCACGGGCTCCCAGGGCGAGCCGATGGCGGCCCTGTCCCGCATGGCCAACCGCGACCACCAGATCCGCATCGTCGAGGGCGACACGGTCATCCTCGCGTCCTCGCTCATCCCCGGGAACGAGAACGCGGTCTACCGGGTGATCAACGGCCTGACGCGCTGGGGCGCCAACGTGGTCCACAAGGGCAACGCAAAGGTGCATGTTTCCGGCCACGCGTCCGCGGGCGAGCTGCTGTACTTCTACAACATCTGTCGCCCGAAGAACCTGATGCCGGTGCACGGGGAGTGGCGCCACCTGCGCGCCAATGCCGAGCTGGGAGCGCTCACGGGAGTTCCGCACGACCGGATCGTCATCGCCGAGGACGGCGTGGTGGTCGACCTGGTCGAGGGCAAGGCCAAGATCTCCGGCAAGGTCCAGGCCGGTTACGTCTACGTCGACGGCCTCTCGGTCGGCGACGTCGGCGAGCCGGCTCTCAAGGACCGCAAGATCCTCGGCGACGAGGGCATCATCTCGGTCTTCGTGGTCGTGGACTCGTCCACCGGAAAGATCACCGGTGGCCCGCACATCCAGGCGCGCGGCTCCGGCATCGAGGACGCGGCCTTCGCCGACGTCGCCCCGAAGATCACGGAAGCGCTGGAGCGGTCCGCCCAGGACGGCGTCGTGGAGCCCCACCAGCTGCAGCAACTCGTCCGCCGGACCCTCGGCAAGTGGGTCTCGGACACCTATCGCCGCAGGCCGATGATCCTCCCGGTGGTCGTGGAGGTCTGACGCCCCGTCGGTGCGAGCCCGGAGCGGGGCGCCTCGATTTGCATCGGGGCGCCCCGCTCCAGTACGTTTACGGCTCCGCCCACCGGGAACCCCAGCACTTCATGCGCTGGATACAGGTGCCCCGGAGCGGGTGGGAAAACCGACTCAGAACTTCTGATAAAGTCGGGACCGCCGGAAAGGGAAACGCGAGAGCGGGAACCTGGAAAGCACCGAGGAAATCGGATCGAGAAAAGATCTGATAGAGTCGGAAACACCGAAGGGAAGCGCCCGGAGGAAAGCCCGAGAGGGTGAGTACGAAGGAAGCGACCGTTCCTTGAGAACTCAACAGCGTGCCAAAAATCA
>NZ_JBVIDS010000009.1:132063-388187 GCF_055572255.1 Streptomyces sp. NPDC030799 | reverse complement strand
TCCGCTACGCCCGCGACGCCTTCGAGGGGCTGCGCCTGATGGACGCCCTCATCGGCGTCAAGCGCGGCCTGCCCGGCGCCAAACTGCCCGAACTGCGCCAGCGCCGGGTGCGACCCACCGCCGCTGCCGAGGTCGAGGAGCACCCCGAGGCGGGGCACGTCCGCTCCGACGTGGCCACCGACAACCCGGTACCGACGCCGCCGTTCTGGGACACCCGGATCGTCAAGGGCATCCAGCTCAAGGAGTACGCGAGCTGGCTCGACGAGGGCGCGCTGTTCAAGGGCCAGTGGGGGCTGAAGCAGGCCCGCACCGGCGAGGGCCCGTCGTACGAGGAACTGGTGGAGACCGAGGGCCGGCCGCGGCTGCGCGGCCTGCTGGACCGGCTGCAGACCGAGAACCTGCTCGAAGCGGCCGTCGTCTACGGCTACTTCCCCTGCGTCTCCAAGGACGACGACCTGATCATCCTGGACGAGCACGGCAACGAACGCACCCGGTTCACCTTCCCGCGCCAGCGCCGCGGCCGCCGGCTGTGCCTGGCCGACTTCTTCCGCCCGCAGGAGTCGGGGGAGACCGACGTCGTCGGCCTCCAGGTCGTCACCGTCGGCTCGCGCATCGGCGAGGAGACCGCGAAGCTCTTCGAGGCCAACTCCTACCGTGACTACCTCGAACTGCACGGCCTGTCCGTGCAGTTGGCCGAGGCGCTCGCCGAGTACTGGCACGCCCGGGTCCGCTCCGAACTCGGCTTCGCCGGTGAGGACCCGGCCGACATCGAGGACATGTTCGCCCTGAAGTACCGGGGGGCCCGCTTCTCCCTGGGCTACGGCGCCTGCCCCGACCTGGAGGACCGCGCCAAGATCGCCGACCTGCTCCGGCCGGAGCGGATCGGCGTCCACCTGTCCGAGGAGTTCCAGCTGCACCCAGAGCAGTCCACGGACGCGATCGTGATCCATCATCCGGAGGCGAAGTACTTCAACGCCCGGTGAGGCCGACCAGTTCCCCGCGCCCTTCGGGGCGCGGGCACGCCTGAGGCCCTCCGGGCTGCGCCAGGGGTGTTTCAAGAGATACCCCCGGACGTGAGTGATAAACGAGGCGTTTCCGGTGTCGGCGGCGTACACTTGTCGGCCCACTGCAGGCCGGTTCCCTGTCCGGGAACCGGCCTGCTCGTCCCTCAAGGAGGTGCGCCCGGATGACCAGCACGGTCCCCGCGTCAGGAACCCGTACGGCGGAAGGCTCAGCACTGCAGGCCGTGCTGCTGGACATGGACGGCACCCTGGTGGACACCGAGGGCTTCTGGTGGGACGTCGAGGTCGAGATCTTCGCCGGCCTCGGCCACACCCTGGACGACTCCTGGCGGCACGTCGTCGTCGGCGGCCCCATGACCCGCAGCGCCGCCTTCCTCATCGAGGCCACCGGCGCCGACATCACCCTCGCCGAACTCACCGTGCTGCTGAACGAGGGCTTCGAGGACCGCATCGACCGTGCCCTGCCGCTGATGCCGGGCGCCGCCCGCCTGCTGGCCGAACTCCACGAGCACGCCATCCCCACGGCCCTGGTCTCGGCCTCCCACCGGCGCATCATCGACCGCGTGCTGAGCGTGCTCGGCCCGCACCACTTCGCCCTGTCCATCGCCGGTGACGAGGTCACGCGCACCAAGCCGTTCCCCGACCCCTACCTGCTCGCCGCCGCCGGGCTCGGTGCGGAACCGGACAGATGCGCGGTGGTGGAGGACACCGCCACCGGTGTCGCCGCCGCCGAGGCCGCGGGCTGCCGCGTGGTCGCCGTACCCTCCGTCGCCACCATCACCCCGGCCGAGGGACGCACCGTCGTGACCTCTCTGGAAGAGGTCGACCTGGCATTTCTGCGCGGCCTGATGACGGAAATGCGCTAGCCGTTCACACTGAGTGCCATGTCCATTGGCCTGGTTGGACAAATTTCCGGGGAAGTACACCCGAGTGGAATTCCGGTCAGGCCGCGCGGCTGAATTCTGCTGACTCGTCACACAGTTGAAAGTGTGACGTTCCCCACCGTCAAGGGGCTCGACAACCCGGCCGGGATGTGCTGATCCCCCTTCCTCGGGCCCAACTGTCGTGTCTTTGTGTCCCGATTGGTGGGAAGCTGCACTAATCCTGCCACTGTCGGGTTTTCGGTGTGTCGGCACCTGGTTTCACTGCGTGATGGCGGGTCAACTCGCGGGGCTGTGAACCCGCCTGCGGGCTCGGACTAATCTCATCGCGAGAACATCGCCGCAACCCCCCGTGATCCGCCGCACCACCCATGCATGCCGGATACACGGACTCGAACAGCTCTGGAGAAACCCCCCGATGAACCGCAAGACTTTGGTGCTGCCGGCGGTGGCCGGCCTGCTCACCCCGGTTCTCGCCGCGTGCGGCGGATCCGACAGCGGGAGCAAGAGCGGCGACGCCATCGTCGTCGGCACCACGGACCGGTTCACCGCCACCAGCGACGCTCCCGCGCCCGTCGACCCCGCCTACGCCTACGACGTCGGCACCTGGAACATCCTGCGTCAGACCGTGCAGACGCTGATGGCGCAGCCCAAGGGCGAGGGCGACCCCATCCCGGACGCCGCCGAGAGCTGCTCCTTCACCGACAGCGGCAGCGAACGCTACGCGTGCAAGCTCCGCGACGGCCTGAAGTTCGCGAGCGGCGATCCGGTGACCGCCCAGGACGTCAAGTTCTCCATCGAGCGCGCCCTGCACATCAAGGCCGACAGTGGTGTGTCCGCCCTGCTGAACACCATCGACACCATCGAGACCCAGGGTGAGCGCGAGGTCATCTTCCACCTCAAGACCGCCGACGCCACCTTCCCGTACAAGCTGTCCACCCCGGTCGCGGGCATCATCAACCCGAAGGACTACCAGAAGGACAAGCTGCGCGACGGCTTCGACGTCGACGGCTCGGGCCCCTACACCTTCCAGGCCGACGTCAGCGGCAACACCATGACCGCCGCCACCTTCACCAAGAACCCCGCCTACAAGGGCGCCGTGAAGGTGAACAACGACAAGGTCGAACTGCGTTCCTTCAGCGACGCCGACGCCATGGGCGCCGCCATCGACAACGGTGACATCGACGTCATGACCCGCACCATGACGCCCGCCCAGATCCAGAAGCTGGACGCCGGCAGCGACGACAAGGCCGACCTGGTCGACATGCCGGGCCTGGAGATCCGCTACCTGGCCTTCAACACCGACGCACCGACGGTGAAGTCCAAGGCCGTACGCCAGGCCATGGCCCAGCTCATCGACCGCGCGGCCCTCATCTCCAAGGTCTACGGCACCCAGGCCGAGCCGCTGTACTCGCTCGTCCCCGCCACCGTCACCGGCCACTCCAACTCGTTCTTCAACAAGTACGGCAACCCCAGCGTCGCCAAGGCCAAGGACCTGCTGACCAAGGCCGGCATCACCACCCCGGTCAAGCTGACCCTGCACTACACCACCGACCACTACGGCTCCGCCACCAAGAAGGAGTTCGAGGTTCTGCAGCAGCAGCTCAACAACAGCGGCCTGTTCGACGCCTCCATCCAGGGCCACACCTGGGACACCTTCCGCCCGGCGGAGCGGAAGGGCCAGTACGACGTCTACGGCATGGGCTGGTTCCCCGACTTCCCCGATGCCGACAACTTCCTCGCGCCCTTCCTCGACAAGGACAACTTCCTCGGCTCGCCGTACTCCAACGGCACCATCCAGCACACCCTGATCCCTCAGTCCCGCCGCGAGGCCAACCGGCTCAACGCCGCGAAGAGCCTGACGCAGATCCAGGACACCGTCGCCGAGGACGTCCCCGTTCTGCCGCTGTGGCAGGGCAAGCAGTACGTCGCCGCGCGGGACGACATCACCGGTGTCGCCTACGCCCTCAACTCCTCCTCGACGCTTCAGCTGTGGGAGCTCGGCCGCGGTGTGAGCGGCTGACGGCTCTCTTATCCGGGGCCAGGGACCACTGGCCCCGGACAACCCGGGGCCAGGACGGCGGCTTCGGGATGACGAACCGACGACAAGGCACATTTCAAGTGAACATGCGCAACCAGTGGCCAGTCCTGCCCATTGTGGCGGGGCTGGCCTCCGGCCTGTTGACCGGCTGCGGCTCGGAGACCGGTGACTCCGGGGGTACCGGCTCCTCTGTGGTGATGGGGATGTCCGACGACGTCCTCGCCACGGATCCGGCATCCGGCTACGACCCCGGCTCCTGGCTGTTGTTCGACAACGTCTTCCAGTCGCTGCTCAGCTTCCCCAAGGGGGGGACCCAGCCCCAGCCGGAACTGGCGAAGGCGTGCTCCTTCACCGACTCCCGCGCCACGGAGTACCGGTGCCAACTCAAGGACGGCCTGAAGTTCAGCAACGGTGACCCCCTCACCTCGAAGGACGTGAAGTTCTCCTTCGACCGCATGCTGAAGATCAACGACCCCGCCGGGCCCGCGATCATGTTCCCGATGCTCGGCGGCATCGACACGCCCGACGCGAAGACGGTCGTCTTCCACCTGAAGACCTCCGACGCCACCTTCCCCAGCAAGATCGCCTCCGGTGCCGGCTCCATCGTCGACCACCGCCAGTACGACGCGAGCGGCCTGCGCACCGACCACCAGGCCGTCGGCTCCGGCCCCTACAAGCTGGACTCCTTCGACAAGGACAAGGCTGTCTTCTCCGTCAACGGCAACTACAAGGGCACCGCCAAGGTCAAGAACTCCGGCGTCACCCTGAAGTTCTTCCACGGCGACCGCACCGCCCTGAAGACGGCCCTGACCGACGGCGACATCGACCTCGCCTACCGAGGCCTGTCCGCCTCCGACGTCGCCGGCCTCGACAAGCAGAACGACAGCAAGGGCGTCGACGTCATCGAGGGAACCAGTGCCGAAGTCCAGCACCTGGTCTTCAACATGCACGACCCGGTCGCCGGAAAGGCCGGCGTCCGCAAGGCCATGGCCTACCTCATCGACCGCGACGCCCTCATCAAGAACGTCTACCAGGGCACCGCCACCCCGCTGTACTCGATCATCCCGGCGGGCATCGTCGGCCACAACACCGCCTTCTTCGACACCTACGGCGCCCGCCCCTCCCGGGCCAAGGCCGCCGCCGCACTGCGCGCCGCCGGCATCACCGGCAAGGTCAAGCTCACCCTGTGGTCCACGCCGTCGCGCTACGGCCCCGCCACCGACGAGGAACTGAAGGCCATCGCCGGACAGCTCAACGCCAGCGGTCTGTTCGACGCCGACGTCAAGTCCGTCGCCTTCGACCAGTACGAGAAGGACATCGCGGCCGGCAAGTACGGCGTCTACGTCAAGGGCTGGGTGCCCGACTACCCGGACGCCGACAACTTCACCGCGCCGTTCTTCGGCAAGGGCAACGTGCTGGACAACAACTACACCAACCGCACCATCTCCGGCACCCTCATCCCCGACACCGCCGCGCAGAGCGACCGCGCCGCCACCGACAAGGACTTCGGACGGCTGCAGAACATCGTCGCCGCCGAACTGCCCGTCCTGCCCGTCTGGCAGGCCAAGCAGTACGCGGTCGTCCGCGACGGCGTCTACGGCCTGGAGTACTGCCTGGACGCCTCCACCGTGTTCCGGTTCTGGGAACTCAGCAAGAGCTGACGCCTGCTCAGCCGCACACGTCGCAGATGTCGCAGACGTTGCAGACGCCAAGGGCGCCCTTCCCCACACGGGAAGAGCGCCCTTCGGCGTCGTACCGAACCGTCCGCCTACTGCGCGCCGGGACGCACCAGCCCGCTCTCGTACGCGTACACCGCCGCCTGCACCCGGTCCCTGAGACCCAGCTTGGTCAGCACATGCCCCACATGCGTCTTCACGGTCGTCTCACTGACGAACAGATCGGCCGCGATCTCCGCGTTCGACAGGCCGCGCGCCACCAGCTTCAGCACCTCCACCTCACGGTCGGTCAGGGTGTTCAGCGTGTCCGGCACCGGCTCCTCACCGGAGGGCAGATGCGTGGCGTACTTGTCCAGCAGCCGGCGCGTGATGCTCGGCGCCAGCATCGCCTCACCGGCCGCGACCACCCGGATCGCCTGCACCAACTCGTCGGCCGGCGCGTCCTTCAGCAGGAAGCCGCTGGCCCCGGCCCGCAGCGCCTCCACCACGTACTCGTCCAGATCGAACGTCGTCAGCACCAGTACCTTCGCCGGACCGTCCCGGCCCGGCCCGGTGATCTGCCGGGTCGCCTCCACCCCGTCCATCCGCGGCATACGGATGTCCATCAGCACGACGTCCGGCTGCAGGGCCCGAACCTGATCGAGGGCCTGCAGACCGTCACCGGCCTCGCCCACGACCGCGATGTCCTGCTCGGCCTCCAGGATCATCCGGAAACCCGTACGCAGCAGGGGCTGGTCGTCGACCAGTAGGACACGGATGGCCACGTGACACTCCTTCGCTAGTCCCGGCCCATTCTGCCCTGCCCGACCTCTCGGCCTCACACCGTCCCGGACTCGGCCGCCCGCACCGGCAGCGGATACGGCGGCGGAGTGCCCCCGAACTCCGGGCAGTGCGCCTGGTGGTCGCACCAGCCGCACAACTTCGTCGGCCGCGGCCGCCACTCCCCGGTCTCCGTGGCCTGCCTGATGGCGTCCCACAGCGCGTGCAGCTTGCGCTCGACCCGCTCCAGATCGGCGAGGACCGGGTCGTACGTCAGCACATCACCGCTACCGAGATACACCAGTTGGAGCCGGCGCGGCACGACCCGCTTCAACCGCCACACCACCAGGGCGTAGAACTTCATCTGGAACAGCGCCCCCTCCGAGTACTCCGGTCTCGGCGCCTTCCCCGTCTTGTAGTCGACGATCCGCACCTCACCCGTCGGTGCCACGTCCACCCGGTCGATGATCCCGCGCAGCCGCAGTCCCGACTCCAGCTCGGCCTCCACGAACAGCTCCCGCTCGGCCGGCTCCAGCCGCGTCGGATCCTCCAGCGTGAACCAGCGCTCGACCAGCCGCTCGGCCTCCGCCAGCCATCCGGCCAGTCGCTCCCCCTCCGGGTCGTCGGCGAACAGCTCCGTGACCTCCGGCCTGCTCTCCCGCAGCCGGTCCCACTGACCCGGGATCAGCGCCTTGGCCCGCGGCGCGGTCCGCTCCACCGCGGGCGCGTCGAACAGCCGCTCCAGCACCGCGTGCACCAGCGTGCCCCGCGTCGCCGCCGCGCTCGGCTTCTCCGGCAGCCGGTCGATCACCCGGAACCGGTACAACAGCGGACACTGCATGAAATCGCTGGCCCGGGAAGGCGACAACGACGTGGGCGCCATGGCAACACGCTCCCCACCGGCTCCGGCGACGCCACCCACCACCGCCTCCGCCCCGGCCACCCCACCGGACGCGGAACGCGCCTCCGAGACCGGGGACGCCTCGGCAGCGGGGGAGTCCTCGGGAGCGGGGGAGGTCCGGGCAGTCGGAGTCGGTGAGTCCTCGGGAGCGGGGGAAGCGTCCGGAGAGCGGGGCGCCCCGGTCGCCTCCGCGGCCGTCGACGGGCTCGGCACCGGCACGGGGGCCGCCGGAGCGGTCGTGGGCGTCGCCGCCGGCACCTCGCCCGGATCCGTCTGCTCGGCGCGGCCCGACCGGGCTGCCGCGTCCTCCATGCTGCTGTCCATGACCACAGACCTTACGGCCCGCCACTGACAGTCACCCAGCCGCCGCCCGCCCCGGCCACGCGACCATGGGACAAACACAAGGGGTGCCGGGGCGGAACGCGCCACCACGGCCGCATACCATCGACCAGAGACCCTTCCGTCCGGCAGGTACGGAAGACGCTTCGAACGAGGGGACACCGTGGACGTGAGCGGCGGGAGCGGGCAGCCGCGGTCCGGCAACGAAGAGCCGGCCGAGCACCCCGCGGGTCCAACGGCCCCGACGACCGGCCCCACCGACCACACCGGCCCGGAGCCCCGAGAACCCTCGGCCCCCCGAGCCGCCGGGCCCGACCCCGACAACCCCGGCGACGCGACCGACCGGCCGGCGCTCCCACACCCCGCTCAGCCCCCCAAGGACACCCCCGGCACCCACGCCGACGCGGACGCCGAGGCTCCCGCCCGCGACTCGCAGGGCGCTGGCATCAGTGAAGCGACGGGCAGCACCGACAGCGGCTCACCCGCCGACGCAACCAGCGACGGCGCCGAGCCCGGCACCACGACCGGCCACCCCGGCGCCCCGGACAGCGCCACGGACAGCACCCTCCCCGAGGACGCCCCAGGCCCCGGCGCCGGCACCACAAGCGACCCGCACCCCCAGCACAGGTCGCCCGCTCACTCCGGCATCGCCAAGGGCGAGCCGCCGCAGCCGCGGCCCAAGGAACCCGGGGGAGGCATCCTCATGGGCCGGCCGTTCGGCGTGCCCGTGTACGTCGCGCCGAGCTGGTTCCTCGTCGCCGCCCTGATCACCTGGGTCTTCGGCGGCCAGCTCGACCGCGTCCTGCCCGAGCTGGGCGCCGCCCGCTACCTGGTCTCCCTGTTCTTCGCCGTCGCCTTCTACGCCTCCGTCCTGGTCCACGAACTGGCCCACACCGTCGCCGCGATCCGCTTCAGGCTCCCGGTCCGCCGCATCCAGCTGCAGTTCTTCGGCGGCGTCTCCGAAATCGAGAAAGAGGCCGAGACCCCCGGCCGGGAATTCATCCTCGCCTTCGTCGGCCCCCTGCTCTCCCTCGTCCTCGCCGGGCTGTTCTACCTCGCCATGAAACCCGTGGACCCCGGCACCGTCACCGGCGTCCTGCTGGCCGGCCTGATGATCTCCAACCTCATCGTGGCGATCTTCAACCTCCTCCCCGGCCTGCCCCTCGACGGCGGCCGCATGCTCCGCGCCGTCGTCTGGAAGATCACCGGCAAACCCATGAGCGGCACCATCGCCGCCGCCTGGGTCGGCCGCGCCCTCGCCGTCGCCGTCCTGATCGGCCTGCCCCTGCTCAACCAGTCCGGCGCCCTCGGCGGCGACAGCACTGACACCACCGGCATGGACACCGTCACCGACGCCCTGCTCGCCGCCATCCTCGCCGCGATCATCTGGACCGGCGCCGGCAACAGCCTGCGCATGGCCCGCCTGCGCGAACACCTCCCCGAACTCCGCGCCCGCACCCTCACCCGGCGCGCCGTGCCCGTCCAGACCGACACCCCGCTCTCCGAAGCCCTGCGCCGCGCCAACGCCGCCGGAGCCCGCGCCCTGGTCGTCGTGGACGCCCACGGCAACCCCCTCTCCCTGGTCCGCGAGTCCGCCATCGTCGGCGTACCCGAACACCGCCGCCCCTGGGTCCCCGTCAGCGGCCTCGCCCATGACCTCACCGACGGCATGCGCGTCTCCGCCGAGCTCGCCGGGGAAGAACTCCTCGACGTCCTCCGGGCCACCCCGGCCACGGAGTACCTGGTGGTCGAGGAGACCGGCGAGATCTACGGCGTCCTGTCCGCAGCAGACGTGGAGCGCGCCTTCGTCAAGGCCATGGCAAGACCGGCTTCATAGCGCCCTGCCCCAGGGCGCGCTCGGCCACGGACGACCCGCCCCGTCCCCACGCACAGGCGCCCCGACCCTCCATCGGCGAAGCCCCCCGCAGGGAACCGGTAGTCTGGTCACATGTCCGAACCGACCGGTGCCGCCCGCAGGCGCGGGCCCTTCAAGGTCGGGGACCAGGTACAGCTGACCGACCCCAAGGGTCGCCACTACACGTTCACGCTCGAAGCCGGGAAGAACTTCCACACCCACAAGGGCTCCTTCCCGCACGACGAACTGATCGGCGCTCCCGAGGGCAGCGTTGTCCGCACCACCGGCAACGTCGCCTACCTCGCGCTGCGCCCCCTGCTCCCCGACTACGTCCTGTCCATGCCCCGCGGGGCAGCCGTCGTCTACCCGAAGGACGCGGGGCAGATCCTCGCCTTCGCCGACATCTTCCCCGGCGCACGCGTCGTCGAAGCCGGCGTCGGCTCCGGCTCGCTCAGCAGCTTCCTGCTGCGCGCCATCGGCGACCAGGGCATGCTGCACTCCTACGAGCGCCGCGAGGACTTCGCCGACATCGCCCGGCAGAACGTCGAGCGCTACTTCGGCGGCCCGCACCCCGCCTGGCAGCTCACCGTCGGCGACCTCCAGGACAACCTGTCCGACACCGACGTCGACCGCGTCATCCTCGACATGCTCGCCCCCTGGGAATGCCTGGAGGCCGTCTCCAAGGCACTCGTCCCCGGCGGCATCCTGTGCTGCTACGTGGCCACCACCACCCAGCTCGCCCGGACCGTGGAGTCCATCCGCGAGATCGGCTGCTTCAACGAGCCGACCGCCTGGGAAACCATGATCCGCAACTGGCACATCGAGGGCCTGGCCGTCCGCCCGGACCACCGCATGATCGGCCACACCGGCTTCCTGCTCACCGCCCGTCGCCTCGCCGACGGAGTCGAGCCGCCCATGCGCCGCCGCCGCCCCGCCAAGGGCGCCTACGGCGAGGACTACGCCGGACCCAACGCCGACGGCGGCGCCGCCCGCTGACCGATCCCCACAGAGCACCACGCACAGAACACAACGCTCAGAGCACAACGCCAAGGCGCCGTGCCCCAGTTCCTCGCACACACGGGAACTCGGGCACGGCGCCCGCACGTTGACACAACACCAGGACACCCCGCCCCCCTCACGGCCCAACCCTCCAACGCGAGCCCCCCCGCCTGCGGGAATCCCGCACCCCGCCGTTCCCCCGCACTGTGACGTGTGGCACCATGCTGGCCACCCCACCGGCACAGCCCTCCTCACGGGAGACACTCCTAGTGCAGCAATCCGCCGTTCCGGAGCTCGCCCACACCCACACCCGGCCCATCCACTGGGTCGCCACCGCCACAGCCGTCGCCGGCGTCGTGGCCCTCTCCTCCGTCGTACACCCCGGATCGGCCACAGCCGCCCAGGCCGCCACCGGCACACACACGAACTCCGCCCCCGCCGCTCTCGCACCACCCAGCACCACCGGCGTGGCCTTCCCGCTCCAGTGCGGCCCCGTCAAAGCCGTCGTCGCCAAAAAAGCCACGGGAGACCTCGACGGCGACGGCAAACCGGAAACCGTCGCCGTCGTGCACTGCGACTCCGCCATGGGAACCCCACCCGACGGCGTCTACGTCCTCACCCGCTCCACCGACGCCGGCACCCCCCGCATCGTCGCCACCCTCGTCGACCCCGAGGACCGGCTCACCGTCACCGACTTCTCCCTCCACACCCGCACAGTCGGCGCCACCCTCCTCGGCTACTCCTCCGACGCCGTCCCCAACTGCTGCCCCGACCTGAAGACCCCGGTCACATGGCACTGGAACGGCAGCGCGTTCATCCGCTCCACCCCCGCCGACGCCCACAGCGTCTGACACCGGGCCCGGCCCGGAATCACTCCGCGTCGGGCCCGTACACCTCGACCTTGTCCAGAACCCGGCGCACATGAATGCACTCGCCGGGACACTCCCTCGCCGAATCCACCACATCCGCCAACAGCGGCAGCGGCACCGGCACCGTCGCCCCCGCGGCCTGCAGCAGTTCCTCGTCCGCGCCCTTCACATAGGCCAGCCCGTCGATGTCCAGCTCGAACACCTCAGGGGCGTACTGGGCGCAGATCCCGTCACCGGTACACAGATCCTGATCGATCCAGACCTCCAGCGCCTCCCCGCCCGGGGCCTCCTGCTGCACGGTCACCTCTCCTGCCGTCGATTCGCCGGACGGAACCGGCACCGCACGGGCCAGCCGGGTCCGCACCAGCGGCTGTTGAACACCCTCGACCCTACCTCCGCCCGCACTCCACCCACGCTCCACCGCCTCGGGTTTCCACCCCCACTCCCTCGGGTACCAGCGCCCGACCAGAACAACGGCGTCCCCGTCCCGGCACCCACCACATCCAGCCGTGCCGACCGTGACACCGCCCGCTCAAACCGTCGCTCTGCGTAACGATCGTGGGAGCGCCCCGAGTGCTGCCCGCGAAACGCCCCACCGGCCCGACCGGACAACTCCAGCCAGTCCTGAAGGGTTTCGACCACGCAATGCCCGGAACAAGCTGCTTCCCCATCACGTTGAGTGGGTATCCCCTCCGTGCGAGGGAGAGCGCACCGGGTGACCGACGACACACCTTGACAGTCTTGGTGATCTAGGGGTTTCAATCGACACCCACCCAGGTAGGGTCTGGAAGCGTCCAGCTCCCCTTGGAGGAGGTGAGGACCGTGGCAGCCCACGACGACGACATGAACCGCGGCATCCGCCCGGGACGAGGGTCCGACGACCCGGCCGGGCAGATCGCCTACCTTGAGCAGGAGATCGCCGTCCTGCGACGCAAGCTCGCCGACTCTCCGCGACACACGAGGATTCTCGAAGAGCGGATCGTCGAGCTGCAGACCAACCTGGCCGGCGTGTCCGCCCAGAACGAACGGCTGGCCAACACCCTCCGCGAGGCCCGCGACCAGATCGTGGCCCTCAAGGAAGAAGTCGACCGGCTCGCCCAGCCGCCCGCCGGCTTCGGCGTGTTCCTGCAGGCCAACGAGGACGGCACCGCAGACATCTTCACCGGCGGCCGCAAGCTCCGCGTGAACGTCAGCCCCAGCGTCGACCTCGACGACCTCAGGCGCGGCCAGGAAGTCATGCTCAACGAAGCGCTCAACGTGGTCGAGGCCATGGAGTTCGAGCGCGTCGGCGACATCGTCACCCTCAAGGAAATCCTTGAGGACGGCGAACGCGCCCTCGTGCTGGGGCACACCGACGAGGAACGGGTGGTACGGCTCGCCGAGCCGCTGCTGGACGTCACCATCCGCGCCGGCGACGCCCTCCTGCTCGAACCCCGCTCCGGCTATGTCTACGAGGTCGTCCCCAAGAGCGAGGTCGAAGAACTCGTCCTCGAAGAAGTCCCCGACATCGGCTACGAACAGATCGGCGGCCTCGGCAACCAGATCGAAGCCATCCGCGACGCCGTCGAGCTGCCCTACCTCTACCCGGACCTCTTCAAGGAGCACGAGCTCCGCCCGCCCAAGGGCGTCCTGCTCTACGGCCCCCCCGGCTGCGGCAAGACACTCATCGCCAAGGCCGTCGCGAACTCACTGGCCAAAAAGGTCGCCGAGGTCACCGGCCAGGCCGCCGGCAAGAGCTTCTTCCTCAACATCAAGGGCCCGGAGCTCCTCAACAAGTACGTCGGCGAGACCGAGCGGCAGATCCGCCTCGTCTTCCAGCGAGCCCGCGAAAAGGCCAGCGAGGGCACCCCCGTCATCGTCTTCTTCGACGAGATGGAATCCCTCTTCCGCACCCGCGGCTCCGGCGTCAGCTCCGACGTGGAGAACACCATCGTCCCCCAGCTGCTCGCCGAGATCGACGGCGTGGAAGGCCTGCAGAACGTGGTCGTCATCGGCGCCTCCAACCGCGAGGACATGATCGACCCCGCCATCCTGCGCCCCGGCCGCCTCGACGTGAAGATCAAGATCGAGCGCCCCGACGCCGAAGCCGCCAAGGACATCTTCGGCAAGTACCTCACCGAACGCCTCCCGCTGCACGCCGACGACCTCGGCGAACACGGCGGCGACAAGGCCACCACCGTCCAGAGCATGATCCAGACGGCGGTCGAGCAGATGTACGCCGAATCCGAGGAGAACCGCTTCCTGGAAGTCACCTACGCCAACGGCGACAAGGAAGTCCTCTACTTCAAGGACTTCAATTCCGGCGCCATGATCGAAAACATCGTCGGACGCGCCAAGAAGATGGCGATCAAGGACTTCCTCGAAAAGAACCAGAAGGGCCTCCGCGTCTCCCACCTCCTCCAGGCCTGCGTGGACGAGTTCAAGGAGAACGAAGACCTGCCCAACACCACCAACCCCGACGACTGGGCCCGCATCTCCGGAAAGAAGGGCGAACGGATCGTCTACATCCGCACCCTCATCACCGGAAAGCAGGGCGCAGACACCGGACGCTCCATCGACACGGTGGCGAACACCGGTCAGTACCTGTAACGGCAGGGCGGCTGCGGGTGCCCCACCGGGTACCCGCAGCCGACTGTTTTTCTGGCCACGACCGGAGCAGGCAATGACGCAAATGATCTCCCCACCAGCGCAAAGGCGTTCTAGGCTCGTTCCTACCGCCGAGTCGCGCAGTGCGGGGACGGGCACCGCACACGCACCGGAGCGCCAGCGGTACGTGAGCGGCGCCCACGACCGAGGGTGCCGCCGGGCAAGGAGGGCCGCATGACCGTACGGCGAGTAATGGGCATCGAGACGGAGTACGGGATCTCCGTCCCCGGCCACCCCAACGCCAATGCCATGCTCACCTCATCCCAGATCGTCAACGCCTACGCGGCGGCGATGCACCGGGCCCGCCGGGCCCGCTGGGACTTCGAGGAGGAAAACCCGCTCCGAGACGCGCGAGGCTTCGACCTCGCCCGGGAGGCCGCCGACGCAAGCCAGCTCACCGACGAGGACATCGGCCTCGCCAACGTCATCCTCACCAACGGCGCACGGCTCTACGTCGACCACGCCCACCCCGAATACAGCGCCCCCGAGGTCACCAATCCGCGCGACGCCGTCCTGTGGGACAAGGCCGGCGAACGGATCATGGCGGAAGCGGCGGAGCGGGCGGCCCAGCTCCCCGGCGCCCAGCCCATCCACCTCTACAAGAACAACACCGACAACAAGGGCGCCAGCTACGGCACGCACGAGAACTACCTGATGAAGCGGGAAACCCCCTTCTCGGACATCGTGCGCCACCTCACCCCCTTCTTCGTCTCCCGCCAGGTCTTCGCCGGCGCCGGCCGCGTCGGCATCGGCCAGGACGGCCACGAACACGGCTTCCAGATCAGCCAGCGCGCCGACTACTTCGAGGTCGAGGTCGGCCTGGAGACAACCCTGAAGCGCCCCATCATCAACACGAGGGACGAGCCGCACGCCGACGCGGAAAAGTACCGCCGCCTCCACGTGATCATCGGCGACGCCAACCTCTCCGAGATCTCGACCTACCTCAAGCTGGGCACGACCTCACTGGTTCTCGCCATGATCGAGGACGGCTTCATCGCCGTCGACCTGGCCGTCGACCAGCCGGTACGGACCCTGCACCAGGTCTCCCACGACCCCTCGCTCAAGCGCCTGATCACACTGCGCAGCGGCAGGACCCTGACCGCGGTCCAGCTCCAGATGGAGTACTACGAGCTGGCGCGGAAGTACGTCGAGGAACGCTACGGGGCGGACGCCGACGACCAGACCAAGGACGTCCTGTCCCGCTGGGAGGACACCCTCGGCAGGCTGGAGAACGACCCCATGAGCCTCGCCGGCGAACTCGACTGGGTCGCCAAGCGCGAACTGATGGAAGGCTACCGCCGCCGCGACAGCCTCGACTGGGACGCCGCCCGCCTACACCTCGTCGACCTCCAGTACGCCGACGTACGCGCCGAGAAGGGCCTCTACAACCGCCTCGTCGCCCGTGGCCGCATGAAGCGCCTGCTGGCCGAGTCCGAGGTCGACCGGGCCCGTACGAAGCCGCCGGAGGACACCCGCGCCTACTTCCGCGGCCGCTGCCTGGAGCAGTACGCCGACGACGTAGCCGCGGCCAGCTGGGACTCGGTCATCTTCGACCTCCCCGGCCGGGACTCGTTGCAGCGCGTTCCAACCCTGGAACCGCTACGCGGAACGCGAAATCACGTCAAGGAACTGCTGGACCGCTGCCGCACCGCAGAAGACCTGGTCAGGGTCCTGTCGGGCGGCTGAGCGGGCCAGGGGGTACTCGGCCCCGACCCGGGCGGAACAGGGTGGAAATCCCCCCGCCCGGGAATCATCGAGGTGGCCCCCGCACGTTGTGGAAACTGCGGGGCCGATGTCGGACCCGGCTTGTAGGGTCTGATCATCACCGATCGGCAGGCGAACTGAGCGGGGTGAGGGTTATGGCAACCAAGGACACCGGCGGCGGCCAGCAGAAGGCGACGCGGTCCACCGAGGAGGTCGAGGAGCAGGCGCAGGACGCGCAGGCCTCGGAGGACCTCAAGGAACGGCACGAGAAGCTGAGCGACGACGTGGACTCGGTGCTCGACGAGATCGACGATGTCCTCGAGGAGAATGCAGAGGACTTCGTGCGCTCCTTCGTTCAGAAGGGTGGAGAGTAGCTTCTTCCTTCAAATCGAGGGTAGCTACCGGGGGCGGAGTTGGGAAGCGAAGAAGGCGTGAAGCGCTGCTCGCGGTGCAGGCAGCACAAGCCGCGGGCAGCGTTCGCGCGAACAGTCAGTGGCATCGCAACGCAACGGCGTCCGATGGTCTCTCCACGAGCTGTAGGGCTTGCCGTGCGGCGGAATCACGGCATCACGGAAGCCGAACGTGACGCGATGATCGCTGCCCAGTACGGGCTCTGTGCGATCTGTCTGCAAGCCCCGCCCGTGCATGTGGATCACTGCCACAAGACGGGTAGGGTCCGAGGCGTACTGTGCTTCAACCGCAACTCGGCCATCGGCAAATTGAGGGACGACCCCGACGTTGGCCGTCGGGCTGTTGCCTATCTGGAAGGAAACTTGTGGAAGCCAACACTCGTAGCACCGGGCGTCTACCAGCTGCCTTCCTGACGCCAGGGTCCTCCTCCTTCATGGACTTCCTCTCCGAGCACCAGCCCGAGCTGCTGCCCGGCAACCGGCAGCTGCCGCCCACGCAGGGCGTGATCGAGGCGCCGCACGGGACAACCATCGTGGCCGTCACCTTCCCGGGGGGCGTGGTGCTCGCCGGTGACCGTCGGGCCACCATGGGCAATGTGATCGCCCAGCGGGACATCGAGAAGGTGTTCCCGGCGGACGAGTACTCGGCCGTCGGTATCGCCGGTACCGCCGGGCTCGCCGTGGAGATGGTCAAGCTCTTCCAGCTGGAGCTGGAGCACTTCGAGAAGGTCGAGGGTGCGCAGCTGTCGTTGGAGGGCAAGGCGAACCGGTTGTCGACGATGATCCGGTCGAACCTGGGGATGGCCATGCAGGGGCTGGCGGTCGTGCCGCTCTTCGCGGGGTATGACCTGGACCGGGAGAAGGGGCGGATCTTCTCCTACGACGTCACGGGCGGGCGCAGCGAGGAGCACAACTTCGCGGCGACGGGTTCCGGCTCGATCTTCGCGCGTGGTGCGATGAAGAAGCTGTTCCGTGAGGACCTGACCGAGGAGCAGGCGACCACGCTCGTGGTGCAGGCCCTGTACGACGCGGCTGACGACGACTCGGCGACCGGTGGTCCCGATGTCGCCCGCCGGATCTACCCGATCATCACCGTGATCACCGAGGACGGTTTCCGCCGGCTCACCGGGGACGAGTCGTCCGAGCTGTCCCGTGCGGTGCTCCAGCGCCGCTTGGAGGAGCCCGACGGTCCCAAGGCCGCGCTGCTCTGAGTGCGGGCCCCGGTTCTTATCAAGGTGATCCAGTGACCATGACAGAAAGGGACGGATAACCGGTGTCGACGCCGTTCTATGTCTCACCTCAGCAGGCCATGGCCGACCGGGCGGAGTACGCCCGGAAGGGCATCGCCCGTGGCCGCAGTCTGGTGGTCATGCAGTACGCCGACGGCATCGTGTTCGTCGGTGAGAACCCGTCCCGGGCGCTGCACAAGTTCAGCGAGATCTATGACCGGATCGGTTTCGCGGCCGCCGGCAAGTACAACGAGTACGAGAACCTGCGGATCGGCGGTGTGCGCTATGCCGATCTTCGTGGCTACACATACGACCGGGACGACGTGACCGCTCGCGGTCTCGCCAATGTCTACGCCCAGACGCTCGGCACGATCTTCTCTTCGGCGGCCGAGAAGCCGTACGAGGTGGAGCTGGTCGTCGCCGAGGTGGGGGAGGTCCCCGAGGGTGATCAGATCTACCGGTTGCCGCACGACGGTTCGATCGTGGATGAGCACGGTTCGGTCGCGGTGGGCGGCAATGCCGAGCAGATCAGTAGTTTCCTGGATCAGCGGCACCGTGACGGGATGAGCCTCGCGGAGGCGCTGAAGCTGGCCGTGCAGGCTCTGTCGCGTGACACCAACGGCAGTGAGCGGGAGATCCCGGCGGAGCGTCTGGAGGTCGCGGTGCTGGATCGTACGCGTCCGCAGAAGCGTAAGTTCAAGCGGATCGTGGGCCGTCAGCTGTCTCGTCTGCTGGCGGCGGAGGGTGCGGCCACCGAGGCGGAGAGTGCCGAGGAGGACAGCTCCGAGGAGGAGTGACCCGTCAGCGCGCCGAACGCGCCCGTTCGCCTGCTCCTGTGTGCCCCGGCCGTCTGTCTCGGCCGGGGCACACGGCGTTTGCGCGGGCCTGCCGGGCCGGACCCTCAGGTGGCGCGTGCCGGGGCTGTGGAGCCTCGGGCGACCAGGTGGACGGGGATGTCGCCGCTGTCCGGTTCCCGGCCCTCCAGGACGGCGAGGAGGGCTCGCATGCCGTGCTCTCCGAACAGCTCGGCGTCGAGTCGTACGGTCGTCAGTTCGGGGTCGATGGCGGTGGCGAGGCCGAGGTCGTCGACGCCGGTGACGGAGATGTCGTCGGGGATGCGCAGGCCGAGGCGGCGGAGGGCCTTGTAGGCGCCGGCGGCGAGTTTGTCGTCGTCGCAGACGACGGCCGTGGGTCGGGGTCCGGGTGTGGTGAGTGCGGTTTCGGTGGCGGCGAGGGCTCCTTCGATGGAGATGGGGGCTCGGGCGGTGCGTACCTCGGTGCCCGGTACGGCCGCCATGCGTGCTGCGAGTTCGCGTGCGCGGATCTCGAAGGTCCAGGAGGGTACGTCGGCGGCGAGGTGCAGGATGCGGCGGTGGCCGAGGCCGAGGAGGTGTTCGGTGATCTGGCGGATGCCGTCGGTGATGTCGAGGTTGACGGTGGCGGCGCCCAGGCTGCCCCGGGGGTCGCTGTCGAGCATGACGAGGGGGAGTTGGTCGCCGCGGATGGCGGTGAGGGCGTCGGCGGCCATGGAGGAGGCGATGACGCCGTCGAGGGCGGCCTGGGCCGAGGCGAAGGGGTCGCGGGCGGGGCCGATGCCTTCGGGGGAGGGGTAGAGGACCACGCCGAAGCCGTTTTCGGCGGCGACGCGAGCGGCGCCTGTGTAGACGCCTGCGAAGAATTCGGTGGTGAGGGCGGGGACGACGAGCAGGACGGTGCGGGTGCGGCCAAGGCGGAGGTTTCGGGCGGCGAGATTGGGGCGGTAGCCGAGGTCGCGTGCGGCTTCGCGGACGCGTTCGGCGGTGGTTTCGGAGACGCGGCCGCGCCATTTGTCGCCGAGTACGAGGGAGACGGCGGCTTGGGAGACTCCGGCCGCCTGGGCGACGTCCCGGCTGGTCGGGCGCGTGCTGCTGCGTGCCACCGTGGGCCTGCCTCTTTCGTGTGGACGTGTGAACAGCGCACATGGTACGTATGGGAGCGGGAGTTATACGTAAAACGTAGGGGCGTCGAGGCGTTCCGGTCGAGTCGCTGGAGGGCAGCACATGGCCACGGGATATCTGGAGATACTCCGGGCGCGGCACGCGCTGCGGCTGCTCACCGGCACGTTGGTGGGCCGGCTGCCCAATGCGACCGCGGCGATCGCCCTGGTGCTGTTCGTGCGCGCCGAGGGCGGCACGTACAGCCTGGCAGGCGCTCTCGCGGCGGTCTACGGGGTGGCGAACGCCGTGGGTCAGCCGGTGCTGGGGCGCCTCGTCGACCTGTACGGGCAGCCGCGGGTCCAGTTGCCGGCGGCCGTGCTGGCGGCGCTGTCGATGACGCTCTTCGCGTTCTGCGGTACTGATCCGCTGCCGCTGGCGTATGCGGCGGTGGCGGCGGCCGGTCTGTTCACCCCGCCGCTGGAAGGGGGGCTGCGGGCCTTGTGGCCGTCGGTGCTGCGCGGGGAGGAGCAGGTGCACACGGCGTACGCCATGGACGCGATCGCGCAGGAGATCATGTTCACCGTGGGGCCGCTGCTGGTGACGCTGTGCGTGTCGCTGTGGGACGAGCGGGCCGCCCTGCTGGTGCTGAGTCTTCTGGGGGTGCTGGGTGCCCTCTCGGTGGTGGTGTCGCCGCCTTCGCGTGCGTGGCGGTCGGCTCCGCGTGAGGCGCACTGGCTGGGCGCTCTGCGTTCGCCGGGGCTGCTGGCGCTGCTCGGTGCGTTTCTGTTCGTCGGTATCGCGCTGGGTTCGATCACGGTGGCGTCGGTGTCGTACGCGGACGGTCATGGTGGTGACGCGGTGTACGGCTGGATGATGGCGGGGCTGGGTCTGGGGGCGCTGGTCGGTGGCACGGTGTACGGGGCGCGCCAGTGGGCGGGGGTGCCGGAGCGGCGACTGCGGGTGCTGGTGGCGCTTCTGGCGGTGTGTTATCTGCCGTTGACGGTGACGCCGGGTGCGGTCGCGATGGTGCTGCTGGCGGTGGTGTCGGGGGTGTTCCTGGCGCCGTGCATCGCCTGTGCGTTCATCATCGTGGACCGGCATGCGCCGAGCGGGACGGTCACCGAGGCCTTCTCCTGGCTTGTGACGACGTTCACGGTGGGTGCCTCGGTGGGGACGGGGGTGGCGGGGCCGGTGGTCCAGGCCGGTGGTGCGGTGTGGGGTTTCGCGGTTCCGGGTGCGGCGGGGGCGGTGTCGTTGCTGGTGCTGCTCGGCACGGGGCGGGTCCTCGCAGCTCCCGCGCGGGGCGGGGTCGTTGCGTGTTCATCGGAAACTGATCCAAATCGTGCTGTCGAACCCCGTTTCAGCTCAGGGGATCGGGCGTAATGTTCAGTCATGGACCGCCGCATTTTCGGGCTGGAGAACGAGTACGGCGTCACGTGCACGTTCAGGGGACAGCGGCGCCTGTCTCCTGACGAGGTGGCGCGGTACCTCTTCCGCCGTGTCGTGTCATGGGGCCGCAGCAGCAATGTCTTTCTGCGAAACGGTGCCCGGCTGTATCTCGACGTGGGCTCACATCCGGAATACGCGACACCCGAATGTGACAACGTGATCGAACTGGTCACCCACGACAAGGCCGGCGAGCGCATTCTCGAAGGACTCCTGGTGGACGCGGAACGACGCCTGCACGAGGAGGGAATCGCGGGCGACGTCTACCTGTTCAAGAACAACACGGACTCGGCGGGCAACTCCTACGGCTGTCACGAGAACTATCTGGTGGCCCGGCACGGGGAGTTCTCGCGGCTCGCGGACATCCTCATCCCGTTCCTGGTGACACGGCAGCTGCTGTGCGGGGCGGGGAAGGTGCTGCAGACGCCGCGCGGTGCGGTGTACTGCGTCAGCCAGCGCGCGGAGCACATCTGGGAGGGTGTGTCCTCGGCGACGACCCGTTCGAGGCCCATCATCAACACGCGTGACGAGCCGCATGCGGACGCGGAGCGGTACCGCAGGCTGCATGTCATCGTCGGTGACTCGAACATGTCCGAGACGACGATGCTGCTGAAGGTCGGTGCCACGGACCTGGTGCTGCGCATGATCGAGGCGGGCACCGTGATGCGTGATCTGACCCTGGAGAACCCGATCCGGGCGATCCGCGAGGTCAGTCATGACATCACCGGCCGCCGCAAGGTGCGTCTGGCCAGCGGCCGGGAGGCCTCCGCGCTGGAGGTGCAGCGGGAGTACTTCGACAAGGCCGTGGATTTCTGCGATCGCCGCAGTATCCGTACGGGGACGGTCGCGCAGGTGCTGGAGCTGTGGGGCCGTACGCTGGACGCGATCGAGAGCGAGGAACTGGACCGGATCGCCACCGAGATCGACTGGGTGATGAAGTACAAGCTCATCGAGCGGTACCGGGCCAAGCACAACATGACGATGTCGCATCCGCGGGTCGCCCAGATAGACCTCGCCTACCACGACATCCACCGTCGTCGTGGCCTGTACTACCTGCTGGAGAAGAAGGGTCAGGCGGCCCGGGTCTGCAACGACTTGAAGATCTTCGAGGGCAAGTCAGTTCCGCCGCAGACCACTCGTGCGCGGTTGCGCGGTGACTTCATCCGGCGGGCACAGGAACAGCGCAGGGACTTCACGGTCGACTGGGTGCATCTGAAGCTCAACGACCAGGCGCAGCGGACCGTGTTGTGCAAGGACCCGTTCCGTTCCGTGGACGACCGGGTGGAGAAGCTGATCGCCGGAATGTAGGGGAAAGCGGGCGAGTCAAGCATTCCGGGTGTGCAATGCCGGAACGCCACACGGGCGTCGTACGTTTCCCGTACGGCGCCCTTCTCTCGCCGTAGAGTTGCGCGCACGCCATCACAGGACCGACCGATTACGAGGCTCTTCCGTGCGCCGACGCTCCCTCATCCTCGCTGCCGTACCCGCAGGACTGGTCACTGTTGCCGGTTGCGGTGACGGCACGTCCGGTTCCAGCAAGGCGAGTGCCTCGCCGTCGCCGTCGGTGTCCGCGCCGCCTCCGCCGAAGATCGTGGAAGGACCGCTGCCGGCGATCACGGCGGGTACGAAGTTCGGGGAGAAGCCGACCGTGGCCAAGGGGCCGGGTGAGCCGTCGAAGAACCTGGCGGCGAAGACGGTGATCGCGGGCAGTGGCCGTCCGATCGCGGAGAACGAGTTCGTCCGGGCGGACTACCTGGGGCAGATCTGGGACACGGGCAAGGTCTTCGACAACTCCTACGACAAGAAGCGGCCGCTGTTGCTGCAGCTGTCCCAGGGGCAGGTCATCGACGGCTGGCGGTATGCGCTGGCGGGCAAGAAGGTCGGCAGCCGGGTCGAGATCGCGGTGCCGCCCACCTGGGGTTACGGCAAGTCGGGTGAGCCGCGGGCGGGCATCAAGGGGACGGACACGCTGGTGTTCGTCATCGATCTGATCGATGCCTTCAACTCGAAGAGCTCGGTCAAGGGCAAGCCGGTCGCGCAGACGGACGCCGCGCTGCCGAAGGTGGCCACCAACACGGACGGCAATGTGCCCAAGGTGACCGTACCGAAGACGGATCCGCCGAAGAAGCTGGTCTCGACGTATGTCCTGGAGGGGGACGGTCCCGAGCTGAGGGCGGACCAGGCGGTGCTGTGCCAGTTCCAGGGGCTGGTCTGGGACAGTGGCAAAACCTTCCAGCGGACGTATGGCTCGGGTCGGCTCGCGCAGTTCGCGCTGGAGCAGATGCAGCAGGCGGTCAAGGGTCTGGCACAGGGTCTGACCGGCAAGAAGGTGGGCAGCCGAGTACTGATCGTGGTGCCGCCGGAGCTGGGTTACGGCGACACTCCGCCGAGTGGTGGTGTGGTCAAGAAGGGCGCGACGCTGGTGTTCACGGTGGACATCCTCGCGGCGTTGTAGCGGGCGGTGTCCGCGGGGGCGCCGGGGGTGGGGAGATGAAAGACTGTCCACGTTTCGTGTCGTACACAAGCAGGAGCTTTTGACGTGAGCATCGATAAGCCCGAGATCGACTTCCCGGGCGGCGAGCCCCCGGCGGACCTTGAGATCAAGGACATCTGGGAGGGCGACGGGCCGGTGGCGCAGGCGGGTCAGACCGTCACCGTCCACTATGTGGGTGTCGCCTTCAGCACGGGTGAGGAGTTCGACGCCAGCTGGAACCGGGGCACCCCGTTCCGCTTCCCGCTGGGTGCGGGCCGTGTCATCGCGGGCTGGGACCAGGGTGTGCAGGGCATGAAGGTCGGCGGCCGCCGCCAGCTGACGATCCCCGCCCACCTCGCCTACGGCAACCAGAGCCCGACCCCGGCGATCAAGCCGGGCGAGACCCTGATCTTCGTGGTGGACCTGCTCGGCGTCTGATGCCGGTCTGATCCACGCCGGTCCGCTCCCGGTCGACCGGCCGGGTGCGACCGGATCCGATCACCTGGGGCCCATGCCTGCTCGGGCGTGGGCCCTCGGCTTTGCCACCGCACTGCGGAGCGGTACGGTCATCGCTCGGAAGCACCATAGGAAAGGCGAAGGGCGTCGATGGCCATTGCCAAGGCCGAGCGGCTGATGAACCTCGCGCTGTGTCTGCTCGGCACCCGTCGGCCGCTCAGCAAGCGCGAGCTGCGCGAGTCCATCGAGGCCTACCTCGAAGCAGGATCCGACGACTCCTTCAACCGGATGTTCGAGCGGGACAAGGACGACCTGCGTGAGCTGGGCCTGGTCATCGAGACGGTGGAGAACCTGGACGGCGAGGTCGGCTATCTGGCCCGCCGTGACAGCAACCGCCTGCCGCCGATCACCCTGGACGCCGAGGAGGCCGCGGCGCTCGGGCTGGCCGCGAAGGTGTGGCAGCAGGCCCGCCTCGCCGGTGCCGCCAGCGGTGCCCTGCAGAAGCTGCGGGCGGCAGGACTTCCCGAGGACGTCGACCCGTACGAGGCGCACGGTGCGCTGGAACCGCGTATCCCGGTGCACGAGGCCGCCTTCGAGCCGCTGATGCTGGCCTGCCGGGACCGCCGTCCGGTCCTCTTCGACTACCGCAAGGCCTCCGCCGTCCACCCCGAGCCCCGGCATGTGGAGCCGTGGGCGCTGGAGTGCTGGCGCGGGCACTGGTACCTGGCCGGTTTCGACCGGGACCGTGGTGCCGAGCGCGTCTTCCGGCTCTCCCGGATCACCGGCCGGGTCCGCTCGCGCGGTACGGGCTTCACCGCTCCCGTGCCCGACGTCGTCACCGTCCGGGAGACCGTGGCGAGCTGGGCGGGCGAGATCGCCGACGGTACGGCCCTGATCCGACTGCGCTCCGGCGCCGGTTACCCCCTTCGGGCGAAGGCCGCCGTGGTCCGGGAACTCGGTGACGGCTGGGACGAGTTGGAGATTCCGTACGGGCACGGCCTGGACGCCTGGCTGGTGGAGTTCGGGCCGGACGTGGTGGTCCTGGAGCCGGCCGAGCTGCGCGCCGACGTGGTGGACCGGCTGCGTGCCGTGGCGAAGGGCTGAGGGGGAGCAGGACTGTGGCAGGCAAACCGGTCAGGCCCGTGAACGCCATCGACCAGACCCGGCGGATGCTCTCCCTGGTGACCTATCTCCGGGAGCGTCCCGGCGCGCGGATCGCGGACGTCGCGCGTGCCTTCGGTATCACCGAGGACGAACTGGTCGCCGATCTCGATCTGCTGCCCATGTGCGGCACCAGCTTCCGCGGCGGCGATCTGCTGGACATCGACACCGACGGCGAGCGGATCTGGTGGCACAATCCGGCCGCGCTCGGCGAGGAGGCGGCCGAGCCGCTGCGGCTCGCCGCCGATGAGGCCACGGCCCTGCTGGTCGCCGCCCGCGCGGTGGCCACGCTGCCGGGCCTGCGTGAGGGCGACCGGCAGGCCCTGCTGCGGGCCACCGCCAAGGTGGAGGCCGCCGCCGGTGAGGCCGCCGGCGCGAGTTCCCGGCTGTCCGTGACCTTCGAGTCCGAGGGCGGAGTCTTCGCCGATGTCGACCGGGCGATCTCCGAGCGCCGCCGGCTGTGGATCCGCTACTACTCCCCGGCCCGTGACGAGGTCACCGAGCGCGAGATCGACCCGATCCGCCTGGTCAGCGTCGGCCACACCTATGTGGAGGCCTGGTGCCGCCGCTCCGAGGCCCGGCGCACCTTCCGGCTCGACCGGGTCGCGGAGATCAGGATCCTGGACGAGCCGTCCGCGCCGCCCGAGATCGAACTGCGGGACCTGTCCGAGGCCCTGGTGCAGCCGGCCGCCGAGGATCCGGAGGTCGTCGTCGAGGTCGGCCCGGGCGGCCGCTGGGTGGCGGAGTACTACCCGCACGACAGCGCCGATGAGCTTCCCGACGGCGGGCTGCGTATCACTCTGCGCACCCCCGATCCGGCCTCCCTGCGCCGGCTGGCGCTGCGGCTCGGCCGCGACGGCCGGATCGTCTCCCCGCCGGAGCTGGCCGAAAGCGCCCGGAGGGCAGCCGCGGAGGCCTTGGCGGCGTACGACACGGCGCCGTCGGCGTGAGCCGGCGGGGTTGCTGCGGCAGGGCCGGCGAGGGGCGCACCCGCAGGGGCGCGGGGCTGTGCCGGATATGGGGCTCCGCCGCGATGGAGGTCCGCCCGGGTTCGAGCGAAGCCGGGCACTCGGGGGAGCGACCGGCCACCACGGCGCCGCAGACGATCGACGGCACATCACGGCAGGAAAGAGGAGCAGGCTGTGAGCGAGTGTGCGGGTGAGATGACAGTGGCGGCCGCCTTCGGCGGGATGAGAAGAGTGGCCCCCGTGGTGTTCAAGGCGGGCTGCCCCGACTGCCGGGGCCGCTTCGAGCTCGCCGCGAGCGCGCTGCGTCTCGCCATCGGCGCCAGCAGACGGACGACGTTCTACTCCTTCACCTGCCCCGAGTGCGGTGCCGCCGTCCGCAAGCCCGCCGGGGAACGCATCGTCGAGCTGCTCACCGGCGGCGGGGTCCGGACGCTCAGGCTGCACACCACCGTCTAGTCTCGACGTCATGTTCTGGCCGATGTTCGCGGTAGTGCTGGGTTTCCTGGGTCTCGCTGTGCTGGGGGTGCTCGCCGTCCGGGTCTTCCTGGAGGCGCGGCGCCTCGGTCAGCAGGTCGCGGACTCCGCGAGCCGTATCAACAGGGCGGCGGAAGACCTGGAGCGGGCGGCCGTGAGTGCGGCCCGGGCCGTGGACACCCTGTGATCGCGTGATGTTGTGCGCTTTGGGGCACTTCGCCCTGTCACCGTGCCCGCCCAGGAAGGTACGCTGCTGGTCGCGGCCCGGAGAACGAGGCTCGGTCCGCAGAGCAGGAGTACGCACGGGGATTGTCCACCGTTCACCCCAGGGCGTTACGATCGCTGCCAGCACGATGGTCAGACATTTGTCCGGCCCGTCGGACATGCCCCGCCGCCCCGCCTCGGTGAGAAGGTGAAGATTTATGTTCCGCAACGGACTTGAGCCGTGGCACCTGGTGCTGCTGATTCTGGTGATCCTCCTGGTGTTCGGCTCCAAGAAGCTCCCGGACATGGCGCGCTCGCTCGGCAAGTCCGCTCGCATCCTGAAGAGCGAGGCGAAGGCGATGAAGGACGACGGCAAGCAGTCCGCCGGCACCGCCCAGTCCGCCGAGGAGCCCGCTCCGGCTCAGCGCACGATCCAGGCCGCCCCCGGCGATGTGACCAGCTCCCGCCCGGTCAACGAGCCGACAGACACGACCCAGCGCTGACGCGAGGGCCGGGGGTCCGGTCCACTGCACGAGATGAGGATGTGGGTTGCTCAAGTCTGCCCGCAACAAGGAGAGGGATCCCGAGGGGCGGATGCCGCTCGCGGATCACTTGCGTGAGCTGCGCAACCGGCTCGCGAAGGGTGTCCTGGCGATCGTGGTCGTCACGATCGTGGCGGCGTTCTTCTACAGGGACATCGTCAACTTCATCACCGAGCCGGTGCTCAAGGAGATCGGCTGCGACCAGTCCTTCGGTGAGCTGGCCAAGGCGAAGAACGTCCACTGCGCGCACATCACCGTCAGCGGGCTGCTGGCACCGTTCACCCTGGTCCTGAAGGTCGCCCTGATGGCCGGTGTCGTGCTCGCGTCGCCGGTCTGGCTCTACCAGCTGTGGGCGTTCGTCGCGCCGGGCCTGCACCGTCACGAGAAGAAGTACGCCTACGCGTTCGTCGGTTTCGGCTTCCCGCTCTTCCTCGGCGGCGGTTACCTCGCGTTCCACGTGCTGCCCACCACAGCGCGGGTGATGATCAACCTCACGCCGAGCGGCGCGGAGAACCTGCTGCCGCTGGACGACCTGCTGGACCTGGTCACCCGCATGATCGTCGTCTTCGGCCTCGCCTTCGAGATGCCGTTGCTGCTGGTCATGCTCAACCTCACCGGCGTCCTGTCCGGGCGGCGCATGCTCGGCTGGTGGCGCGGCATGGTCGTCGGCATCACCGCCTTCGCGGCCGTGGCCACGCCCAGCCCCGACCCGACGATGATGCTGGCACTGGCGGCGCCGATCTGGGTGCTCTACTTCATCGCCGTGGCCATCGCGCTGCTCAACGACCGGCGCCGGGCCCGCCGCGAAGCCGCAGGTCCTGGCGACGACGAGGCGTCCGAACTGGACCTCACGCCCGAGGAGATCGGCGATGTGGAGGCGGTGACCGCGAGCACCGCACCCGAGCTGCCCGGCACGGACCGGGTCAACGGCTACGACGACGTGACCTGAGCCCGCGCCGCACCGAGCCGCGCACGATGCCCCCGCCCTGCAAGGGCGGGGGCATCGCTCTGTGCCGGTCGTCCTTGTCGATCAGCCCACTTCCGGATAATGATCGTCCTGTTGTCAGTGGCGCCCGGTACGCTCGGAAGCACGATGACAGAGGACCTCTCACCGGCCGAGCGGTACGCGGCAGCCCGCAGGCGGGCAGCCGAGCAGGCCACCGCGCTCGCGTCCTTCCGCGAGATGTACGACTTCGGCCTCGACCCCTTCCAGATCGAGGCCTGCCAGGCACTCGAGGAGGGCAAGGGTGTACTGGTGGCCGCCCCCACCGGCTCGGGCAAGACGATCGTGGGCGAGTTCGCCGTCCACCTCGCCCTCCAAGAGGGCAAGAAGTGCTTCTACACGACACCCATCAAGGCGCTGTCGAACCAGAAGTACGCCGACCTGTGCCGTCGCTACGGCACCGGCAAGGTCGGCCTGCTCACCGGCGACAACAGCGTGAACTCCGAGGCGCCGGTCGTCGTGATGACCACCGAGGTCCTGCGGAACATGCTGTACGCCGGCTCCCAGACCCTCCTCGGCCTCGGCTACGTGGTCATGGACGAGGTGCACTACCTCTCCGACCGCTTCCGCGGCGCCGTCTGGGAAGAGGTGATCATCCACCTGCCCGAGTCGGTGACCCTGGTCTCACTGTCGGCGACCGTCTCCAACGCCGAGGAGTTCGGTGACTGGCTGGACACCGTCCGCGGCGACACCGAGGTGATCGTCTCCGAGCACCGGCCCGTGCCGCTGTTCCAGCACGTGCTCGCCGGACGCAGGATGTACGACCTGTTCGAGGAGGGCGAGGGCCACAAGAAGGCCGTCAACCCCGACCTGGTCCGCCTGGCCCGTATGGAGGCGACGAGGCCGTCGTACCAGGACCGGCGGCGCGGCCGTGCGATGCGCGAGGCCGACCGGGAGAGGGAGCGCAGACAGCGCGCCCGGGTGTGGACGCCGGGCCGCCCCGAGGTCATCGAGCGGCTGGACGCCGAGGGCCTGCTTCCGGCCATCACCTTCATCTTCAGCCGTGCCGCCTGCGAGGCCGCCGTCCAGCAGTGCCTGTACGCGGGCCTGCGGCTCAACGACGAGGAGGCGCGGGAACAGGTCCGCGCCCTGGTCGAGGAGCGCACGTCCCACATCGCGCCGGAGGACCTGCACGTCCTCGGGTACTACGAATGGCTGGAGGGCCTGGAGCGGGGCATCGCCGCCCATCACGCGGGCATGCTGCCGACCTTCAAGGAGGTCGTCGAGGAGCTGTTCGTACGTGGCCTGGTCAAGGCGGTGTTCGCGACCGAGACCCTCGCGCTCGGCATCAACATGCCCGCCCGCTCGGTGGTGCTGGAGAAGCTCGTCAAGTGGAACGGCGAGCAGCACGCCGACATCACACCGGGCGAGTACACCCAGCTGACGGGCCGTGCGGGCCGCCGGGGCATCGACGTCGAGGGGCACGCGGTCGTGCTGTGGCAGCGCGGCATGAGCCCCGAGCACCTCGCCGGCCTCGCGGGCACCCGCACGTACCCGCTGCGCTCCAGCTTCAAGCCGTCGTACAACATGGCGGTCAACCTGGTCGAGCAGTTCGGCCGGCACCGCTCGCGCGAGCTGCTGGAGACCTCCTTCGCACAGTTCCAGGCGGACAAGTCGGTCGTCGGGATCTCCCGCCAGGTGCAGCGCAACGAGGAAGGCCTGGCCGGCTACAAGGCCTCCATGACCTGCCACCTCGGCGACTTCGAGGAGTACGCGCGGCTGCGCCGCGAGCTGAAGGACCGGGAGACCGAGCTGGCCCGGCAGGGCGCGAACCAGCGGCGCGCCGAGGCCGCCAGTGCCCTGGAGCGGCTCAAGCCGGGCGACGTCATCCACGTGCCCACGGGCAAGTACGCCGGTCTGGCCCTGGTGCTGGACCCCGGCCTGCCCGCCGGCCGGTCCAACGGCCACCGCGGCTACGATCACTACGACGGGCCGCGCCCGCTGGTGCTGACCGCCGAACGGCAGGTCAAGCGGCTGGCGTCGATGGACTTCCCGGTGCCGGTGGAGCCGCTGGACCGGATGCGGATCCCGAAGTCCTTCAACCCGCGCTCGCCGCAGTCCCGCCGCGACCTGGCCTCCGCGCTGCGCAGCAAGGCCGGGCACATCCCGCCGGAGCGGGCCCGCAAGAAGCGCTCGCAGGCCGCCGACGACCGCGAGATCGCCCGGCTGCGGACCGCGATCCGCGCCCACCCGTGCCACGGCTGCAACGACCGTGAGGACCACGCCCGTTGGGCCGAGCGCTACCACCGGCTGCTGCGCGACACCTCGCAGCTGGAGCGCCGGATCGAGGGCCGTACGAACACCATCGCGCGGACCTTCGACCGGATCGTGGCCCTGCTGACCGAGCTGGACTATCTGCGCGGCAACGAGGTCACCGAGCACGGCAAGCGGCTCGCCCGGCTGTACGGCGAACTCGACCTGCTGGCCAGCGAGTGCCTGCGCGAGGGAGTCTGGGAAGGGCTCGGCCCGGCCGAACTCGCGGCCTGCGTCTCGGCGTTGGTGTACGAGGCGCGGGTCGGCGACGACGCGATGGCGCCCAAGCTGCCCTCGGGCAAGGCGAAGGCCGCGCTCAGCGAGATGGTGCGGATCTGGGGCCGGCTGGACGGTCTGGAGGAGGATTTCCGGATCAACCAGACCGAGGGCGTCGGACAGCGGGAGCCGGACCTCGGCTTCGCCTGGGCCGCGTACATGTGGGCCTCGGGCAAGGGGCTCGACGAGGTGCTGCGCGAGGCGGAGATGCCGGCGGGGGACTTCGTACGGTGGTGCAAGCAGGTCATTGACGTTCTGGGCCAGATTTCCGCCGCCGCGCCCTCCGAGGGATCGACCGTGGCGAAGGCCGCGCGCAAGGCCGTGGATCAGTTGCTGCGAGGGGTTGTCGCCTACTCGTCGGTGGGGTGACCGGTCGTCTCGCGGATGCGAGGTGCTGTGAAGGGGCTGCTTCTGCGGCCCCTTCACTCATTACGGGGGGTGCTCTCGCACGCCCGGGCTGCGTTACCGAACGCGTTCGAATGATAGCCCAGCGTGTAAATAATCCGAGCGTACTCCTGTTGCGCAGGCGATTTCAGGTGCTTGCCGAATATGACACGGCGATGATCCGGTCGGACTAAGCTCGCCCGCGGCGCACCGAGTTGAGGTAATTCGTGCGCTTGTTCCCAAACATGCGACAGATCCCAACAGTTCCATGAACCTTCCCCCCGAAAGCTCTCCCGACACCCAGCCGATTCGTCTCAGAAGGCATCCATGGTGAGTGTTCAGAAGCCTCCCGGCGGCCGCGAACGTCCCTATGCGCGCGTGCTGTTGCCCCCGGCCATAGTGATGGCCGCCGCGACCGGAGCCGCCGTCGCCCTGGCGCCGGCGTCGGCCCGCATGGCCGTCGGCGCGCTCGGGGCGCTGGCCCTGCTGCTGGTCCTCGCCACGGGTGCGGAGGCCGCCCGCCGCGGCCGCAGGCTCCGCGAGCAACAGGCCGAGTACGCCCGTCACACCGCGTATCTGGAGCGCCGGCTCGCCGCCCACGACCAGCTGATCGCGCGCTTCGCCGCCGACGTCATCCCGTACGGCCTGCAGCGGCTGCGCGCCGGCGAACCGCTGCGGGACGTACTGGTCAACGTCTACGACACCGACCCCGAACTGCGCGGTCTGCCCGAGATGTACCGCGAGATGTACCGGGTCGCGCTGCGCGGCGCCGACCACGAGATCTCGATGCGCGACGCCACCGAGCGCTCCTACGTGAGCATCGCCCGCCGCGTCCAGGCCATCGTCCACCAGCAGTCCAATGAACTGCGGGAGATGGAGGAGGACCACGGCCGCAACCCCGAGGTCTTCGACGACCTGCTGCGCATCGACCACGGCACCTCGCTGATCGGCCGCCTCGCCGACACCATCGCCGTCCTCGGCGGCGGCCGCCCCGGCCGCCAGTGGCCCCTGCCGGTCTCCCTCTACAGCACGCTGCGCGGCGCCATGTCGCGCATCCTGGAGTACCGCCGCATCCAGCTGAACTCGATCGTCAACATCAACATCAAGGGCACCGCCGTCGAGCCGGTCATCCACGCCGCCGCCGAACTCCTCGACAACGCCACCCGCTACTCGCCGCCCTCGACCAAGGTGCACGTCAACGCCACCGAGGTGCAGGCCGGCATCGCCATCGAGATCGAGGACGCCGGCGTCAGCCTCAGCGAGGAGTCCCGGGCCCGCATCGAGCAGATGATCGAGGACGCCAAGAACGGCGACGACGCCCACAACCTCGGCGAGAACCCGCGCCTCGGCCTCGCCGTCGTCGGCCGCCTGTGCAAGTTCTTCGACATGGAGGTCTCGCTGCGCGCCTCCGCCTACGGCGGCGTCCGCGCGATCCTCATCGTGCCGCGCGTCATGACCACCACCGAGCCCGGAGTCGGGGCCGCCCACGGCATCGGCGCCACCGGCGCGCCCGTGCCCGCGCTCGGCGCCGTCGAGGGCCCCAAGCGCCCGCCGAAGAGGCGCCGTCCCACCAGCCCCAAGATCCCCGCCGGGATCACCATGGAGGACGACGTACCCGAGGTCACGGAGTGGACTGCGGGCGGACTGCCGCAGCGCCGCAGCCGGATGAAGACCCCGCTGAGCCAGCGCTTCGCCGAGAAGGCGGAGGTCGAGCGGGCCGAGCGCGAGGGCAGGCCCACCGTCTGGTCGCAGCCCAGGACCGCCCCGAAGCCGGAGCCCGAGATCGACCCCGAGCGCAAGAAGCTCATGGAGCGGCCGATCGGCCAGGGGATCGAGGACTTCTGGAACGGCCTGCGCAAGGGCATGCCCGAGGGCGCCACCGGGCCCGAACTGACCGACTTCACAAGGCACCCGGAAAAGTACGTGCACCTGCTCAACGACTATGCGGACGAGCCCGTCGAGGGCGCCACCGAGGCCGACGACGAGGGGGACCTCAAGTGATCCAGCAGCGAGGCAACATCGACTGGATGCTCAAGCAGCTCAACGACGGCGTACCGGGCATCGAGATGATCGTGGTCCTCTCCGCCGACGGACTGCGCATCGCCCGCTACGGCGGCGACCCCGACGCCGCCGACCGTGTGGCCGCCGCCTGCGCGGGCGTACAGAGCCTGGCCGGCGCCATCATCAAGGAGCTCCCCGGCGCCGGCGACATGCAGGTCGTCGTCTTCGAGATCGACGGCGGCTACTTCTATCTCATGAACGCCGGCGACAACGCCTACCTCGCCGTGCTCGCCGACGTGACCTGCGAACCGGGCCGGATGAGCGGCATGATGCGCGACCTCGTCGTACGGATCGGCGCCCATCTCACCAGTCCGCCCCGGCGGAACGGGCAGACCGTATGACTCCTCCACGACGCAAACGGCGTGAGCCGAAGCCCCCGCCCCCTCCGCCGCCGCCCGCGCCGAAACCGGAGGACGCAGAGGCCGAGCCCAAGAACCCCGAGCGGCTGTACACCGTCGCCGGATCCGAGGACGGCGCACGCGCCAAACTCGACCTCGTGACCTTGATCGTGGCGCGCGACGCCCCCCAGCCGGCCGCCTCACCGGAGCAGGCCGCGGTCCTGCGGCTGTGCGCCAACCCCCTGTCCGTGGCCGAGCTGTCGGCCTATCTGAACCTGCCGTTCAGCGCGATGACCGTCCTGATCACCGAGCTGATCACGGCCGAACTGGTGCAGGTACGCGCCCCGATCGTCCGTCAGGTCGTACCCGACCGTTCACTCCTCGAAGCGGTGATGCATGGACTTCAAAGGCTCTGACACCATCCCCGGCCCGCGCACCGAGGATCATCTGCCGCACACGGCCCAGGCCGCGGTGAAGATCGTGATCGTGGGCGGCTTCGGTGTCGGCAAGACCACCATGGTCGGCTCCGTCAGCGACATCAGACCGCTGACCACCGAGGAGACCATGACCCAGGCCGGTATCGGCGTGGACGACAACTACGGCTCCGAATCCAAGACCGCCACCACCGTGGCCATGGACTTCGGCCGCATCAGCATCACCGACAAGCTGGTGCTCTACCTCTTCGGCACCCCCGGCCAGGAGCGCTTCTGGTTCCTGTGGAACGGCCTGTTCGAAGGCGCGCTCGGCGCGGTCGTCCTCGTCGACACCCGGCGTCTGGAGGTCAGCTTCGACGTCATGGGCCGGCTGGAGGAACGCGGCGTGCCCTTCGTCGTCGCCGTCAACTCCTTCCCGGACGCTCCCCATTACCCCGTCGAGGAACTGCGCACCGCACTCGATCTGACCCCGGAGATCCCGATCATCGAGTGCGACGTGCGCCGCCGGGCCTCCAGCAAGGACGTCCTGATGACCCTGATGCGCTTCCTGCACTCGATCGCCCTGACCGGCGCCCTCACCTGACTCGCAGCCCACCGACCACCCCCACATTCTTTTTGTTCCGGAGCGACACCGTGACGTCTGAACCCTCCCTGACCGACACCGACCCCACCTCCTTCCCGCCGCCGGGCTGTCCCGCGCACGGCCTCGGTCCCGGCGGGCTGCACCGGCTCTACGGCCCCGACGCGCAGGACCTGGGCGACCTCTACGAGCGGCTGCGGGAGCAGCACGGCTCCGTGGCGCCCGTACTGCTCCACGACGACGTACCCATGTGGGTGGTCCTCGGGCACGCCGAGAATCTGCACATGGTCCGCAGCCCCTCCCTGTACACCCGCGACAGCCGGATCTGGAGCCCGCTGGCCGACGGCATGGTCAAGCCCGACCACCCGCTCATGCCGCACATCGCCTGGCAGCCGATCTGCTCGCACGCCGAGGGCGACGAGCACCAGCGGCTGCGCGCGGCGGTCACCGCAGCCATGGCCACCATCGACCACCGCAGCATGCGCCGCCACATCGGCCGCTACACCCAGGGCCTGGTCAACAGCTTCTGCGAACGCGGCCGGGCCGACCTGGTCTCCCAGTTCGCCGAGCACCTGCCGATGGCCGTCATGTGCGAGATCCTCGGCATGCCGGAGGAGTACAACGACCGGATGGTGCAGGCCGCCCGGGACGCCCTGAAGGGCACCGAGACCGCCATCCAGAGCCACGCCTATGTCATGGACGCGCTCAGCCGCCTCACCACCCGGCGCCGCGCCCGGCCCGAGGACGACTTCACCAGTCACCTCGTCACCCACCCGGCCGGACTCGGCGACGACGAGGTCCGCGAACACCTGCGGCTCGTCCTCTTCGCGGCCTACGAGGCCACCGCGAACCTCCTCGCCAACGCGCTGCGCATGGTCCTCACCGAGCCCGGCTTCCGCGCTCAGCTCAGCGGCGGACAGATGACCGTGCCCGAGGCGATCGAGCAGTCCCTGTGGGACGAGCCGCCGTTCAGCACCGTCCTCGGCTACTACGCCAAGCAGGACACCGAGCTGGGCGGGCAGCGCATCCGCAAGGGCGACGGCCTGCTCTTCGCGCCCGCCCCGGGCAACCTCGACCCGCGCATCCGCCCGGACCTGTCCGCGAGCATGCAGGGCAACCGTTCCCACCTCGCCTTCGGCGGCGGCCCCCACGAGTGTCCCGGCCAGGACATCGGCCGTGCCATCGCCGACGTCGGCGTCGACGCGCTGCTGATGCGGCTGCCCGACGTCCAGCTCGACTGCGCGGAAGAGGAGTTGCGCTGGCGTTCGTCCATCGCCTCCCGGCACCTGGTGTCCCTGCCCGTGCGCTTCGAGCCGAAGCCGCAGCAGGACGTCGACGGCCCGCCCCGGCCCCTGGCCATCCCGCAGCAGCAGCCTTCGACGATCGAGCCGCGCACCACCACTGCCCGCCCCGTCGCGCCCGAGCCCTACCGTCCGGCACCCGCGCCGGCGGCGCGGCCGCGGGGCGTGTGGCGGCGGCTGCTGCACTGGTGGCGCGGGGAGTGACCTAGCGATCCGCCGGCTTCGTTCGCACCCGGGGAGCCACATCGCGGCGGAGCCGCAGATCGAAAGGGCGCCGCGTTCCTTCGGGGCGCACTCAGTCCACGTCGGCCCAGGCGCGGAGCACTCGCTCGCTGACGAACGAGTGCTCCGCCCCGGTGACCGGGTCGGTGAACTCCAGCCTGCGGGCGAGCAGTTGCAGCGGGTGCCGGAAGTCGCCGGCCGGCACCGGGGCGGTCACCTCCGGGTACAGCGGGTCGCCGAGGATGGGGACGCCCAGCGCGTTCAGATGCACCCGCAGCTGGTGGGTCTGCCCGGTCGCCGGGAGGAGCCGGTACCGGGCGAGCCCGCCCCGGTGCCCGGTCCGCTCCACATGGGTCTCGGCGTTCGGCTCGCCCTCGACCTCCCGGGCCTGCTGCACCCCGCGTTCCTTGACGATCCGGCTGCGCACGGTCCGGGGCAGGACCAGCGAGGGGTCGTACGGGGCGACCGCCTCGTACTCCTTGTGCACCCGCCGGTCCCGGAACAGCGTCTGGTACGCACCGCGCTCCTCGGGGCGCACGGTGAACAGCACCAGCCCCGCCGTGAGCCGGTCCAGCCGGTGCGCGGCGGTCAGCGTCGGTATGTCCAGCTCACGGCGGAGCCGGGCCAGCGCGGTCTCGGCCACATGTGTGCCGCGCGGGGTCGTCGCGAGGAAGTGCGGCTTGTCGGCGACGACGATGTGGTCGTCGCGGTACACCACCTCCACCGGGAACGGCACCGGCACCTCGGCGGGCAACTCGCGGTGGAACCACACGAACATCCCCGGCCGGTACGGCGCGTCCGGCGCCACCGCCCGTCCGTCGGCGCCCACGACCCGCCCCGCGTCGAACATCGACTCGACCATCCCGGGTCCGGCGCCCGTCAGCCGCGCCACCAGATGCTCCCGCACGGTGGCCCACGTCCCGTCGTGCGGCAGCCGCACCCGCACGGGGTCGACACCGTCGATCTGGGGGAGCGGGGCGGGCGGGGGCGGGGTACGGCGTCTCATCGGGGTCAAGGGTACGAGGCGGAAACCGGGTGCGCCCACGGGCCGGTGGCCGTCAGGATGTGGATCATGCCCTTTCTCACCACTCCGGTACTGCCCGCCGGAACCCTCGCCCGTCGTCCCCAGCCGACCCTGTCGACCCGTGACGGTCTGGTCCTGCGCCCGTGGCGGGCCGAGGACGCGCCCGCCGTGTACGCGGCCATGCAGGATCCGGTCATGCAGCAGTGGCACCTGAGGTCCGCCGAGTCCGTGGCGGAGGTCGCCGGCTGGATCGAGCAGTGGCAGGCGTACTGGACGGCCGAACACAGCGCCCAGTGGGCCGTCGTCCACGAGACGACGGACGAACTGCTGGGCCGGATGGCGCTGCGCCAACTCGTGCTCGGTGACGGATGTGCCGAGATCGCGTACTGGACGGTGGCACAGGCCCGGGGTCTCGGTGTGGCTGCCCGCGCGGCGACCGCGGTCAGCCACTGGGCCTTGGACGAGATCGGTTTCCACCGCCTCGAACTCCTGCATGCTGCCGCCAACGAGGCCTCCTGCCGCGTTGCCGTGAAGGCCGGCTTCACCCTTGAGGGCACCAAGCGCGGCGCGCTGCTGCACGCCGACGGCTGGCACGACATGCACCTCCACGCACGCGTACAAGGCGACTGAGCATCGGTGTGAAGATGTAGGGCATGCCCGCCTACGATCTCGCGAACCGACTCGTCGTCGGCATCGCCTCCAGCGCCCTGTTCGACCTGCGGGAGTCGGACGCGGTCTTCCGCGAGCAGGGCGAGGAGGCCTACCGGGCCTATCAGGAGGAGAACCGCGACACCACTCTCCGGCCGGGCATCGCCTTCGCCTTCATCCGACGGCTGCTGTCGCTGAACGATCTCGGCGAGCCCGGAGATCCGCTCGTCGAGGTCATCATCCTCTCCCGCAACGACCCCGACACCGGGCTGCGGGTCATGCGGTCGATCCAGGCCCACGGGCTGCCGATCAGCCGGGCGGTCTTCATGCAGGGCCGGTCCCCGTACAAGTTCATGCCCGCGCTGAACATGTCGCTGTTCCTGTCGGCGAACGGCAACGACGTGCGGGAGGCCGTCGCCGCGGGACTGCCCGCGGGGCATGTGCTCGGAGCGGCGTACCCGGACGACCCCGCCGACCGGGAGCTGCGGATCGCGTTCGACTTCGACGGGGTGCTCGCCAGTGACGCCGCCGAGCAGGTGTACCAGGCCGACGGACTGGAGGAGTTCCGCGCGCACGAGGCCCGTAACGCGGCGACGCCGCACGACCCCGGGCCGCTGCGGGACTTCCTCGCCGGGGTGAACCGGATACAGCGACGGGAGGAGGAGCGGCGCACGAGCGACCCGGACTACGCGGTCCGGGTCCACGTCTCCATCGTGACCGCGCGCAACGCCCCCGCCCACGAGCGTGCCGTCAACAGCCTCAAGCAGTGGGGCGTGCGGGTCAACGACGCCTTCTTCCTCGGCGGGATAGACAAGGGCGCGGTCATGAAGGTGCTGGACCCGCACATCTTCTTCGACGATCAGGTGACGCACCTGCGCAGCACGTCCCGGACCACGCCCAGCGTCCACATCCCGTTCGGCAAGATCAACGAGGTGCCGACCTGAGCAGCGGTCAGGCCGCGGCCGCGCCGCTCTCCTGCTCGGCCTCGATGCGGGCGTTCCACTCCCGCTTGGAGGCCTGCCAGCCGTCCTCGTTGTGCCCCAGGCGCCAGTAGCCGGAGATCGACAGGTCCTCGCGCGGGATGCCCCGTTCGACCCGCAGCAGCCGGCGCAGCTCCTTCACGAAGCCCGCCTCGCCGTGCACGAACGCGTGCACCCGGCCGTCGGGGAACTCCAGCGCGCGTACGGCCTGAAGCAGCGCCTCGCCGACCGGCCGGTCGCCGCGGTGCAGCCAGACGACCTCCACCTCGGAGTCGATCTTCTGCTCCTCGCCGGGGCCGGACACCTCCACGAAGGCGTGCGCGCGGGCGCCGGCGGGCAGCGCCTCCAGCGACCGTGCGATGGCGGGCAGCGCGCTCTCGTCACCGACGAGCAGATGCCAGTCGGCGGCCGGGTCGGGGGCGTAGGCGCCGCCGGGGCCCATGAAGCGCACGGTCTCGCCCGGCTGCACCCGGGTGGCCCACGGTCCGGCCAGGCCCTCGTCGCCGTGGACGACGAAGTCCAGGGTCAGCTCCCGGTGTTCGGGATCCCAGGCGCGCACGGTGTAGGTCCGGGTCACCGGCCACTGCTCGCGCGGGAACTGTGCACGGATCCGCTCCAGGTCGAAGGGTTCCGGGTAGGTCACGCCGTCGGGGCCGAAGAGCAGCTTGACGTAGTGGTCGGTGCAGGTGTCCGCCGTGAAGTCGGCCAGGCCCTCGCCGCCGAGGACCACCCGCTGCATGTGCGGGGTCAGTCGCTCGGTGCGGATCACATGGGCGATACGGGCCTTGCGCGGCTTTCGTCCCGGACGCTCTGCCATCACGACCTCCTGCGGATTGGTTAGGTTTACCTAAGTTACCATCTCGTTCGGAGTCAACACCTCTTTCCTGAGCGCGGGATGACAGCACTTTGCCGGAATATTCCGGGCCGGGTCACTCGGCGAGCGTGGTCAGCAGCCGCTGCAGCGAGCCGCCGAGCCCCCTGCGCTTGGCCAGCCGCTCCAGCGCCGCCGGGTCGCGCGGGGCGTGCGGCAGCGCGGTGTCCACGTCCGGCAGCGGGACGTCGCCTGCCACCCGCACCACCTTCGGCGCGACCGCGACATACGGCCGGGCCTCGGTGAGCCGCTTGCGCTGCGACGGCGTGAGCTTCGCCCGCGGGTCGTCGACCGCCGCCATGATCCCGGCCAGGTCGCCGAACTCGGCGAGCAGCTTGGCGGCCGTCTTCTCGCCGATCCCGGCCACGCCCGGCAGGCCGTCGCTGGGGTCGCCGCGCAGCAGCGCGAGATCCGCGTACCCGCGCCCGTCGACCCCATACTTCTCGCGCAGCACGGCCTCGTCGGTCAGCTGCAGCGTGCCGACGCCCTTCAGCGGGTACAGCACCCGGATCCCGCGCGCGTCGTCCACCAGCTGGTACAGATCGCGGTCGCCGGTGACGATGTCCACCGGGCCCGTGGCGCGAGCGCTGTACGTGCCGATCACGTCGTCCGCCTCGTACCCCGCGACGCCGACCCGCGCGATGCCGAGCGCGTCCAGCACCTCCTCGATGACCGGCACCTGCGGGGAGAGGGTGTCCGGCACCTCCTCCTCGTCCGGCGCGCCCGCGTGCTCCTCGGCGACCCGGTGCGCCTTGTAGGTGGGGATGAGGTCCACCCGCCAACCCGGCCGCCAGTCGGCGTCCATGCACGCCACCAGCTGCTCGGGGCGGTGGTCCCTGACCAGCCGGTCGATGAAGTCCAGCAGCCCGCGCACGGCGTTCACGGGCGTGCCGTCCGGGGCCTTCACGGAGTCCGGGACGCCGAAGTAGGCGCGGAAGTACAGCGAAGCGGTGTCGAGGAGCATGAGTCGTCCGGTCACGCTCGCATCATGCCGTACGGCACTGACAGCCACCTCCGCGCCGGAACGCGTTGCGTGACGCGCAGTGCCGTGACCCCGGCCACGTGCGGGTTTGCCCCCGCTTGACCTGGGCAGGCGCGGGCTCTGTTCCGACCGCCGAGACGAGAGGTACGCGTGCAATCGAGGCTTGAGGCCGAGCACCTGTTCAAGGTGTTCGGCAGACGAACGGACGACGCGGTGGCACGCCTGCAGCAGGGCGCCGACCGGAAGGAACTGCGCGCCGACGGCACCACCGCGGCCGTGATCGACGCCTCGTTCCGCGTCGAGGCCGGCGAGATCTTCGTCGTCATGGGCCTGTCGGGCTCCGGCAAGTCCACCCTGCTGCGCATGCTCAACGGCCTGCTGGAGCCGACCGCGGGCAGCGTCCGCTTCGACGGCCAGGACCTGACCGCGCTCACCGCCCGCGAACTGCGCGAACTGCGCTCCAGGAAGATCAGCATGGTCTTCCAGCACTTCGCGCTGTTCCCGCACCGCAGCGTCCGCGACAACGCCGCCTACGGCCTGGAAGTGCAGGGCGTGCCCCGCGCCGAGCGCGAACGCCGCGCCGACGAGGCGCTCGCCCTGTGCGGCCTGGCCGGCTGGGAGAAGTCCTGGCCCGACGAGCTGTCCGGCGGCATGCAGCAGCGCGTCGGCCTCGCCCGTGCCCTCGCCACCGACGCCGACCTGCTCCTCATGGACGAGTCCTTCAGCGCCCTGGACCCGCTGATCCGCCGGGACATGCAGGACCAGCTGCTGGAGCTGCAGAAGACCCTGAAGAAGACCATCGTCTTCATCACCCACGACCTCAACGAGGCCATGCGGCTCGGCGACCGCGTCGCCGTCATGCGCGACGGCCGCATCGTGCAGACCGGTACCGCCGAGGACATCCTGCTGCGCCCCGCGAACGACTACGTCGCCTCCTTCATCCAGGACGTCGACCGCTCCCGCGTGCTGACGGCGGGCGCCCTCATGGACACCTCGGTCACGGCCGACGCGCCGCTGTGCGGCTGCGAGACCGCGACCCGCGAGACACCGTTCGCGCAGTTGTGCGCGATCAGCGCCCGGCTGTCCCACCGTGTCTCCGTGGTGGACGAGGCCAACAGGGTCATCGGTGTCGTGCCCAGGCAGCGGCTGGTCGCTCTCCTCGGCGACGAGACGGCCGACCCCGCCCCCTGCGACAACCCGGACGGGAAGGTGATCAGCCGTGCCTAGGATCCACCTCGGCGACTGGGTCGACTCCGGCGTCAAGTGGCTGCTCGACCACCTCTCCTGGCTCTTCGACGCCATCAAGGCGGTCATGGAGAGCATGTACAACGGCATCGACGCCGTGCTCGGCGCGCCCCAGCCGCTGCTGATGGCCGGCATCCTCGCGGTGCTCGCCTGGTGGCTGCGCGGCCTCACCGCCGGTGTCCTCGCCTTCACCGGATTCGCGCTGGTCGACTCGCTCGCCCTGTGGGACGAGGCCATGTCCACGCTCTCGCTGGTCCTCGTGGCCACCGTGATCGCGCTGGTGATCTCCGTTCCGCTGGGCATCTGGGCGGCCCGCTCCAGGACGGTCAGCGCGACCGTACGGCCCGTTCTGGACCTGCTGCAGACCATGCCGTCGATGGTTCTGCTGATCCCGGCCATGCTGTTCTTCGGCCTCGGCACCGCCCCCGGCGTCGTCGCCACCCTGATCTTCGCGCTCGCCCCCGGCGTCCGCATGACCGAGCTGGGCATCCGCCAGGTCGACGCCGAACTGGTGGAAGCCGCCGAGGCGTTCGGCACCACCCCGCGCAGCATCCTCTGGCGCGTCCAGCTGCCGCTCGCCCTGCCGACCATCATGGCCGGCGTCAACCAGGTGATCATGCTCGGCCTGTCCATGGTCGTCATCGCCGGCATGGTCGGCACCGGCGGCCTCGGCGGTGCCGTCAACGAGGCCATCGGCCAACTCGACATCGGCTACGGCTTCGAGGCCGGCGTCGGCATCGTCGTGCTCGCCATCTACCTCGACCGGGTCACCGGCGCGCTCGGCACCCAGCTCTCACCCCTCGGCCGCAGGGCCGCCGCGAAGGCCCGCACGCGCGCGTGGTCGTACCGCCCGCGTCCGGCCGTCGCGGTCGTCGGGATGGTCGTGCTCGCCCTGGTCGCGGGCGGGATGACCGTCTTCGGCCCGTCCGCCGGCACCTCCGAGGCCTCCGGACCGGACGTCGGCAAGGGCAAGGAGATCAAGATCGGCTACATCCCCTGGGACGAGGGCATCGCCTCCACCTTCCTCTGGAAGGAGATCCTGGAGGAACGCGGCTTCAAGGTCACCACCACCCAGTACACGGCCGGCCCCCTCTACACCGGCCTCGCCACCGGCCAGCTCGACTTCCAGACCGACTCCTGGCTGCCCACCACCCACGCCGAGTACTGGAAGAAGTACGGCGAGCAGCTCGACGACCTCGGCAAGTGGTACGGCCCCACCTCCCTGGAGCTGTCCGTCCCGTCCTATGTCAAGGACGTGAACTCCCTGGCGGACCTCAAGGACCATGCCTCCGAGTTCGGCGGGAAGATCGTCGGCATCGAGCCCAGCGCGGGCATGATGGGCCTGCTCAAGAGCAAGGTCCTCAAGGAGTACGGCCTTCAGGGCAGCTACGACGTGATCGACGGCTCCACGTCGGCCATGCTCTCGGAGCTGAGGCGCGCCTACACCAGGAAGCAGCCGGTCGTCGTCACCCTCTGGTCCCCGCACTGGGCCTACAGCGACTACGACCTGAAGAAGCTCCAGGACCCCCGGGGTGCCTGGGGCCAGGGCGACGGCGTGCACACCCTGGCCCGCAAGGGCTTCACCGGCGACAATCCGCAGGTCGGCCGATGGCTGAAGGACTTCTCCATGACCGAGGAGCAGCTCACCGGCCTGGAGTCGCAGATCCAGAAGGCCGGCAAGGGCCAGGAGCAGGACGCCGTCCGCGACTGGCTGCGCAAGCACCCCGGCCTGGTGGACAAGTGGGCCCCGGTCGCCAAGAAGGACCCCCACAGTCAGGCGGCCGGGTGACCTGACCGGCCCGGACCGCCCCCCGAGGGGCGGGCGCCGCCGTACGCCACAGTGCGTCCGGTGCGCCCGCCCCTCGCGGCGTTCGCGGTGTACGGCAAGAATCCGGCCAATCACTGTACGTGATGACCGTTGGCCCGTGCAGAGTCGCTCGGCCCAGCTGGTCGGCATATTCACCCCCTGTGGGTACTCGGTCCCAAGGGATCCCGGAGCCCCGTCACCGTGGCGCGAACCGTGAGGGTGAGCGCTTCGCGGCATGTCGGGGATGTGACAGGGTCGTGAAACGGTTTGCCGAACATGCGTAGGGTGCAGAGAAGTCATCAGAGAGGGTCCGCCCCGACCCGGGCCCCCGGACAGCGGCACGACGAGCGAGGGAGGGAGCCGGAGCGATGGGCGACCACAAAGAGCAGCCCGTGCGGGTGGGCGCGGCCGTCCGGCGGCGCCGTCGGACCCTGGAACTGACCCTCGCCGTCGTGGCCGAGCGCACCGGTCTGTCGGTGCCGTTCCTCAGCCAGGTCGAGAACGACCGGGCCCGCCCCAGCCGCACCTCACTGGAGAAGCTGGCCGACGCCCTGCGCACCACGGCCGTCGAACTCCTCGCCGCCGCCGACCCGGCGGCCAGTGTGGACGTCGTCCGCGCCGACCCGGCCGACCCGGACGACTTCGAGCCCCGCACCCGCTCCCTGGTGCGCGGCCACCATCAGCTGCACGCCTCCGAGTTCACCGGCGACCACGACGCCGGCCGCGAGTTCCAGCACCGCAACGACGAGCTGATGTATGTCGCCGACGGCGCGGTGGAGATAGAGGCCGAGGGGCGCGCGTATCGCCTCGGCCGCGGCGACACGTTGTACCTGACCGGCGGGGTACGGCACCGATGGCGGGCGACGGTGCCGGACACGCGGGTGATCGTGGTGGCGGTGGCGGAACATATCGAGGCCGTCCAGGACAGGTCTCGCTGAGAGTCCAGCGGGAGGCGATGAGCGGCGTGACCGGTTCCCTCGCGGGGGGTCGCACAGTGCGCGTCGTCTCCCTGGTCCCCTCACTCACCGAGGCCGTGGCGGTGACGCTGCCCAAGGCCCTCGTCGGTGCCACCGACTGGTGCAGCCATCCGGGAGACCTGGACGTCGCCCGGATCGGCGGGACCAAGAACCCCGAGCTCGACCGCATCCTGGACCTCGCCCCCGACCTGGTCGTCGCCAACGAGGAGGAGAACCGCGCCCCCGACCTGGACGCGCTGCGCGCCGCAGGGTGTGCCGTGCTGGTCACCGAGGTGCGGAGCGTGTCGCAGGCCTTCGCCGAGCTGGAACGGGTGCTCACCGCGTGCGGCGCACCGGGACGCCCGCGCTGGCTGGCGGAGGCGGAGGCGGCCTGGGCCCGCCTGCCGCAGCCTCAGGCCCGTGCCAGGGCCGTCGTACCGATCTGGCGCCGGCCCTGGATGGTCCTGGGCCGGGACACCTTCGCGGGTGACGTCCTGACGCGGCTCGGCGTCGACCACCTGTACACCGGCCACCCCGAGCGCTACCCCCGGGTGCCGCCGGCGGAGCTGCGTGCGGCGGCCCCGGACCTGGTGGTCCTGCCCGACGAGCCCTACCGCTTCACCGCCGACGACGGCCCGGAGGCCTTTCCCGGACTGCCCTGCGCTCTGGTCAGCGGGCGGCACCTGACCTGGTACGGCCCGTCCCTGGCCGAGGCGCCGCGGGTGCTGGCCGAGGCGCTGCGAGCAGCTCGCCGCTGAGCAGGCCGCGCACGGTGCCGGTGGCGGCCGCCGACCAGGCGACCGCGAGCACGGCGTACAGCCCGAGGGCCAGCCCGTCGTAGACCGCGAGACCGGTGTGCCGGGCGAGCACCGCGGCGCCGGTGACACATGTGCCCACCGGGAAGGTGAACGCCCACCAGGTCATCGCGAACCCCATGCCCTGCCGGCGGGCCCGCACCACATGCACGGTCGCCAGCGCCAGCCACAGCAGCGCGAACCCCATGACCGGCACCCCGTACAGCACGGCGAAGATGCCGAGGCCACGGTCGTACGGCGCCGGTACGACCCCGGGAGCCGCGTCCGCGATCCGGCCGGCCGCGGTGGTGGACTGCCCGAGCGGACCCAGGACCAGGAACAGGGTCGGGGTGAGCACGAGCGGCAGCGGGCCGGAGGTGACCAGCCGGGCGAAGACCAGCGGCAGCATCAGCAGCGTCGCGCACAGGCTCAGCCCGAACAGCCCGAAGCAGCCCAGCAGCAGGGTCTCGCGGGGCTGGCCCGACGGCAGATGCGGTACCAGCAGCGGGCCGAGCGCGGCCGACACCATGGGCGCGACCAGCGGCAACAGCCACACCGGGGTCGCCTGCGCGGGCCGGACGCGATGCCGTACGCCCATCAGGTACGGCACGGCCACGGCAGCGGCGAGCCCGACCGCGGTACCGGCGGTGAACAGCACGGTGTCCAGGGCGACGGCCGTGCCGGTGCCGAGCAGGTCCCGCCCGGCCGTCAGGGCGCCGCCGCCCACCGACAGCAGGGCCATGGACAGGCAGCCGTAGAAGGGCGCCGCGGCCGGATCGAGGAGATGGGCACGGGCCTGGTCGCGGTGGTGGGCCCAGTGCAGGGCCCGGGCCGCCAGCAGGGCCGTGAGCATGATCAGGGACAGTGCCCAGACACCCTCGAAGAGATCGCGCCACCCTGGCCCGCGCACGGGCAACGCGACGCCGGCCGAGCCGAGGATGGCGGTGCCCATGACGGAGGCGTACCAGTTGGGGCCGAGATGGCGGACCCGGGCGACGCGCTGGGCGGAGGTGAGGGACAGGGGCTCGGTTACGGTGACCACACCTCAACAGTCGCGCCGCCACTCGCCCCTGACCAGGAGGTTCCCGCCTATGGGGGCATAAGCTGGGCTTATGAGTGAGGTGCAGGGGGAGCGGGAGCGCATGGAATCACTGGCCCACCGGGTGCCGGACCTGGCCGCACTGGAGCTGCTGCTGGCGGTGGCGAGGCTGGGCAGCCTCGGGGCGGCGGCGCGCGAAGTGGGCATCACCCAGCCCGCCGCCAGCAGCCGGATCCGCTCCATGGAACGGCAGCTGGGGGTGGCCCTGGTCGACCGCTCGCCGCGCGGCTCCCGGCTCACGGACGCCGGCGCGCTGGTGACGGACTGGGCCCGGCGGGTCGTGGAGGCGGCGGCCGGCCTTCGACGCGGGTGCGCGGGCGCTGCGCGACCGGCGGGACTCACGTCTCAGGGTCGCGGCGAGCATGACCATCGCGGAGTACCTGCTGCCCGGCTGGCTTCTCGCGCTGCACGCCGAACGGCCCGACACGGCGGTGTCCCTGCTCGCCGGCAACTCGGCGAAGGTCGCGGAACTGCTGCTGTCCGGCGACGCGGACCTCGGCTTCGTGGAGGGGCTGACGGTACCGACCGGCCTGGACTCCGCCGTCATCGCCCACGACCGGCTGATCGTCGTCACGGCCCCCGGCCATCCGTGGGCGCGCCGCCGGCGTCCCCTGACACCGGAGGAGCTGGCGGCCACGCCCCTGATCCTGCGTGAGCGCGGCTCCGGCACCCGCCAGGTCCTGGACGCGGCGCTCGGTGGCCTGGCCCGCCCCCTGATCGAGCTGTCCTCCACCACGGCCGTCAAGGCATCGGCGGTCAGCGGCGCGGGACCCTCGGTCCTCAGTGAGCTGGCGGTGGGGGAGGAGCTGTCGATGCGGCGCCTGGTCAGCATCCCGGTGGAGGGCGTCTCCCTGCGCCGGGAACTGCGAGCGGTCTGGCCGACGGGGCACCGGCCGACGGGACCGGCACGGGAGTTGCTGTCGCTGACCCGGGGTTAGGGTGTCGTTTGGACCATCCCGGCGTCGGCACCCCCTAGGCGCCTTCACCTGGCCGACGCCGGCCACGGACCCGCAGCCGGCCATGACGTCCGACCCCCACGCGCCGAAAACCCTTGGCCAAGCCGCGCAGCGGACCGGCACCATGCTGCCCATGACTCATATTGCCCCGCCCGCCGCAGGCGTCCGCGCCCCTTGGGAAGACCTCCCCGCCGCGGTGCGTGACGCCGTGGGCGAGGTGCTCGGCGCGCCGGTCGTACGGTCGCAGACACAGCGCGGCGGTTTCTCGCCCGGCGTGGCCGCACGGGTGCGCACCGCGGCGGGCGGCACCGGCTTCGTCAAGGCGGTGAGCGCCGAGGCCAATCCGCACAGCCCCCACCTGCACCGCCGCGAGGCACGCACCGCCGCCGCGCTCCCCGCCGCCGTACCCGCGCCGCGGCTGCTCGGGACGTACGACGACGGCACCTGGGTGGCCCTGGTCTTCGAGGAGGTGGCGGGGCGTCAGCCGCACGTGCCCTGGCGGCCGGACGAGTTGCGCCGGGTGCTCGACGCCGTGACCGTGCTGGGCCGTACCGGTACGCCGTGCCCCATCGACGTCCCGCCCGTCGCCGAGAGCCTGGCCGAGGACTTCAGCGGCTGGCGCCGGCTCCTCGACGGCGAGGCCGGTGACGTACGCGACCGGCTCGGTGCCCGGGTCGCCGACCATCTGCCCGAACTCGCCGCGCTGGAGGCCCACTGGGCCGAGGGCGCCTCGGGGGACACGCTGGCCCATGGCGACCTGCGCGCGGACAACGTGCTGCTCACGGCCGACGGGGGTGTGGCCTTCGTGGACTGGCCGCACGCCCTGCGCGCCGCGCCCTGGTTCGACCTGCTCGTCATGCTGCCGTGCGTGCGGGCGCAGGGCGGCCCCGACCCGGAGGAGGTCTTCACCACGCACCCGCTGGGCCGGGACGCCGACCGGGACGCCGTGACCGCCGCGCTGGCCGCCCTCACGGGCTACTTCCTGCGCAGCTCCCTGAACCCGCCGCCCCCGGGCCTGCCCACCCTGCGCCCCTTCCAGCGGGCCCAGGGCGAGGCGGCCCTGGAGTGGCTCAGGAAACGGCTCTGACGACGTCGCGCACCACGGCCCTCCGGGCCGCGCCGCCCGAGGCGCGATGCGTCGCGGTCACAGAGCCGGAAGCCGACGTTACTGCGCCCCGCCCAGGGGCGCGAGGAACTGCGCGACCGGCCACGACGTGCCCGCAGTCGGCAGACGGCCGCGTGACCGGCCACGACGTGCCCGCAGTCGGCAGACGGTCGCAAGATCGACCGCGCCCGGCCGTTCGGCCGTGTTCAGTCCGCGGCAGCGACCAGCGCCCGCATCACCCGCAGGTCCTCGCCCATCTCCGGATGCCACTGCACGCCGAGCACCCAGCCCCGGTCCGCCGGCAGCTCGACCGCCTCCACCGTGCCGTCCGCCGCGTGGGCCGACGGCACCAGTCCCGTGCCGAGCCGGTCCACGGCCTGGTGGTGGTAGGTGGGGACGGTCGTCTCCTCCGGGACGATCCCGGCGTACAGGCTGCCCGGCACCGGCTTCACCGGGTGGCCGCCGAACACGCCGACCACCTCCGCATGCCCCTCCAGGTGCTGCACCAGCGTCCCGCCGAGCGCCACGTTCAGCAGCTGCATGCCCCGGCAGATGCCCAGCAGCGGCGTCCCCGCGGCCAAGGCGGCCCCGATCAGGGCGAGTTCCCAGGTGTCGCGGGCCGGGGCGGGCGGCCCGGTGCGGGGGTCGCGCTCGGCGCCGTACCGGGACGGGTCCACGTCCGGGCCGCCCGCGATCACCAGCCCGTCGAGCCGGGCCACCGTCGCCGCCGCCTGCTCGGGCGCGTCCGGCGGCAGCAGTGCGGCCAGCCCGCCCGCCCGCTGCACCAGCCGCGGGTAGGCGGCGGGCAGCAGGGCCGCCTCCAGTTCCCACACGCCCCAGCGGGCACCGGTCTCCAGATATGTGCTCACACCGATCAACGGCCGTCCGGTCACGCCGCCCTCCCAGTCTTCCAAAGGTGTCCGCCGATACCTTTGCAGAGCGGGGTCATGTCAGAAAGCCCCGCAGCAGTGCCGCCGTGCCCGCACAGTGCTCGCGCATCATCTCCCGCGCGCCGTCCGCGTCCGCGTCCAGCACCGCCTCCACGATGGCGGTGTGCTGCCGCTGCGAGTGCTCCAGGTTGCGCACCAGCAGCGGGATGCAGTCGAGCAGGTCGTTGACGGTGGCCCGGACCGCCGCGTACTGCGCGGTCAGGGAGGGGGAGCCGCACAGCTCGGCCAGCGTCAGGTGCAGCAGGGTGTCCGCCCGGCGGTAGTCGGCCAGCGGAGCCTCGTGCGTGCGGTCCAGTGCCTCGCGCAGCCGGTCCGCCTGCTCCCGCGTCAGTCCGTGCGCCGCGCACAGCCCGGCCGCCCCCACCTCCAGGACCTCGCGGAACCGCAGGACGTCCTCGATGTCGACCTCGGTGATCCGGCGGCGCAGCTCGTCCTCGCCGCCGGCGTCCGTGCGCGGCAGCACGAACGTTCCGCCGTAGCGCCCGCGCCGTGCCTCCACCAGCCCCTGGTCCTGGAGCACCTTCAGCACCTCGCGCAGTGTCACCCGGCTGATCCCGAGCCGCTCCGCCAGCTCCCGCTCGGCCGGCAGCCGTTCCCCGCCCGGCACCAGGCCGAGCCGCACGACCTGGAGGATCTGCTCCAGCGCCTCCTCGAAGCCGTTGCCCGCCCGCACCGGCCGCAGCACCGGAGCGAGCCGGTCACCCAGCCCGTCGGTACCCATGTCCTGCGACATCCGCCGTACCCCCTTCCCAAGCAATGGTTCTTGGCAATACCTTATGGCTCCCGGCCCGGCCGAAAAAGCGCGAAGGCGCCGAAGGAGGCTCTCCCGTGGCAGACCGCACACCCCCGCTCAGCGTCGAGGAACTGCACGCCCTCGTCGCGAGCGGTGAGATCGACACTGTCGTCCTGGCCTTCCCCGATATGCAAGGGCGCCTCCAGGGCAAGCGGTTCGCCGCCCGCTTCTTCCTCGACGAGGTCCTGCACCACGGCACCGAGGGCTGCAACTACCTCCTCGCCGTCGACACCGAGATGAACACCGTCGAGGGCTACGCGATGTCCTCCTGGGACCGCGGCTACGGCGACTTCGCCATGCACCCCGACCTCGTCACCCTGCGCCGCATCCCCTGGCACCCCGGCACCGCCCTGCTCGTTGCCGACCTCGCCTGGAACGACGGCTCCCCGGTCGTCGCGGCGCCCCGCCAGATCCTGCGCCGCCAGCTGGAGCGGCTCGCCGAACTCGGCTACGCCGCCCAGGTCGGCACCGAGCTGGAGTTCATCGTCTTCAAGGACACCTACGAGGCGGCCTGGGACGCGGGCTACCGGGGCCTCACCCCGGCCAACCAGTACAACATCGACTACTCCGTCCTCGGCACCGGCCGCATCGAACCCCTGCTGCGCCGGCTGCGCAACGACATGGCCGGCGCCGGCCTCACCGTCGAGTCCGCCAAGGGCGAGTGCAACCCCGGCCAGCACGAGATCGCCTTCCGTTACGACGAGGCACTCGTCACCTGCGACCAGCACGCGCTGTACAAGACAGGCGCCAAGGAGATCGCCGCCCAGGAGGGCGTCTCGATCACCTTCATGGCCAAGTACAACGAGCGCGAGGGCAACTCCTGCCACATCCACCTCTCCCTCGCCGACGCCGACGGCACCAACGCCATGGCCGACGGGGACGACATGTCCGACGTCATGCGGCACTTCCTCGCCGGACAGCTCGCAGCCCTGCGCGACTTCTCCCTCCTCTACGCGCCGAACATCAACTCCTACAAGCGGTTCCAGCCGGGCTCCTTCGCCCCCACCGCCGTCGCCTGGGGCCACGACAACCGCACCTGCGCGCTGCGCGTGGTCGGCCACGGCCGCTCCCTGCGCTTCGAGAACCGCCTCCCCGGCGGCGACGTCAACCCGTACCTCGCCGTCGCCGGTCTGGTCGCGGCGGGCCTGTACGGCATCGAGCAGAAGCTCGAACTCCCCGAACCCTGCCCCGGCAACGCCTACACCGCGGACTTCGAGCATGTGCCGACCACACTGCGCGAGGCCGCCGAACTCTGGGAGAACAGCCCCATCGCCAAGGCCGCCTTCGGCGACGAGGTCGTGGCCCACTACCGCAACATGGCGCGCGTCGAACTGGACGCCTTCGACGCCGCGGTCACCGACTGGGAGCTGCGCCGCTCCTTCGAACGCCTGTGAAAGGTCAACCGTTGACTGACCCGCACGAGCTCGTCGTACTCAACCCCGCCACCGAAGAGGTCGTCGCCACCGTCCCCGCCGCGAGCGAGGAGGACGTGGCCGCCGCCGTCGTACGGGCCGCGCGCGCCCAGACCGGGTGGGCCGCCCTCGCCCCGGCCGACCGGGCCCGGCTGCTGCGCCGCTTCGCCGACACCGTCGACGCCCACGTCGAAGAGCTGGCCCAGCTGGAGGTCCGCGAGGCCGGCCACACCCTCGGCAACGCCCGCTGGGAGGCCGGCAACGTCCGCGACCTGCTGCTGTACGCGGCCGGCGGCGCCGAGCGCCTCCTCGGCCGGCAGATCCCGGTGCCCGGCGGCTGGAACATCACCTTCCAGGAGCCCCTCGGTGTCGTCGGCGTCATCGCCCCCTGGAACTTCCCGATGCCGATCGCCGCCTGGGGCTCCTTCCCGGCGCTCGCGGCCGGCAACGCGGTCGTCCTCAAGCCCGCCGAGACCACCCCGCTCACCGCGCTCCGCCTCGCCGAACTCGCCCTTCGGGCCGGCCTGCCCGAGCATGTCTTCCAGGTGCTGCCCGGCTACGGCCACACCGCCGGACGCGCGCTCGTGGACCACCCGGACGTCGCCAAGATCGTGTTCACCGGCTCCACCCGCACCGGCCGCGAGGTCATGGAGCGCTGCGCCCGCCTCGTCAAGCCGGTCACCCTTGAACTCGGCGGCAAGAGCCCCAACATCGTCTTCGCCGACGCCGACCTGAAGACCGCCCTCGACCCCTTCTCCTTCCTGGACAACTCCGGCCAGGACTGCTGCGCCCGCACCCGCATCCTCGTCCAGGAGACGGTGCTGGAGGAGGCCCGGGACTTCCTCGCCGACGCCCTCGCCTCCGTCGTCGTGGGCGACCCGGCGGACGAGAAGACGCAGATGGGTCCGCTGATCTCCGGGCAGCAGCTGGAGCGGGTACGGTCCTACGTCCCCGACGACGCTCCGGCCCTGCGCGGCAGCGCCCCCGACGGCCCCGGCTTCTGGTTCCCGCCGACGGTCCTGACCGGGGAGCGGCCCGACGGCCGGGCGGCCCGCGAGGAGATCTTCGGCCCCGTCGCCGTCCTGCTCCCCTTCACCGACGAGGAGGACGCGATCCGCCTCGCCAACGACACCCCCTACGGCCTCTCCGGCTCCCTGTGGACCCGGGACCTCGGCCGAGCCCTGCGCGTCTCCCAGGCCGTCCGCGCGGGCAACCTGTCCGTCAACTCCCACTCCAGCGTCCGCTACTGGACCCCGTTCGGCGGCTTCAAGCAGTCCGGCCTCGGCCGCGAACTCGGCCCCGACGCCCTGACCGCCTTCACCGAGACCAAGAACGTCTTCATCAGCAACGTCTCCCCCAGCACGGAGGGCCCCGCACAGTGACCGACAACAGTGTTTGCCGCCGCCTGGTCGGCCGTACCGCCGTCGTGACCGGAGCCGGCAGCGGCATCGGCCTCGCCACCGCCCGCAGGCTCGCCTCCGAAGGCGCCCACGTCGTCTGCGCGGACGTCGACGAAGCCCGCGGCAAGGCCGTCGCCGACGAGGTCGGCGGACTCTTCGTGAAGGTCGACGTCACCGACCCCGAGCAGGTCGAGACGCTGTTCAGGACGGCGTACGACACCTACGGCAGCGTCGACGTCGCCTTCAACAACGCCGGCATCTCCCCGCCCGACGACGACTCCATCCTGGAGACCGGCCTGGAGGCCTGGAAGCGGGTCCAGGAGGTCAACCTCACCTCCGTCTACCTGTGCTGCAAGGCCGCCATCCCCTACATGCGCCGCCAGGGCAAGGGGTCCATCATCAACACCGCGTCCTTCGTGGCCCGGATGGGCGCGGCGACCTCACAGATCTCGTACACCGCCTCCAAGGGCGGCGTACTGGCCATGTCCCGCGAGCTGGGTGTGCAGTTCGCCCGGGAGGGCATCCGGGTCAACGCCCTGTGCCCGGGCCCGGTCAACACCCCTTTGCTGCAGGAGCTGTTCGCGAAGGACCCGGAGCGGGCGGCCCGCCGGCTCGTGCACATCCCGGTCGGGCGGTTCGCCGAGGCCGAGGAGATCGCCGCCGCCGTCGCCTTCCTGGCCAGCGACGACTCCTCCTTCGTCAACGCCACCGACTTCCTGGTGGACGGCGGAATCGCGGGAGCGTACGTCACACCCCTGTAGGACGCGTCACAGGAAGGTGTGCCCCTCACCCCGGTAGGTGGGCACGGTCGCCGTGACCGTGTCCCCCTCGACCAGGTGGAGGGCGTCGAACCGCTCGCACAGCTCGCCCGCCTTCGCGTGCCGGAACCACACCTTGTCCCCGACGAGGAGGTCGTCGGCGGGCGAGCCGAGCAGCGGGGTCTGCACCTCGCCGGGGCCTTCCTGGGGGTCGTACGTCAGTCCCTGAGGCAGGTACGGCACCGGAAGCCGGTCGGGACCGGCGGCGCCGGAGGCCGGATAGCCACCGCCGAGCACGGTGACGACCCCGACCCCCGGCCGCCGTACGACGGGCTGGGCGAACAGCGCCGCCGGACGGCCGGTGAACGACGTGTAGTTGTCGAAGAGCCGCGGCACGTACAGCCCCGAACCGGCTGCTATCTCCGTCACGGCGTCCTCGGCGGCGGTGTGCTGCACGCTGCCCGTGCCGCCGCCGTTGACGAACTCCAGGTCCGGCACGACGGACCGCACCGCGCGTACGACCGCCGCCCGCCGCTCGGCCAGCTCACGGCGGGCGGCGGCCTGCATCAGCCGGATCGCCCGGGACCGCAGCGGCCGCCCGGCCACCGCGTCCCCGACACCGGCGACGTGCCCCTCGTACGCCATGATCCCCACCAGCCGGAAGCCCGGCCGCCGGGCCACCGCGCGGGCCAGCTCGACGAGTTGGGCGGGGGAGCGCAGCGGAGAGCGCAGCGCCCCGACCCGGACACGACCGCCCAGCAGCCTCAGCGAGGTGTCCAACTCCAGGCAGACACGCACCACTTCACGTCCACCGTCACGGGCGGCGTCGATGAGATCGAGGTGCGCCGGATCGTCCACCATCACGGTCACCGCACCGGCGAGCTTGGGATCGGCCGCCAGCTCCGCGAATCCGGCCCGGTCGGCGGACGGATAGGCCAGCAGGACGTCGTCGAATCCGGAACGCGCGAGCCACAGCGACTCGGCCAGCGTGAACGACATGATGCCCCGGAAGCCGTCCCTGGCCAGGACGCGCTCCAGCAGCGCCCGGCAGCGCACGGACTTGCTGGCCACCCGGACCGGCTTGCCTGCGGCCCGGCGGACGAGATCGGCGGCGTTGGCGTCGAAGGCGTCCAGGTCCACGATCGCGAGAGGGGCGTCGAGATGGGCGGTGGCCCGGTCGTAACGGGCCCGGTCGGCGGCGCGCGCAGTCATGACGGAAGCCTGCCAGACGGGATTACCGCAGGGTAGGGGGACGTTCCGGGCAGATGCCCCGGCGCCGCGGACTGGTTCTGATTCTGGCCCGGACAACCCGTAGAGTGACGCGCACGTACGGCGGAACGCCCCCGGCCGCATCGCTGAACCGGGATGCCGGTCCGGACGTACGGGTATGCGTGCCCGGGACGGAGCTGTTGCCCCGGGCGCGGCCGAGCAGCGCAGCGGCCCGCGTACGTGAGGACGGCCCGGGCACGAGGAAACGGGGGGTGCATGAGCACGGAAGCGCGCCACGCACCCGTCCCCCCGCGCCCCTCGGCCCCACCGCGCCCTTCGGCTCCGCCCGGCCGCCCGGCAGACACCGGCGTCGAGCCGCCCGCACAGGGCACATCCCAGCACCGGCCGGTCCCCGCCCCGGCTCCGCCGCACCCCGCTCCCGCCCGCATCCCCGTCACTGCGCCCCCCGAGGACCCCGACGACGAGCCGTCGGTCTTCGCACCCCGCACCTCCCGCCCGTCTGCCGGAGGGTCACCGCGCCTCGGCCGTCCGTCCGCGGGCGGTGCGGCGTCCGGCAACGGGGCCACGGTCCCGGGTGCCGTGGGCCATGGCTCGGCACCTGCTCGGGGTCCGGCGGGTGGCGGCTTGCGCCCTACCGGAGACCTCGCGCGTGAGGGCGCGCCCTTCACCGGAGGCGGCCCCACGCGTGACGCAGGGTCCGCGCGTCACGGTTCGGCTTCTGCCGGGCGATCGACGGGTGACGGTCCGTTCTCCGCGGGCGGCGCCGACGATCGGCCCTCCGCCGGCCGTACGGTGCGCGACGGCCGGTCGGCCGGTGGTGGCTTCGGGCGTGGTGAGGTGCCGGACGGTGGGCGGGCCGTGCCCGACGGGCGGGCGTCGGGCGGGGAGTTGGGGGACCGTGTCGGCGGGGCCGGCCGCAAGCCTGTGGTACCCGAGGTCGCCCAGCCCGCGAGTCCGCCTCCGCCGCCCGCCTCGGCCCGGTTCCCCGACACTCCGCCCCGCACGGGGCGGGAGGTCCCCGGCCCGGCGTCCCGGCGATCGGGAGCGCCGGCGGAGACCTCCTCGGAGACGACCGCCCGGCTCCGGCCGGTCACCGCCGCGGAGACCACGACCCGGCTCCGGCCGGTCACCGGATCCGCCGAGCCCCGGAGCGCCCGCGCCACGTCCGTACCCGCCGCCCCGGAGCCCCGGAGCTCCGCAGGCTCGCCCGTGCCTGCCGGACGCCGTGGCGAGGGCCGCACCGCCGCCGCATCCGTCCCTCGTGGCTCCGCCGTGTCCGCCGGGCGCGCGCAGGCGGCCGCGTGGAGCCCCATGGCGCCCGCCCACCCCGTCGGCCCCCCGGCGGCCACGGACTCGCCCGCACCCGACCCGGCGCTGGCCTGGAGCGCCGCCGGGGCCGCGCGGCCCGTGGTGTCGTTCGCGGAGCCCGAGGCGTTCGGCGAGCCCGCCCGGCACCGGGTGGGCTCCCGCACCGTCGCCGCTGCCGCCTGCCTCGTGCTCGGCCTCGGTCTCATCGGCGGTGCGGCGACCGGAAGTTGGCTCACCGGCGACGACGGGGACGACACCACCGGCGACCACTTCGCCACCGCAGGGACGCTCTGGCACAACGTGCCCGTGGACCAGCTCTTCCCGCCCACCGTCCAGGGCACGGGCGCCGGACCCGGCGGCGCCGACCGCACCTGGACCAGGATCGCCGTGGCCCCGGACGGCGGCTGTGCCCACGCCTTCGACCCGCTGCTGCAGAAGGTCCTCGCCCCCGTCGGCTGCCGGCGGCTGCTGCGCGCCACCTACACCGACGCCACCCAGAGCTACGTCACCACCGTCGGCCTGCTGTTCACCAAGGCCGACCCCGCCGCCATGTCCGCGCTGGCCCACCGTTTCGGCACCGAGCGCCTGGACCGGCGCGTCGATCTGATGCCCCGTCCGTACCCCGCCAAGGGCACCCCCGCGGCCGGCTTCGGTGACAAACAGCGCGCCTCCTGGACCATCTCCGTCCTCACCGACGCCCCCGTCGTCGCCTACGCCGTCTCCGGCTGGGCCGACGGCCGCGGCGTCGACGCGCCGCAGCCCGCCGCCGACGCCGTCAGCGCCGGAGCGACCACCGCACCGGCCCAGGCCGGTCTCGGCAACGAGGCCCAGGGCCTGGCCGACCGCGTCGAGCGGCGCCTGCGCCAGAGCATCGGCACGGCCACGGAGACACCCTCATGAGGCGATCGATATGCGGCCACCGCCGCGTGCACCCGACCGGGGCGGCGGTGAGCCTGCTGCTCGCCGGTGCCCTCGCCCTGCTGCCCTCCACCGCCGCCCACGCCGACGGCATCCGCGCCCAGCAATGGGCCCTGTCGGCGCTGAACCTGGACGAGGCCTGGCGCACCACCAAGGGCCGCGGTGTCACCGTCGCCGTCCTGGACACCGGCGTCGAGGCCGACCACCCCGACCTCGCCGGCAACGTCCTGCCCGCCAAGGACATGATCGGCTTCGGCGCCGAGCAGGGCGACCGCACCTGGGCCCGGCACGGCACGGCCATGGCCGGCATCATCGCGGGGCACGGCCATGGCCCGGGCGGCACCGCCGGTGTCATGGGTGTCGCTCCCGAGGCGAAGATCCTGCCGGTGCGCGTGATCCTGGAGGACGGCGACCCCGCCCGCGCCAAGGCCCGTACCAGCCGCGGCAACGCCCTCGCCGACGGCATCCGCTGGGCTGCCGACCACGGCGCCGACGTCATCAACCTCTCCCTCGGCGACGACTCGAACTCCGCGCACCCCGAACCGAGCGAGGACGAGGCCGTGCAGTACGCCCTGAAGAAGGGCGTGGTGGTCGTCGCCTCCGCGGGCAACGGCGGCGACAAGGGCGACCACGTCTCCTACCCGGCCGCCTACCCCGGTGTCATCGCCGCGACCGCCGTCGACCGCTTCGGCACCCGCGCCTCCTTCTCGACCCGCCGCTGGTACGCGGCCGTCAGCGCGCCCGGGGTCAACGTGGTCATCGCCGACCCCGACCACAAGTACTACGAGGGCTGGGGCACCTCGGCCGCCTCCGCCTTCGTCTCCGGCGCCGCGGCCCTGATCAAGGCCGCCCACCCGGACCTGAGCCCGGCCCAGATCAAGACGCTCCTGGAGGGCACCGCCCAGGACGCGCCGGTCGGCGGCCGGGACGACTCCCGCGGCTTCGGCATGATCGACCCGGCGGCGGCGCTGCAGGCGGCCGCGAGCCTGAAGCCGCAGAGCCTGAGCGCGGCGTCGTCCGGCGAGAAGTACTTCGGCACCGGCCCGGACGCCCCCAAGGTCACCTCCTCGGCCTCCGACTGGGCGGGCCCGCTGGCCGGCGGCGCCGGCGGGGTTCTCCTGGTGGCGGGCGTGGTGCTGTGGCGGGGCCGCAGGCAGACGGCCTGAGGACGTCCGCGGCAGGCCCCCGGGCCCTCGGCGCACGCACGGTGGCCGGAGTCCGCGAGCCGCAGCCGGCGGCGCCGCTCGACTCGGACGCTGCCGGAAGGGGTCGGCCACGCCCGGTACGAGGCCCGGCCTCCGCGCGCGGGAGCAGGCGCCGCTCGACGTCGAGGTCGCCGTCCCGTCCGCACCGGGGGGAGCGCGCAGCCGTCCACCGCGCCACGGAAGCGGCCCTCAGTGCCCGCTGGGCTGCCCCGGCCGAGAGTCGGTCCGCGATGGGGCGTCACCGGTTCAGCCCGAGCAGTCACCGGCGAACGCCGACACCGCCGCCTGCGCCGCCGTCTCCACCAGCGCGATGCCCTTCGCCTGGCTCTCCGTGCCCTTCGACAGCACCGCCACCAGGTAGTCGGTGCCGTCCGCCGTCACCCGCCCGATGCTGTTCACATCCCACAGCCCCGTCGTACTGCGCGGCAGCCAACCGTTCTTCAGCGCCCAGCAGTTGCCGTCCGCGGCGGCCGACACGCCCCACTGCTGGTCCGCCTCGACCGACTCCATCAGCCCCTGCACATACCTCCGCGAGGACTTGCTCAACTCGGAGTCCTCCCCGAACACCTGCTGCAGCAGGCGGAGTTGGTCGGCGGCCGTGGTCTGCGTCAGGCCCCACAGCCCGCCCTCGCCCCCGGAGGTCGCGGTCAGCCCGAAGCGCCTGTTCGCCGTGTCCAGGCCGTCCGCCCGCCCGATCGTGTGCCACAGCGCGGTCGCGGACGCGTTGTCGCTGTTCTCGATCATCTTCGCGGCGTACGCCCGCTCGGCCGCCGTCAGCCGCCGGCCCGCGTCCTGCGCCTGGAGCAGCAGCGCGGCCAGGACGTCGACCTTGACGATGCTGGCCGTGTCGAAGGCCGCGTCCCCGTACACGGCGCTCGCACCGGAGGCCACCTCCAGCACCGCCACCGACACCTGCGCGCCCGCCGGCACGCTCACCCCCGTCATCGCCCTGCTCAGCAGCGCGCCCCGGCCCGTCGCCGCCCCCGTCATGGATGCTCCCTTCCCGCCCCGGCCGAGGAGGAGACCGAGGGCGCCGCCGACGATACGGCCGCGGGGCCCGCGTGCGCCCGCGGCGTGTCCCGAATTCCTGCGGGGGGCCGCTACGCGCTGCTCACACCCTGGATTAGGGTCGGTGACCGTGGCGAACAAGAACATTCCCGACCCCGGCTTCTCCGACGACGACGGCTCCGCCGACCCCCGGCTGAGCGCCGCGCTCGCCGCCTGGGCCGAGGACCGCAGCGCCCTCGGGCCGGTGCTCGAGGCGCTGAAGGGTGCCCGCCTGCTCGTCCCCGTCGTCGCCGTGCTCGGCGAGGTCGAGGAGGACGAGAACGGGCTGCGCCGCGAGAAGACCAGCGACATGGCCGTACCCACCCTGAAGGCCGGCCACCGCACCGCCCTGCCCGCGTTCACCTCGACCGACTCCCTCGCTCGCTGGGACCCCGAGGCCCGCCCGGTCGCCGTACCCCTGCACCAGGCGCTGCAGGCCGCCGCGCACGAGAAGGCCGACACGGTCGTGCTGGACCTCGCGGGACCGGTGCCGTTCGAGCTGACCGGCCCGGCACTGCTCGCCCTCGCCGAGGGCCGCACCAGCACCGATCCGCTCGCCGACCCCGCCGTGATCGACGCCGTCCGTACGGCGGTGGCGGCGGAGCCCGCCGTGCTGCGCGCCCACCTGGGGCCCGGGCAGGCCGACGGCACCCTCGCCCTCGTCCTCGACCCGGCCGCGGCGCCCGCCGAGGCGGCCCGTGCGGTCGCCGAGCGGCTCGCCGCCGACGAAACACTGAGGGCCCGCCTGGTGCGCGGTCTCGACCTGGCACTGCTGCCGGCCGGGACCACGCCTCCGGGCGAGCCCCTGTATGTGAAGGAGTAGGTCAGCTGTAGACGGGGCCGGTGTACTTCTCGCCCGGCCCCTGGCCCGGATCGTCCGGGACGACCGACGCCTCGCGGAACGCCAGCTGCAGCGACTTCAGGCCGTCGCGCAGCGGGGCCGCGTGGAAGGAGCTGATCTCGGTCGCGCTCGCGTCCAGCAGGCCGGCGAGGGCGGTGATCAGCTTGCGGGCCTCGTCCAGGTCCTTGTACTTCTCGCCCTCCTCGCTCAGCCCGAGCTTCACGGCGGCGGCGCTCATCAGGTTGACGGCGACCGTCACGATCACCTCGACGGCGGGGACCTCGGCGATGTCCCGGGTCATCGCGTCGAAGTCGGGGTTCTCAGGAGGGGTCTCACTCATGCCCCACACCATAGGCGGTACTCCGGCGGGGCCTCCGATTAGCCCTTCCCCGGCGGTGCTGCTAACCTTGTGTAACGACCGGCTGGACAGCCCTGCGAACAACAGAGCGTCCGGCCCACAAGTGGAGGCTCCGATCTCCCACCTGACCGTCCTCCGGGGCGGCGGGTCACCCGGTCAGGCGGCCACCATCGTTCCGTACGGACGATGGAGTCGCCCGAACTGCGCCCCGCGGTCACCGCGGCGGTGCTCCGGTAGTCATTGGAGCCCCGCCTGTGATCGTCCGGGGCATTTTTTGTGCGTCGGCGCGGTTAGGTCTTACGAACAAAGACGTTACGCGGCTGTCCGCCAGACCGTCGCGTGGTGCTACCGAGGAGGATCCATCAGCGCCGAGCCCCGCATCAACGACCGGATTCGCGTTCCCGAGGTGCGACTTGTCGGTCCCAGTGGCGAGCAGGTGGGCATCGTCCCGCTCGCGAAGGCACTGGAGCTTGCGCAGGAGTACGACCTGGACCTGGTCGAGGTCGCGGCGAACGCCCGTCCGCCCGTGTGCAAGCTCATGGACTACGGGAAGTTCAAGTACGAGTCGGCCATGAAGGCCCGTGAGGCGCGCAAGAACCAGGCGCACACGGTCATCAAGGAGATGAAGCTCCGGCCGAAGATCGACCCGCACGACTATGACACCAAGAAGGGTCACGTCGTCCGGTTCCTCAAGCAGGGCGACAAGGTCAAGATCACGATCATGTTCCGTGGTCGCGAGCAGTCCCGGCCCGAGCTGGGCTACCGACTGCTGCAGCGCCTCGCGGAGGACGTCCAGGACCTCGGTTTCGTGGAGTCGAACCCGAAGCAGGACGGCCGGAACATGATCATGGTCCTCGGTCCGCACAAGAAGAAGACCGAGGCGATGGCCGAGGCCCGCCAGGCGCAGGAGGCCCGCAAGGCGTCCGCGAAGGCGAACCCCGGCAAGTCGCAGAACCCTGCCGAGGCTGAGGCGCCGTCCGAGGAGCCTGCCGAGGCGTGATCCCGGGGGACGCACGTCCCCGAGGATGTAACCGATAGAAGAACGACGCTCCACCGTGCCCGGTTTTGCGACCGGGCACCGGAGCGCCACCGACGAGGAGAGAACGGCGCTATGCCGAAGAACAAGTCGCACAGCGGTGCCAGCAAGCGCTTCAAGGTCACCGGCTCCGGCAAGGTGCTCCGCGAGCGCGCCGGCAAGCGCCACCTGCTCGAGAGGAAGTCGTCCCGCATCACGCGTCGCCTCACCGGCAACGCCGAGATGGCCCCGGGCGACGCCGCGAAGATCAAGAAGCTTCTCGGCAAGTGACGCGGCGGCGCTCTGAGCGCCGTGCGTCTGGACCGGGACCGAATCGATTCCGGGTCGTGTGAGTACCCCCACGACCCCGCTACAAGGAGTTAACAAGTGGCACGCGTCAAGCGGGCAGTCAACGCCCACAAGAAGCGCCGGGCGATCCTCGAGCAGGCCTCCGGCTACCGCGGTCAGCGCTCGCGCCTGTACCGCAAGGCCAAGGAGCAGGTCACCCACTCGCTGGTCTACAACTACAACGACCGCAAGAAGCGCAAGGGCGACTTCCGTCAGCTGTGGATCCAGCGCATCAACGCCGCTGCCCGCGCCAACGGCATCACCTACAACCGCTTCATCCAGGGTCTGAAGGCCGCGAACATCGAGGTCGACCGCAAGATCCTGGCCGAGCTGGCCGTGAACGACGCGAACGCGTTCGCCGCGCTCGTCGAGGTCGCGCAGAAGGCGCTGCCGTCGGACGTCAACGCGCCCAAGGCTGCGTGACGCTGCGCCGGCTCTCGGCCGACGCTCACTGAAGGACCCGCAGGCTCTATGGCTTGCGGGTCCTGCTGTTGGGGGGCCATCGGTGGTCGTTCGCCCGCGGGTGCGTCGTGGCCGGTCGCGCAGTTCCCCGCCCCCCGGGGGCGCTCACCCTGCCGGCACCACAAAGTGAAGACTTTCTTGAAGGTGAAGAACAGGATGCCCAGCCCCGAGCTGATCTCCCCCCGGTCCGCCCGTGTCGCAGCCGCCCGGCGGCTCGCCAAGCGGAATTTCCGGGGCAAGGACCGGCTGTTTCTCGCGGAGGGGCCGCAGGCCGTCAGGGAGGCGGCCGGGCATCGGGCCGACGGCACCCCCACCCTCGTCGAGCTGTTCGCCACGGTCGAGGCCGCGGAGCGCTACGCCGACATCATCGGCGCGGCGCGGGACGCCGGCGCCCGGGTGCATCTCGCCGCCGAGGACGTCATCGCCGACATCTCGACCACCGTCACCCCGCAGGGCCTGGTCGGGGTCTGCCGGTTCCTGGACACGCCGTTCGAGGAGATCCTCGCCGCCCGGCCGAAGCTGGTCGCCGTGCTCGCCCATGTGCGCGACCCCGGCAACGCCGGCACCGTGCTGCGGTGCGCAGACGCCGCCGGCGCCGAGGCCGTGATCCTCACCGACGCCTCCGTCGACCTGTACAACCCCAAGGCCGTACGCGCCTCCGTGGGCTCCCACTTCCATCTGCCCGTCGCCGTGGGCGTCCCCGTCGAGCGGGCCGTGGCCGGGCTGAAGGGCGCGGGCGTGAGGATCCTCGCCGCCGACGGCGCCGGGACCGACGATCTCGACGCCGAACTCGACAAGGGGACCATGGGCGGTCCCACCGCCTGGGTGTTCGGCAACGAGGCCTGGGGACTCCCGGAGGAGACCCGCGCGCTCGCCGACGCCGTCGTCCGCGTCCCCATCCACGGAAAGGCCGAGAGCCTGAACCTCGCCACCGCCGCCGCCGTATGTCTCTACGCGTCGGCCCGTGCACAGCGCGCCTCCGGAGGGTGCCGCTCCGTCACGGCGAGCTAGTAGGGTGACCAGCTCGGGGCCCTGCGCCGTCTGAGAGGTGGGGTACGGGGATGAGTGTGGCCGGCACGAGCACCGCGCCGGGTGGACGGGACGCGCAGCGCACATCTGTGCCCCGGCAGGGCGATCCCGCGGGCCTCGACCCCGACCAGCTTCCCGACGGCCTTGTCGTCGCCGACGAACACGGCCGCGTGGTCTGTTTCAACGCCGCCGCCGCCCGTATCACCGCCCAGCGCGCCGCCGACGCCCTCGGCCGGCCCCTGGAGCAGGCGCTGCCGCTGGAGGACCTGGAAGGCCGCCGCTGGTGGCAGCTCGTCGACCCCTACGGCGGGCTCGCGATCCGGACGCGGCAGCCGGAGCGCAATCTGCTGCTGCCCGGGGGACGGGAGGTGCTGGTCTGCGCGCAGTATGTGCGCGACGAGCCCCTCGGGCCCGTCCAGCGGGTCGTCGTGTCCCTGCGGGACACCGAGGCCCGTCGCCGCACCGAGCGCAGCCACGCCGAGCTGATCGCGACGGTCGCCCATGAACTGCGCTCACCCCTGACCTCCGTGAAGGGCTTCACCGCCACGCTCCTCGCCAAGTGGGAGCGCTTCACCGACGACCAGAAGCGGCTGATGCTGGAGACCGTCGACGCCGACGCCGACCGCGTGACCCGGCTCATCGCCGAGCTGCTCGACATCTCCCGGATCGACTCCGGGCGCCTGGAGGTGCGCCGGCAGCCCGTCGACATCGGGGCCGCCGTCTCCCGGCACATCCAGGCCTACGTCGCCGCCGGCCAGCCCGCCGACCGCTTCCTGCTGCGCATCGAACAGCCGCTGCCCGACCTGTGGGCCGACCCCGACAAGGTCGACCAGGTGCTCAGCAACCTCATCGAAAATGCCGTGCGGCACGGCGAGGGAACCGTCACCATTGACGTCACGCCCTGCGCATCCCCGCGCGAGGGCGAGGAAACCGGCACGTCGGTCACGGTGAGCGACGAGGGCCCCGGCATCCCGGAGGAGTCCATGAACCGCGTCTTCACCCGCTTCTGGCGGGGCAGCAAGCGCGGCGGCACGGGCCTCGGGCTGTACATCGTCAAGGGCATCGTCGAGGCACACGGCGGCACCATCACGGTCGGCCGCGCCTCCGTCGGCGGCGCCGAGTTCCGATTTACGTTGCCCGTGGCGGCCCCGGCGTATCTCGCCTGACGGCCCACGGGCTCTTCGTACACCTCCACCCCGTTAGACTCGGCCTTTGGCACCTTTGTGTCCTTCACGCGGCCCTCGCGAGTCGGTGACGGGGACCATCCGCCAGGGGGCACCTCCCAGCGTCAGCTGGGGGACAATCGGAAGCACGGGAAGAGATGTCGGCACCCAATAAGTCGTACGACCCAGTCGAGGTCGAGGCGTTGAAACCGGAAGAGATCGAGCGCATGCGGGACGAGGCGCTCGCCGCCTTCGCCGCCGCGGACTCCCTCGACGCGCTCCACGAGGCCAAGGTCGCCCACACCGGACCCACCTCTCCGCTGGCCCTCGCCAACCGCGAGATCGGCGCCCTGCCCCCGCACGCCAAGGCCGAGGCCGGCAAGCGCGTCGGCATGGCCCGCGGCGCCGTGAACAAGGCTCTCGCCGCCCGCCAGGCCGAGCTGGAGGCCGAGCGGGACGCCCGCGTGCTCGTGGAGGAGGACGTCGACGTCACGCTGCCGCACGACCGCGTACCGGCCGGCGCCCGCCACCCGCTGACCACGCTCTCGGACCGCATCGAGGACATCTTCGTGGCCATGGGCTACGAGGTCGCCGAGGGCCCGCAGGTCGAGGCGGAGTGGTTCAACTTCGACGCCCTCAACATCGGCCCGGACCACCCCGCCCGCGGCGAGGCCGACACCTTCTTCGTCCAGGGGCCCGACGGCGGCACCGAGTCCGGTGTCGTACTGCGCACCCACACCTCACCGGTCCAGATCCGCTCCCTGCTCGACCGCGAGCTGCCGGTCTACGTGATCTGCCCCGGCCGCGTCTACCGCACCGACGAGCTGGACGCCACGCACACGCCCGTCTTCCACCAGGTCGAACTGCTCGCCGTGGACGAGGGCCTGACCATGGCCGACCTCAAGGGCACCCTGGACCACATGGTCCAGTCCCTGTTCGGCGAGGGCATGAAGACCCGGCTGCGGCCGAACTTCTTCCCCTTCACCGAGCCGAGCGCCGAGATGGACATGCTCTGCTACGTCTGCAAGGGCGAGTCCGTCGGCAACCCCGACCGCCCCTGCCGTACCTGCTCCAGCGAGGGCTGGATCGAGCTCGGCGGCTGCGGCATGGTCAACCCGCGGGTGCTCACCGCCTGCGGCGTCGACCCGGAGAAGTACAGCGGCTTCGCCTTCGGGTTCGGCATCGAGCGGATGCTGATGTTCCGCCACAACGTCGAGGACATGCGAGACATGGTCGAGGGTGACGTCCGGTTCACCCGGCCGTTCGGGATGGAGATCTGATGCGGGTCCCGCTTTCTTGGCTGCGGGAGTACGTCGACCTGCCGGCGACGGAAACCGGCCGCGACGTCCAGGAGAAGCTCGTCTCGGCCGGCCTGGAGGTCGAGACCGTCGAACAGCTCGGCGCCGACCTCAAGGGCCCGCTGGTCGTCGGCCAGGTGCTGACCATCGAGGAGCTGGAGGGCTTCAAGAAGCCGATCCGCTTCTGCACCGTCGACGTCGGCCAGGCCAACGGCACCGGCGAGCCCCAGGAGATCGTCTGCGGCGCCCGCAACTTCGCGGTCGGCGACAAGGTCGTGGTCGTCCTGCCCGGCGCCACGCTCCCCGGGGGCTTCTCCATCGCCGCCCGCAAGACGTACGGCAAGACGTCCCACGGCATGATCTGCTCCACCGACGAGCTGGGCATGGGCGACGACGGCACCCACGGCATCATCGTGCTGCCGCCGGAGACCGAGGTCGGCAAGGACGCCATCGAGCTGCTGGAGCTGGTCGACGAGGTCCTGGACATCGCCGTCACCGCCAACCGCGGCGACTGCCTGTCCATCCGCGGCGTCGCCCGCGAGACCGCCATCGCCTACGGCCTGCCGCTGCGCGACCCGGCCCTGATCGACGTACCGGCCCCGAACGCCTTCGGCTACCCGGTCCAGGTCTCCGAGCCGTTCGGCTGCGACCGCTTCACCGCCCGCACGGTCACCGGCCTGCGCCCCGAGGCCCGCTCCCCGATCTGGCTGCAGCGCCGGCTGCAGAAGGTCGGCATGCGCCCGATCTCGCTCGCCGTCGACGTCACCAACTACGTGATGATGGAGCTGGGCCAGCCGCTGCACGCCTACGACCGCACGCTGGTCCAGGGCACCATCGGCGTGCGCCGCGCGCAGGAGGGCGAGAAGCTCGTCACCCTCGACGGCGTCGAGCGCAAGCTGCACGCCGAGGACCTGGTCATCACCGACGACCGCGGCCCCATCGGCCTCGCCGGCGTGATGGGCGGCGCCAACACGGAGATCGCCGACCACGAGGTCACCGAGGACGGGGTCAACGGCACCACCGACGTGGTGATCGAGGCGGCCCACTTCGACGCCGTCTCCATCGCCCGTACGGCCCGCCGCCACAAGCTGCTGTCCGAGGCGTCCCGCCGCTTCGAGCGCGGCGTCGACCCGCAGGCCGCCGCGGCCGCCGCGCAGCGCACCGTGGACCTGCTGGTGCTGCTCGCGGGCGGCACGGCCGAGGCCGGTGTCACCGAGGTCGTCGCGCCCTCGGCCCCGCACACCATCACCCTCCCGGCCGACCACCCGGACAAGGTGGCGGGTGTCGTGTACGGCCGTGAGACGGTCGTCCGCCGCCTGCAGGAGGTCGGCTGCGACGTGTACGGGCAGGACGAGCTGATCGTCACCGTGCCCTCCTGGCGGCCCGACCTCGTGGACCCGAACGACCTGGCCGAAGAGGTCATCCGCCTGGAGGGCTACGAGAACCTGCCCTCCACGCTGCCCAAGCTGCCCTCGGGCCGCGGTCTGACCCACCGCCAGCGGCTGCACCGCCGGGTCGGCCGCGCGCTGGCCGGAGCGGGTTACGTCGAGGCACCGAACTACCCGTTCGTCAGCGAGCAGGTCTTCGACCAGCTCGGCCTGGAGTCCGACGACCCGGCCCGCCGCGTCGTCAGGCTGGTCAACCCGCTCAGCGACGAGGAGCCCGCGCTGCGCACGACGCTGCTGCCGGGTCTGCTGGGTGCCTTGCGGCGCAATGACGGCCGGGGCTCGCACGATCTGGCCCTGTTCGAGACCGGGCTGGTGTTCCACCCCGCTCGGGAGCAGCGTGTCGCCGGGCACCTGCCCGTCGACCGGCGTCCCACCGACGACGAGATCGCCGCGCTGAACGCCGCGCTGCCCGAGCAGCCGCGGCACGTGGCAGCCGTCCTCACCGGCGCTCGTGAGCAGGCCGGCTGGTGGGGCAAGGGCCGCCCGGCCGGGTGGGCCGACGCGGTCGAGGCGGCGCGTGCCGTCGCCCGGGAGGCCGGTGCGGAGCTGGTCGTGCGCAAGGGGCAGTACGGTCCCTGGCACCCCGGCCGCTGCGCCGACCTGGTGGTCTTCGCCGACGGCACGGAGAAGGTCGTGGGCCACGCCGGAGAACTGCACCCGCGTGTCCTGAAGGCCCTGGGTCTGCCCGAGCGCACCTGCGCGATGGAGCTGAACCTGGACGCCCTGGAGGCGGTGGGCGACGGTGCCCCGCAGGCGCCGAGCATCTCCACGTTCCCGGTCGCCACGCAGGATGTCGCCCTCGTGGTCGACCTGCCCGTCCCGGCCGCGGAGGTCGAGACGGCGCTGCGCGACGGTGCCGGGGAACTTCTTGAGTCCATCCGGCTGTTCGACGTGTACGAGAACGCCGAGCAGCTGGGGGACGGGAAGAAGTCGCTGGCGTATGCGCTGCGCTTCCGCGCGGGTGACCGGACGCTGACCGTGGATGAGGCGTCGGCTGCGAGGGATGCGGCTGTTGCCCTTGCGGGTGAGCGGACCGGGGCGGTTCTGCGGGGCTAGTGCGCCCAAGGGGCGGGGAGCTGTTCCTGTTCGGCGGCCTCGGGTGACCCGTGGTTCGTCGCGCAGTTCCCCGCGCCCCTGGGCCGGTGGTCCTTCCGTCAGCTGCATAAATGCACGGTGGCCTGGGAGTTCTCACTCGTTCGGGTGGGAGTGGGAGGCGATCTGGTCCTTCCGGGCCATGGCGTCGACAGAATCGGACCGGCCTTTCGGGGTCGGTCCGTCTGCTCTGTCAGGGCCCACTTGGGGGACCATCGGCATGAACCGCATCAAGGCACGGGCGCCCACCGCGCGTGGAGTCGTACTGACCATGGTCTGGGGGGCCGTGGCGGTCGGCTACAAGTGGGGTTGTCCGACCGCCCAGCAGGACGGGTTCGGCGCGCGCGTCGTCACCAGCGCCGTGTTCTTCGCCGTCGGTGCCGGGCTGATACTCCATGTCCGCGGCGCGCTGCTGCGTGAGCTGCGGCAGGCCCGCCGGGTGGCCCGGGCCGCGCAGAGCGTCGTCCTGCGTCCGCCGCCGCCCCGCCTCGACGGGCTGGTTCTGGCCGCCGCCCAGCTGTCCGCGGAGCGCGGCGCATGCGTCGGCGGCGACCTGTACGAGGCGATCGCCACCGAGCACGGGGTGCGGGTGGTGATGGGGGATGTACGCGGGCACGGTCTGACCGCCCTCGGCACCGTCGCCGCCGTCCTCGGCAGCTTCCGCGAGGCGGCCCACGACGAACCCGAACTCGGCGGCGTGCTGCGCCGGCTGGAGCGCGCCCTCGCCCGGCACCTGCGTGAACGGTCCCGCGCCGAACACCCCGCGCACGGCGGCCCGGACCCCGACCATCCGGTCGCCGAGGAGTTCGTCACCGTGCTGCTCCTGGAGATCGACAGGGAGGGTGGTGTGCGGGCTCTCAACTGCGGTCATCCGTGGCCGTACCGGATCAGCGATGCGCGGGTCGAGCCGCTGAGCCGGGTGGATCCGCTTCCGCCGCTGGGTCCCTTCCCCCTGCCGAAGGCCTTGGAGGCCCACCCCTGCGGCCCCCTGCTCCCCGGTGACTCGCTGGTCCTCTTCACCGACGGTGTGGAGGACGCCCGGGACGCCAAGGGACGCTTCTTCTCTCTGCCGACGGCACTGCGCGAGGCCGTACGCGATCAGCCGGTCTCCCCTCAGACGATCCTGCGCACGCTCTTCACAGCCCTCCTGCACCACACGGGCAACGGTCCGAGGGACGACATAGCGGTACTGGTCCTGCGCAACGATCGAACGAGGGACAAGCTCTCCTGCCCGGGGGCGCGGGACAGTGAGATGTACGGCTCCGCCGCGCGGGCGCGACAAGCCCCCACAGACCCGCAGCCGACAACGCACCACTAGCCGCACCCGCATACCCGCACCCGCATACCGGCATACCCGCACCCGCGTACCCGCAGCCGGGCCGCCGCTGTTTCGAGGGGGAGCCGGCGGCCCGGCCAACCTCTTGCGAGGCATCTCAGTCAACCGGCGGAACACGCTGAGCGACAGCGCGCGTACAGCGCGGATGCACGTGTTCCGTTCACACCCCGTGTGAAGGCGGAGCCACTACGCTGAGCGCACCAGGCCACTCGGGGGGCATCCCATGCAGCCCAACACTCTGCTCGACGCGATCCTGGACGAGGCGGGGATCTCGCACGCCGGCCTCGCCGCCCACGTCAACCAGGCGGGCCGGAGACGGGGCCTTGTGCTCCGGTACGAACACACCGCCGTGGCCCGCTGGTTGAAGGGCCAGCGGCCGCGCGGCCAGGTGCCCGACCTGATCTGCGAAGTGCTGGCCGCGCGCCTGCACCGGCCGGTCACCCTGGACGACATCGGCCTCGGAGTGCCGGGTGAGCCGAGCACACCGCATGCCGGTTCGCTCAACGGGTTCGTGGAACGCGCCACCGCTCTGTGGCGTTCCGACGAACAGCAGCGGCCGCATGTGCTGGGCGCTCCCGCCGTCACCGGCACCCCGGCCGTCATGCCGGTGTGGGAGTGGGAGAACCCGCCGGAGGACGTCGATGTCTCGCGCGGCGGCCGGCACCGGGTCACCGCGGCCGACATCGGGATGCTGCGGGCCGCGCGGACACACTACGAGCAGATGTACCGCAAGGCCGGCGGCATCGCGACCCGGACGCGGATCGTCGGGTTTCTGAACGCGGAGGCGGCACCTCTGCTGCGCGGCAGCTACACCGACGCCACCGGCCGCCAACTGCACCGGGCCACGGGCGGGTTGGTGGCCATCGCGGGCATCTGTGCCTACGACTCCGACGCGCACGGTCTCGCGCAGCGCTACTTCCACCAGGCGCTCAGACTGGCGAAGGCCAGCGGCGACCGGGGACTTGGCGCCTACGTCATAGCCCTGCTGGTCAACCAGTCGCTGTTCATGCGGGAGTACCGGCAGGCCGTCGCCTTCGCCGAGGCCGCGCTGCGGGCCGCGGGCAAGCACATCACCCCGGCGCTCGCCTCGGACCTGTACGCGATGCAGGCCAAGGCGTACGCCCACCTCGGCGACTCCGGCAGCGCCCTGTCCTGCATCCGGCGCGCGGAGCAGGCGGCCGAGCGGATCCGGCGCGGCTACGAACCCGACGAGACCGGCTATGTCCAGCCGGGCCTGGTCAATGTGCAGGTGGCCGAGGCGCTGCTGAGCCTCGGTGAGCTGGCCGCCGCCCGGGAGCATGCCGCGGCGGCGGTCGACAACCCCGCCCACGACCGGGGGCGGGTGCACCGGCTCGCCATGCTCAGCACCATCGAGCTGCGCCAGGGCAACGCCGACAAAGCGGTGGCCACCGCCGTGCAGATGGCCGAGCAGGCCCGCGGGATGGAGTCCCAGCGGCTGCGCGACAGACTCCGCGCGGTACGCGAACACCTGGTGCGCTGTGGCTCGGCCGGGACCGCCGAGGCCGCCGAACTCATCGACGGGGCACTGCGCGTACCGCTGTAGGCCCACTGTAGGTGCACAGTCCCTGCTGCGATATTGCCACTTACTCAGCGGAAGGTGGCAGAACCGTGCAGTGGACGAAACAGAACGAACAAACTGTGTATGCGAACCGCTGGTTCAGCGTCAATCTCGCAGATGTCGAGCTGCCGGACGGCCGGCATCTCGACCACTTCCTGATCCGGCTGCGGCCCGTGGCGGTGGCCACGGTCGTCAACGACGCCAACGAGGTGCTGCTGCTGTGGCGGCACCGGTTCATCACCGACAGCTGGGGGTGGGAACTGGCCGCGGGCGTCGTGGAGGACGGTGAGGACATCGCGAGCGCCGCTGCCAGAGAACTGGAGGAGGAGACCGGCTGGCGGCCGGGGCCCCTGCACCACCTCATGAGCGTGGAGCCGTCCAACGGCCTCACCGACGCCCGGCACCACATCTACTGGTCCGACCGGGGCGAGTACCTCGGGCATCCCGTGGACGACTTCGAGTCGGACCGCCGGGAATGGGTTCCCCTCAAACTCGTCCCCGACCTGATCGCCCGTGGGGAGGTCCCGGCCGCCAACATGGCGGCCGCCTTACTCCTGCTGCACCACCTCAGGCTCGCCGAGGGTTAGCGGGCCAGCGCCTGCCAGACCGTCACGACGAGCGCGCCGAGCGCGGTGAGCGCGGCGAGGGAGGGCAGCGGCCAGCGTGCGTGTTCCAGTGAGACCATGCGGGAGTTCAGCTCGTCCAGGTCCTTGGCGGTCTCCTCGGTGCGATGACTGAGCAACGCCAGCCCTCCCTCGACTCGGGCATAGGCCACGTCGAGGCGGCGTCGTAACTCTGCGAGTTCTCCGTGGACCACGGGATGCTCCGGATCGGCGGTCACGGGTGCGCTCCTTTCGGTAGTCGGCATGGATGGTTCCGCGTCCCTTGCATGCGCATGGTGAGTCAACTCGCCTGGTGGGCGCGTGGGGAGCGTGTGCGACGGGCATATGCGTGCCCGGCGCGCACACGGCGTGTGAAACGGACGGGCCCGGCGCCGAGTTCGGTGCCGGGCCCGTAAGGCGTAGCTCTGTGTGATCAGCTGTAGGTGTAGAAGCCCGAGCCGGTCTTCCGCCCGAGCCGGCCCGCCTCGACCATGCGCTGGAGCAGCGGGGGAGCGGCGTACAGCGGCTCCTTGTACTCGGCGTACATCGAGTTGGCGATGGAGACGATGGTGTCCAGGCCGATCAGGTCGGACAGCTTCAGCGGGCCCATCGGGTGGGCGCAGCCCATCTCCATGCCGTTGTCGATGTCCTCACGGCTGGCGATGCCCGACTCGAACATCCGGATCGCGGAGAGCAGGTACGGCACGAGCAGCGCGTTCACCACGAAGCCGGAGCGGTCCTGGGCGCGGATGGCGTGCTTGCCGAGCACCTTCTCGGCGAAGACCTGGGCACGGCTGAGGGTGCCCTCGGAGGTGGTGAGCGCCGGGATCAGCTCGACGAGCTGCTGCACCGGGGCCGGGTTGAAGAAGTGGATGCCGACGACGTGGTCCGGGCGGGAGGTGGCGACCGCCAGCTTCACCAGCGGGATCGAGGAGGTGTTGGAGGCGAGGATCGCGTCCGGGCGGGTCACCACCTGGTCGAGCACCTGGAAGATCTCCGTCTTCACCTGCTCGTTCTCCACGACGGCCTCGATCACGAGGTCACGGTCGGCGAATTCGCCGAGGTCCGTGGTGAAGCTGAGGCGCGCCTGAGTGTCGTCCCGCTCCTCCTCGCTGATCTTGCCGCGCTCGGCGGCCTTGGCCAGGGAGTTGTACAGCCGGGTACGGCCGATCTCCAGGGCCTCGCCGGTGGTCTCGGCGACCTTCACCTCCAGCCCCGCGCGGGCACACACCTCGGCGATGCCCGCGCCCATCTGGCCGCAGCCCACGACTCCGACCCGCGCAATGTCTCCCGATGGGAAGCCCATTACATCGTCCCCTTCGCTGGTGTTCCGGCTCTCGCTGGCAGACCTCCGGGTTCGGCGCCTGCTCCGATCGTGCACGTTACCGCCAAGTATCGATGATCGATCGCCCGGGGCGGTGCATCCTGGGGCGCGGAACGATCCGTGACGGAGCGGATCCATGGCGTACGGGGGTGTGCGGATGGGGCGGCTGGCACGCCGGGCCTTCACGCTGGCGGCACTGTCCTCGCTGGTCACGGCGCCGTGCGCGGTCGCGGCACCGGCTCGTCGACCGCGCTCGGCCACCGAGATGCGGGGTGTGTGGATCGCGACGGTGGCCAACCGGGACTGGCCGTCCCGTCCGGGCCTCACCGCGGCCGCGCAGCGGGGGGAGCTGGCCGCCCATCTGGACAAGGCGGCCCGCGACCGGCTCAACACGGTGATCCTGCAGGTGCGGCCCACCGCCGACGCCCTGTGGCCGTCACCGTACGAACCCTGGACCGAGTACCTCACCGGTACCCAGGGCGGCGACCCCGGCTGGGACCCGCTGGGCACCGCGGTGCAGGAGGCGCACGCCCGGGGACTGGAGCTGCACGCGTGGTTCAATCCGTACCGGATCGCGAACCATTCCGACCCCGGCCGGCTCGCTGCCCGGCACCCGGCCCGTGAGCACCCCGACTGGGTGGTGCGGTACGGCGGGAAGCTGTACTACAACCCCGGTCTGCCTCAGGTCCGCGCCTTCGTCCAGCGGGCGATGCTCGACGCCGTCGCCACGTACCCGGTCGACGCCGTCCACTTCGACGACTACTTCTATCCGTATCCGGTCGCCGGCCAGACCTTCGACGACGATGACGCCTACGACCGGTACGGCGACGACTTCTCCAGCCGGGCCGCCTGGCGGCGGGACAACGTCGACACGCTGGTGAAGGAGATGGCCGCCGGTATCCAACGGGTCCGGCCCGGCACCCGGTTCGGGATCAGCCCGTTCGGGGTCTGGCGCAACGCCTCGACCGACCCGCGCGGCTCGGACACCCGGGCGGGCGTGCAGACGTACGACGACCTGTACGCGGACACCCGTACCTGGGTGCAAGAACACTGGATCGACTACATCGTCCCGCAGCTGTACTGGCACATCGGCTTCGCGGACGCCGACTACGCGAGACTGGCCGACTGGTGGGCGTCGGTCGCGCAGGGCACCGGGACACACCTGTACCTCGGCGAGGCCCTGTACAAGGCCGGGGCCGCCGGGCAGCCCTCGGCCTGGCAGGACCCGGTCGAGCTGTCCCGGCACCTCACCCTCGCCGCTCGCCACCCGCAGGTGCGCGGGCATGTGTTCTTCGCCGCCAGGGACGTGGCGGCCGACCCGATCGGGGCGATGTCACGCGTGATCGCCGACCACTACGGGCGATCGGCGAAGCCGCCCCGTTGATCCATCGCCTGCTCGTCCCGGTGCTTGACCTGGCAGTCGGGTCCGGGGGACATGATCGCCTCGTGCCCGTCCTCGAACCGGACGCGGTAGGGCGGGTTGCCCTCGGAACCCAGGACTTCGACTACTTCAGAGACCTGGTCGTGTTGGCCGACCACCCTGCCGTGCTGGACAAGACGATCGCCCTTGGATGCACGCATCTGCAGGCCCTCCTCATGATCACGACCGCTGAGTGACGGCGATGCACACGAGCACGGCGACGGCGGTCACCGGGGCGGCCGCCGTGAAGTGCTCGCCCAGCAGCAGCGCCGACCACACCAGTGTGAGCAGGGGCTGGGCCAACTGCAACTGGCTCGCCCGCGGAATGCCGATGGCCGCCATGCCCCGGTACCAGACGACCAGGCCGAGGAACTGCGAGCCGAGCGCCACCCACAGCAGACCCGCGATGCCGTGCCCGGTCAGCTGCACGGGCTCGTACGACAGCGCCACCGCGGCGGCGGGCACGCTCAGCGGCAGACACAGCACCAGCGCCCAGCCGATCACCTGCCAGCCCGGGATCACCCGGGCCAGCCGGCCGCCCTCCGTGTAGCCGGCCGCACACACCAGCAGGGCCGCGAACAGATAGCCGTCGGCGGCCGTGAGCGCGCCGCCGCTCTGCGCCACGGTGAAGGCGACCACGGCCGCGGCCCCCGCCAGGGCGGCCAGCCAGAACCGGCGCGAGGGGCGGCTGCCGGTGCGCAGGGCGGAGAACACGGCGGTGGTCAGCGGCAGCAGCCCCACCACGACGGCCGCGTGCGCGGTCGTGGAGGTCTGCAGGGCGAGCGTGGTCAGCATGGGGAAGCCGAGCACCACACCGGCGGCGACCACGGCGAGACCCGGCAGATGCCGGCGCTCGGGCAGCGGCACCCGGAGGACGAGGAGACAGCCGCCCGCGACGAGCGCGGCGAGGACGCTGCGCACGGCCACCAGCGACCAGGGGCCGAATCCCTCCAGGCCCCAGGCGGTGGCCGGGAAGGTCAGCGAGAAGGAGGCGACGCCGAGGGCGGCAAGACCGGTGCCGAGGCCGCGGCGCTCGCGGGGAGCGGTGACCGCTATCGCGCTCGGGACAGTAGCGCTACTCTGTGTTCTCATGAACCAGCGTAGCAGTGTCCGCGAACTGGCAGAAGAGCTCCGCCGCGACCTCAACCGCTACTCTCCGGGTGGAAAGCTCCCGTCGAGCCGGGCGCTGGTCGAGCAGTTCCGCGTGAGTCCGGTGACCGTCTCCCGCGCCCTCGCCCAGCTGGCCGCCGAGGGGCTGGTCGTCACCCGCCCCGGAGCCGGTGCGTTCCGGGCCGGACCACGCCCGGCGGAGACGCCGGCCGGGGACACCTCCTGGCAGGAGGTCGCGCTGAGCGCCGACGGCGCCGCCGAGCTCGTACCGCGCACGGTCGACGCCTCCGGGGTCACCGTGTCACTGGCCGCGCCGCCGCCCGGTGTGCTGGAGTTCAACGGCGGCTATCCGCATCCCTCCCTGCAGCCGGAGCGGGCCATGGCGGCTGCCCTGGCCCGGGCCGGGCGGCGGCCGGGCGCCTGGGGGAGGCCGCCGCTGGAGGGACTGCCGGAGCTGCGGGAGTGGTTCGCACGCGGCATCGGCGGCGCCGTCACCGCCGCCGAGGTGCTGATCGCGGCCGGCGGCCAGTCCGCCCTGGCCACCGCCCTGCGCGCGCTCGCCCAGCCCGGCGCCCCGGTCCTCGTCGAGTCGCCCACCTACCCCGGCATGCTGGCCCTCGCCCGCGCCGCCGGGCTGCGCCCCGTCCCGGTGCCCGTCGACCCCGACGGCGTACGCCCCGACCTGCTCGCCGACGCCTTCCGGGCCAGCGGCGCCCGGGTGTTCGTCTGCCAGCCGCTGTTCCAGAACCCGACCGGTGCCGTCCTGGCCCCCGGCCGGCGCGCCGAGGTGCTGCGCATCGCCCGCGAGGCCGGCGCGTTCGTCATCGAGGACGACTTCGTCCGGCGCCTGGTGCACGCCGACGCGGGCCCGCTGCCCCGCCCGCTGGCCGCCGACGACCCGGACGGGGTGGTCGTGCACGTCGGCTCGCTGACCAAGGCGACCTCGCCCAGCTTCCGGGTGAGCGCCCTGGCCGCGCGCGGCCCGGTGCTGGAACGCCTGCGCGCCATCCAGGTCGTAGACAGCTTCTTCGTTCCCCGGCCGCTGCAGGAGGCGGCGCTGGAACTGGTCGGCTCCCCGGCCTGGCCCCGGCATCTGCGAAACCTGTCCGCCGAGTTGAAGACCCGCCGCGACGCCATGACCGCCGCGCTCGCCGCCCACCTGCCCGAACTCGCCCTGCCGCACATCCCGTCCGGCGGCTACCACCTCTGGCTCCGCCTCCCCGACGGCACCGACGAATCGGCCCTCACCTCGGCCGCCCTCCGCGCCGGCGTCGCCCTCACCCCCGGCCGCCCCTACTTCAGCGCCGAACCCCCCGCGGCCCACCTCCGCCTGAGCTTCGCGGCGGTCGCCGGCACCGGGGAGATCACAGAAGGGGTACGACGGCTGCGGACGGCCTGCGACGAGGTGTTCTGACCAGGTGTTCCAGGGCGCCGGTACGGGTAAATCCGGTCGACGCACGTGCCCGGCGCCTGTGAGGATCCGGACCATGAGCGACACACCCACCCTCCCCGACGGCTACGAGTTCTCCGCCGACACCGCCCGCGTCGACGTCGACCGCGTCCACGGATGGCTGTCGGCCGACGCCTACTGGGCGATCGGCCGGACCCGCGAGAAGCACGAGCGGGCCATGGCGTCCTCGCTGAACTTCGGGGTGTACGACGAGGCCTCGGGGGAGCAGGTGGCGTACGCGCGCGTGGTGACCGACCAGGCGCTGTTCGCCTGGCTCGCCGATGTGTACGTGGATCCCTCGGTGCGCGGCAAGGGCGTCGGCACCGCCTTCGTCGGCCGCATCCGCGACCACCTGAAGCCGTACGGCCTGCGCCGCATGCTGCTCGCCACGCACGACGCGCAGGGGGTGTACGAGAAGGTGGGCTTCCGGCCGCTGGACCGCCCGGATCAGTGGATGGTGCACCCCTTCGAGTAAGCATTCGCATACCCCGGGCAACTCCTGGGCAACAGCTCTTGACCTGCGTACCTGCACGGCTCACCATCACCGCATGCCACTGAGGGTGACGTTCGTCGCCGCCGCGCGCAGTTCCCCGCTGCTCGCTGAGCGCTTCGAGGACGACCGGCCGCTGGACCAGGCCGGCTGGGACGAGGTGCAGCGCGCCGCCGGGGACCTGCTGCCGCTGGCGGCGGCCGAGCTGCGCTACTGCTCGCCGACCCCGCGCAGCCGCGCCACCGGCGACGCCCTCGGGTACGCCCCCCTGGTCCAGCTCGCCCTGCGCGACTGCGACATGGGCCGCTGGCGCGGGCTGACGCTGGGCGAGGCGATGGCCCGCGAGCCGGAATCCGTGGACGCCTGGCTCGCCGACCCCCGCGCCACCCCGCACGGCGGTGAGTCCCTGCTGGCCTTCATCTCCCGGGTCGGCGGCTGGCTGGACACGCGCCCGCCGGACGACGGCTGCCGGATCGTCGCGGTCGCCGAGCCCTCCGTGATCCGTGCCGCGTTGGTGTACGCCCTGAAGGCACCACCCGCGAGCTACTGGAACATCGACGTCCGCCCGCTGTCGACGACCACGGTGACGGGCCGCTCCGGCCGCTGGAACCTGCGCTTCGACGGTGTGCCGGCTCAGCCCTCGCGCACATAGTCCGTGCTCAGCACCAGGTCCTTCGCCGGGCCGCCGACCCGCCACACCGTGCTCCAGTGGTCGGCGTCCTGGACGGTGAACTCGCCCCGGTAGAGATCGGCCGCGCACGGGTGGTCGGCGACATACCGGCCCGAGGTCAGGTCGAGGTCATGGAACGGCCGCCCGTCGGCGAACCGCACGTCCGCCGTGCCCGGCGCGCCGCCCGGCAGGAAGTGCAGGGTCCGGGTCGCGGGCCGCGCAACGCCCTGCCAGGTGAAGGTCCCCGACTCCTCGTGCAGCAAACCGCCCCCGTCCAGCGGGCTGAAGACGGCGACCCCTTCGAAGTGTCCCTCGTCCCCGCTCGCCAGGTCGCGCACCCTCCGCTCGACCCGCCACCGCCCGGCCAGATGGGCCAGCACGTCGGCCACGGGCCAGCACTCGCCCATCGCTCCTCCTTCCCGCGGCACACGGTTCACGTACACCTTCCCTGCGTGGCCGCGCATGGTCTCACTTTTTCACTGAGCATGGTCGGATCCCCGTCGCGTTCGTCGTCTCCGGCTGGGTGATGCTGTGACCGAGAACTCCAGTTGGCAAATCATGGACTGAGATGCGCAGGTCGGGAGCGGGTGGAGCGTCCTTGTTGGCAAATCATGAGAAGGATAGTTGGCAAATCACGGTCGCCGTCGTTGACTCTCTGTAACTGGAGGTAGCTCTACCTGCGACGACACGAGCGAGAGGTTGAGTGTGCTGCACAAGGCTTGCGAGATGACCGAGTCGACTGGCTAGGCCACCACTCGGCCGCCCTGGTCGTGGACGGGCTGGGGAACTGGCTGCCCCTCGATGTCTGCGGCGTCAACCACTCTCGTTCTCCTGAGGGGTGGCGTTCCATGCCAGGCCGCCGAGGTCGAGTTGGTGGCGGGCACGGGTGACGGCGACGTAGGCGAGACGGGCGTCCGTGCCGCTTACTTCCGGGGCCTGGTCGGCCGCGCTCGTGCCGGAGTTGGGGTCCTTCGGCTGGGGGAAGTCGTTGCCGATCCTGACGGTCGGCCATTCGCGGCCTTTGGCTTTGTGGGCGGTGGAGACGGTGACGTCGGCGTGTGCTTCCTCGGTGAGGTCGGACACGGCAGCGAGGATGGCGTCGGGACCGTGGGTGTCGACGAGGTCGACGAAGGGCTGCAGGTCGCAGCCGGCCGGATCGTAGGCGGCGTAGTCCTGCAGGTCGCCCCAGGACGCGAACAGCACCAGCTCGGGGTGATGAGTGCGGCGCCCTTCCTTCAAGTCGCGTGCCGCAGAGGCGAGTTGGGCTAGTTGCTGGCCTCCCCGGGTGAGGGCTACGCGGTGTCCTTCGCCGAGCAGACGCATGACCTCTGTCATGGCGCCGATGTTGGTGCGGCACAGCACGGCGTCGGGGTGGTCGACGCTGCTGACCTCTGCGGGAACGCTGGTGGTGCCCGTCAGCCGGATTGGGGCGTCGGCGAGCGCGAGCCACCGGTTGGCCTCGTTGGCGATCTGTGGCCCGAAGCGGAACGAGCGGGTGAGGGTCAGCTGTTCGGCGTCGAAGCCGGTCATCACGTCGGTTGCGCCCCGCTAGCCGTAGATGGCTTGGGCGGAGTCGCCGACCATGACGAGCTGGGCGTGGTCGCGCTGTGCGGTGAACACCTGCTCCAGCACCGGGTTGGTGTCCTGGGCCTCGTCGAGGAGGAGGAAGTCGGCCTTGATCTTCGGCCTGGTCAGCGCCCACATCTTGAGGTAATGGTCGTGTTCGAAGCGGACGATGCCGTGGTCGGGGCGCTGCAGGTCCGCCCATGCCTTGGCGGCGAAGGGGAGCACGAGTTCGGCGAACTGACGATGGGCGGCGGGGGCGTCGAGGCCGCGTAGGCGCGGCACGTGGTGTTGGGCCAGTGCGCTGTCGGCGGAGTGGCAGAAGCGGGTGACGGTGCGCAGCACGTTGCGGGACAGGGTTCTCTGGCTGATCTCGTGGTCGGCGATCCGTACGGGGCGGAGGATGCCGAGGGACTGTCCGGTCTTCCAGGCCGGCTGGCGGGGGCTGTTGAGTCGGTCGGCATAGCGGTGTCCGAGTGCGGCGAAGGCGGTGGCGTGGGCGGTCCGGCACTGCACCGTGGACGGGAAGCGGGCTGCGGCGTCCTGCGCGATGTCCTTGTTGAAGGCCAGGTAGCGGCCCCGGCGTTTGGTGCCGGCGGCGAGCATGCACAGGGTGCTGGTCTTCCCGGTTCCGGCTCCGGCCTGCAGTGCGAGGTGCCGTCCGGCGCGGAAAGTGTCCGCCGCGTGGACCTGTTCGTGGGTGGGGGTGTGCAACGTGTGCTCCGTGGGAGGGGAACGGCCGGAACGGGGCGCAGCGGATGGCTGCGTCCGGCCGGGGAGGCGACGGCGGGCTCAGCGTGGCAGACGTACCTGCCGAAGGCGGCCTGCGGCGCAGGTCAGAACTTCTTTCAGGGGGTGGTGGGTGAGCAGGCGCTGTATCTGCGATTCAAGGCGGTGGCGCCGCTGGCGTTGCTCGTGCGCGAGATAGGCCGTGATTCGTTCGGCCAGGACGTCCCCGGCGCGCTGGCCAAGCGTGGCCGCCTCCTCGCGGATCTGCGCGTCGGCGCGGCGGCTGAGGGCGACATTGAGCAGGACATGGCCCTGGCGGTCGGGATAGTGCGTGGCCAGGACGTCGATCGGCAGGACCGTGTCCAGGCGGCGGCGCAGGCGGTGCAGGGCGGCCCGGGCTCTTGCCGCGCTGCACCGTCATCAGCCGGGTGCGGTCTGCGTTCGCGGCGAACGTCACCCGGTGGCGGGCCTGGTGAAGTTCCCGAACGGGGGCGGGCCGCGTCAGGACGATCTCGACGGCGTACTGATGCGTCACGACCAGACCCGCCGGGGTGCGTGGCCGCCGGGGCGGCGCCCGTGCGTGGGCAGGCGGGTGTGGATGTGCTCGTGGTGGCGGAGCGGGTCGAAGGGTTCCCAGTCGGCGATGGCGAGGTTACCGGCGGTCGACGCTGTGGCATGGTCCCGGCACCGTTGGGTGCGCCAGCGCAGCTGTTCCTGGTACGGCAGTGCGGACAGGCTGTAGACGGCCATGACATCCGACGGCAGTGCGAGCTGACCGTGGTGCACGGTCGCGGGTACCAGGGTCCACACCCCGTGCAACCCGCCGGGGCCGAGGACCTCGGCCGTACAGCGGGTTCGGCGCCGGGTCTGGGCGACGCACTGGATCTCATCGACGGGGCGGGAGGCCAGGTAGCGGACGAACAGCAGCTGCACGACGGGCCGGGCCGGACGGCAGACGGCCTCGCCCGGCGGCGGGCCGCCTGCCAGTGTGGCAGGTGGAGCGAGGACTCCGGTGTCCAGCAGACGGCGGGTGCGCAGGGCGAGAGTCCGGCGCAGGCCGGACAGCTGCGGCGCGGTCGTCGGAGCCGGGCGGGCTGGGCACAGCAGGTCGTGTGCCAGCCGGCACCAGATGCTCCCGTCGCCCGCGGGATGGGCGACGCCGCGGGCGACGTGCCAGCGGCAGGACTCCGGCACCCCGGCCACCGGCAGTTCGTGTGGATGCAGCCGCACCAGCCGGTGGTCGGCCCCCAGGTAGCACTCGACCGGATTGCCGCATTCGCGGCAGGACGTGGTCTGGCCGCATCGCAGCAACCGGCTGGCACTGTCGGGGGCGATACGCAGGGACCGCCGCTGGCGCGCGCTCGCGCGGCTGCCGTCCCAGCGCCGCGCGGAAGGAGAAGGAGAGGAGCACATGCGGGCGAACCTGCCAGCCGACACGCCCCGCCTGCGGTACGCGACCCTGATGATCCCCCGGGCAGAGCAGAACGGGGCGACAACCGTGCGAACGCTTGCTCGCACATTCGATAGGGCGTTGCCGGATCGAGTGAATCGCCGCCGGCGCTGGACGGGCCCGTATCAGCTGTCGGAGCTGTCGTCGGTGCCGGGGAGGCCGTGCTCGTGGCAGAGGGTGGCGAAGAGCTCGTCGAGCGGTGTGTCCAGGGCGTGTGCGAGGGCGTGCCACGTCTTGAGGGTGCCGACGGTGCGGCCCTGCTCGATCTCGATCACAGTGCGCCTGCCCAGGCCGCTGCGGGAGGCGAGCTCGTCGTAGCTCCACCCGCGTTCAGCCCGCAGACGCCCGAGCTCCAGTCGGAGGGCGTCGAGGTCCGGATCGGGCGGCAAGATCGTCACCCGACCATCCGACGGTGCAGACCCCTGCCCTGTCAGTGCAGGCCTCTGCCCTATTTCTCCCGATGGCTCCACCGGCGGGAGGGCAGGGGTCTGCACTACGGTGTCGGCTGTCCCGCCGTACCGCGCGGTGGGGCTGGCGCCGGACCGGGAAGGGAGGGACACGCGCCCATGAGGCTGCGCACCGTGTGTCCTCAGGCGGCGCGGACCTGGACGGTGGAACTGCGATGCCAGACCGGCGGGCTCGTTCTCGTTTGCCAGCACTGTCCCCAGGACGGCCGCCGGGTCACCGCGCAGTCCGCGCGCTCGGCGGCCCTTGCTCACCTCGCCCGGCATGCCCGCGGTGACCTGAGGGCTCCTCACCTGCGGATCTGTCAGTGTCATGAACGCGGCTGCCGTTGGCACCGCCGTCACCGCGGGTGCGCGGGGCCCATCCGCCTGCTCCTGGCTTGCGAACGCGGCGGCCGTGTCTGGCGCCTCGCCGACGCCTGCGGCGCCTGCGCCACGGCAACCGCCCAGGCCGCCGTCGTGCCCGACACCGTGCTGGCCGCACCGTTCCACCCGCCTTCCGCGCGGCCGCGCGGTCCCCGGCCCAGCCGGGGGCCGGGGGAGCGTGTCCGCGTGAGCGAGATCCTCAGCTACCTGGCCGCGGCCCTGCCCGCGGACGTGTCCGCCGGGGCGAGGCTCCTCGCCCTGCAGTGCGCCCTGCGCATGAACGCGTACCTGCACGTCGAACTCCGTGCGGGCCTGCTGCGCAGCCTTCGTATCGATCCGGTGCAGGCCTGCCGCGAGTTGGAACAGGCGCGGTGGGCAAGCATGGTGAACGGTCCCGGAGCGGCCGGGGTGGCTGCGGAGCTTCGCGACGCCACGCTGCTCGCCCAGTCACCGGCCCGCTCCGACCGGCGGCGCGCGGCCGACTGGGCGTTGCGCACCGGTGCCCTGCCCGGATCGGTGGGGCAGAGCCGCAGCTGCGACTGTCGGGCGTCTATCTCGCGGCGCGCAGCGATCCGTCCTCGGGGGAGGGACTGAGTGAGTGCGACCGGATCATCCGTGACTGTGGCCTGCGCGATCAAGGGTTTCACGGTGTGCTCAGCCATCTGACGGCGAACGGCGTTTTGGAAGGGTGGTGGATCTGCCCGGATTCAGGCGGCGTGCACTGGACGCTAGCGCCGAGGGGACCGATGGCGACGTGACCGACGTCGCGGCCAGACCCGAACTGGTCACGGTCACCCCAGTGTTCCGCCTTCCTCCGCTGACCGCGCACACGCGTAGAGCAGGGTGCATGCAGGGGCTGTCGTCGGTCTCTCAGAACACAGGTCCTGTGGATACTGGTGTCCTCCCGTCGTCAGGGCACCGCTTAGGTGTCGATCCCGTCGTCAGTCGTGGGCAGTCACAGCCTCGTCGTCCGGCGTCGTGGACAGTCCGGCCGCGTCGGCGAGATCTGGGTCCTCCATGGTCTGGCTTCCGGCAGGTGTGCCCGACACCTCGTTCGAAGTCCGGTCGCCGTCGGCGAGTGTCGGGAGGACATATGCCTGGGCCAGCCCCGCGAGGTGGAGGGGGAGAGGGAGAGACAGGGCGGCGGCGTAGTCCGGTGCCTGGCGGAGCTGGTGCATGGCGAGGGCCAGCGCCTCGGCGTTGTCGGGCTTTCCCAGTACAGGAGCCGCGGAGTCGTCGTCTTCGTGGCAACCCAGTACCGCGATCTCCACCAGGGTCGGGTTCCAGGCGCTGGTGCCCGCCTGCGAGGTGAGGTTGCCTGCCGCGTTGACCCGGGTGGCAAGGCGGTCGAGTGCGGGGGAGATCGCATGGGTTCCGGGGCGTTCGGTGGTGCTGTAGAAGACCCGCTCGCCCGAGGAAGCCCCGTCCCCGTAACGCTGCTGGGGATCCTGTGCCCAGAAGCCAGCCGGCTGTCCGTGGGGTTTGCCCGGGTCGGCCAGCCCCCACCACTGGGCGCTCTCGCGACCGCCGCATCCGCGCACGCGTACGAGGCGCAGTTCGTCGTCCAGTCGTCCCGCCGGGGCGTGGCCGGTCTTGATCAGATCGCGTTCGGTCTGGCCGTCCTGAAGCCATGGCCAGTGCAGTCGGCTGTTCTGAGCGTGGGTGATCAGTGCGGTGGGTTGTCCTCGGAGGGAGTGCAGCACGCGTTGGAGGAATGCCGCGGTCTCCCTGCGCTGTTGGGCGAGGTTGCTGCGCCACTGCTTGCCGGTGACCCTAGGGGCATCGGGACGTGCGTCATCGTCTGGGGTCTCGGGTTCCGAGAACGCTTCGGGGTCGATCTCCGCCTGTTTCACCAGACCGAGGAGGAACTGCGGATAGGGCACCCATTCCCCCGCGGTGTCATCCCAGCCGCGTACGGCTGCGAGGCCTTCCCCGGCCGGGAGCGGGGTGACCAGGACGGCCACAGGCAGGTGCTTGGGCAACCGGGCCGGGCCGTCCTTGCGACGTTTCACCATCCACACCGCCGCGTATTGCAGCGAGTCCGGAAGATCGTCACCGAGGGTGTGCTGGGGCAGGACGCGGACGCCGAGCTGGCGCAGTCCGTCGAGCCACGAGCTGCACGTGCGGTGGTCGAGGCTCTCCGCATTGTCGATCTGCCGGTCGGTGGACGGGGTGACGACGAACTGAGTCAGCAGGCCCGCGTCGGCGCACCCGAGGCGGATGGCGAACTTGGGGTCCGTCGAAGCCGGGCGGAACGTGCTGCGGTGTGCGACTTCCACCAGGGCGAGTTCGGGGCGGGAGGGGTCTGCGCCATCCGCGCGGAGCCAGGCGCGCAGGGCGCGGCGCCGTTCGGCGACGGCCGCCGCGAGCGCCGCGCCTTTGCCCTTGACCGCCGGGTCGGGCACGAGCCGGTCGCCCAATCCGTCGGCGAGGGGCAGACAGCGCAGCCGGAGTGTGACCTCCGCCGTCTGCCACTCCAGGACGACCGGTGCTCCGGGCGTGGCCTCGTCGAAATCTCGGTCCGTGACGTGGGCGGCAGTGGCGCCGCCGTCGCCGTCGAGGCCCAGGGCCTTGGCCAACTGTTCCACCGCCTCGCCGCGTACCTCGGGGGACTGCCACAGCAGCCGGGCCTCCACCACGGGCGGGCCGGCCTGTTCCGGGCCGTGGGAGGCGATCCGGGCCTGGGCCGCGAGTGCCACGCGCCGTGCCTGGGTCTCGCGCAGCAGCTCGGTCTTCTTGGCCTCGTCGGTCCTGGGCTTGGGCCGCCGGTTCTCCGGAGCGCCGATGCCCTTGCCGCGTCCGCGCGTGAGGTCGGGGACCCGGGCCAGTGTTTCAGGGAGGGCCTGCTCGGCCCATTCGGTGAGCTGGGCCCGCTGGTTGGGCATGAAGCCGGTGCCGATCTCGTGCTTGCCCATTCTGGTGCTGTGGACCACGGCGGCGCGGACGCCGCGGCCCTTGCCGATCCAGGAGACCGGTTCGGTGAGGAGCTGTTCGGGGTCGGGGAAGTTGCCGGCGAGGCTGAGTCCGCGCAGGATGCCGGCGGTGTCGTTCTCCGACCAGACGAAGGTGTCGGCGGCCCGGTCGCGGCGCAGGCGTGCCAGTGCGTAGCGATCGGTGGCCGGTGCGCCGGGCAGCCAGGGGATGGTGGGCCGCAGGTAGACGGTAGTGGCCTCCCGGTAGGGCAGGTTGAGGCGTTTGGTTGTGGTCCCAGGGTGGGTTGCCCAGCGGCGTACACCCCAGTGCAGGTGGAGGCTCGGCCTGGGGTCGAACGGCGTGGTGTGCAGGGAGATGTTCAGAAGGACGGAGAACCACCACTCCTTGCGTTTGACGGTCCGGCACAGGGGCTGCGACATGAGTTCCGCGCCCTGGTCGCGAGGTCCGCGTGGCAGCGCCCGGAACCGCAGCTCCCCGCCCTCGAACGGGAAGGGGTCGAGGGTCAGGATGCGGCGTGCCAGGGCGTCGGTGGCGAGTTGGAACTGGCGCGGTTCCGGGGCGGCAGTGCCGCCCCGGGTGGTCGGGGTGGTGAGGAGTTCGACGCCGCTGACCGGCTGCCACTCGGGCAGGTTCTGCTTTAGCTCGGTGCTGCTCGCGAGCAACAGCGAGCGGAACCGGGGATCCTGTGCGGAGTCCTTGGGACCGAGGGTACGCAGCCAGGCGTCGAGGAGTTGCTGCATGGAACGGCCCGGGAGGGGGTCGGGCGCCGAGGCCGGTACATACATCCAGAAGTCCTCGGCGGCCTGCGGCCCCGGTTCCACGGGGATCCGCGGCCGGGGGCGGACGATCACATCGGGGGCGAGTGTCTGGAGCACGCCGTCGAGTCGGCGGGTGGGAAGGGTCGGCTGCCGCTTGTCCTCGTCCCGCCCGTGGTTGTGCAGTTCGAGGAGTCGGGCATGCCAGTGTTCGGGGAAGGGGAGCGCGTGGAAGTCCTCGGTCCAGGGGGTGCCCTCCTTGGCCAGGTGGTACGCGGATCGGCGGATGCTCTTGTACATGTCGGTTCTCCCTGCGATGTCCGTACGCGGGCGGGTGCGGTTGCCCGCCGTCAGTGCTGCCCAGGGCGGTGCTTGGTGTGCTTCAGTCGACCGCTCGCGGGCCGGGTGACGTGCTCATGGCGCACAGCGCTTCGTACAGCGGGCGGTAGAGCAGCTTGACGAGTGCGGCGTCGGCGGGGTCGGTGCGCGCGCCGTACGCGACGGTGTCGTCGCTCTGGGCGAAGTACGGCGCCAGGACGTCCCGCAGTCGGACGAGCAGCCCCGGGTCGCCTGCGCGGCGTGGACGCCGGCTCTGGCCGGTGAAGGGGGCCTGTGCTGCGGCGAGTCGCGGTGCGAAGGCCGCGTCGACGAACACGACGCGGGCGGGTACGCCACCGCGGACGAGGCGCCCGATGACCTGCCAGATGGTGACGAGCTGGTCCCAGACGAAGGACTTCTTCTCCTCATCGGAGAGCGAGGAGTAGATGTAGGGCCGGGACAGTACGTGTCGCCATACGCCGCGTGCGGTGGTCCTGAAAGCGCTGCCTGCCGCGTCCAGGTCCCCGGCGTGGGAGACCATGTCGCTGAACGTCCCTTCGTCCGGCAGCTTCAGTTGACCTCGTACGAACCGCGTCGCCCAGTCGTTGATGGCGAAGACCGCCAGGGAGAGGTCGTCGGGGCGGGGATGCGGGCGGACCAGGAAGAACACCGTCCCGAACGCCGCCACTTTCTCCTCACCGGGCCGTTGGGGGGCGGTGAGGATGTTGTGTCCTCGCTCCACGGCGAGGAGGGGCGCCACGAGCAGTTCGGCGTCCGGGTCGTCGGCGAAGGACGCGAGGTCCCCACGCCGGACCGCTCCCGCTCCCGATCCCGTGCCCGGCGCCTGGCTCCGCGCCGGCGCCGTCCCGTCGACGGCGGCCTCCAGTTCGGCGTCGTCGGCGGCCAGGACGCGTACCCGGCCGCGCCAGCGCGGGATCTCGTTCAGGGCGGTGGCGGCCACCTTGGCTTCCGCGTAGCTGCCCACCAGGAACAGGGCACGTTTGCGGCGCTGGTCGGGGATTCGGGCGAGTTCGCTCTGGAGAGGGGAGGAGTTGCCGTCGCTCCGGGACCGGGCGAGCCGGTCGATCATCAGACGCAGGACGTCCTCGCGCTGGTCGGGGTCCTGGCCGGAGAGCCGGATCGGCTGTCCTGCGGAGTCGTAGAGGAACTCGGTGCGGAACACGGTCTTCCGGATGGCGTCGAGAGCCTTGGGCTGCGGTTTCAGTACGGCGCGGACGGGGGCGAGGACATGGGCCCGGGTAGAGGTGCCGGCCCAACTGGTGCCCGACATCAGCAGCACGTGTGGGCCTGCCTTGCCGAGGCCTGGGTCGGCGCCGAGCTGGGGAAGACCCAGGAGCAGTTCCCGGCCCACGCCCGCACAACGGAAGAAGCGCAGGGTGCCGGTGCGGTGTCCGTCCTTGTTGCGCGCGGCGGCCCGTTCGTCCACCAGGTACTGGAAGCCCAGGACGTTGCCCATGGGCGCTTCGGGCAGCAGTGGCGCGTAGTCGAGGGGCGGGCGGCGGGTCAGTTCGTGGGCCGCGGAATCCAGCCGTAGCGCTGCCTCCACCTGAGGCCACAAGAACGTCACCCGGTCCAGGCGTTGGTGCAAGGCGGCGAGGACGAGGGTGAATTCCAGCCGCCGCGCGTTGAGTTCCCGCCACTCCTCGGTGAGCGGTACGTCCTCGGGGGCGGGCTTCTTGCCTCGCTGGGCAGCGGGCATGGGGCGCTGTTCCGGGCCCGGCGCTCCTACTAGGAGAGAGTCCAGGAGCGCGCGGACACGGCGCCGTGTCTGTTTCTCGTCGAGGGTGTGCAGGACATCGTGGGCGAGGGCGGTGAGCTCGTCGGCGGGGGTTCCGTAGGGGCCGCGTCCGCCGAGCGGATCGTCGCGGAACGTGTCGAAGAACCCGGTGATCTCGGTGCGTCGCTGCGCCCAGGGAGCCTCGGAGACGGGCAAGTTGGCATCGGCCTCGAGCCCTTCCTCGTCCTCGTAGAGTGCGTTCTCGTCCTCGACGTCCCCTTCGTTCGTGCTGTCCGGCCGCCCGGCGGCCTGGCCTCGCATGAGCGGATACCAGGCGTGCAGCAGTTTCTCCTGGAGGGTCCACGCACTGAAGTAGTCGATCTGCGCCCAGTCCCGCAGGCTTCCGTCGTCGATGAGCATGGCGTACAGCCGGTCCGCAGCGGAACCAACGACGTCCAGGGCGGCGGACCACCGTTCCACGTCCTGGTCGGAGAGCTGCAGCCGTCCTTGCCGGGCGAGTTCGGCGATCTCGTGGGTCTGCAGCTGGTCGAGCCAGGAGTCGGAGACACCGGTGGTGACGAGCGTGGCCGACGGGGCGAACATCTGGTCGAGCTGCATCTGTACGCGGTCGGCCTCGTCGACGACGACGATGTCGCTGCGCAGGCAGGCCAGCTCCAGATAGCGCAGGCGCTCGGCGTTGAGCTGACGCGGAACCGCCGTCTGGACGAGACTGGCCGGGTTGGTCACCCAGATCAGCGCGTCCACGAGGTCACGCGCGGCGGAGTGCCGCGGGCAGACGCTCCACAGCGGGCAGGCGTGCGGGGTACCCAGGTCCTCCTCGTCGGTGTCGGTGTCGTCCGTGGCGCCCTCCGCGTCGACGGCGCCTCGGGCTCGTTCGAGCTCGCGCACCGCGCGCTCGGCTGCGGGCTCCTCGGCGGTCCCCTGGCGCCGAGCGGGGTGAAGGGCACCGCAGGGGGCGTCGGTGTAGCGCAGGGGCTCGGACGTGTCGAGTGCGCGCAGGGCGTCCAGCGGGCAGGCGGTGCTGAGGTGGGCGAAGACGGGTCCGGTGTGAGCCAGTAGGGAGTGTTCTCCCCGTGCGGCGAGTCTGCGGTGCAGCCGCTGGGTGTGCTGGGGCCGCGTCGTGCCCCCCTGCACCAGGGCGGCGCTCAGGCCGAGCGTGCGGAACAGCTCGGTCAGCGTCAGCTGTTCGGCCACGTCGCCGACGACGAGAGTGATGCGCAGGCCCTTGTGGTACGCCCAGACGGCGAGCAGGGTCATCAAGGTCGACTTGCCGGCGCCGACCATGCCGACGAGGTGGGTGAGCCGGTCGAGCGGCAGCGCGGACGCCGCTTCGAAGACTGTCCCGTCCGGGGTACGGGTGTCGAGGTCGAGTTGGGCGAGACGCTGCTCCCAGTTCCCCGCCTTGAGCCCGCGCCGCTGCTCCTCCGCGTCCATCCACCGCGCGACATCGGCGAGTTCGTCGAGTGGCACGTCGAGGGGGCCTGCGGTGGCCGGGCGTTCGGCGGTGAGGGGGTGGCCGGGGAAGGGGTCTCGCACGAGATCGGCGGGGACCGTGACGGAAGTGCGCCGGTGACGGCGGTCCATGAAGCGGTGTTCGCCCGCCTCCGCCGGAGGAAGCGCCTTCGTGGCGAAGCCGGGGAGTTTCGCGAGCGCGTCGTCGTAGGTGGTGAAGCGGTCTGCCGCCACCTTGAGGGGGACCCGATGGGCGGGCTCCCCGGCCGCCGGGACGCGGTACGCGCGCAGCCGTTCGGGCAGTTCCAGGTAGGCGTCCAGGCTCTGCTGCCACATCCGGCCGCGGCGCATCGGCCAGAGCAGGTGACGGGCCGCGGCCAGCGCGACCTGTTCGGTGGTGCCGGTGGCGAGCTTCGAGGCTCGTGCGAAGGCGAGGCCGTAGCCGCCGAGGAGCGTCCACGCCCCGTCGGCGGCGTGACCGGGCGCCACGGTCTCCATCAACCGCAGGGCGAGCTCGACCTGGCAGAGCAGAGCGGGCCGGGTCCCTGCGTGTTCTTCGGGCCAAGGCTTCAGAGCGGCGACGACCGGCTGGTACCAGCTGCTGCGGTCACGCATGGTCTGCTCCCTTCTTCCCGGCGCCGTCGGTCGCCGCCGTCTGGTTTCCGGACCGGTGCGACGCTGTGCGTGCCCCGCCGTGCTCCCTGGCCGGAGGCACGGTGTGCAGGGGCGCGATGGACGCGTCCGGCCCGCGTTCGCCGGACAGCCGCAACCGCGCGGTCCGTTTCAGCTGGTCGTCCGTCAGCAGCCGCAGCCCGCCCGCCCCAACGCCCCGCTCCTTGGCGTACATGGCCAGGTAGTCACGGCGGGCGCGCACCCGGAATGCGGGCACCACCCAACATGCTTCGTCGTACGGGGGCTCGGGGCGGACGGCGGTGGCGGCGCGTCCGAGGAAGGCGGGGTGTGCCCAGTCCTTGACGTCGACGGCCCACACGTGACCGTCGGGGAAGGTGATGCGAAGGTCGTACGCGTCGAAGCCGGGCCACATCTCGACGGTGAGGCCCAGGGCGCGTAGCTCGCCCTCCAGAAAGACCTCGGCGCGTCCGGGCCCGGTGACGAACTGCCGCAGAGGTTTGCGCAGTTGACGCAGCTCGCCAACCTCGGACGCGACGAGTTCCCGGCCGTGCGGTGGGAGACCTTGGTGCCGGCACTGGTCGCGCTCGCACCACCACTCGGTGTCGGAGACCGGATGGAGCAGGGTCAGGCAGCGGTGACAGCACAGGTACGCGCCGTCCCGGCGGAACCCGAGGGGGACGGGGGCGTAGATCTCCTCGATGAGGAAACGCACCGGGTCGAGGAAGAGGTCGGTGCTCACCTCGGCCCAATCCTCCTCGGTGAGGACGGGCCGATTCACCAGGAGGCGACGGAAGGCCGTGTACGACTCGGGTGACGACACGGCCCGGCAGGCGCGCAGGGCCTCGTGGATCACCAGGCGGTCGTACTGCCGTCCGGTGCTGTCGCCATGTCCCCGAACGGCGAGCTCGTGGCAGAGCTGCGAGGGCTCTCCGGAATCCTCGTCGATCAGCCGGTCCGCGGTGTCGAACAGGTCGGCGGGCAGCCGGTCCAGGGGCCAGCTGCCCAAGGGACGGGCGCGGGCCCAGCGCATCATCTCGGGCACCCCGGCCGGGGGCTTGGCGCCGTTGCGCAGGCACTGGAGTACCAGGGCGTCCAGGGCCCGCTGCGCGCCGGCCGGGTACGGCAGAGTGAAGGAGTCGAGGCGGTCGACGGCCGCCAGGTGCAGGACGGCTGTGGCCACGTCCCGCAGGAGGACGACATCGGGGTTGGACAGCCAGTCCGGTACGAGCTGTTGGTCAGGCATGGGGCGCGGCGTCTCCTCGCGGCGAGGTCTGCGTGTCGGGGCTCGGCGGGCGCGGATGGTCGGTGACGTAGGCGGTGCCGGGCCGACACCAGGTCCGGGCCTGACAGCCGTGGCAGTGGCGTCCGGTCCTCGGCTCGTAGGTGGTGTCGTCCAGGAGTGGCCGGGCGAGTTCGGCGATGACGGCCCGGGCTTCGTCGACGTTCTCGGCGCGGCCGGGGTCGATGGGTTCGAGCCGACTCTCCCCGTGGCCTTCACGCAGGTGCTCCAGCTCGACCCAGGAGCGGCGCGGGTCGTCGCCGAGCGCGCCCGCGTGGAACAACAGGACACCGAGGGCGAGTTGGGGATAGGCCTGGAGTAGGGAATCGCGTTCCCACAGCGGGCGGGCCGATGTCTTGGTCTCGCGCCAGATCCACCGGCCGCGGTGGGTGTACACCAGATCGGGTACGGCGAGGACGACGATGTCGAGTTCGGGCACGTAGGCCGTGACCCGATGCTGTACGAGCACCTGCTCGTCGGCGTCAAGTCCGTTGAGAGGGCACAGGAGCCGGTGTTCCGCGAGCATCCCTGCAGCCTCGCGTGCGGAGGTGTCGTCGAGTCCGGCCCTGGCCCGTACCGCCGTCGGCTCGGGGATCTCGCGGTCCCGGCAGCCGCGCACCGGGCGTTCGGCGTGCTCTGCGTCGAGCCAGGCGTCGACGGCTCTGCCGCGCCGTGCCCCCCGGTCCTCGGCCGAGAGGTCGTTGAGGTGCAGTCGCCGCACCAGGTGGTACTGGGCGGGGCACTCGGCGTGCAGTCGCAGGTCCCAGACGGAGACAGAGCGGCGTTGGCGCGCGAGAGCCGGGGGGCGCCCGCCCCACAGCCGCGGGGTGCGTTTCAGATCCGTGCAGCCGGCGATGGCCTTGCAGGCGACACAGCTCTCCCCGGGCTGGACGCCGAGTTCGGTGGCAGCCGAGACGAAGGCTGGCACGGCGTCGTCCCTGAACCGCAGCCTCGCCTCCGCGGGGTCTATGGAGAGCAGCTCCGCCACGGACCCGTCGGCGCACCCGACGTCGAAGACGCGGACCAATCGGGGCAAGCAGGTGCTCTCGGTCGCGGTGGGCGGAGGCTGGGCGCGTTGCTTGCGCCGCGGCGTGGGCGCGCCGAAGGCCATCACCTGTGCCACGGCCCCGAGTTCCGCGTCGGGGCGGTCGTTCTTGGCTCGGCCCATGGAAGGCAGCCACAGGTCTCGCACCCTTCCGTCGGAGGAGGCGTACATGCGGCCCCAGAGGGTGTGCTCGTACTGCCGGGCGCCACGCGCGTCGGGAGCGTCCGTGCGGGGCGTGCGCCACGTCCACGGCTGCTTCACCGGCTTGGTCTCAGTCAGCCCGGCCTCGGCGGCGGCTGCCTGTTCGCGGGTACGGGCGGCCACGTAGCGCTCCAGGGCGTGGGCGGTCCAGGCCAGGTGGGCGGGGTGGACCGGGGCGCCCCATCCCCGGAAGGGACCGCGGGTGGCACGGAGTTCCTCGCGCACCTGCTCCATGGACCATCCGTCGTGTTCCAGCAGGTCGAGGGCGGTGAACAGCGGACCGAACCCGAACTCCTCGCGGGGTGGCCGCCGGAACGGTACGGCCGGGTCGGCGACGAGCAGTGGCCGCATCGCGGTGCGTCGGTGGGTGGGGCAGGCCGCGTCGTCGGGCCGGGCCATCCGGGGACTCGCCCTGATCAACCAGTCGTGGCCGGTGACGCCGGGTGGGTTCTGCATGGGGACCCCCGTGGCAGGCGGTGTGGGCAGGAGGGGGCCCGGAGCAACGGAAAGTCCGAGGACGTCCGGGCACCACTCGAGCATGGCATAAGTTTGTGAACTGAGTCCATAGACGGCTCGCGCCCAGAGTGTTTCACGCTACGCTGGTGGGTCTGATGCGCAGTGGTGCGAAGGGGCACGGTGGTGGACGCGGACACGTACAAGCCCGGCGTGGGTGATCTGGTCGACGAGCGCTACGAGTTGAAGGACTCTCTGGGCAAGGGCGGGATGGCCCAGGTCTGGCGGGCCCGAGAGGTGTCCGGGGGGCGGGAGGTGGCGGTGAAGTTCCTGCGCCACGACTCCGAGGCCCTGTACTGCCTCGACCCGTACGAGCGGGAGGCCGAACTCGCCGTGAGGAACGCCCGTTTCCGGCGCGAGGCCAACCTCCTGGGCACGCTCGACCACCCGGGCATCACCGAACTGTACGGGAGCGGATCGCACCGGGGCGTCCCCTACATCGCCATGCGCCTGGTGACCGGAGTGAGTCTGCGGACCTTCCTCGACGAGCACAGCCCCCTGCCTCTGGCCACGGCGGTTGCCGTCGCCATCCAGGTGGCAGGGGCGTTGGCCTGCGCGCACACGCTCCCGGTCGTACACCGTGACCTCAAGCCCGCGAACATCATGATCGATGAAGAGGGGTGGGCCGTTCTCATCGACTTCGGCATCGCCAAGCCGCTGCACGCCGACGCCACCCGTTACACGGCACACGGTTCGACGCTTGGCACCCGCGGCTATCTGGCGCCGGAGCAGCTCCTGGAGCGCGAGCCCACCACGCGCACCGATGTCTACTGCTTCGGCTGCATCTTCTACGAACTCCTCACCGGGCGGCCCCCGTTCCCGCTCGGCGCAGAGTCCGGCCTGACCGACAAGCACCTCAACGAGGAGCCGCTCCCACCGAGCACGTACGCCGCGGGCATCCCGGAGCCGATCGACGATCTGGTGCTGCGGATGCTCGCCAAGAAGCCCGAGCAGCGCCCGGCCGTTGACGAGGTCCTGGAGGTCCTCGACCCGTTCGCCCCGAGGGTCGGCGATCCCGAGCCCCGGCCCCGCACCCACCCCGACCCCACCACCCCCATGCGCCGGCCGCGGGACCGGGCTGTCCGTCCGCGCCCGGTTGCTCCCCCGCTGCCTGTCGCGTCCGCACCGGCCGATGAGTGGCTGGACGCCCGCATGGTGGAACAGCTCTGTGCGCAGGCCGAGTCGGAGATCGCGTCCGGTGAGCCGGGCGACGCGACCGACCGGCTGCACGGTCTGACCGAACGGGTCCGCGAGGAGTGGGGTGAGCGGCGCCCTCTGGTGCGTCGCGTGTGGCAGGGGGCTGCGGACGGATTCCGCCTGTCCGGCAACTTCGGCGCTGCTGCCCGCCTCTATCAGGCCGTCGACAACGATCTGATTCACGGGGACGGCCCGGCTGAGCGGGCCGATCGCGCGCTGATCCGGCTGCGCACGGCCGAGTGCCGACTCACGTTCGGGGAACTGGAGGCGGCCATCGCGGCGGTCGACACGGCGGGCCGCACCGCCGCCGGACTGCCACCGGAACTAGCGGCTCGTGTCGAGGCCGTACGCCACGCGGTCGACGCCCAGCTCGCGGCCCGTCTGGCCGAGCCCAGGCGCAGGGAGGCGTGACGTCGGCCGGCGTGGGCGGGCCGATGTGCTACGCCTGGTTGGCCAGGCGTCCGGCCGCCAGTTCGTCGCCGAGGTCGCGGACAAGGCTGGTGCCGAGGTCGGCGGTACGGCGCAACAGCCGTTCGAAGGCGGTGAGTTCGCGGAACACCTCTCCGTAGCGCCGCTGTTCTCCGAGGGGAACCTGGCGGATCTGGAGACGGCGGACGTCGATACGGGAGGAGTTCGTGGTGTGGGTGCCGGCCTGCCGGGCATTGGCGGGAGCCCGCAGTGAACCGGCGAGGAACCAGGCGTCGAGCTGTTCGGGCTGTACTCGCACGGCATGCAGTTGCGGGCCGAGGGCGGTCGGCGGCCCCTCGTGGACCCAGGCGGAGAAGGCACGTGCGACGCCCACCACCACGATGTCCCCGGGTTCGGCGATCACGGCCTCGCCGGCCGCAGCGGTGTCGGGAGCGAGCCAGCTGCGGGGTTCGCCGTCCACCAGAAGATCGGGGACGGTGAGGAGGGGAATGCCGTCGTCGGACGGCGGGCCGGCGTGGACCGATTCCTCCGGCGGCTGCTGGCCGCCGCGCAGGGTGAGCGCCCCGGCCCGGGCGAGCTCGGCGACTGTGGTCGCCGTCGGTGTGTCCGCCTCAGCCGTGGCGAGTTCCAGCGCCGCGAGCAGCTTGGCCGACTTGTTCACGTTCGCGGTGAGGCCGTTGAACTCCCGCCAGGATTCGGCTAGTCGGGGTGCCGTGTCCGCCGGGGACGGGGTGATGTGACGTCCAGGGGTCAGGTCGACCTCGTCGTCGAGGAGTTCGATGACGGGAACCTGTCGTACGTAGGCAGGGGCCTGTGGGGAGTCCGCCTCTTCGACGGCCTCGCGCACGAAAGCGCTGATCGCCGCCCAGTCGGGGGTCCACTTCTCCTCCGGGTCCCGGGGGAAGCGCGAGGCCGCGTCGGCGACCAGCAGCCGATGGCCCACCGGTGTGCCTTCCCCGTGAGCGGGCATCCGCAGCACCCACAGGTGCAGGGAGACGCTGTGCGGTGCGGCGCAGCCCGGCGGCAGCGCGACGACGGCCCGCAGTTGCCCGGTGCGCAGCAGCGAGCCGCGGATGCGGCGGCCGGCCTTTCTGGCCGCGACGGCAGGCGGCAGCAGCAGTACTGCGGTGCCGCCGGGCCGCAGCTGGGCCAGGCAGTGCTGGACCCAGGCGAGTTCGGGCTCGGTGCGCGGGGGAAGGCCGTGGCTCCAGCGGGCGTCGGTGGCCAGCTCCTCGTATCCCCAGTCCCGTTCGTTGAAGGGCGGGTTGCACAGGACGATGTCGGCGGGGGTGCCGGAGAACGGGTCGTCGCGTAGCGAGTCAGCAGCCCGTACGGAGACCTGCGCCCACTCCTTCTCCTTGTGGCCCTCGTTCTCGGCGAGGGCCATGCGGGAGTCCGCCAGCGAGGCGAGGACGGCGTCCCGGTCACTGCCGAGCAGCGTGAGCGTCCCGGCGCCCGATGCCCTCGCGGCGTCGGCCGCGGCCAGGAGGAGATGCCCGGGGCCGCAAGCAGGGTCCATGACCGTGGTGCCGCCGGAGCTGCCCGGGCTGTCGCCCGCCACGCCGTTGGCCGCCCCGAGGGCGAGTTGTGCCATGAGGGCTGCCAGCGGTTCCGGGGTCGTGGCGATCTGGCGCACATGGACGTCGAGCCAGCGGCGCAGCAGAAACGCGAACGTTTCCGTGGCCCCTTCACGCCGGCCGAGACCCACGGCCCGTTCGATCAGCTCTCGTGTGTCGGCACGGATCTCTTCACCTTCGCCGCTCACCCGCCCGGAGAGGAGTCGTCCTACATCGGCGATCGCGGCGCCCGTCTCGTCACGCCCGCCGAGCGCCTCGAAACCGGGCCAGAGCCATTCCCTCTCGGCGGACTTCTTCAACTTCTTGTTGTCGCGCAGCCAGCCCTCGATGTCGGTCAAGGAGAACTGAGGGTTGGTGTCGGTGCCGGCGATCCGCTCGGGGAAGGACGGATGCCGCCGCCGCCAGTTGCTCACCGCGGCTCGTCCCACACCCGCAAGGCGGGCGATTTCGGCCAAGGTCACCGGTACGGCGCGCGATGTGGACATCTGCACTCCCAGGGCATTTCTGGTGGAGGGAGGACTTTTCCCTCGGTCATGGGTGTGTGATCAAGCCACCCTTCCTCCGAACTGCACCCGCCAGCGTACATGACCATTGACTTTGTTCACAGATGCATAATGGTGGGTTGGGGCCGTATCGAGTTCCGGTCGGCGAGGCGCGCGGGTCAGCGCGACGGCCGGCTGTTCCGCCCGGACGCCGCCCCCGTCCGCCCGGCTCGGCCGCTCCGCCCCGATGTTGCCCATGCCCGCACCGGCCGGGCCTCGGGTCCCATCGGGTGGGTGAAGGGACGCAGCGGGTCCACTTCGGCCCACGGGAGGAGTGCCTGTTCGGGGGTGCGGCGCTCGGGCAGCCATACGGCGAGGCGCCGCCACACCTCGCCGGCGTGGGCGGGTCGCTCGTCGGGGTCCTTGGCCAGTAACTGGAGCACCAGGTCCTCCAGTTCGGAGGGGATGCCCGCGCGAAGCCTTCCGGGCGGTACGGGCGGCTGCTCAACGATCATGCCCGGCAGCATCAGTTCGGACTCGTGCGTGAAGACCGGCTCGCCCGTCAGCATCGCGTACAGCAGGCAGCCCAACGCGTACAGATCGGTGCGGGGGTCGACCGGCTTGCCCTGCACCTGTTCCGGCGCCATGCACTCCAGGCTGCCGGGGCGCTCGCCGGTCGTGGTGAGGCCTGTGGTGTCCGGGTCGAGGAAGGCGGCGACGCCGAAGTCCAGGACCTTGACCACGCCGTCCGTGCGGATCACGACGTTGCTGCCCTTGAGGTCGCGGTGCACGACGTCGCGGGCGTGCACGGAACCCAGGACCGAGGCGATCTGGACGCCGATCGACGCGGTCTCCTCGATGGAGAGCGGGCCCTCCTCGACGATCCGGTCGTCGAGCGGGGGTCCGATCACGTACTGCATGACGAGAAAGCGGGTGCCGTTCTCCTCGCCGAGGTCGTAGACGGTGGCGAGGCCCGCGTGGTCGAGTCGCGCGACGGCCTGCGCCTCCCGGCGGAACCTTTCGGCGTCGCGGGCGCGCTGCTCCTCGGTGAGTCCGGGATCGACGTTCATGGTCTTCAGCGCCACGTCGCGGCCCAGGTTCTCGTCGTGGGCGAGCCAGACGACTCCCATGCCGCCCCGGCCGATGAGGCGCTTGATCCGGTAGCGACCGGCGATCAGTGTTCCGGTTTCCATTTGCGCTGCGGCCCGTCCCCTCCGTGCCCTGCCGCGCCCTGCCCGGGCTGGTGTCAGGGAGAGTGTGACACGGGCGGTGCTTGGAATGCCGCCCGCGCGACGCTTGGTTCGTTGACTGAGTTCACAATCTCTTGCTCTAATGGGGTGAAGGCGGGGCGGTTCGTCCCCTGCGCCTCACCCACTACGGTGATGCGTGGATTACGTCGGGAGCTAGTGAGGATCACGTGGACGTCTTCGAGGTGCACCGTCGGCTCATCCGGGACTACAAGGAATACACGTCCGGATCGGTGGTGATCGACGACCCGCGGATCGGCGAGAAGGTGTCCAAGTCCCTTGCCGACGGCGACCAGTGGCCCGACCCCTGGCTCTCGCTCAACCCGAGCTTCGCGAGCGGCGGCACCGTCGACCACCTCGCCGACGACCTCGGCCTCCTCCACCCCGAGTGCAAGCGGATCTTCCGCACCGGCAAGGACAAGCGGGGCGCGACGATTCGTCCCATCCGCTTCCACCGGCACCAGCGCGACGCCATCGAGGCCGCCGACTCGAAGGACTCCTACGTCCTGACGACCGGCACCGGATCCGGCAAGAGCCTCGGTTACATCGTGCCCATCGTCAGCCGGATCCTGCGTGAGAAGCAGCCCGGAGACCCTCCGAGCATCAAGGCGATCATCGTCTACCCGATGAACGCCTTGGCCAACAGTCAGAGGGGTGAGCTGAAGAAGTTCCTCACGGCCGGATACGGCGAGGGCAACGAGCCCGTCACCTACGCCCGTTACACCGGCCAGGAGAAGCAGTCCGAGAAGGACGCGGTCCTCGACACCCCCCCGGACATCCTGCTCACCAACTACGTGATGCTCGAGCTGATGCTCACCCGCCCCGAGGAGCGCAAGCAACTCATCGGCCGGGCCAAGGGCCTGCGCTTCCTCGTCCTGGACGAACTGCACACCTACCGCGGCCGTCAGGGCGCCGACGTCGCCCTGCTGGTCCGGCGTGTCCGCGAGGCGTGCGAGTCGCCCGCCCTGCAGTGCGTCGGCACCTCTGCCACCATGTCCACCAAGGGCACCCCTGCCGCCCGCCGCCGTGAGGTCGCCGAGGTCGCCTCCACGCTGTTCGACACGGAGATCTCCCCGGACCGGGTGGTGGGCGAGACCCTGGTCCGTGCAACCGGGGACACGCCTCCCATGCGTGCCGAACTCGCCGCCCGCGTAAGGGAGAACAACCCTCCGCTGGAGTACGACGCACTCAAGGCCGACCCGTTGGCCCGCTGGGTCGAGACCGCCTTCGGCCTTACCGAGACCACCGACGAGGACGGCACCCGTCTGCTGGTGCGCGCCAAGCCCACCACCGTGGAACTCGCTGCGCGTGCCCTGCGCGAGGATGCCTTCGACGTCCCGCGTGATGCACCCGAGGACGAGCGGTACACCGCCTGCGCCAAGGCCATCCGGTCCACGCTCCGGGCCGGTACGCAGGTTCGCGACGATGAGGACCGCGCGCTGTTCGCGTTCCGCCTCCATCAGTTCCTCTCCAAGGGTGGCTCGGCGTACGTCTCCCTGGAGCCGGCGGAGAGCCGCCACATCACCCGCACCTACCAGCAGCGGGTGCCTGGAGAGCCGGAGAAGCTCCTGCTGCCGCTGTCCTTCTGCCGCGAGTGCGGCCAGGAGTACCTCACCGTCGCCCGCGAGCAGAGCGACGACGGCACGGTCGCCTTCCGCACCCGTGAGGACGCGGACGACGAGCAGGGCTACCTCTACCTCTCGGCTGCCAACCCGTGGCCCGAGCGCGTCGCGGACGCGATCGACCAGCGCCGCTTCCCCGACAGCTGGCTCACCCTCGACCCGAAGAAGGGCACACCCGTCCTCACCGCGAGCCGCAAGAAGCGCGCACCGCAGCCTGTGTGGGTGAGGCCCGACGGCGCGGCGGTGAACAAGGACGGGGACGGCCTGTACGCCGCCTACGTGCCCGCCCCGTTCCTGTTCTGCCTGGAGTGCGGGGTCAGCTACGAGGAAGTGCGGGAGCGGGATTTCGCCAAGCTGATGACGCTCGACCAGGAGGGCCGGTCCACGGCCACGTCTGTCGTCAGCGCTTCCATCGTGCGCCACCTGAAGAGTCTGCCGGAGAAGGAACTCGGCAAGGACGCGCGCAAGTTGCTCACCTTCGTCGACAACCGGCAGGACGCCAGTCTGCAGTCCGGGCACTTCAACGACTTCGTGATGGTCACCCAGCTGCGGGGTGCGCTGTACCGCGCGATGCTGAAGGCGGGGGAGAAGGGGCTGCGCTGGAAACGGCTGGGCGAGGAGGTCGTCGAGGCCCTGGGGCTGGCCCCGCACGAGTACGCCAACAACCCCACCGAAGTGGAAGCGCTCGCCGAGGAGACCCGGGACGCGCTGGCCCAGGTGGCCGAGTACCGGCTCTTCCTGGACCTGGAGCGCGGCTGGCGGGTCACCATGCCCAACCTGGAGCAGACCGGCCTGCTCGGCCTGGAGTACGCGGGGCTCGACCAGATCGCCGAGGACGAGGAGCGCTGGCAGCGGGCGGCGGGGCCGCTGCGCACCGCCACTCCCGCCACCCGGCTCGATCTCGCCGGGGTCCTCATGGACGAGCTGCGCCGCCAGCGGGCCGTGGACACCCCGTACTTCACCGAGGCCAAGTTCAACGAGCTGCGCAAGGAGTCGGCGAAGCTCAACGATGCCTGGGGGATCGCCGACACCGAGGCGGCGCCCCCCACACCGACCGTCGCCCTGCCGCGCGCGGGGCGGCCCGGCCATAGCCGCAGCGAGAAGAACCTCACAGGCCGCGGCGCTTTCGGCCGCCACGTCCGCAAACCGGAGACCTTCCCGGACTGGAGCCACGACCTTTCCCTCGATGACGCCCAGGACGTGATCCGCGACCTACTCGAAATCCTCGCCGACGGCGGCGTACTGAGCCGGATCACCCAGGGCCGGGGCGAGGACCCCGGCTACCAGATCCACCACCCGGTGATCCGCTGGCACGCCCGCGACGATGAGCACGGCGCGGTGGACCGGCTGCGCCGCACCTACCGCACCGGCCGGGGCCCCCGCGTCAACGCCTTCTTCAAGGGTCTCTACAAGGAGGTCGCGTCCACCTTCGCCGGACTGCACGCCGCCGAGCACACCGCCCAGGTACACCCCGACGTCCGCGAGGAGCGGGAGAAGCTGTTCAGCAAGGGGGTGCCGCTGCCCCTGCTGTACTGCTCGCCCACGATGGAGCTCGGCGTCGACATCGCCAGCCTCAACGCCGTCAACCTCCGCAACGTTCCGCCGACCCCCGCGAACTACGCACAGCGCTCGGGCCGCGCGGGCCGCTCGGGCCAGCCCGCGCTGGTCACCACGTACTGCGCGACCGGCAACAGCCACGACCAGTACTACTTCACCCGCTCCGACCAGATGGTCGCTGGCACCGTCGCCGCGCCCCGCCTCGACCTGGCCAACGAGGACCTGCTCGCCTCGCACGTGCACGCCATCTGGCTCGCCGAGACCCGCCTCGAACTCGGCCGCAGCATGACGAAGATCCTCGACACGGACGGCAAGGTTCCCTCGCTGCAACTGCTGCCCGAGGTTCGGGAGCAGATCGGCAATCCGGCAGCCCAGCAGCGTGCCCTCGTCCGGGCCCGCACCGTCCTCGCGGGCTGCGTCGACGCCCTGCGCGAGACGTCCTGGTGGCACGAGCAGTGGCTGGAGGACACCGTCGCCAAGGCCCCCGGCCGCTTCGACGAGAAGTGCGGACGCTGGCGGAACCTCTACCGCAAGGCCCTGGAGGAGCGGGAGATCCAGCACGACAACATCCGCAACCGCACGGCGACCGGCCGCTCCCAGGCCCAGGCCGTCCGCCGCCGCGCCCAGGCGGAGAACCAGATCGCCCTCCTGGAGAACAGGCAGGGAGGCGAGCGCACGGTGCTGTCCGACTTCTACCCGTACCGCTACTTCGCCTCCGAGGGCTTCCTGCCCGGCTACTCCTTCCCCCGGCTGCCGCTCGCCGCGTACATCCCCGGCACCGGCCGCACCAGCCGCGGCTACGACGGCGACTACCTCCAGCGGTCCCGCTTCATCGCGATCCGCGAGTTCGGGCCGGGCGCGCTGATTTACCACGAGGGCAGCCGGTTCAAGGTGGACCGGGTACAGCTGCCCCCGGACACCAGCGGCGAACTGACCACCGAGAGCGCCAAGGTGTGCCAGGGCTGCGGCTATCTGTCCCCCGAGGAGCGGCGCGAGGACACCTGCCTGGGCTGCGGCAGTTCGTACGGCGACCCCCGCACCGGGCTGCTGCACCTGCACACCGTCTTCACCCACCGTCGTGACCGGATCTCCTCCGACGAGGAGGAGCGCCAGCGCACGGGCTACGCGGTGGAGATCTCCTACCGTTTCAAACAGCACGAGGACGGCCGGGACGGTTCGCTGCGCGCCGAGGCGAAGGCCGCGGCCGGCCGCCTCCTCGCCGAGCTGGTCTACGGCGACAGCGCCACCGTCCGGCTCACCAACCTGGGCTACCGCCGCTCCGTCGCCAAGGGCGAGATCGGCTTCTGGCTCGACCCGGTCACCGGCCAGTGGCTGGCCGGCTCCACCGGCAAGCAGAGCACGAGCGCGCCCGGCCGGGAGACCCCGGTGGAGGACGAGGGCCTCGCCGACGCGGAGAAGGTCGTGCGCAAGATCCCCGTCATCCCGTACGTCCAGGACACCCGCAACATCCTCGTCCTCAAGCTCGCGGCCCCCGTCGACAAGGACACCGCGATCACCCTCCAGTACGCGCTGGAGCGGGGCATCGAGGCCGAGTTCCAGCTGGAGGACTCCGAGCTGGACACCGAGGAGCTGCCGCCGCACGACGGTCCCCGCGAGCGGCTGCTGTTCATCGAGAGCGCCGAGGGCGGCGCGGGCGTCCTGCGCCGCCTCCAGGCCGAGCCCGACGCGCTCGCCCGCGCCGCCCGGCGGGCCCTGGAGATCGCGCACTTCGACCAGATCGGGCGCGACCGGGGAGCCGAGAAGCGCAATGGCGACCCGTGCGAGAAGGGCTGCTACGACTGCCTGCTCTCCTTCGGCAACCAGCGCCACCACCGGATGATCGACCGCCACCTGGTGAAGCAGTTGCTGATGGACTTCGCGGGCGGCGAGGTCGGCTCCAGCCACGCGGGCCGCACCCGCGACGAGCACGCCGACGCGCTCATCGAGGGCGCCGACTCCTCCCTGGAGGAGCGGTTCGTCGCCTACCTCAGGACCCACGGCCACCGCCTGCCCGACCACCAGCAGGTCAGGCTGAGCGCGGCCCTGTCCAAGCCTGACTTCGTCTACGACACATCCTTCGGTCCGGTAGCGGTCTTCGTCGACGGCCCGCACCACGACCATGCCGAGACGACGCTGCGCGACGAGGAGGCCGCCGAGCGGCTGAAGGAGATCGGCTGGGAGGTCATCCGCATCCGCTACGACGACGACTGGTCGAAGGCCGTGGCCGACTACCCTTCGGTGTTCGGCGAGGCGCGCCGCTGATCTCAGGGACCGGGGCGGACCCCTTCGGCCCGCCCCGGTCCCACGACCACACGCGATCCGCCCGGCCGCCGCCCTGGCTGACCCGCCCGAACGACCCCTACCGCCCCGACCCGGAAGGCCCGCATGACCACCGCCGCCCAGCCGACCCGGCCGTACGCCGTCGGTTCCCTCGTCCACGCCCGGGGCCGTGAGTGGGTCGTGCTGCCCGACTCCACACCCGACCTGCTCGTCCTGCGCCCGCTCGGTGGCGCCGACGACGACATCGCGGGCGTCCTGCCCGGCCTGGAGACCGTGGTCCAGGCTACTTTCGCCCCGCCCACCCCCTCCGACCTCGGCGACCAGCAGGCCGCCGGGCTGCTGCGCAGCGCCCTGCGTATCGGCTTCCGCTCCGGCGCGGGCCCCTTCCGGTCGCTCGCCTCGATCGCCGTCGACCCACGCCCCTACCAGCTGGTCCCGCTGCTGATGGCGCTGCGCCAGGACACCGTACGGCTGCTGATCGCCGACGACGTCGGCATCGGCAAGACGGTCGAGGCCGGGCTGATCGCCGCCGAGCTGCTGGCGCAGGGCGACGCCCGAGGCCTGGTCGTGCTGTGTTCGCCCGCCCTGGCCGAGCAGTGGCGGGCCGAGCTGTACGGCAAGTTCGGCGTTGACGCCCGTCTCGTACTGCCGTCCACGATCGGGCGTCTGGAGCGCGAGACCCCGTACGGCCAGTCGGTGTTCCGCCCCGACGGCGCGTACGTCGTCTCCACCGACTTCATCAAGTCCCCCCGCCACCGCGAGGACTTCCTGCGCAACTGCCCCGACCTGGTGATCGTCGACGAGGCGCACTCCTGCGTCTCCGACGCCACGGTCGGCGCGTCCGCCCGCTCCTCCCAGCAGCGGTACTCGCTGCTGCGCGCCCTGGCCGACCGGACCGACCGCCACCTCCTCCTCGTGACGGCCACTCCGCACAGTGGCAAGGAGGAGCCCTTCCGCCGTCTGATCGGCCTGCTCGACGACCGCTTGGCCGCCGTCCCCCTCGACACCGACGCGGGCCGCAGGCTGCTCGCCGAGTTCTTCGTGCAGCGCCGCCGCGCCGACATCCGCGAGGACTTCCAGGACGGCGCCCACTTCCCGTCCTCCCGGGACACCGCCGAGACCGCCTACACCCTGCACCGCGACTACAAGAAGCTCCTCGACGAGGTCCTGTCGTACGCCCGCGAGACCGTACGGGCGGCCGACGGCGCCCTCCAGCAGCGCCAGCGCTGGTGGTCCACCCTTGCCCTGCTGCGCACCCTGTCCTCCTCCCCGGCCGCCGCCGTGCAGTCCCTGAACACCCGCGCCGGCGTCGAGGAGGCGGACACCCCCGCCGAGGCGGACCGCACCGGAGAGCGCACCGTCTCCGACCCGGCCGACAGCGAGACCCCCGAGTCCGCGGACGCCGTACCGGGCACCCGACTGCCCACGGACACCGGTACCGAGAGCGACGACGAGGCCGACGACGAGGAGAAGGCCCGCCTGGTCGCGATGGCCGAATCGGCCAAGAAGCTCTACGGCCCGACCCGCGACGCCAAGCTGAAGAAGCTGATCACCACGGTCTCCGACCTGCTCGACGAGGGCTACCGGCCCATCGTCTTCTGCCGCTACATCGCGACCGCCGACTACGTGGCCGACCACCTCAGGAAGGCCCTCAACAAGAAGGGCACGGACCACCCGGTCGCGGTCGCCTCCGTCACCGGCGAACTCTCGCCCGACCAGCGCGTCACCCGCATCGCCGAGCTGACCGGCACCGACGAGGACGGCAACCCCGCACCCGAGCGCCGCGTCCTGGTCGCCACCGACTGCCTGTCCGAGGGCGTCAACCTCCAGGAGTCCTTCGACGCCGTCGTCCACTACGACCTCGCGTGGAACCCGACCCGCCACGAGCAGCGCGAGGGCCGCGTGGACCGCTTCGGCCAGCGCACCGACGTCGTCAAGGCGCTCACCCTGTACGGCGCCGACAACCCCGTCGACGGCATCGTCCTCAACGTCCTCCTGCGCAAGCACGAGCGCATCCGCCGGGTCACCGGCATCTCCGTGCCCGTGCCGCAGGAGTCCGAGAGCGCCATGCAGGCCGTGTTCGAGGGCCTGATCCTGCGCGGTGAGCGGTCGGCGTACGAGCAGGAGGGGCTGTTCGCGCAGGAGGAGGTGGCCGAGCAGCTGGAGATCGCCTGGCAGTCCTCCGCCGAGCGGGAGAAGCGCCACCGCTCCCGCTACGCCCAGCTCACCATCAAGAAGGACGAGGTCGCCGCCGAGGTCGACGAGGTCCGCGCCGCGCTCGGCACCGGCGAGGAGGTACGGGACTTCACCCGCCGCGCCCTGGGCGCCCTGCGCGGTATGCCCGCCCCCACGAAGCAGGGCGGCTTCACCGCGCACACAGACGCCCTCCCGCAGGGCCTGCGCGACACCGTTTCGCACGCGCTCGGCCCCCGCCACCCCCGCCCGGTCGTCTTCCATGACGCCCCCAGCGCCCCGCGCGGCGAGGCCGCCCTCACCCGCACCGACCCGGTGGTCGCCGCCATCGCCCGCTTCGTACTTGACGCGGCCCTCGACGACGCCGGCAAGGTCCCCGAGTGGCAGCGTCCGGCCCGCCGTTGCGGAGTCATCCGTACGAAGGCCGTGGAGCGGAACACCACGCTCCTGCTGGTGCGCCACCGATTCCAACTGAACCTGCCGGCCCGTGACGGCTCGGTGCGCGAGCAGCTTGCCGAGGACGCCCGCGTGGTCGCCTACCGAGGCAGGCCCGACGCCCCCGAGTGGCTGCCGGAGGACGAGGCCGTGGCTCTCCTCGACGCCCGCGCCACGCAGAACACCGACCCCAAGTTCGCCACCGAGCACATCGCCGAGATCCTGGCCGCCCTGCCCGCGATCATGCCCGAACTACGGGACCAGTCGGCCGAGTTGGGACGCACCCTGGAGGCCTCGCACCGCAGGGTCCGCACCGCCTCCCGTGCCCGTCTCGCGGGCCTGAAGGTCGTCCCCCAGGGCGACCCGGACATCCTGGGCGTGTACCACTACCGCCCGGCCCCGACGTTCCCCCAGGGAGTGGGCGCATGAGCACCGCCAGGACCCTCGTCACCGACACCGTCGCCACCGTCGGCGGCCTCCTGCCGTACGACCTCCTGGTCCGCATCAAGGAGGGCAAGGAGCAGACCGGTTCCAAGCCCGCCGACTACCGCCTGTACGCCAAGGGCGACTCGGTACGGGACGCCGCCGAGCGCTCCTGGGGCTATCTGCGCGGTGTGTGGGCCGCCTACCAGGACGCCCTGGCCCGCGACGGCGCCGACGCCGACCCCGGTGTGCACGCGGTCGGCGTGACCACAGAGCGCTGGCTGCTGCCCCTCTTCGAGCAGCTCGGCTTCGGCGCCCTCACCCCCGTCCTCGCGCCCGGCCTGCCCTCCCACGACGGCGAGAAGGACTTCGAGGTCAGCCACCACTGGGCGCATGTCCCCGTCCACCTCACCGGCTGGAACGTCCCCCTCGACACACGTACCACCGAACTGGCCAAGCAGGCCCCCCAGTCGATGGTGCAGGAGTACCTCAACCGCTCGGCGGACTCCACCCTCTGGGGCGTCCTCTCCAACGGCCGCCAGTTGCGCCTGCTGCGCGAGTCCGCGTCCCTCACCGGCGCCGCGTTCATCGAGTTCGACCTCCGGGCGATCTTCGACGGCGACCGCTCCGACGACTTCGTCCTCCTGTGGCGCCTGCTGCACCGCACCCGCTTCGAGCCCCGCGCCGAGGGCGAGCCGGCCGCGACCTGTCCGCTGGAGAAGTGGCGCACCGAAGCCATCGACAGCGGCACCCGCGCCCTGAAGGAACTCCGCAAGGGCGTCGAGAAGGCCCTGACCGTGATCGGCACGGGCCTGATCAACCACCCCGACAACGCCGACCTGCGCGACGCCCTGCGCACCCGCGACAAGAACGTCCGCGACGACCTCCACCCGGCCCTGCTGCGCCTCGCCTACCGCCTGCTGTTCCTCTTCGTCACCGAGGACCGCGACCTGCTCCTGCACCCCGACGCCACCGAGCAGGCCCGCGACACGTACGAGAAGTACTTCTCCACGGCCCGCCTGCGCCGCGTCGCCCGCCGCACCGGCACCCTGCACGGCGACCAGTGGCAGGCGCTGCGGCTGGCCATCGAGGGCCTGGGCACGCCGGGCGGCCGCCCCGAACTCGGACTCCCGGCCCTGGGCGGCCTGTTCGAGCCCACCGGTACGGACGCGATCCTGGACGGCCTGAGCCTGTCCAACAAGGCCCTGTACGAGGCCATACATGCCCTGTGCGAGGTGTACGACGTCAAGCTGGGCCGCCCCCGCAAGGTCGACTACCGCCACCTCGGCGCCGACGAGCTCGGCTCGGTCTACGAGTCACTGCTCGAACTGGAGCCGCGCCTCGGCGAGGGCAACGAGTACGTCCTGGCCAAGCTGGACGGCAACGACCGCAAGACCTCCGGTTCCTACTACACCCCGTCCCCCCTCATCGACTGCCTCCTCGACTCCGCGCTCGACCCGGTGATCGAACAGGCCGTCCGCTCCGGTACGACGCAGAAGGAGCGCGAGGATGCGCTGCTCGCCCTGACGGTGTGCGACCCCGCCTGCGGCTCCGGCCACTTCCTGGTCGCCGCCGCCCGCCGTATCGCCCGCCGCCTCGCCGAGATCCGCACGGACGATCCCGAGCCCAGCGCCGAGGACGTACGGCACGCCTTGCGTGACGTCATCGCGCGGTGCGTGTACGGCGTCGACCTCAACAAGATGGCCGTCGAGCTGGCCAAGGTGTCCCTGTGGATCGAGGCGATGGAGCCGGGCCGGCCGCTCACCTTCCTCGACGCCCACATCAAGCACGGCAACGGCCTCCTGGGCACCACGCCGAAGCTGCTGGCCCAGGGCCTGCCCGACGACGCGTTCAAGCCGCTGGAGGGCGACGAGCCGAAGCACGTCACCGACCTGAAGAAGCGCAACGCGGCGGAGCGGACCGCGTGGAAGATCGCGCTGCGCCACGGGGCGAACCAGGACGCCCTGTTCGCGGAGGAGGAGGTGCTGGCCGAGTCCAACGCGGAGTTCGGTGAGAAGGTCTCGGCGATCACCGGAACGGACTCGCAGGAACTGGAAGACGTTCAGAACCAGGCCAAGGCGTACCGCGAGCTGACCACGTCCCCGGACTACATCCGGGCGCTGGAGCTGGCCGACGCGTGGTGCGCGGCGTTCGTCTGGAAGAAGACGAAGACGGCGACGCCGCCCGCGCTGACCACGAAGTCGCTGCTCACCCTGCACTCCGAGGACGGCGGCGCGAGCCTGCCGGACGGCACGATGAAGGAGATCCTGCGGCTGCGGGAGGAGTACCGCTTCTTCCACTGGCACCTGGAGTTCCCGGAGGTTTTCCGGGTTCCGGCGGATGCAGGGGCGCCGGGGGTGGACGAGCGCACAGGTTGGAAGGGCGGGTTCAGCTGTGTGCTGGGGAATCCGCCGTGGGAGACCCTTGAGTTCAAGACCGAGGAACACTTCGCCACTCTTGCCCCGAAGATCGCCAAGGCTGCGAACCAGGCGGCACGCCAGGCCCTGATCGACGAGCTCGCGGAGAGCGAGGACGAGGCCGATCGGGAACTGCACGCCGAGTACATCGCCGGCAAGCGGCTGTCCGACGGCTTCTCCCATCTCGCACGCTGGTCGGGTCGGTTCCCGCTGGCCGCGCGCGGCAAGCTGAACACGTATCCGCTGTTCGCGGAGGCAGCGTCCCACGGGATTGCGCCGCGAGGGCGGTTCGGGCTGGTCCTGCAGACGGGCATCGCCACGGACGCGACGACGGCACCGTTCTTCTCCGATTTGGTGCGCTCGAAGCGGCTGGTGTCGTTCCTGGACTTCAAGAACGAGGCGTGGGTGCTGAGCCGGGACGTGCACCATTCGACGCGCTTCTGTCTGCTCACCGTCACTGGCCGGGAGGAGCAGGTCCGGGAGGCTTCCTTCGCATTCGGGACCTGGTACATGGAGGACCTGCCTGCCCGCCGGTTCACCATGCCGCTGGAGGAGATCCTGCTGGTCAACCCGAACACCGGGAACCTCCCGGTCTTCGAGTCCCGGCGCGACGCGGAGATCACCTTCGGCATCTACAGCCGAGTCCCGGTTCTGCTCAAGGAGCCGGACGAATACGGCAGGGGCGGCAGCAACCCGTGGGGGCTGACCTTCCGGCAGGGCCTGTTCAACATGGCCTCCGACTCCCACCTGTTCAAGGGCAAACAGGAACTGGTCGACGAGGGCTGGCAGTTGACCGGCAACGTCTTCACGCGCATCGACGAAGAGGGGAAGACGCGCCGCTATCTCCCGCTGTACGAGGCGAAGATGCTCCACCACTTCGATCACCGCCTCGGCACGTACGAGGGTCAGACCCAGGCCCAGGCCAACGTCGGCACCCTCCCGCGCGTGACGCCGGAACAGCACGACGACCCCGACTTCGCTCCGATGCCCCGGTACTGGGCGCCGGAGTTCGACGTGGACTCTGGTAAGCGGGACAAGAACGGGAACCGGATCATGTGGGCGGGGGTGGAGACGCGGCTGGCGGACAAGGAGTGGTACGAGGACTGGCTGTTGGGGTGGCGTGACATCTGCCGGACCTCGGATCGGCGGACCATGATCAACACTGCTCTGCGTCGCACTGCCGTTCCTGACGGCACGTTGTTGATGTTGCCTTCCTTCGGCAATCCTGCGCTGCTCCAGGCGGCGCTGTCCTCGTACGTGCTCGACTTCGTGGCGCGTCAGAAGTTCAGCGGTACACACCTGAAGTTCTTCACGGCCCACCAGCTTCCAGTGCCCAGCCCTGAGACGGGCGACCAGCCGTGTCCGTGGAGCAGCGGCGAGACTGTGGCGGAGTGGGTTGCCGCAAGAGTGGCTGAACTTGCCTACACCGCTTGTGACATGGAGGCCTTCGCCAGAGCGATCGGTGTGGCGGGACGCCCGTTCCGGTGGGATGAGGAACGGCGCGGATTGCTGCGCGCAGAGCTGGACGCGGCCTTTTTCCACCTCTACGGACTGGCTCGCGATGACGCGGAGTACGTCATGGACGCGTTCTCCCGTCTCAAGAACGACGAGGAAGCAGCCCATGGCAGCTACCGCACCAAGGACCTCATCCTCGACATCTACGACCGCATGGAAGAGTCCCGCGTAACCGGCGACGAGTACCGAACCGTCCTGGACCCGCCGCCGGGGAAGGGGCCGCGTCACGAGGCCTGAGTGCCGCAGCCTCGGGCGGGTGGGTCAGAACCCGTCCCGCCCGAGATCCGCGACGAACCCGGCCCAAGCATCCTGCGTGAACGCGAGCTGCGGACCGGCGCCCCGCTCCTTGGAGTCCCGTACGCGGACGGAGGTCATGTCGGCGGCGACCTCGACGCAGGCACCTCCTTCGCCGCTGCTGTAGCTGCTCTTGAACCAGTCCAGCCGTGTGGGCTGTTCGGCGTTCATCGGTCTCCCAGCATTTTCTCGATCAGGGTCAGTGACTCTTCTGGCGTGAGCGCCTGCGCCCTGATGCTGCCGTAGCGTGCGGCAAGGATACGGACCTCGTCCGGGTCGGTGATCAGGCGGCTGATGTGCTGCACCTCCAGATAGGCCACCTGTGGCTTGCCCTTCGGTGTGAGCATGATGAACGGCCCGCCTAGGCTGGGGTGTTCCTTGCGGTCCATCGGCAGCACCTGGAGTTCGACGCTGCGCAGTCTGCCGAACCTCAGCAGTGCTTCAAGTTGCTCGTAATGAACGTCCCACCCGCCGAGCGGGCGGCGCAAGACTGATTCCTCGATGGTGAACGTCGTGAACGGCGGCGGCCAACGCTTGAAGATCTCCTGGCGGTCCAACCTGGCGGCCACGCGCTGTTCGACGGTCTCCTCGTCCAACAGGGGTTGCCGCGTCCGGAACACCACCTGAGCGTGCGCCTTGGTCTGCAAGAGCCCGGGAACGGCGAGCGCGCTGTAGTCGTGCAGCTCAACCGCCTCCGCCTCCAACCGCGCATAATCCCTGAACCACTCCGGATGCCGCACCCTCCTCCTCGCCCGCGCCCGCTCCACATCCTCCGCCGCAGACGCCAGCAGCCCCCCGCACTCCAGCAACTCATCCACCGCGACCAGCAGTTCGGGCTGAGGCGTCCGCCGCCCGCGCTCCACGGACGAGATGGTCTCCTCCCCGTACCCGAGCCGGTCGCCCAGCTCCTTCTGGCTCATCCCGGCCCGTACCCGCGCGACCTTGATCTGCCGCCCGAGCGCCCGGAACAGGTCGGCCACCTCGTCCGTGCCGACCGCCTCACCGCCGGTGGGAACCCCCGAACCGTCCGCCTGAGCCGCCATCCCGTACCACCGCCCATTTCCGTCGCGCCAAGGGGCGAACCGCCGAACGCCCGGCCAGGTCACGGCCGTACGCCCGGACATCCAGCCCTCCACACCGGGACAGTCACCCTCCGTACCGCCCCGCACCCTCCACACAGTAGAAGCACTCCGTCACTCTCGGTGAGGTGATCCAACAAACCGTCACCGTCACCGGTGAACCGACCGCCACCACCCACCAGTTCCGCCTCACGTTCCCCACCAGTAGACACGGCGCCCACACCGCCCGTCACGCCGCCGAACGCTGGCTCGCCGACCAGCGGGACTGCCCGGAGGTCGCGGCCGGCGACGAGGTCGCGGCCACGGCCTCCCTCCTCATCGCGGAACTCACCGCGAACGCCGCCCTGCATGGCCGCGTACGGGGCCGTCACGCCCGCCTCGCCCTGACCCTCACGGCCGACGCCCTGCGCGTCGAGGTCACGGACGCCCGAGGCGACCGCCTGCCCGAACCGGCACCAGGCGGAGACGGGGATGGGGGTGGCGAGTCCGGGCGCGGCCTGCTTCTTGTCGCCTCACTCGCCGACGCATGGGGGTGCGAGCCCCACCACCCCGGCGGCAAGACGGTCTGGGCCGAGTGCGCCCGGCGTAAACCCGCGCCCAAAGGGGGCGCATGAACTCAACTGCGCTATTACTCAACAAGGTTGGGGATTGACGGCGATTGTGAACGGCTTTCACCATTGACGGGGAAACGTGAAGGCCGTTCACGGGGGGATGTCATGGCAGGCACGCCCGAGGCGGAAGACCAGCTCGTCGGACTGTTCGAAGTGGCGGAGATGGCGGGGGTCGGCCGGACGGTCGTAGCGAATTGGCGCGCTCGTGACAAACACTTCCCCGCTCCCGTCGCGGACCTGCGGAGCGGTCCGGTGTTCCAGGCGAGTCAGATTCAGCGCTACCTCAAACGGAGGAAGAATCACATGGCCCCCAAAGCCCATGTCATCTCGACCATCAATCTGAAGGGCGGCGTCGGGAAGACCACCACCACTGCCGGACTCGCGGAGTTCCTCTCCGCGGAGTTCCGCAAGCGGGTCCTGGTGGTCGATCTCGACCCGCAGACCAATCTGACCACTGTCCTGATCGGGGAGGAGAAGTGGGAGGAGCTCAACGACGAGGGATACACCCTGGCGACCCTGTTCAAGGATGCCCTCCGGCCCGAGGACGAGCCCCTGGAGTTCGACCTGGAGAAGACACTTCAGCGCAATGTCTCCTCGGTGGACGCGGTGACGAAGGTGGACCTCCTGCCTTCTTCGCTGGATCTCATCGACGTCCAGGATCGCCTGGCGTCCATGCCCAGGGGGCGTTTCCATGCCAACAACCCCACCGATCTCCTGCGCAAGGCGATCCGGAAGATCATTGATGACTACGACTACGTGCTCGTCGACTGCCCTCCCAACCTCGGCATCGTCACTCTGAACGGTCTGCGTATCTCCGAGGGATACATCATCCCGACCATTCCCGACGTCCTGTCCACCTACGGCATCCCCCAGATCCAGCGGCGTGTGCGGGCCTTCGCGGACGACCTGGGGGAGACCATCAACGAGATCGGGATCGTCATCACGAAATACAAGGCCAATTCGACGGTCCACTGGAACACCGTCAGGCGACTTCAGGGCGACAAGAACCTTCCCGTCGTGCTGCCGACCTTCATCCCCGAGAAGAACGACATCGCCGGCTCGGCTGAGTTCGTCGGTCGCGGTACCCTGCGGCAGAAGTACGGGTACCAGGGCGGGTTCGACGCTTTCCGTGCCATGACGCAGGAGTTCATCGAACTGGTCGAGGAGAACGCGTGACCGAGCGGAGTGACAGTCGGCCCGACGACAGCGGTCTCCTGGACGCCCAGGTGCGGGAGGCCGAAGAAGCCTTGGCCAAGCTCGGCGCGTCCGACCCGGAACTCGCGGCGACGCTCGCGCGTCTCCTCGGCGTGGTGGCGTCCGAAGCCGCACGCACGACACGCTTCGCCCGAGCGCTGGCCAAGGCGCTGACGCCTCCTGATCCGCAGACCGCGTCTCGGCCGGCCGAGCGCCCCAGGCGTAGCCGGCGAGCTCCGGGAGTGATCGACCCGTTCGCGGTGTTCGCCGAGGCCGGCGAGACGGGACTCCGCTCGAGCCTGGGCGAGCTCGGCCTCGAACAACTGCGGGACATCGTCTCCGAACACGGGATGGACCACGACCGGCTGGCGCTGAAGTGGAAGGACCCTCAACGGGTCATCGACCGCATCGTGGAACGCGTCGAATCGCGGACAGCCAAGGGGGCCGCCTTCCGGGGGCGGCCGGAGCACTCCGCACTGCGGCAGGACGAGGCCGCCGGCCCGGCGGCCGAGGACTCGTCGACGTGAGGTGAGCCGGGCACGACGAGCGGCTTCGCCCACGGGGGAGCCGAGGGGCGGGCGATGCGGTCAGAACCGGAATCCGAACAGCCCGCCCGACTCATACCGCGAACGCCGCCCTGCACGGCCGCGTCCGGGGCTGTGACGCCCGCCCCGCCCTGACCCTCACGGCCGGCACCCTGCGGATCGAGGTCACGGGCGCCCGTGGCGATCGCCTGCCCGAACGCGGACCGGGCGGGGTGACGAGTCCGGGCGCGGGCTGCTCCTCGTCGCCTCGCTCGCCGATGCCTGGGGCTGCGAGCCCACCACTCTGGTGGCAAGACGGTCTCGGTCGAGTGCATCTGGCGGCCGACCGCGACCCGGCAGTAACATGCGCGAGAAAAATAGAACGCGCGAGCTAATTTCTGTTCAGCCCCCGAGGGCCGCGCTGCCGGGCCATACTGAGGTAACGCGCCAAGGGTCCGGAACCAGACGCCCTGCGTCCTTCGAACATGTGCGACGGAGTAGAAGGATGAAGACGACGATCACGGACGAGCAGCACCGCCTGCTCCTGCTGTGTGCCCTCAGGCACGAGGGCGAGACGCTTGACTGGAAACTGCTGGCCAGGGTCGCGCAGCGACCGGGCGGGCTCGACGAGCTGTACCGGGGACGGGTGCCCGAGAAGTCCAAGGCGGCCGCGAAGGCCGAGGCCCTGCTCGGCGCGACGCTCGGCTCCCTCCAGGACGAGGAGGCGAGGGTGGCCGCCGAGGCGGAGGCCGCCGAGCGGGCCGGTGCCCGCCTGGTCACCGTCCTGGACGACGACTATCCGGCGAACCTGCGCCTGATCCCCGACCTGCCGCCCTTCCTGTGGGTCCGCGGGAACCTGGAGGACCGGGACGCCCGGTCCGTGGCCGTCGTCGGGACGCGTGACGTGAGCGAGGACGGACGCAGGCGGGCGGCACGGATGGCCCGCGGGCTGGTCGAGCACTCGGTCGTGGTGACCTCCGGCCTGGCCCGCGGGGTCGACACCGCGGCCCATACGGCGACCCTCGACGCGGGCGGCCGCACGGTCGCCGTGATCGGCACGGGAATCGCCGCGCCCATGTACCCGGCGGAGAACCGGGGCCTCGCCGAACGGATCGTCTCCGAGGGCGGCGCCGTCGTCTCCCAGTTCTGGCCGACGTCCGGCCCGGCCCGCTGGACCTTCCCCCGGCGCAACGTCACCATGAGCGGCTTCACCCAGGGCACGGTCGTCATCGAGGCCTCCCGCACCTCGGGCGCGAAGATGCAGGCGCGCATCGCCTCGGAACACGGCAAGCAGGCGTTCCTGCTCCGCTCCCTGGTCGTCGCCCAGCCATGGGCGGCGAAGATGCTGGAGGAGGGGCGCGCGACCGTCGTCGACGAGCTGGCCGACGTACTGGACGGGCTGGCCGGCGCGGAACAGATGCGTAAGGCGGGTGAGCAGCGCCAGCAGCTCGCGCTGGCCATCCTGTGAGACACGTCGAGGGACTCGACCCCCTCGGCTTCCCGCACTGCGCCCGCTGCCCGTACTACCTGGGAGGCAGCGCCTCCATATGTGCCACGTGCGCGGCCCGCTCCTTGGAACCCGTGCCCGACGCCCACTGTCCGGTGTGCAGCCAGGCGCTCGGAACGGCACGCCGCTGCTCCAACGCGTTATGCGGACTGCCTCCGGGCGAACGCGGGTTCAGTCGAGTCGACGCCGTCGCGATGTTCTCGGGCGACCTGGAGAACGCGGTGCGGCGCCTGAAGTACGACGGGGCCTGGGGTTGGGCCACCATCTTCGGGCGCCTGGTCGTCGGGTGGATGGAGCGCAACCCGGATCGGATGGCGGGTGTCGATTTAGTCGTCGGCAACCCCACCTGGACGGGCCGTACTCCGATCCGGCACATCGAGGAGATCCTGAAGGCCGCTGCCATCGAGGACACGGCCGGCCGCTGGCCCTTCCCGACCTCCCCGGTCCTGGTCAAGCCAGTGGACACCGACCGCTCGGCCGGAAAGAACCGTGAGGCCAAACGCCTCGCGGCCGCCGCCCACGCCAAGGCCATCCGCATCGAGCGCCGTGTAGAGGACCGCACCATCCTCCTCTTCGACGACCTGTTCACCACCGGCCAGCAGATGCAGGCCGTCGCCCGCCTGTTACGCGAGGCGGGCGCGGCTGAGGTAAGGGGCCTCGTTCTCGCTCGCGCCCCTTGGCGAGGGGCGGACCGCCAGGGGGCACTGTTCGACTCATGACGATCGGCCGAGGTGGGCCCCTTGAGTCCCGGTCTCAATTCCTGTCCCGGCTCTCCCAGCAGTTCCGGAACCACGTCAGAGTCTCGACGAGCAGCTCACGGTTGCGGTCCTTCTCCAGGACGGACAGCCGGAAGCTGGGGTCCGGCCCCCGCCCCGGCTTTCTCTCCTGGAGGTCGACACCTTCAAGTTCGTTGAGGCGCCTGAGGAACTCGGCACGCAGGGCGTGGTCAGTGAAGGGCTCGTGTCTCGGCAGACCGAGGAAGGCGACGTATACCGAGCCGCCCTGCCCGCAGCCCGGGGTGAGGCTCATCGGCGACACCCCACTGGCCGGGGCACCCGCCTCACCCAGCATGAGGAACGCGCCAGTGTTGTCGTGTCCCACCGTGTCGATCCAGCCGCCGAGTTCCTCCCAGCGGGCGAAGAGCTCACGCACCGCCTCCACCGTCTCGCGTGTGTTGTCCGCCGCCAGCTGACGGAAGAACCGTCTCTCGGGGGCGTTCTCCGCCACGAGCTGCAGGTAGAACGGGTCGGCGATCGTCTGCTCACCCTGGCTCTCCGGGATGCGCTGAGCCGTGTCCTCCTCGCCGTCGGCCTCGTCGTCCTCAGCGCCGCCGACCAGCAGAGCGAGGTCGTCGGAGGAGAGGCGCTGGACCGGATCGGCGGCACCATTGGCCGTGAAGCGGACGCCGTCGGCGGTCAGCCGGGCGCGCACATCGCCTCCGTGGTCCTGAGGTGTCCAGCGGAAGCCGTCAGAGACCTTGCCCTCGGAGGTGAGCACCCGGTACGCATTGGCCACCCCCGGCGTATTGGCCAGATGGTTGCCGACGGCCTGGGCGCCGGAGCCGATGAACGCCGCGAGGTCGCCGTACGACGTCCAGGTGCCGTGGGGGAGCGCCGCGAGCACCTGGTGGGCCAGGTTCCAGTCCCGGCTCCGCTCCGCTCGGCCCACTCCGCGCAGCGGAGCCGGCCACAGCGCGATCGCGCGGTCGGCGAGTTCGTCGGCACGGGTGCGGATCTCGTCCGCGCCCCACCGCTCTGTGGCCGCAATGCGGCGGTTCATCTCCAGATGGCTGCCCTGGAGGAGGTCCTGCTTGCGCTCGAAGGGGTGATTGGACAGCTCCGAGTTGACCGCGGTGAGCGTCAGGTTCCCGAGCGTGTGCTGAAGCCGGGAGTGCAGGTCCTCCGCGCTCTCACCGTCGACCACGTCCTCGCTCAACATCCGGAGCCACTCGTCGCCCGGCGACTGCGGCATGATGTGCTCGATGGTGAGCTGCGCGGCGGCGAAGTCGACCGGTTCGGGATGCTCGTAGCTCTCCTCCAGCCGCTGGAGCACCATCTTCCGCTGGTGCCCGCGTCCGAACTTGTAGAAGGGCGCCGTCCGGACCTTCTCGCGCAACTCGTCGTCATCGGGCCAGAAGCGGTTTTCGGCGGAGAGGAGCTGGTGCAGCCCGTCAGCGACGGGCATGTCGAACGGGAGCTGCCCGGGCACCGCCTGGAAGATCCTGTTGAGGTTGTTCGTCGGCACGCGGCACATCATCCGGCGTACCAGGAAGCTCTCGACGTACGACATCGCGCGGGCCGTGTCCGCGGAGTTCAGGTCCCCGCGCTCGCGCCGGTCGAGCAGCAGCATCAGAGCGGGGTAGGTGACCTGGGCCTGCCAGGTGTCCAAGCGGTGCAGATGGGCGCGGACGGCCGCGTTCGGCTCCTCTTCGGTGTGCAGCAGCCGACGGAAGAGGGCGCCGCGCCGGTACAACTCCTTGATGTACGCCTCGATCTCCGTCTCGCTGACCTCGCCGCGCTCGAAGCGCTGCTGCTGAGCCGCGTACAGGTCCTGGCGCCGGACCCTGTCGTCCCCGTTGAGTACCAGTTGCAGCCACATGAGCTGTTCCAGCTCGTCGTTGCTCAGACTGTCCTGCAACGGAAGCCAGTACGTCTCGTACACCTGTTCGCCGCGGGTGGGTAGCCGCATGAACAGGTAGTTGCGCAGCAGGTCGGCCTGGCTCAGCTTGAGGCCGGTGTTGTTGAGCGACTCGAAGATCCGGTGCACGTTGTCACCGCGCTCGGCGGTCACCGCCACCAGCGTGAGCCGGGAGGTGATGGCCTGCTCGATGCGGAACACGTCCTGCGGGGCAGCCGGATCGGCAGCCTCGACCAGCTTGCGGCGGAAGAAACGGTAGGCCGCGGCGACGGCTCCGCCGGCGGCCTGCTCCGAGAGCGGCCCGCGAACGTACGCGGCGAACTGCGCACGATCGGCCTGGGTCGGCAGCAGCCGGAAGTGATCGCTGCCGTTCCTGCGCTTGTTGATGAGGTATTCCTCATCGATGCGCTCGGCCTCGTCCGGCTCGGCGTCCGCTATGTGGTCGCGGATCGCGGCCAGGGCGAGTGAGAGCGTGGTCAGCCGCTGCTGACCGTCGACGACGAGCCAGCGGGGGAACGTCGCCTCGTTCTGCGGCGACGGCGCGAGCACCACGGACCCCAGGAAGTGCGTGCTCGCCTTCTCCCCGGACTCCAGCAGCTCTGCCTGCTCCAGGATGTCGGTCCACAGCTGGCTCAGCTGCTTCTCCGTCCAGGAATACGTCCGCTGATAGAGCGGCACCTGGAACTGCTGGGCCCTGCCCTGGACGAGATCGGCGAACAGCGTCTCCTTCGCCTGCACGGCGTCCCCCCTCGGTGATCGGTCCGGTCGTAGCACGTGGGAACGACCTTAGGGCTTCCCGCTGACAGTCTGGGGCGCTTCAGCCCTCGTCGAGGCACGCACACCACAGCGCGTAGGCCCGGTCCATCTCGTCCAGTGCCGCCCCGGTGAACCGGGCGTCCAGGAAGGCTCGGTCGACGATCCGTTCCGCGAGTGCGACCAGGTGTGCCGCGACCCGCTCCACCCGCTCCCCGCGCACCCGGGCCTGAACCCGCTCCAGGCGCTCCTGACGCTCCCACAGGTCGGCGAGACTCGTGCCCGGTACCTCCTCGTCGTCGTACACGGACGGCACGCGAGGCAGGAGGTCGGCGGTGAGCGCGGGGACAGAGTCCAGGGTGGCCGGCTCGTCCGGTCCTCCATTGCCGAGGATGCGGTTGGCGATCGTACGGACGGCCTCGGAACGCTCGACGCGCGCCGCCTGGTTGCGCAGCGCGCCGAGCAGCGCCGGGACCTCGGCCCGGGTCCGGCGCTGCAGGCTGTCCGCGAGCGCGGTCGCCAGGTCCCCGCCCAGGTCCGAGGCGTCGTCCAGTACGTCGTTCGCCACGCCGACCTCCTCGAAGGCGCGCTGCGCGGTGCGGGCCGCCTCGGTGAGCAGGGCGATGTCCTCGGCGGTCGGCTTCACACCTGCATTCAGCCGGGCCACGGCTGAGTCCAGAGGGTCACCGGCCAGATCGAAGAGGTCCACGCAGTCGTCTTCCAGGGCGAGTTGGCCGTCCGTACCCGGTTCCAGCAGTGTCATCTCCCCAACAACCCCCGCGCTCACGATGCCCCTGTGTCGTGCGGCAACTCCTGCGATGAATCATGGAGGTTTTCGTAAACTGAGTCAACAGATACTCTGTCGGTCGGTGTTGTCGAAGGGTGGGGAACATGCCGCAGATCGCGATCACCAACACGTTCTGGGAGGGCGTCGACCGGCTGGACAAGCCGGCCCGCGCCCGTGTCCACAAGGCGATGGCCAAGTTCCAGGAGCTGACGGTCCCGCAGCTCCACGCGGACAAGGGCCTGCACCTGGAGTCGGTGGTCAGCTCGCGCGACCCGCGGATGCGGACCATCCGCGTCGATGACGGGCTGCGGATCGTGCTGCTCGCGCCCGACGACGGCAGCGACCTCTTCGTCTTCGTCCATGTCGTCTCCCACGACAAGGCCTACTCCTGGGCCCGGCGACGTCTCTACACGGTCAACTGCGTGACCCGCTGCCTCGAAGTGCGCGACCTCACCGCCATGGAGCAGATCACCCCGCTCTTCGCCCAGGAAGCCGCCGCGGCTCCCGAGCTCTTGTTCGCTCCCTGGTCGGACACCGTCCTGCGGCACCTCGGCATCGACGACGTCACCCTGCGCGCCGCCCGCACCGTCACCAGCAAGGCGCAGCTGGAGGCGTTCGGCTCGCTGATGCCGGAGGACCAGTACGAGGCGCTGTGGCTGCTCGCCGAGGGCCTCGACCCCGACGACATCTACCGGGACCTGGTCTCCGCACGCCAGAAGACGACCGTCGCCCAGGGCGCGGCGGGGGAGGACACCACAGGGGACGATCTGGCCGCCGCCGTCACCCGCACCCGCAGCCGCATCGCCCTCGTCACCGGCCCCGACGAACTCGCCGACATCCTTACCAAGCCCTTCGCCGCCTGGCGGATCTTCCTCCACCCCACCCAGCGGCGCATCGCCTACCGCCCCAGCTACGCAGGGGCCGCCCAGATCACCGGCGGCCCCGGCACCGGAAAGACGGTCGTCGCCCTGCACCGGGTCAAGCACCTCCTGGACCGGGCACCCGACACGCGCGTCCTCCTCACCACCTACACCGGAGCCCTGGCCCGCTCCCTGCAGAGCAGCCTCGCCCTGCTGCTCGACCACGACCCGGCGCTGCTCGCCCGTGTCGATGTCACCACCGTCGACGCCGTCGCCCACCGCGTCGTACGGCAACTGCGCGGCAACCCGGGGACCGCGCTCGGCGACCGGGACGAGCGCACCCGCTGGCAGCGCGTGGCCCGCCGCCTCGAACTGCCCTGGAACGAGGCGTTCCTGTCCCAGGAGTACCGGCACGTGGTCCTCGCCCAGGACCTGCGGAGCGAGGAGGAGTACCTGGCCTGCGAACGGCGAGGACGCGGCAGCGCGCTCGGGCAGGCGCAGCGGCGGCGCGTCTGGCAGGCCGTGACCCTGTTCGAGGACGGCCTGACCCGTGACCGGGCGCACACCTGGCTCCAGGTCTGCGCCGAGGCCACCCGGCTGCTGCGCGACAAGCCGGGTGCGGGACCGTCGTACGACCATGTCGTCGTGGACGAGGCGCAGGACCTGCACCCGGCGCAGTGGCGGCTGCTGCGCGTCCTGGCCCCCGACGGACCCGACGACCTGTTCGTCACCGGCGACCCGCACCAGCGGATCTACGACGCCCGGGTCTCGCTGCGCTCCCTCGGCATCTCCGTCGCGGGACGCAGCGGACGACTGCGCGTCAACTACCGCTCCACCGAGGAGATCCTGCGCTGGGCCCGCAGCCTGCTCGACAGCGAGCCCGTTGCCGACCTGACCGGCGACGCCCACGACACCCTCACCGGATACCGCTCCCTGCTGCACGGCGCACAGCCCGTGTGTGAGGGGCACGGAAGTGAGAACGAGGAGGCCGACGCGGTCGTGCGCCGCGTGCGCGACTGGATGGACGCCGGGGTCGCGCCCTCGGACATCGCCGTCTGCGCCCGCTTCAACACCCTGGCGGGCAAGCTCGGCGACCGCCTCGCCGCGGCCGGCATCCCCGTGGTGCGGGTGCGGGACGGAGAGCCGGAGAGCGCGGTGGGGGTGCGGGTGTCGACGTTGCACAGCATGAAGGGGCTGGAGTACCGGTGCGTCGCAGTCGCCGGAGTCACTCAGTCCGCCTTTCCGTTCGCGCCGGCCGTCACCCCGGCCGACATGGACCGGCTCCAGCACGCCACCGACCTGGCCGCCGAGCGGTGCCTGCTGTTCGTGGCGTGCACCCGGGCTCGGGAGGCTCTGTACGTGTCGTTCAGCGGGCGGGCCAGTGCGTTCCTCGACGGACGGGGCGACGCCTCGAAGTGATGGTTCGGCTCAGGACCCCGCACCGTCGGCCCTGCCGTCGTGACCGATGCGCCGTCGGGGCGCGGTGGTGAGCTGGCGACCGTCGTGGATGACCCGGAGCAGTTCCTCCTCCACCAGCACCACGACCGTTCCTCCTCGCAGAGCGGTGCCGACGCCGATCGCCTGGCCCTCGACCGTGATGTACCCCGAGGAATTCACGCGGTGTCGCTCGCTGGTGAAAGCCGGAAGGGCAACGGATACGGAAGGGGTTGTGGCCACGGGATTGGCAGTGGGCTTCGACACCGAGGGTGGGGTCTTCGCCCGGGCGGGGCGAGGGTGGGCGCGGCGCGGCTCGGAGGGACGAGCCGGGAGAACGGAGCGGGACATCCGGTAGGCGACGATCAGGTCGCGCAGCACCCCGGTGGCCTGCTTCTCGATCTGGCGCACCCTTTCCCTGGTGACTGCGAGCTGCCGCCCGATGGCGTCAAGGGTCAGGCCGGGGCCGCCGTCGTCCACGCCGTGGCGCAGGGCGAGTACCCGAGTCTCGCGCGGGGACAGGTGACCGAGCAGGAGACGCACATCGTCCGGTGCCAGGCCCAGATAGTCCGACCCCTCTTCGAGGGTCTGTGCTCCCCGCGTCGTACGGTCGAACTCCTCGTGCAGCATGTCGTCGCCGATCGCCTCGGCCAGAGCTTCCAAGGAGACCGTGGTGCGCACTCGCGCCAACAGGGCGTGTGCCTCGTCCACCGGTGTCCCCACGCGGGCGGCGACCGCGGGAAGGTCGTCGTGGGGCGAGTTCAGCGCCAGGTCGCGGGTGGCCCGGTGGAGCGCGGCGACGGTGTCATGCGCGTGCACGGGGAGCCGGATGGTGCGGCTCTGATCGGCTATCGCGCGCGTGATCGCCTGACGGATCCATTGCACGGCGTACGTCGAGAACTTGAATCCCTTGCGGTGGTCGAACATCTCGATGGCGTGGACCATCCCGAGATTGCCCTCCTGGACCAGGTCCATGAGGTCCAGACCGCGCCCGGTGTACTTGACGGCGATGCTCATCACCAGCCGCAGGTTCGCCTCGGTGAACTCGGTGAAGGCCCGTTCCCCGCGCCGGGTGATCTCCTGGAGTTCGCGGCGCAGCTTGGGAGCGAGCTTCCTGCCGCCCTCGTCCAGCTCGTTCCGTGCCAGCACTCCCGCCTCGATGGCTCTCGCCAGCTCCGCCTCCTGCTGCCGGGAGAGCAGCGGGAACTTGCCGATCTGCTTGCGGTAGTGCTTCAGGGAGTCGAACGCGGGCTGTTGTGGGGAAGCGTCATCCTGCGGAGCCTCGGCGGGCTCGCGGGGAGGGCTCGGCCGAGGCGCGGAGACAGGGAAGAGCGTGGGCTCGACGGGCCTCTCGTGGAGCTTCGCGGCCTCCACAGGCGGCGGAGCTGCGGGAGGGGCGTCAAGTCCGAGCGCTCGAACGGTCAGCGCGGAAAGGTCAAGCCGGCTGTTCGGGCGCAGTTCGAGGGCGAACCGCGGTCGGTGTGGATCCCCCTCCGTCCCTGCCGGGGGCTGAGGCTCAGTCTGCGTGTCGCTCAACGACCCTGTGGATGCGGGAAGTTCTGGCGCGGCCGGGACTGTGGAGACGCCTTGCAGTCCGAACGCGGCCACCGCGGCGGGAGGCAGTGCGATCCCCTCCGCCATCACCCGCCTCAGCGCCTCGGCCGACACCGCGCGGTCCACACCGACCAAGAGCCCCCGCATGATCACCGGAGTCAGGGCCCGCTGCGGTCCGGCTGCCGCCACCAGCGCGGCATACAGCGCGGCCGGCGATCGGGCCTCGGTGTCCGTCGTCATCAGCGTGCCCCCCATGTGCCCTACAGCGGTGCGACGAGCCTTCTCGCATTGCACCACCCACCACTGACAACCAGTCACACCCCGGATTCAGAGCGCGACGCTCACCTGCGCATTCTCTGTGCTCCTGGCGTGAAGGAATGGTAGAACGTACAGCGATGGTCGGCCTCGGGCGAGATCGCGTTCGTTTGAGGCGGGGGAGGGCGGGACATGCTGGTCGATCCCACACAGCTGCTGGACGACTGCGAGCGGGCCTGGCGTGAGGCGGGGGAGCCCTTCGCCAGTGCAGTGGAGCCGACCGCCGCCGGACGGACCGCGCTCGTCCTGGAGGCTCTGGTGGCGTACCGGCTGCTCGCAGACCACTCCGGCCTTCCGCGGGACACCGTCTTCGCACGCTGGCCCGCCTGCGCGGTCCACACCGTGGCACTGGCCGACCGCCCGGAACTCCCGCGTCTGGTGGCCGAAGCACACGCGCGCGTGCTCGCGGCGCGCCCCGACCTGGGATCACACGGAGCCGTCCCGGAGAGCGCCCGTGAGTGGACCCGTTCCGCTCAGGAGGCCGCCCGCTCCCTGGGTTGGGCATGGCGCCCCCCGACCGCTGCGGAAGATCCGGTCGCCCTCGCCCCGTCCCGCACCGTTTACGCTCCTCCCGAGCTCCGCCTCGGACCAGGCGCGGGCAGTTTGCTGCTGACTCTGCCCGGCGAGCCGGACGCGGGGGAGTGGCGACTGTCCGCCGACGGCCAGGTGTTCGCCGTACGGCCGCCCTACTGGGTGTTGCCGGGCCCCGTCCGCCGTGTCGAGGCCACCGATCCGTCGGGAACCACCCACGTCTCGGCCGTCGTCGACCCGGACACCGCCCTGCTGGCCTTCGACGCCGACGGCCACCGCATCACCCCTGACGAGCCCCTGCCCGCCGCCGAGATCTGCCTCCTGCACGCGGGCACCCTGCAGACCGAGGGCACCGACCCCGGCGTCGTGGAACTGCCCACCCCGTACGGCTGGAGCGGCTGGACCCTGAGCAGGGTGTCGCTGACCGGGGTGGCGCGGGTGCGGGCCTCCGCCGCGGTGTCGGGAAGCTGGCTGGACGTCGCCGCCGGACGGCCGCTCGGCTGGGAGGGGGGTGCGACGCTGCCCTGGATCACGGGTGACGACGGGGCGCCCGTGTGGCACCGTCCGCCCGCTCTCCGGCTCCCGCGACGGCCGGGCGAACCGGACACGCGACTCTGGCAGGCCGAAGTGCGCCGCCCCGGCCATGAGGAGCCTCTCGCCCGTCACACCGGCGCCCCCGGGGCGCTCCTCGACGCCTGGCAGGACGTACCCCGCCCGCTTCTGGGACCGTACGAGATCCTCGTCCACCGCGTCGGCTCCCGGCGCAGGCGCCGGCTGGCGGCCTTCCTGGCCGAGGGCCTCACGGCCGAAGCGACAGCCGAGTGGCGTCTGCTCGCCCCGCACGGAGGCCTGGCCCCCGCTCGGCTGACCTTCGGCACCAACGGGCCTGTCACCGCCTCCGCGCCCCTCGTCGCGTTCTCTCCGTACGAGATCACCAAGAGCCTCGTGCTGGGTGACGGTGTGCGCAAGTTCGCCGTCGAGGCGAGCATCCAGCACTCCGAGGTCCGTCTCGAACTCGGCGGCCAACCCCTGACCTGGTCCGTCCGGCCGCTCGACATCGATGCGACGGACCTGGCCGGAGAGAGCGCCCTGACCGTCCGCCTGCCGGAACAGGCGGTGGCGGTGACCCCTCTGCTGGCGCTGGTCGTCGAGGGTACGACCCTGCACACGCTGCGACCGGAACGCCGCACCCGCACCCGTAAGGGCGACCTCCGGTACTCGCTGGGCGCCCTGGCGGACACCGTGCGCGACTGCGTGAAAGCCGAGATACGGCTGCTGGTCGCGGGGGAGAGCGTCCATGTCGCGACCGTGCGCAGCCAGCCCATCGCGGAGGACGTCGTACCGGACGGCGGCGGACTGCAGCTGCGGGGGCTGCGCCACCCAGGCGAACTGACCGCCCGCCTGTACGCGGTCTTCGCCCCGTGGGAGCGGCCGCTGACGGCCACCGTCGACCAGAGCGGCCGCATCCCGCTGCCCTTGGCCTGGCGGTCCGTCGGCCCCCTGATCGTGGACCTGGACGCGGGCGCCCCCACACCCGCCGCTCCCGGGTGGCCCCGCCTCCGTGATCGAGACACCCTCGTGCTGCGCCGGTCCCCGTGGACCTCCGCCGCCGGCCACGGAACGGGCGCCAGGGTCTCGGAGTACCTGGCCGGACGCGGCGCGCTGCCGCGCGGCGCCGACGCGATCCCCCACCACTGGATCGTGGCCGCCCGCGGACGCGACCTGCAGGCGTGCGGAGCCAGAGAGACGGCACCGGCCGAATGCCGCAGCGCCCTTGCGGACGCCGGGCCCACCGCCCTCACGGGAGCGGCCGACAGCGCACTGCGCTCCGGTGAACTCGCCTCCGTCCTCGCCGGCAGCGGTCTCGCCGCCTTGCGGATACGGGAGGTGGCGGACCCGGCCGCCGTACGTCACGTCTGGCGGCAGGCGCCCCTGTGTGCGCTGCTGCTCACGGCCCCGTTGCTGCCGTACCTCTCCGGTGACCCTGCCTACGACGCTGCGGAGTTGTACCCACAGGAAGCGGAACTCCTCGGCGAGGTGGGCCAGTTCCTGGGCGACACCGCCATCGAGTTGCTGGCCGGGCAGGCGGATCCGAGCGGCCCGGTCGGCCGGTTCGACGCCCAGACCCGTGCCCTCGACCGGCTCCCCGAACTCCAGCAGCAGGCCGTGTGGCGCAGTGCCCGTGTCGTCCCGCGGGGCTTTCTGGACCCCGACACCCGTGCCGACGCGGCCTGGCAGGCGTTCCGTGCCCGCAGGGACCTCCAGCACCACGCCATACGTGAGGAGTTCCGCGACGGCCTGGACGCCGTAGCGATCTTCCTGGACGACGGGCACCCCGACCTGGCCCAGGCCTTCCGCGGACGGGACCCCGGCCAATTGCACGGGCCGGGCGAAGCCTGGATGCGGATCCCCCAACTGTCCCTGGGATGTGCGCTGATCGCCAGGCTCGCTGCCGCCGGTGACGCCCGCGCCGCCGGCCTGGAACGGGGACTGCGTCACCTGTGGACGCCCGTTGCCTCCCACGCACCGGATCTCACCGCCGTCGACATCGCTCTCGCGGAATGCCTGGTCACCGCGGAGGCCGTGCACAGGACCGGCTGACCACCGGTCCGTCTCCAGCCCTCTCACAGCGGTACCGCCCCGCCGCTCGTCCGAAGCCAACCGTCACATCGGAGCCTCCCGTGCACAGCCTCGACCCGCTCGCCACCTCCACCATGATCAGCCACACCTACCGCCGCTACCTGCGTTCCCTGCTGCCCCTGCGCGAGCCCAGCCTTGCCGAGGCACTCGCCCACGCCATCGACACCAGCCCGCTGCTCACCAAGGGGCCCCTGCTGGAGGCCACCCCCGCCTACGCGCTGGGCGCCAGCCTGAACGAGCTCGTTGCAGAGGGCGTACTCGACCCCGCGTTCCAGCAGCTGACCGGCCCCGCACTGCCCGGTGACCGTCCCCTGTACCTGCACCAGGAACAGGCGCTGCGCAAGGCCGTCGCCGGACGCAACCTCGTCGTGGCCACCGGCACCGGCTCCGGCAAGACCGAGAGCTTCCTCCTGCCCGTCCTCAACGCCCTCGCCGCCGAACACGCCCGCGGCACCCTCGGACCGGGCGTCCGCGCCCTGCTGCTCTACCCGATGAACGCCCTGGCCAACGACCAGATGAAGCGACTGCGCCGACTGCTCGCCGACACCCCTCACATCACCTTCGGCCGCTACACCGGCAACACCAAGGACGATCCGCAGCGCGCCGCCGACACCTTCGAGCAGCTCAACCCCGGCGAACCGCGCCTGCCCAACGAACTGCTCAGCCGGCGCGAGATGCGCGCCACACCGCCCCACATCCTGCTCACCAACTACGCGATGCTGGAGTACCTGCTGCTCCGCCCCCAGGACATGGACCTCTTCGAGGGAGAGCAGGCGGGTTCCTGGCGGTTCGTCGTCGTCGACGAGGCCCACGTCTACGACGGAGCGCGCGGTGCGGAACTCGCCATGCTGCTGCGCCGCTTGAAGGACCGTGTGGGGCAGGGGCGGGAGATCCAGGCCATTGCCACCAGTGCCACCGTCGGCGCGGAGGAGAACCCGGCCGCCGTCACCGCCTTCGCCCAGGCCCTCTTCGATGTTCCCTTCCGGTGGGACGCGAGCGATCCCGCCGCCCAGGACCTGGTCACCGCCACCCGGGTAGGGACACCCGACGGCCCGCACTGGGGACCGCTGCCGACCACCGAGTACCTGCGCCTGGCCACGACCGCCGACCCTGAACCGGAGATCGTGTCGGCCGCGCGCATGCACGGCCTGCCCGCTGGCACGGCCGCGGCCGCCGCCCTCGCCGCAGAGGCCGGCACCGCGGCTCTGCGCCGGGCCCTAGCCGACGGACCCCGGCCCGTGAACGAGATCGCCCGCGACGTCTTCCCCGGTGACCCCGTCGGACCCGCGGCGGTCACCGCGCTCATCCAACTCGCCAGCCAGGTGACCGACACCGACGGCGCTCCCGTGCTCTCCGCCCGCTACCACCTCTTCGCACGCGCCACGGAAGGCGCCTTCACCTGCCTCGACCCGGCAGGCCCCCACCTCGACCTGGCCCGCCACGAGACCTGCGCGCGGTGTGCCCGCCCCTCCTTCGAACTGGGCGCCTGCCGCCGCTGCGGTGCCGTACACCTGCACGGCACCTTCACCGGCAAGGGGGCACAAGCCCGCCTCGCACACCGCAAGTCCCCCGACAGCCCCCACACCTGGCTGCTCCTCGACGGGGACGGCTCGGACACCGGCGCCGACGAGGACGACGAGACACTCGGCGACAGCGCCAAGGGCGGCCTCAAGGAACGCAGGTTGTGCACCCGCTGCGCGGCCGTGCACCCCGCGGCCACGACATCCTGCACCGCTCCCGGATGCGGTGGCACCGAACTGCGCCGCGTCCACCAGCTAGACACCCACGAGGGCACCCCGGCCGCATGCCTCGCCTGTGGAGCGCGCGGTCACGGAATGATCCGCCTGTTCGAGGCGGGCAACGAGGCTTCGGCCGCCGTCCTCAGCACCGCCCTCTACCAGGCGCTGCCTCCGGTGACCGACGGCCCGGCCGCCGCACTGCCCGGACAGGGCCGCAAGCTGCTGTTCTTCAGCGACAGCCGACAGGCCGCCGCGTACTTCGCGCCCTACCTGGAGGACTCCTACACCCGCATCCAGCACCGGCGCCTGATCACCCAGGCCGTCCGGCAAGGCTGCTCCGACCCCGACGAGCCCTTGCACATCGACGACCTCGTCGCCCACACCGTCCGCGCCGCCGACCGCGCCGGAGTCTTCCGCCGCAACGACTCCCGCCAGGCCAAGCAGCGCGAAGTGGCCCTGTGGGTGATGCAGGAAGTGCTCAGCCTCGACGACCGTCAGTCACTCGAAGGCCTCGGCCTGCTCCGGATCGACATCGACCGCGAGCCCTTCTGGCAGCCGCCCGCCGCCCTCACCTCACTCGGCCTAACGGACCGCGAGGCATGGCTGCTGCTGCAGGAACTCCTGCGCACCCTGCGCAACCAGGGTGCGCTCACCATGCCCGAGGACGTCGACGCGGGCGACGAGGCGTTCGCCCCGCGCAAGGGGCCCATCTGGGTCCGCTCCCAGGGCTCCGAGGCCAAGCGCAGGGTGATCAGCTGGCTGCCCAGCGCCGCGAGCGCCTCGAACCGACGCGTCGACTACCTCGTACGCGTACTCGACGCCCTCGGCCACCAGGGGGAACGACGGGCCACCGCCCTCGATGTCCTGAACCGCCTGTGGACCGACCTCACGACAGGTCACCTCGCCGACTGGCTGCCGTCCGAAAGCCAACCGGGGATCGGCGTCGTCCGCCGACTCGACCACGCCTGGCTGCGGTTGCGGCCAGTGACAGCGGACAGTGATCCGCAGTACGCCTGCGACCGCTGCCGCCGCATCACCGCCGTGTCCGTGCGCGGTGTGTGCCCGACGCTGCGCTGCACAGGACGCCTGGAGGACTTCAAGCCGTCGCCCGAGACGGACGAGCACCTGCGGCGCCTCTACCTGACCTTCGACCCCGTGCCCCTGCGCGCCCAAGAGCACACCGCGCAGTGGACCGGGGAGAAGGCCGCCGAGATCCAGGGGGAGTTCGTCCGAGGGCAGGTCAACGCCCTGTCCTGCTCCACCACCTTCGAACTCGGCGTCGACGTCGGTGAACTCCAGGCCGTCGTCCTGCGCAACATGCCGCCCTCCACCGCCAACTACGTCCAGCGCGCCGGCCGCGCCGGACGCCGCGCCGACTCGGCCGCGCTCGTCCTCACCTACGCGCAGCGGCGGCCCCACGACCTCTCCCGGTTCGCGGAGCCAGAGCGGATGATCGCCGGGGAGGTACGGGCCCCGATCGTCCCCGTCGACAACGTCAGGATCGACCGCCGCCACGTCCACTCCATCGCGCTCGCCGCCTTCTTCCGTGCCATGAAGGACGAGCGGGGCCGGATCTGGCGCAAGGCGGGAGAGTTCTTCCTTCCCGACGACACCACCGGCGAGATCGCCGCCCACACGGTGCGCGACTGGCTGACCCCCGTCCCGGAGAGCGTCATGGACTCCCTGCGCCGAGTTCTCCCCGACCAGGTCCAGAAAGAGATCGGCATCGACTCCGGCGACTGGGTTGCCGAACTGGACCGACTCCTGCGTGCCGCACAGCAGATCCTCGACCAGGACGTCACCTCGTACAGCGAACGCCGCGAGCAGGCCGCGGCCGCCCGCAAGTACCGGCAGGCGGAGATGTACGAGAAGGTCATCCGCAACCTCACCCAACGGGAACTGCTCGGTGTCCTTGCCAACCGCAACGTGCTGCCCAAGTACGGCTTTCCCGTGGACACCGTCGAACTGCGCATTCCCCAGGAGGGCGGCGCCGTCTCGGGGCAACTCGAACTCACCCGTGACCTGAGCGCCGCCGTCTACGAGTACGCCCCGGGGGCCGAGATCGTGGCGGGCGGCCACCTGTGGGCGTCAGCCGGCGTCTACCGGCTGCCGGACCGCGAACTGATCAGCCGCCACTACGCCGTGTGCGCGGCCTGCGGCCGCTACCGGGAGGCCACCGAACCCGTGGACCCCTTCTGCGCCGCCTGCGGCACGCAGTCCGCGGCCGCGCAACGCCGGTACGTCGAACCGGTCTACGGTTTCGTCGCCGCGCGCGGCCCACAGCGCCGCCCGGGGCAGACGCCGCCACGACGGTCCTGGTACGGCGACGTCCACATGTCCACCGACACCGCCGACCTCCAGGAAGGCGCGACCGCCTTCGTCTCCGGCCACACCACGCTCTGGTCGGCGGGCACCCGGGGAGAGATGGTGGTCGTCTCCGAGGGGCTGGCCGGCGCCGGGTACCAGATCTGCGACTGGTGCGGCTGGGGCCGTCCGCACGCACAGGCCGGGCCTCCGCGCGGCGGACACCCGCACCTGCTGAAAGACACCCAGTGCACGGGCCCCCTCCGCGTCGTCTCTCTCGCTCACCGATACCAGACCGACTTCCTCCAGATCCATCTGGACCCGCTCACAGCCTTGACCGCCACCGCGGCCCGTCTGCGCTCCGGCCTGTACGCACTGCTCGAAGGCGCCGCCGCGCAACTGGAGATCAGTCGTGACGACATCGACGGCACGGTTCACACCGGCACCGACGGCATGCCGTCCCTGCTGCTCTTCGACACCACTCCGGGGGGCGCGGGCAACGCCGTATCCATGGGCGAGCGGCTCGAACCGGTTGTCTCTGCCGCGCTTGCCCGGGTGGCGGCCTGCGAGTGCGGCCCGGAGAGCAGCTGCTACGCGTGCCTGCGGAACTTCCGCAACGAGCGCTTCCACGAGCTGCTGAGCCGCCGCGAGGCCATCGCACTCCTCGATGCCCTGTCTGGCAATGTGAGCTGAAGGGATGAGACGCGATGTATGCGCCGCTGAACCGCAACAAGACACTGACCTGCCTGGCCGGGGCCGAACCGGTCACCTAGGCCGGACGGCCACAGGTGCAGCGGCTGCAGTTCTTCATGTCCGGGGCGCGTTGCAATGCTGAGAAGGTCAACGAGGTTCCTCTGGGGCTGTTGCTGAGCGACCGTCACACCGCCCCGCACGCCCACGGAGTGCTGGTCGTGGACGACTCCGGTGACCGCAAGGACGGCACCGTGACCGCCTTCACCGGACGGCAGTGGCTGGGGCGGCTGGGCAAGACCGACAACGGCATCGTGACGGTCACCACGCTGTGGGCGGACGAGCGCCTGCACTACCCGCTGCACGCGCTGCCCTGCAGCCCCGCCCGCCATTTCCCCAAGAAGCGCAGCGACCCGGGCTTCCGCACCAAGCCGCAGCTGGCCGCCGCGGCAGCCATCCTGGCCGCGCGGGCCGGCGTCCCGGATCGGTGGGAGCCCGAGGGTGAGATCCCCTCGGGCCACCCGACTGGATGACCGTTGGTTATCTGCCTGCACCCGAGTCGATGAACCGGGCGAGCTGTTGGGCATATTCGGCGAGGAGTTTCCGTAGATCGGCGTAGTGCCGAAAGGTATCTGGCCGGACGAGGTTGTACCATGTGGTGTTGCGGCGAAGAGCCCATTCGCGTTGGACGTCTTGAGGCTGTTCGGCCTCGATGGGGCGTGGGGCGAAAAGGTGCTCGCCTTGTGTGACCTGTACCCAGATGTAGACGGAGGCGTCCTGGCGTTTGCGGTCGCCGATCGGTGGCCGGATGGGGCCGGGAAGCGGTGGCAACTCGCTGACCAGGGCGTCCCATTCGTCCGGAGGAAGGGCCCAGTCCCTGAGCGCCTCGCGTCGGCGCTGGTAGTCGATGAGTGGTCGCCGGGGTGCTCGGAGTTCGGCACCGAGCTCGCGGAGGACTCGTTCGAACTCGGCTGGACTGCGTCCTGCGCGCTCCCAGCGTTTGAAGTCGGTGTTGGTTCTGAACCGCACCAGGCTTGGGGTGATGCCGAGGTAGGCCGCGGCCTCGTCGAGGGGTCCGCCTATGGCCCATTGGACGAGCCGGACTGCAGCGGTTCGGCGTAGCACCTTCGGGGCAATGCCGGTAATAGGTGCGAAGAATCTTTCATACCAGTCCCGTTCCAGGTATGCGGGGATGTGTTCTGGTCGGTAGTCGTCCCGCAGTGGTGCTCGGAATCCCTGTGGGCCGCCGATTTTGCGGTAGGTGCGGGTCAGGGGTTCGGCTGCGTCTCGGAATCGTGGTGAGCACGAGTTTTCATGTCGGGCGTTGATGCGTACCCAGGGCGTACGTGTCGGCCGTTCCCCGGGGGTGTGGACGAGGTGGGAAAGGTGTTCGGACAGATCGTCTGCTTCGAGCAAGGCGTGTGCGGCGCGTAGGAGTCCGGCACAGGCGATCGGGTCACGGGGCGGTACATCGCGCAAGCGAGAGTGCTGCGAACCGTTGCTGGTACTCGAATTCCCTGAAGCGGAGTGGACGTACGCGGCCACATGCCCGGCGAAGGTGGTGTCGAGAAGATGTTGCCCTACTGGCCAAGTAGTAGCGATCAGTGCGGTGGCCAGCCGGAGATCAGTGAAGTACTCGGATGCGTCCGAGGCCGGAGTCAGCGGTTCTAGGCGGGCAAGCAGGGACTGCTGGAAGCGAAGGATGTCCGGTGTTGGGTGTGGCCGACGGTAAGGTTTTGTAGCAACTCGCTGATCGAGTCTGCCGCCGCAGGCGCGGGACTTTCGTTTCCGGGTTGGGGTGCCGAGCGTCCACCGGCATTGCGCTGGGTGCAGGGTGTGATCGTTGGCCCGCTCAATCAGGCGCCCTGATATGGCGCGCGGCTGCCCACAGCGCGGGCAGCTTGCTTCCAGATAGGTCTGGTGTTCTACGCAGCTGAAGACAAAGGGTAGGTGCCATAGTTTGCGCCAGGGACCGCCGTGGAATCGCTGGGCTGGGGTGCAGTCGCCCGCCAGACAGGTGGGGCAATACCGTGGGGAGCCGACGAAGAGCCATGGGTCCGGCCTCTGTCCCGGTCCCGGTCCGGACACGGAAGACCAGGCGATGGGGGGATACCGGTCTCGCCACTGTGTCAGTGTCAGTGCCGACACTTCCTCGGCTGTCTGGCGGGTCAGTCGGGCGAATCCTTGGGCCTCCGGCCCAGTGAGATTCAGCAGCAGACTGCCTGGGATGTGATGGGCTTGGACGCGATCGGTCCAGCCCGCCGCACGGATCAGTTGCAGAGGCGGGAGGCTGAGGCGATGCCCTAGCCGAAGCAGGTAGCTGACAAGGGACTCTCCTGAGGCAGGTTCGAGACTCCGGGGCAGTGGATGCATCGTGGCTTCTCCGTCAGGCGCCCGCGCGGGAAGCCGGGCCAGGGTCATCGAAAACGGTGTTCCGGGGTCGTTTCGCCTGCGTGGGCTTCTTGACGGCGGTCCGCGGGGCGGCCGGGATGACGGGCTCGTCCGGCGGCTGCTCGGGCTCGTCCCGCCGGAGCACGATCTCGTCCAGCAGGCTCTCGTCGATCATTTCCTTCCCGGAGTCCATGGCTTCCTGGGCGCCGTCTTCGAGCAGGCGTCCCAGCAGGCCGATGACACCGCCGGTGCGACGCATCAAGTACTCCGGCATACCGCCGCCGGTGAGCATGCCCTGCGTCGCGTTCATCAGCCGCAGGTGCTTCTCGATTCCCTTCAGGTGATTGACGAAGGCCGCGATCTGTTTCGGGGTGGTGTAGCGGAACCGGTCGATCTCGATGAGCTCGAAGCGGTGTTCCGTCTGGGTGACCTCCAAACCGTGGATGCGGGTCGACTCCAGCGGTGGCATCTCCCATTGCCGGGTCTTCTTGTTCCACTTGGCCTCACGCAGCAGCCCGATGCCGGCGATGTTGACGCCGGTCAGGATCAGAGTGACGTCCAGGCTCATAAGGGCCCGCATCAGGTCGAGGACGTCCTGGTCGTCGGCTCTGTGCATCCGCAGCCGGCTGATGTCGTCCAGAATCAGAGCTTTGACGCCATGGTCGTAAAGGGAGTCGGCGACCTGCCGTACTAGTTCCGGCAGCGTGGCCGACTTGCGCGTCGGGGCCCGGAAGAAGCCTAAGATCGACGTGCAAAGGCTTTTTGGCGTTGCTGTCACCGGGGTCGAGACATAGACGACCGGTGCGTGGAGATCGCGGGTGCCCGGCAGAGCCTGGGGGTTGAGGTGGCTGTGGAGTTCAAGCCACTGCTTTTCGAAGACGGCCCCGGCTGAGCAGACAGACGCGGTTTTGCCGTAGTTGCCCCAGCCGCTGATCATGACGCCGGCGCGGGTCGGGTCGTTCTTCTTCCTCGTGTTGCCGCTCAACCGGCGCCGGATCAGCTTGCCGACCTTGTCATGCATGGGGGTGTCCTGCAGCGGGAGGTTCGCGTTCGTCAGCTCCCGGTAGAGGTCGTAGTCGTACCGGCGGCTCTCAGGGAGCATCGACCACTTTTGCGGGGAGATCGTCGGAGCGGGGACGAGTAGGTCGTAGTGGGTGCGGTAGTGCTGCCAGCCAACGTAGGTGTCGAGGGGCGGGCGGCTGCCCAGGATCAGCTCGGCGATCCTGGCTCGTGAAGGCAGACCGTCCAGCGGATCATCGTGAGAGAGGGCTCGGGTCACGTGTGGTCCTCCTGGACAGGTGTATCGGCTTCCGAGTCGTCGGGGGGCGGAAGCCGGAACATGGGACGCCGGTTCAGGGCCTCGTGCAGCGTTGCCGGGGCCACGGGCTTGACGTCGGCGAGGGCTTCTTCGCGTCGTCGACGGCGGTCGGCGTCGACCGCGTGGTCGATCGTGCGGGCGTGCTCGGCCCAGGCCGCGGGCATCTCAGCCGGAGCTAGCTCATCCGCGATGGCGGGTGCGGCGGGGCGGTCAGCGGCCGCAGCCTGTGCGCGGGTGATCTCGCGGGCTTGGGCGACGCGCTGCTTCTTTCCGGCCTTCCTCTTGGCCTGGCTGGGCCATTGGTCGACTGGGGTGACCGAGCTGAGGATCCCGAGTAGATGTTCCAGGAGCTCGCTCTCGGAATGGATCCTGATCTTGTTCGCCCTCACGCGTGTCAGCAGGGCGTCGGCAGTCTTGTCCGAGAAAGCAGGGATCTCACCTTCGGGCGGCAGTCCTCTCCAGCGCAGAATGTGCCAGGTCTCGTGGTCGGCAGGGTCCTGGAAGAACACCTGCCGGCGGTCCCTCCGGTCACTGCGGACAACCCACTTGCCCGCGTGTTTGCCGCCCCGGGCGGAGGGTTGCTGGAAGCGCGGCTCGTCGAAGACCGGGTGGTGATACCAGAGCCCGAGGATCTTCACCCCGCGACGAGGATGGATCTTCACGTGGTGTTTGCGCAGGACCTTGTAGTAGAAGCTCGGTTCGGGGAAGTCCAGGTCGAAGCCGCCCTGTTCCATCGCGGCAGCGAACAGGGTGTTGGGGCTGTGGTCTTCACCCGGTGCCCAACTCGGGGCGTATTCGCCTAGTTTACGGTTCTGCCAGATCTGGACGATCCAGGTCGCGATGATGTGCTCGGCTTGCGCGAGCGTGAGGCTCGCATCGCGTTCCGGGTCGGCCCCGCGGTCCGCGACGTCACCGCCGGTGAATCCCAGCAGGTGCTCGAAGAGCATGGTCTGGATGGTGAGGAACTGGCGCTCGACCGCGAACTTGTCGGTCTGCCGCAGGACGCGAGCAGGCAGGATCCGGCAGCCGATCTCCGTTTCGGCTTCCACCAGGTCGTGATTCTTGTAGGGGCCGCCGTGGTCGGTGGTGACCGTCTCCGGGGCAAAGAACGGCAGAGCGGCGACCCGGTGCCCGGTGAACTCGGCGATCACCTCGGCCGGCACCCCTGCGTAGGGCCATTCCATGTCCTCGCCCCAGCCGTCCCGCATCGGAAGCGGCAGCATCACGTCCCGCAGCAGCATCGCGATGTCGACCGAGGTGTCGGACTGGAGCGTGAGCCGGAAGGCCGGCAGCCCGTGCGTGTAGAGATCGAGTGCGAGGGTCAGCGTCGCGGTGATCGCGTCGCCGAACACGGTCTCGCGCAGCTTCACCGGCATCGGGGTCGAGTCCAGCACCAGAACCTGGCCCGGCCGGTGGACCACCATCCGGCCGGAGACCCCGGCCTCCGCGGCCGCCTCCGCCGTCCGCCCGTAACGCGGCCGGGCTCCGCCGGGCCCGAACCACTCCTTCCAGACGGCCGCGAGCGTCCAGCGTGAAGGGATCTTCTCAGTGGGAAACGTCGGGAACCGCTCACGCATGTACTGGTGCATCAACCGGTGCTTGGCACCCTGGCTCAGGCGGGCGCCTGGGCCGCACTCGGCCTTTACTGCGAAGATCGCCTCCCGGACCTCCTTCGTGATGGTGCGGTGCCCGCTGCGTCGCCGCGTCCAGCGCCCGTCCGCGCAGGCCAGCAGGAGACTGTCGCCCGCCAGTCCCGACAGACGTACCAGCGTCCGGTAGCTGAGGTGCTGCAGACCGCACCGGACCGCCTCCGGACGGGGCATCGCCTCTATCTCCGCAGCCTTCGCGTACCGACGCTGAGTCAACGTCGTGCCGTCCGGGTCGTAGGCCGGCCGGGGCTCACCCGGCAGGGCCCGAGCCGGGTGGCCCTCCCGGAACCCCGTCTCGGCCTCCAGCACGTGCGCCGCCCGCAGCCGGGCCCGCTCTAACTGGTCCTTGGTCAAGTCGGCCAGTGTCCTCGGCTGCCGGGCGACCGGCGGCGGGCGCCCTGACTCGACTGCCGGAAGAAGCCGCAGGTCAGCATGGTTGATGAGCCAACGGAACGAGTGGGTCTCCGCGCGGCCGTCGTCATCTACGAGGACGAGCCGGCCGAGTTGACCGTGGACGTCGTCAACCGTCCACTCGACGCCATTGAGCGCGACCCGCCTACCCGGCGCGATCTGCAAGAATCGCCTCGCTGCCATCACACCGCCCAGATCAGTGAGCTGTGGCGCAAGGGACTGCCCAGGTCAACGCCGAGCTCGCGGTGCCAGAGCAGCCGGACGATGTTCGCCCGGCCAACGGAAGGCACGCTGGTCGCCTCCGCCAGGTCGGAGAACGTCATCGCCTGCCCCTTCTGCCCGCTGATAGCGGTAAGCAGCTGCTCGCGCATGCCGAGAAGGTCCCTCGCCGGCCGCCGGCGCGAGGACAGGTGGTCAAGGACGCTCCAGACATGCGGTCGCCAGCCCGCGACCACCGAGTACCGCCAGCCGCAGGCAGCCGCCACTTCCCTGGCCGCCGCGAACTTCAGCGCGTCCTCTTCCTTGATCAGCTCCATCGGGCGGACGTCCAGCAACCACATCCCACCGCCGATCACGGCCAGGAAGTCCGGGATGTGCCAGGCACGCCCGCCCGCATGCTCGAAATCAAGCCGGAACGGCTGCGACAGCACTTCCGATGCCCTCAAGAAGTCCAGCGCGACCAGCAGGCTCACTTCCTTCAGCGACTCGAAGCCATGCTTCCCGCCCGCTGACGCCATCGCCTCCAGGCCGGGGCGGTGCCGCTGCTTCGCCCGCCACGTGAACCCCCGCATCGGCCGGGACGACATCACCGGTACGTGAGCCATATCCCGGACCGGCCAGCAGACCTCGTCGGCGCCCACCTGCCACGTCGAACTCCACCGACGCGGCCAGTCGTCCCCGAGCCGCAGCCGATCCCGCAGTCCGGCGTCCCCGTCGTACGCCGTGACAAGGTGGTCCAGCTGACTTGAATCCGACGGGATCTTCGCTCTCGCTGCCTCGCCCACTCATCCAGAGAAGCACCACTCAACCGGCGACGGGGGCGTTTCGCTGGTACTGCCCGCAACACAGCGTGACGGGACCAAGATTTGCCAACCAGCGTTCTCCATGTGCCAACTAAAAATCTCCGTCGCAGATGCTCCCCAGGCCGATCGCATAGTCGTTGCATAAAAGTGCAGCGCTACGTATAGTCATGCCATCACGAGGAGGAATGGACATGGCGGTACGTGCGGCGGTGGCCGGAGCGAGCGGATACGCGGGCGGAGAACTCCTGCGCCTGCTCCTCGCGCACCCCGAGGTCGAGATCGGTGCCCTGACCGGGAACACCAACGCCGGCCAGCGGCTCGGCGCGCTCCAGCCGCATCTGCTGCCGCTGGCCGACCGCGTGCTCGCCCCGACCACGGCCGAGGCACTCGCCGGGCACGAGGTGGTCTTCCTCGCGCTGCCGCACGGACAGTCCGCCGCCGTCGCCGAGCAGCTCGGCCCGGACGTCCTCGTGGTCGACATGGGCGCCGACTTCCGGCTGAAGGACCCGGCCGACTGGGATGCCTTCTACGGCTCCGAGCACGCCGGTACCTGGCCCTACGGCCTCCCCGAACTTCCGGGTGCCCGCGCCGCGCTGGAGGGGTCCAAGCGCATCGCGGTGCCCGGTTGCTACCCCACCGCCGTCTCCCTGGCCCTGTTCCCGGCCTACGCCGCCGAACTCGCCGAGCCCGAGGCGGTGATCGTCGCCGCGTCCGGCACCTCCGGCGCGGGCAAGGCACCCAAGCCGCATCTGCTCGGCAGCGAGGTCATGGGCTCCATGGCGCCGTACGGCGTCGGCGGCGGCCACCGGCACACCCCCGAGATGATCCAGAACCTCAGCGGGGTCGCCGGCGAGTCCGTGAAGGTGTCCTTCACGCCGACCTTGGCGCCGATGCCGCGCGGGATCCTCGCCACGTGCAGCGCGTCCGCTGTCGCAGGCGTGACGGCGGACTCCGTCCGCGCCGCCTACGAGAAGGCCTACGCCGACGAGCCCTTCGTCCGTCTGCTCCCCGAGGGCCAGTGGCCCGCGACGGCGTCCGTCTACGGTTCCAACGCCGTTCAGGTGCAGGTCGCGTACGACGAGTCCGTGGGCCGCATCATCGCGATCAGCGCCATCGACAACCTGACCAAGGGCACCGCGGGCGGTGCCGTCCAGAGCATGAACATCGCCCTGGGTCTCCCCGAGACCACTGGGCTTTCCACGATCGGAGTCGCACCGTGAGCGTCACGGCAGCCAAGGGATTCACGGCGGCGGGCATCGCCGCCGGGATCAAGGAGAACGGCAACCCCGACCTGGCCCTCGTGGTCAACACCGGGCCGCGCCGTGCCGCCGCGGGCGTCTTCACCTCCAACCGTGTGAAGGCCGCGCCGGTGCTGTGGTCCGAGCAGGTCCTGAAGAGCGGCCAGGTCTCGGCGGTCGTCCTCAACTCGGGCGGCGCCAACGCCTGTACGGGCCCCAAGGGCTTCCAGGACACCCATGCCACCGCCGAGAAGGTGGCCGAGGTGCTCGGCCGGGGCGCCATCGAGGTGGCCGTCTGCTCCACCGGTCTCATCGGCGTCCTGCTGCCCATGGACAAGCTCCTGCCCGGCGTCGAGACGGCCGCCGCCCAGCTGTCCGAGCACGGCGGCGAGAAGGCCGCCATCGCCATCAAGACCACCGACACCGTCCACAAGACCTCCGTGGTGACGAAGGACGGCTGGACGGTCGGCGGCATGGCGAAGGGCGCGGGCATGCTCGCCCCGGGCCTCGCCACCATGCTCGTCGTCCTCACCACCGACGCCGACCTCGACAGCGAGACCCTGGACCGGGCCCTGCGCGCCGCCACCAAGGTCACCTTCGACCGCGTCGACTCCGACGGCTGCATGTCCACCAACGACACCGTGCTGCTGCTCGCCTCCGGCGCCTCCGGCCTCACCCCCGGGTACGAGGAGTTCGCCGACGCCGTACGGCAGGTCTGCGCCGACCTCGGCCGGCAGCTCATCGGCGACGCCGAGGGCGCCAGCAAGGACATCAAGGTCGAGGTGGTCAACGCGGCGAGCGAGGAGGACGCCGTCGAGGTGGGCCGCTCCATCGCCCGCAACAACCTCCTCAAGTGCGCGATCCACGGCGAGGACCCCAACTGGGGCCGGGTGCTCTCCGCGATCGGCACCACGAAGGCCGCCTTCGACCCGGACCGGCTCAACGTGGCCATCAACGGCGTGTGGGTGTGCAAGAACGGCAGCGTCGGCGAGGACCGCGAGAAGGTCGACATGCGCTACCGCGAGGTGCACATCGTCGCCGACCTGGCCGCGGGCACCCAGACCGCGACCATCTGGACCAACGACCTCACCGCCGACTACGTCCACGAGAACAGCGCCTACTCCTCATGACCACGACGCGGAAACACACCGCCCTGCCCAAGGCCCAGATCCTCATCGAGGCGCTGCCCTGGCTGACCCGGCACCACGGCAAGATCGTCGTCATCAAGTTCGGCGGCAACGCCATGGTGAACGAGGAGCTGAAGGCCGCCTTCGCCCAGGACGTCGTCTTCCTGCGGCACGCCGGCCTCAAGCCGGTCGTCGTCCACGGCGGCGGCCCGCAGATCAGCGCCGCCCTCGACAGGCACGGCATCGTCAGCGAGTTCAAGGCGGGCCTGCGCGTCACCACCGAGGACGCCATGGACGTCGTACGGATGGTGCTCGCCGGGCAGGTGCAGCGGGAGCTGGTCGGTCTGCTCAACCAGCACGGGCCGCTCGCCGTCGGCCTGACCGGCGAGGACGCGCACACCATCACCGCCACCAAGCACCAGCCCGAGATCGACGGCGAACTGGTCGACATCGGCCGCGTCGGCGAGATCACCGCGATCGACACCGGCGCGATCGAGGCGCTGCTCGCCGACGGCCGCATCCCGGTCGTGTCGTCGATCGCCCGGTCCGAGGACGACCACCATGTCTACAACGTCAATGCCGATACGGCGGCTGCGGCACTCGCTGCGGCACTGGGCGCCGAGACCCTCATGGTCCTCACCGACGTCGAGGGTCTCTACGAGGACTGGCCGAACTCCGACGAGGTGATCAGCCGCCTCACTGCTTCCCAACTGGAGAAGCTGCTGCCGGAGTTGAGCTCCGGCATGGTGCCGAAGATGGAGGGCTGCCTGCACGCCGTGCGCAACGGCGTCACCACCGCCCGCGTCATCGACGGCCGGGTCCAGCACTCGATCCTGCTGGAGATCTTCACCGACGAAGGCATCGGAACCATGGTCGTGCCCGACGGCATTCCGGGCGGACAGGGGGAGTCATGAGCAACCAGGAGCTGACCGAGCGCTGGCAGGGCGCGCTCATGAACAACTACGGCACCCCGCGCCTGCCCCTCGTGCGCGGCGAGGGCGTGAAGGTGTGGGACGCCGAGGGGCGGGAGTACCACGACTTCGTCGGGGGCATCGCCACCAACGCCCTCGGCCATGCCCACCCGGCGATCGTCGAGGCCGTCAGCCGGCAGATCGGGCAGCTCGGCCACATCTCCAACTTCTTCATGGCCGAGCCCACGGTCGCCCTCGCCGAACGGCTGCTGCGGCTCTTCGGCCGGGAGGGCCGGGTCTTCTTCTGCAACTCCGGCGCCGAGGCCAACGAGGCCGCCTTCAAGATCGGCCGGCTCACCGGGCGCACCCACATGGTCGCCACCACCGGCGGCTTCCACGGCCGTACGATGGGCGCCCTCGCGCTCACCGGCCAGCCCGCCAAGCAGGACCCGTTCCGGCCGCTGCCCGGCGACGTCACCCACGTGCCCTACGGCGACGCCCAGGCGCTCGCCGCTGCGGTCACCGAGGAGACGGCGCTGGTCGTCATCGAGCCGATCCAGGGCGAGAACGGGGTCGTGGTGCCGCCGGCCGGCTATCTGAAGGCCGCCCGCGCCATCACCGCCGCCACGGGTGCCCTGCTGGTCCTGGACGAGGTGCAGACCGGCATCGGCCGCACCGGCACCTGGTTCGAGTACCAGGCCCACGAGGGCGTGCTGCCCGATGTCGTCACCCTCGCCAAGCAGCTCGGCGGCGGGCTGCCGCTCGGTGCCACCGTGGCCTTCGGCCGGGCCGCCGAACTGCTCGGGCCCGGCCACCACGGCACGACGTTCGGTGGCAACCCGGTCGCCTGCGCCGCCGGACTCGCCGTCCTCGACACCATCGCCGACGAGGGACTGCTGGAGAACGTCAAGCGGCAGAGCGAGAAGCTGCGTGAGGGAATCGAGGGACTGGGCCACCCGTTGATCGATTATGTGCGGGGTGCCGGCCTGCTCCTGGGTATCGTGCTCACCGGGCCGCGCGCGCAGCAGGTGCAGCAGGCGGCCCAGGAGGCCGGGTTCCTGGTGAACGCGCCCGCCCCCGACGTCGTACGGCTCATGCCGCCGCTGAACATCTCCGACGCCGAGGTGGGTGCCTTCCTCCAGGCGCTGCCCGGAATCCTCGACGCAGCGAACCCAGTGGATGGGGACGGACGATCCGCAGAATAGGACGACGATGAGCCAGGCGCAGGACCACGAGCAGGCGGCGGGTGCCGGGCCCGCCGTGCCGCAGACCCGTACCGCGCGGCACCGCCGGATCGTGGACATCCTCAACCGGCAGCCGGTGCGGTCGCAGAGCCAGCTGGCGAAGCTGCTCGCCGACGACGGGCTGAGCGTCACCCAGGCGACGCTCTCCCGCGACCTCGACGAGCTGAACGCGGTGAAGATCCGCAACACCGACGGCGAGCTGATCTACGCCGTGCCCAGCGAGGGCGGCTTCCGCACCCCGCGCGCGCCGCTGGGGGAGTCGGCGAAGGAGGAGCGGATGCGGCGGCTGTCCCAGGAGCTGCTGATCTCCGCGGAGGCCTCCGCCAACCTCGTGGTCCTGCGCACCCCGCCGGGGGCGGCCCAGTTCCTGGCCTCGGCCATCGACCAGGCGGAGCTGCACGACATCCTGGGCACGATCGCCGGTGACGACACACTGCTGCTGATCAGCCGGGACCCCAGCGGGGGGCAGGCACTCGCGGACCATCTGCTGCGGCTGGCGCAGAACGGTCACTGACCCCACATGCGGCGGCCTGCAGGTCGGCGCAGAATGGGGATGTGATCTTCCGCGGCGGGCGGGCAGGCGGGCCGGCAATCCCGTGGCGGCCCTCGACCGTATACAGAGGTGTGTCGGGATTCCGGTTCCCCGTGAGCCGCCTCCCGGACGAGGCTCTGCTGTCCGGGCTGGCCACCGGTGATCCGGAACTCGCGGACACTTTCGTACGGAGGTTCCAGCACCGGGTCTACGGAGTCGCCATGGCGGTCACCCGCGACCAGCAACTCGCCCAGGACGTCGCCCAGCTGACGTTCGAGCGGGCCTGGCGTCATGCTCAGATCTACGACTCGCGCCGCGGCTCGGTCGCCACCTGGCTGACGACGATCGCGCACAACCTGGCCGTCGACGCCGTCCGCGCACGGCGGACCGAGCCGATGGCGTCCGAGGACCTCGACGCCCTCCTCGATGTCGTCACCGCGACCCCCGAGCAGTGGGCCCTGGCCGACGAAGCCTCCTCCCAGCTGCGGGCCGCCGTGGCCCGGCTGCCACGGGAGCAGGCCCGGGCCCTGGTGATGGCGGGCATCTACGGACTGACGGCCCAGCAGATCGCCGAGCGGGAGGGGATCCCGCTGGGCACCGCCAAGACGCGGGTCAGGGCCGCGATGGCCAAACTGCGCACCACCCTCGCGTCTCCGCAGCGAGGCGACCATGTCCAGTGACCCGAACTGCGAGAAGCTGCGGGAGATCGGCGCCGAGCTCGCGCTGGGCGTGCTGTGCGGCAGCGAGCGGGCCGAGGCGGTCGCCCATCTGGACAGGTGCGCGGACTGCCGGGAGCACATCCGGCAGCTGACCCTGGTCGGCGACCGGCTGATCGGCCTGCTGCCGGACGGGGACCCGCCCCCCGGTTTCGAGGCCCGGGTGGCGCGCAGTCTGGCCCAGCAGGCGACGGCGCAGGAGGGTGGCGGGCCCGCGCGCGCGGGCGGCCGTGCGCCCCGGAGCTTCCGTGGCCGTGCCCGCCGGGCCAGGCTGCGGCTCGCGGCGGTCGCCACCACGCTCGCCGTCGCCGTCGGGTTCGCCGGCTGGGCGGTCGGCACCGCCCTCCAGGAGGTCACGGTGAGCGCGCCCGCCCCCGCGTCCGAGCCCATGCTCATGGGCGACATGATCGCGGCCAGCGGCCGGCCGGTCGGCGAGTTCTACGCCCACCCAGGCAGCCACGCCTGGGTCTTCATGTCCGTCGATCTCGCCGGGCGCCGCAGCTCCTACAGCGGAACGGTCACCTGTCTTCTCGAGCGAGCGGACGGCAGCATGGTCCACATCGGGAGTTTCTCCGTGCGCGGCGGCCGCGGCGACTGGGGCGTGGGGACCCCCGGCGACCTGTCGGCCGTCCTCCGCGCCCGGCTGACGTCCCCGGACGGCACCGTCCTCGCCACGGCTCATCTGGAGAAGGGCCAGGTGGTCGAGCCGGAGGACACCTGACACACCGCCCGTCCGGCCCACGGACGGTGCGCCGGGGGCAGTGTCGCTGCCAGGGCGGCGGCGAGTTCGGCGACCGTGGGCCGGCTCGCCGGGTCGATCAGCAGGCAGGCGTCGACGGCGGCGGCGAGCGCGGGTGGCAGCCGCCGCCGGGAGGCGATCGGCGGGGCGGCCCCCTCCGTCTGCGGATACCGGTCCTCCGGGCCGCCGGTGACGTCGCCCTCCCCGACACCCCTGCCCCCGGACCCGGCCCCGGTCTGGTCGAACGGCCCCTGACCGCACGCGGCCTCGAACAGCGTGACGCCGACGCCCCACACGTCGGCGGCGGCCGTGAGCGGCCCCCCGCGGGCCTGCTCCGGAGCCAGGTAGCAGCGGGTGCCCAGGCCCGCGGGCGCCGGTCCGGGCGGCCGCGCGACGCTCAGGTCCAGCACCTTCGCATGACCGCGCTCCACCACCACGTTGGCCGGCTTGAGGTCCAGGTGCAGCAGGCCCCGGCCGTGCAGATAGTGGACCGCGGAACACAGCTGCCCACCGAGCAGCGCCACGTCCGCCGCGCCGGGCCGGCGCCGCAACCGGTGCACGAGGTGGGACAGCGTCTCACCGGTCAGTGTCTCCAGGACGACGAGCGGCTCGGGTGACGTGAAGACGTCGTACCCCCGGACCAGATGGGGATGGCTGAACTCCCGCAGCCACCGGCCCTCCCGCAGCAGCCGCTCGCCCAGCTGCGCCTCGTTCCGCCGGTCCGGCCGTACCACCTTCAGCACACAGCGGCAGGCCCGTTCCTCGCTCCAGGCGTCGTAGACGTCCTGCCAGCCGGTGCGCGCCAGCTGCGCCAGGATCTCGTATCCCGGTGCCGGCCTGGTGCCGGGTGCGAGGGGCTCGGGACCGCTCATGACAGCACCGCGCCCCCACTGAGACGGTGCAGCCGGGCGTACGTCCCCCCGACCCGGAGCAGATCGGCATGGGCGCCGTGCTCCACGACCCGGCCGTGGTCGAGCACCACGATCCGCGTGGCGTCGCGGACGGTCAGCAGGTTGTGGGAGATGACGACGGTGGTCCGCCCGGCCATCAGCCGGCGCAGCGGGTCCATGATCCGCCGGCCGGACCGGGCGTCGAGCCCCGTGGTCGGCTCGTCCAGCAGCAGCACCGGCGCGTCCCTGATCATCGCGCGGGCGATCGCCAGCCGCTGGCACTGCCCGCCGGACAGCGTCCGGCCGCGCTGGCCGACCAGCGTGTCGTAGCCCTCCGGGAGCCGCTCGATGAACTCATGGGCGTCGGCGGCACGCGCCGCCGCGACGATGTCCGCCTCACTCGCCCCGGGCCGGCCGTAGGCGATGTTCTCCTGCACGGTGCCGTGGAAGACCAGCGTCTCCTGGAGCACCACCGCGACGTTCTCCCGTACGGCGGTCGGGCTCAGCTCCCGCAGGTCGGTTCCGTCGAGCAGGACCGCGCCCCGGTCGGGGTCGTAGAAGCGCAACTGGAGCTTGGCGACCGTGGACTTGCCGGCTCCGCTCGCCCCGACCAGCGCCAGGGTCTCCCCGGGGGCCACCTGGAAGGAGACGTCCGACAGCGCCCACGAGGAGGTGCCGGGATAGCGGAACCAGACGCCGTCGAAGGACACCTCGCCCCGCGCCCGGCCGATCCGCCGGGCGGTCGGCGGATCGGCCACCTGCGGTTGCTGGTCCAGCAGCTCGATGATCCGTTCGGCCGCGGCGGAGGCGGAGGCGGAGTAGAGGCTGGTGCCGAGCCGGGACAGCCCGTGTACGGGGCCGTACAGCTTGCCGATCAGCGCCAGGAAGACCAGCAGTCCGCCCAGCGTCAGCTGCCCCTGGGCCAGCTTCCAGGTGCCGAGACCCATCACGGCCAGGCCGCCGGTCACCTCGATGATCTCGACGACGGGCGCGTACACGGCCCGGATCCGGGCCGAGGCCATCGCCGCCCGGAACCTGCCCATGCCCTCCCGGTCGAACCGGCGCGTCTCCCAGTCCTGCCGGTTGTACGCCTGCACCAGGGCGACGTTGCCGAGCGCCTCCTCGGCGACCGCGCTGAGTGAGCCGCTGCGGCGCCTGCGCTCCCGCGACGCCGTCTTGACCAGCCGTGAGAAGTGCCGGGCGGCGGCCCAGAACAGCGGTACGACGGCGAGGGCGAGCAGGGTCAGGTCCCACCGCAGGTAGAACAGCAGGCCCAGATAGACGCCCAGGCAGATGACGTAGTAGAGGGCGTCCGCCACCCCGGAGAGCAGGAACGTCTCGACCGCGTCGACGTCCCCCGTGACACGGGACAGCACGTCCCCGAGCCGCCGGCGCTCGAAGAAGCCGAGCGACAGTCCCTGGACGTGCCGGAACACGGCGGAGCGCAGCGAGAGCAGGAAGCGCTCGCCGACCCAGGTGGACGTCACGTCGTCGGCGAACCCCAGTACCCCGGAGCAGAGGATGAGCCCCAGATAGGCGGGGGCGATCCACTCCAGGGGCCGCAGGTCGCGGGGGACGAGCACGCCGTCCACGACGGACTTGAACAGCCAGATCTCCCCGGCGTCGACGGCCGGGCCGAACAGGCTGAACAGAAGCAGGGGAACGAGCCAGCGGCGGCCCCCGCGCGTGTAGGGCCAGAACCGCCGGAACACCTCACGCGGTGAGACGGTGGGCGCGGCCGCGACGACGGCGTCGGAGCCCTCGCCCACCGCCAGCAGACGCCGCAGCGGATGCGCCATGGGATGCGTTCCTCGGGGACCGGCGAAGCGGACCGGGTCCTCCGGTTCCCGGTCCGCTCAGCCCTGGTTGGTGATCAGTAGCCGCCGTGGCCGCCGTGACCGTGGTCGCCGTGGCCGTGACCGTGGTCGCCGTGGCCGTGTCCGTGGCCGTGGTCGTGTCCGTGGCCGTGGTCGTGTCCGTGACCGTGGTCGTGACCGTGCCCCGAGGAGTCGTGGCCCGACGAGTCGTCGCCGTGGCCCCGGCGCATGGCCGGCATGAGACTGCTGAAGATAGCCATTACGTTCCTCCCGAAACTTGCTGCACAGGAGATACGTGTCACGGCGGACATCGGATGGCTGTTTTCAGAAAAAATTCCATTTTCAACCCATTCGAGCGGCCAGCCCCCCGGTGCACCGCACCTCGTCCCCGGCCGTGATCAGCAGCGCTTCCACGTCCGGCAGCGACTCCAGCCATGCCAGTCCCGCCCGCGCCCCCATCGCGAACGCCGCCGTCGCCCAGCAGTCCACCCAGGTCAGCCGCGGTCCCACCACCGTCACCGCCACCAGGTCCGTGACCGCCGGCCTGCCCGTCCGCGGGTCCATGATGTGCGCGCCCCGCTCGGCCGTGCCGGACGTCGCCACCGACAGTTCGTCCGCTCCCGCCGCCGAGATCACCGCCGCCAGCCCGCCCGGGCGCAACGGGTCCGCCACACCCACACGCCACGGCCGGTGCGGCGCCGGCGAGCCCAGCATCTGGACGTCCCCGCCCCCGTTCACACTGACCCCGCGCACCCCGGCCACCTGAGCCAGCAGCCGCGCGGCCCGTTCCGCCGCCCAGCCCTTGACGATCCCGGTGGGATCCAGCGCGCCCCGGTACCGGGGGCTGAACCAGCCCTCGCTCGCCCGTTCCGCCTCGGCCGCCAGGTCCAGCACCTCGGCCACCTCCGGCACGCACTCCGCCACGGTCAGCTCGCCCCGGGCCAGCCGCGAGATCTCGCTGTCCTCCCGATAGGTGCTGAAGACCGCGTCCGCCCGGTGCAGCCCGGCGACCGCTTCCGCCAGCGCCTCGCGCACCGCACGCGGATCCCCGCCGCGGACGTCGAAGGAGAAGACGGTCCCCATGACCTCCTCCGCATGACGCACCGCGGCGGGAGCCTCGGCAGGCTCGGCCACCGTGTCAGTCACCGGCCTGGTCCAGCGCGGACTGCAGCGACTGCTTGTAGCCGGTGCTGGTGTAGGTGGCGCCGGAGACGGCGTCGATGTCCGCGTTCCCGGCCGCCACCGCCTCCTGGTTGAGCTTCGGCACCGCCAGGGCGGTCTTCTGGTCGCTGAGGCCGCCCTTGGGTGCCTGTACCGCCTCCGCCTTGGTGACCTTGCCGCCGGCGACGGTGACGCGTACCTGGACGGGACCGTACTGGGTCTGCGCGACCTTCCCGGTGACGGTGCGCGCCTGCGCGGTCCCCGAGGATCCGGCGTTCGACGCCGGCGCCGACTTCACCTTGTCCAGCGCCGACTGCAGCGACTTCTTGTACCCCGCGCTCGTGTACGTCGCCCCCGACACCGAGTCGATCTGCGCGCTCTGCGCCGCGACGGCCTCCTGGTTGAGCCTGGGCACGGCCAGGGCGGTCTTCTGGTCGCTGAGGCCGCCCTTGGGTGCCTGTACCGCCTCCGCCCTGGTGACCTTGCCGCCGGAGACGGTCAGCCGTACCTGCACGGTCCCGTACTGCGTCTGCGCCGCGTCACCGGTCACCGTGCCGGAGCCGGCGGAGGCCTGGCTGCCGCCCTGCGGTGACTGCTGGGCCGCCGCGCCCTGCGGCGGCGCCGCGCCCACCGCCGACGCCGAGGCCGGATCGGACGCCGGCTTCAGCGACAGCAGCAGCACGACACCGGACACGGTGGCGGCCGTGGCCAGGACGACCCGCCGGATCGGGTGGCTCTTCCTCATCGCTTCGCAGCTCCTGCTCACATCTCGAACGACTCGTGGTGGATGCGGCGGGCGGGGACCCCCGCGCCGCGCAGTGCCTCGTACACCGACTGCGCGAACCCGGCCGGACCGCACATGAACACGTCGTGCCGGTCGATGTCCGGGATCTTCCGCTGGAGGTTCTCCGCGGAGATGTCCGGCCGCTCGCCCTCGGGGCTGTTCACCGCGTACATCAGCCGGGCGCCCCGCTCGTCGGCGATCTTCGCCAGCTCGTCCCACAGCGCCAGGTCCTGGGTGCTGTTGGCCCGGTAGAGCAGGGTGATGTCACCGGCCGCGCCGGGCAGCGTCTCGAACAGCGCCCGCATCGGCGTGATACCGACCCCGCCCGCGACCAGCAGCACCTTGCCCCGGCTGCGGCGCTGCGCGGTCATCGCGCCGTACGGGCCCTCCGCCCACACCCGGGTGCCGGGCGTCAGTTCCCGCAGCCGCTCGCTGTGGTCGCCGATCGCCTTCACCGTGATCCGCAGCATGTCCGGGCGGGGCGCCGCCGACAGCGAGTAGGGGTGCGAGCTGAACCGCATCCCGGGGGCGAGGAAGCGCCAGCGGAAGAACTGCCCCGCCTCCGCGCCCATCCGGTGCAGCCTCCGTCCGCCGATCAGCACCGACACGATGCCCGGCGTCTCCTCGATGACCGCCTCCACCCGCATCCGGTGCCGGAGGTTCAGCCGGATCGGGGTGAGGATGCGGTACCAGACCACCAGCGCGGTGACCGTGCCATACAGCCCGTACCAGAAGGTCTTGGCGGCGGGCTCGACCGCGAAGTCGTTGCCGGTGGTGATCTGGTGCCAGAACGTCAGGAACACCGCCGCGTACGTCATCAGGTGGACGTGGTACCAGGTGTCGTACGGCATCCGGCGGCGGATCCCGCCGATCGACGTCAGCCCGATGAGCACGAACAGGCCGGTGCCGATGGCCGCCTTGCCCATGTCCGGCAGCTGGTTGATGGAGTCGACGGTCTGCTGCACGATGTCGCCGAGCGACTTGCCCGCCTGCAGCGCGTACCCCCACATGGTGAGGAACACATGCGCCACGATCAGACAGAGCGTGTAGCGGCCGCTCATCGCGTGCCAGCGGGCCACCCGGTCGGAACCGACCCGCCGCTCCAGCGCCGGCACGCGCGCCATCTGCAGCACGACCAGCGCCATCAGATAGCCGGCCAACAGGCCGGTGATCCGGCCCGCGTTGAGGATCCTGCTGTTGTCGTCGGCGACGGCCGGTGTGTTGTGCCACCAGAGCCACAGCACGACCGCCGCGCCCGCCCAGACGGCGAGCAGCAGCGGGACGGCCGGGGAGCGGCGCGGGCGGATGCGGCGCATCGTCTGGCGGCGGGCGGCACGTCCGCCTGCGAGCGTGGTGGTCACGGTTCCTCCGTGGGGACTTGACCCTTGGCCCAGAGATACGTGCCGCATGCGCTGGGTGTTCAGAGGCCCCCGCCTCACAGTCCGGCCGAGTCCAGCGCGGACCGGAGTGACCGTCGGTATCCGTCACTGGTGTACGTCGCTCCCGACACGGCGTCGATCTGCGCGCTCTGTGCGGCCAGCGCCGCACGCCGCAGCTGCGGGAGTGCGTAGCTGTTGATCTCCTGGTCGCGGGGGTTGTCGTGCGGGTACTGCACGGCCGTCACGTCCGTGAGCCTGCCGCTCTTGATCGTCGCCCGCACTCAGAGAAAACTCAGAGGACAGGCGGTACGTCCCACTCGGCCACCTGGGTGATGCTGGTAAGCGCGATGAACACCACCCGTTCCGGCCGCCCGGCCCTCACCCGACCCGACGGCACCCCGCTGCGCGTCCTCGTCGTCGACGACGACCCCGACCTCGCGGAGGTGCTCACCGGCGCCCTGCGCTACGAGGGCTGGGAGGTCCGCGCGGCCGGCGACGGCGCCTCGGCCCTGACCACCGCCCGCGAACTGCTGCCCGACGCGGTCGTCCTGGACGTGCTGCTCCCGGACACCGACGGCTTCGCCGTACTGCGCCGCCTGCACGAGGTCAAGCCGGACGTCTGTGTCCTCTTCCTCACGGCACGGGACGCGGTCGAGGACCGGATCGCGGGCATCACCGCGGGCGGCGACGACTACGTCACCAAGCCCTTCAGCCTGGAAGAGGTCGTCGCCCGGCTGCGCGGTCTGCTGCGCCGGGCGGGCATGGCCCGGCAGCAGGAGGAGGGGCCGCGGCTGATCGTGGGCGACCTGGTGATGGACGAGGAGGCCCGCGAGGTCACGCGGGCCGCGGAACTGATCGAACTCTCGCCCACGGAGTTCGAACTCCTCCGCTTCCTCATGCGCAACCCGCGCCGTGTGCTCAGCAAGGCGCAGATACTCGACCGGGTGTGGTCGTACGACTTCGGGGGCCGCGCCCACGTCGTGGAGCTGTACATCTCCTACCTGCGCAAGAAGGTCGACGCGGGCCGCGATCCCATGATCCACACGGTGCGCGGAGCGGGCTATGTCCTGAAGCCGGTGGCCAAGTGAGGGCCGTGCGACACCTGCGCCTGCCCCGCCTGCGGACCCTGCGCGCCCGGCTGACCTTCGGCCTGGTGGTACTGCTGGCGGTGAGCTGCGCGGCCGTGGGCCTGGCGGCGGTCGTCGAGCTGAACGGCTTCCTCACCCAGCGCCTGGACGAGCAGCTCACCCAGGTCGGCACCCGGTTCCCGGAGAGCCTGGAACGCGGCGGCAGGCTGCCCGACGACCATCCCGACGACCATGACGGGGACGAACACGGCGACACCCGTCGGATGGCGACCGGCACCTTCGGCGCGCGTCTGCTGAACGGCACGGTCACCAACAAGGGCCTCATCCGGGGCGGCGACCCGTCCGCCGACCTGAACGTCGACCTGACGGCACAGGACAGCGCACGCCTGGCCCGGGTACCGGTCGACGGCCGGCCCCACACCGTCGAGCTCTCCGCCCTGGACGACTACCGGGTCGTCGCCTGCGCCGGACGGGACGGGGACGTGCTGATCGTCGGCCTGCCGCTGGAGCCGGTCCAGGCCACGGTCCACCGCCTGGAACTGGTCGCCGGGGTCGTCTTCGGCCTCGCGCTCGTGATGACCGGCGTGGCCGGCGCCCTCTGGGTCCGCTGGTCCCTGCGCCCGCTCAGCCGGGTCGCCGCCACCGCCACCCGGGTCAGTGAGCTTCCGCTGGCCAGCGGCGAGGTGGCGCTGCCGGCGCGCGCTCCGGACGCCGACCCGGACAGCGAGGTCGGCCGGGTCGCCGGGGCCTTCAACCGCATGCTCGGCCATGTCGAGGACGCGCTGACCAAGCGGCACGCGAGCGAGGAACGGCTGCGCCGCTTCGCCGCCGACGCCAGCCACGAGCTGCGCACCCCGGTCGCCTCGGTCCGCGGCCACGCCGAACTGGCCCTCCTCCATCCGGGCCCGGTACCACCGGAGGTGACCCGCGCCCTGCGGCGCATCACGGCCGAGTCCGCCCGCATGGGCGAGATGGTCGACGATCTGCTCCTGCTGGCCCGCCTCGACGCCGGCCGCCCGCTGGAACGCCGCCCGGTCGACCTGACCCGCCTCGTCCTGGACGCGGTCACGGACGCCCGCGCCGCCGGCCCTGAGCACCGCTGGACCCTGGACCTCCCGGAGGAACCGGTGACGGTGACGGGAGACGCCCACCGACTGCACCAAGTGCTGGCCAACCTGTTGGCCAACGCGCGTTTGCACACGCCTGTCGGCACCAAGGTCACGGTCACCCTGGAGACCACCACCGACGCGGCCCTCTTCTCCGTCCACGACGACGGCCCCGGTGTCCCCGAGGGCATCCAGCCCGACGTCTTCGAACGCTTCACCCGAGCAGAACACCGCCGCCGAGCGGACGCCCCCGGCGGCGGCACGGGCCTGGGCCTGTCGATCGTGGCGGCGGTGGCGGAGGCGCACGGCGGCAGTGTGGACTTGGCGAGCACCCCGGGCTCCACGACATTCCGGGTCAGCCTGCCGGCCTGAGGGCGCGAGGCTTTGTCGACATGCGGCTTTGCCGCGCGGGCGTACGGCGAGTTCAGTACCGGGTGAGAGATGTCACCCCGTCCGCCGTCCCGATGGCCATGTGCGGGTCCTTCCCGGGCTCGGCCCACTGCAGAATCCGCCGCATCGCGTCTTCCGGCACCGACACACAACCAGCCGTTGCCCCCCGCCCGTTGACATGCAGGAAGATGCCCGCGCCACGCCCCCGTACCGGCTGGTCGTAGTTGAACCCGATGACGAGTCCGTACGCATACTGCGTCGTGTAGGAGATCAGGTGCTCCGACTCGGACGCCCGGCAGTCGCCCGGCAGCGGATCCACCCACCGGTTGTACGACGCCGAGTCATTGTCCTGGCACCACCAGGAGCTCTCCTTCACCGCCCGGTACTCGACGCTCGTCCCGCTCGGCGCCGCCTTGATCCCGAAGCCGAACGGAAGGGCGTACAGACCGGTCGGCGTGGTGTCCGTGCCCTGCACGCGTGAGCCGCCGTCGACGAGCCCGTTCGCCCCGAACCGCGCCGGTGCCGTACCGGCCTGCACCCAATGCCCGCCCTTCAGGTCCCACCAGCTGAGCGTGCCCGTGGTGGCGGCGGCGCTGTCCGCCTGCGCGATGATCAGCTGGCTGCCGCCGCCGGTGTCCGTCATCCGCGCGGGCAGCGACTCGGAGCCGGTGCCCGGGGCGGAGCCGAGCAGGGCGAGCGAGGACGCGGACACGAGGGCCAGTACGACACCGGGGCGCATGGCTCAGACGGTAGACGGCGGAAGCGGCAACGGCAGCCCGGGTAGTCCGTCCAGGCTCTTCGCGACATGCTCCTTCTTCTCGAAGTACGCGCCCAGCGTGACGTCGTCCTCCCGTGCGAAACGCTTCTCGTGCAGGTCGCGGTCGCCCTCGTACGCCAGGCGGGGGACGGCGTACCCGCAGGTGTCCCGGACCAGCTCCGCGTGTACGACGATGATCGCGCGCAGTCCGTGCGGGGTCGGGTCGATGTCCGGGAAGTGGGCGAGCAGCTCTTTGAAGCGAGGGTCGTCCCGGAAGACGGGCTCGCCCCGGCCGTGCACGCGCACGATGTTCGGCGGGCCCTGGAAGGCGCACCACATCAGGGTGATCCGGCCGTTCTCCCTGAGGTGCGCGATGGTCTCCGCGTTGGACCCGGCGAAGTCCAGGTAGGCCACGGTCAGTCCGTCGAGGACCGCGAAGGAGCCCCTGAGGCCCTTGGGGGAGAGGTTGACCGTGCCGTCGCCGGACAGTGGGGCGGTCGCGGTGAAGAAGAGGGGCTGCTCCTCGATGAACGTCCGGAGCCTGCCGTCGATGCGCTCATAGGTCTTTCCCATGGCTAACGATTATTGGCGCAACTCCTTCGCTTGTCTAAGGAATTCCGCGAAAGGCCCACTGCCCCGGCCGGCGCAGACCGGGGCGGCCACGGCTGCCTGTCGCCTCACCGGGACAGCGTGCAGGCGGCCAGGGAGTCGAGTCCTGTCGGCTTGGTGGTGGTGCGGCCGATGGCGATGGTGATGCGGTCGATGGTGGAGGCGCGTTTGTCCTTGAGGGGGCCGAGGATGGCGTTGTTGACGAAGTTGGGTCCGCCCTGGCCGACGGTGGTCTGCAAACGCTTGTCGGCTTCCTGGATCTGGGTCTGCAGCAGGGTGAGATTGCGGTCGACCTCGGCCTTGGCGGCGGCGGGGACGGCGGGGAGCCTGGAGGCGACGTCCGGGCAGGTGATCGTGCCGGCTCCGGTGTTCCCTCCGGGCTTCCCGACGGTTCCCGTCTGCTGGGAGGCGGCCGTGCTCGGTGCGGCGGTACCGGCCGCCGCGCTGCCGCGCGCATTCAGGGCGCAGGCGGCCAGGGAGTCGAGTCCTGTCGGCTTGGTGGTGGTGCGGCCGATGGCGATGGTGATGCGGTCGATGGTGGAGGCGCGTTTGTCCTTGAGGGGGCCGAGGATGGCGTTGTTGACGAAGTTGGGTCCGCCCTGGCCGACGGTGGTCTGCAAACGCTTGTCGGCTTCCTGGATCTGCGTCTGCAGCAGGGTGAGATTGCGGTCGACCTCGGCCTTGGCGGCGGCGGGGACGGCGGGGAGCCTGGAGGCGACGTCCGGGCAGGTGATCGTGCCGGGGCTCGCGAGGGTGCGGGCGTTCGCGGTGGCGCCGCTCCGGTCGGGCGTTCCGGCGAGGGCGGAGCCTGCGATCACCGCGCCGGTGAGTGCCACGGCGGCGGTGCCGCCGATGATCGCCACGCGACGCTTGTGGTACTTCGGAAGAGCCCTGGACATGCGGATGCCTCACTTGGGTCAGGAGTGGGTTCAGCGGTGACCGACGCGGCGCCTGCGTCTGCCGGTGATTACGGGAAAGCGGTTGCCCTCGTTCAACGGTCCCGAGAATTGACGAATCATGCAGACCTCTGCATACTCATGCACGACGGCAGATGCAGTGTGAGGAGAGACCCGTGACCGAGCGCGTCGTACTCGCCTATTCGGGCGGCCTGGACACCTCCGTCGCCATCGGCTGGATCGCCGAGGAGACGGGCGCCGAGGTCATCGCCGTCGCGGTGGATGTCGGCCAGGGCGGCGAGGACCTGGACGTCATCCGCAAGCGCGCCCTCGCCTGCGGTGCCGTCGAGGCGGAGGTCGCCGACGCCAGGGACGAGTTCGCCGACGAGTACTGCCTCCCGGCGATCAAGGCCAACGCCCTCTACATGGACCGCTACCCGCTGGTCTCGGCCCTGTCCCGGCCCGCGATCGTCAAGCACCTGGTCGCCGCCGCGAAGAAGCACGGCGCCACGACCGTCGCCCACGGCTGCACCGGCAAGGGCAACGACCAGGTCCGCTTCGAGGCCGGCATCGCCGCCCTCGCCCCCGACCTGAAGTGCATCGCCCCGGTCCGCGACTACGCCATGACCCGGGACAGGGCGATCGCCTTCTGCGAGGCCGAGCAGCTCCCGATCGCCACCACCAAGAAGTCGCCGTACTCCATCGACCAGAACGTCTTCGGACGCGCCGTCGAGACGGGCTTCCTGGAGGACATCTGGAACGCCCCCGTCGAGGACATCTACGAGTACACCGCCGACCCGGCGGCGCCCCGGGAGCCCGACGAGGTGATCCTCACCTTCGAGGAGGGCGTCCCGGTCGCCGTCGACGGCAGGCCCGTCACCGTCCTGCAGGCGATCCAGCAGCTCAACGACCGCGCCGGCGCCCAGGGCATCGGCCGGATCGACATGGTCGAGGACCGCCTCGTCGGCATCAAGTCCCGCGAGGTGTACGAGGCTCCTGGCGCGATCGCCCTGATCACCGCCCACCAGGAGCTGGAGAACGTCACCGTCGAGCGCGAACTCGCCCGCTACAAGCGGCAGGTCGAGCAGCGCTGGGGCGAACTGGTCTACGACGGCCAGTGGTTCTCCCCGCTCAAGCGTGCCCTCGACGGGTTCATCGAGGAGGCCAACCGGCACGTCTGCGGCGACATCCGGATGACCCTGCACGGCGGCCGCGCGGTCGTCACCGGCCGCCGCTCCGAGTCGTCCCTGTACGACTTCGACCTCGCCACCTACGACACCGGCGACACCTTCGACCAGGCCGCCGCCAAGGGCTTCATCGACATCTACAGCCTGTCGTCGAAGATCGCCGCCAGGCGAGACCTCGCGTGAGCACGGTCCCCACATCCACCACTTTCTCTAGGAGCAGCGCAAGTGAGCAGCAACAGCGGTGACGTACGGCTCTGGGGCGCCCGTTTCGCCGACGGTCCCGCCGAGGCCCTGGCGAAGCTGTCCGCGTCCGTCCACTTCGACTGGCGGCTCGCGCCGTACGACATCGCCGGCTCGCGTGCCCACGCGCGCGTGCTGCACAAGGCCGGGCTCCTCACGGACGACGAGCTGAACCGGATGATCGCCGGCCTCGACCAGCTCGAAGCCGACGTGGCCGACGGCTCGTTCGTGGGCACGATGGCGGACGAGGACTGCCACACGGCCCTGGAACGGGGCCTGCTGGAGCGCCTCGGCCCCGACCTCGGCGGCAAGCTGCGCGCGGGCCGCTCCCGCAACGACCAGGTGACGACCCTCTTCCGCATGTACCTGCGGGACCACGCCCGCATCATCGGCGGCCTGATCGCCGACCTCCAGGACGCCCTGATCGGCCTCGCCGAGGCCCACCCCGACGTCGCGATGCCCGGCCGCACCCACCTCCAGCACGCCCAGCCGGTCCTGTTCGCCCACCACGTCCTGGCCCACGTCCAGTCCCTGTCCCGGGACGCGGAGCGCCTGCGCCAGTGGGACGAGCGTACGGCGGTCTCCCCGTACGGCTCCGGAGCCCTCGCCGGCTCCTCCCTCGGCCTGGACCCGGAGGCGGTGGCGCAGGACCTCGGCTTCGAACACGGCAGCGTCGGCAACTCCATCGACGGCACGGCCTCCCGTGACTACGTCGCCGAGTTCCTCTTCATCACCGCGATGATCGGCGTGAACCTCTCCCGGATCGCCGAGGAGATCATCATCTGGAACACGAAGGAGTTCTCCTTCGTGACCCTGCACGACGCGTTCTCCACGGGCTCGTCGATCATGCCGCAGAAGAAGAACCCGGACATCGCCGAGCTGGCACGCGGCAAGTCCGGCCGTCTGATCGGCAATCTCACCGGTCTCCTCGCGACCCTCAAGGCCCTGCCCCTCGCCTACAACCGCGACCTCCAGGAGGACAAGGAGCCGGTCTTCGACTCCGTCGACCAGCTGGAGATCCTGCTCCCGGCGTTCACCGGGATGACGGCGACGCTCACCGTGCACCGCGACCGCATGGAGGAGCTTGCCCCGGCCGGCTTCTCGCTCGCCACCGACATCGCCGAGTGGCTGGTCAAGCAGGGTGTGCCGTTCCGCGTGGCGCACGAGGTCGCCGGCGAGTGCGTGAAGGTCGCCGAGGCCGAGGGCAAGGAACTGGACGACCTCACGGACGAACAGTTCGCGAAGATCTCCGCCCACCTCACTCCCGAGGTGCGGACCGTCCTCAACGTCCCGGGCGCCCTCGCCTCCCGCAACGGCCGGGGCGGCACGGCCCCGAGCGCGGTCGCCGTACAGCTGGCGGAGGTCAAGGCGGACGTGGCCGCCCAGCACGCGTGGGCCACGGCCAAGCACGCCTGAGAAGCCGTACGAGAAAACGAAGGGCCCGGACATCTCGTCCGGGCCCTTCGTGCTGCCCGGGGCCGCTCGGGTCACAGACCCGGCAGCGGGCCGGATCACGGCTCGGGTAACAGATGAGATTCGGCCAGTGGCCGAAACCTTGACGCCGGGATACGCGGAGGTAACTATTCCGCTTACCGGTCGGCAATGCCGAACACCGGTCGATCAATGTCGAGCATGAAAGGGACGTCATGCGCGCCAGACGTACACGACGGACAGCCCGCCTCCTCGCCGTCACCGCGGCGGCCGCGCTCTGCGCCCTCGGCCTCACGACCTCCGCGAGCGCCGCCGACACCCCGCCACCCGGCGCCAACAACTGGTCCTGCAAGCCGGACTCGGCCCATCCGCAGCCCGTGGTCCTGGTCAACGGCACCTTCAAGACCTCGTACGAGAACTGGCTGACCCTCTCGCCCGACCTCGTCAGCGCCGGATACTGCGTCTTCTCCTTCGACTACGGCGACCTGGAGACCGCCCCGATCCCGGACTCGGCCGCCGAGCTGCGCGACTTCGTGGACGCCGTGCTCGGTGCGACCGGCGCCAGGAAGGTCGACATCGTCGGCCACAGCCAGGGCGGCATGATGCCCCGCTACTACGTGAAGTTCCTCGGCGGCGCGACCAAGGTGGACGACCTGGTCGGCATCGTCCCCTCCAACCACGGCACCACCAACCCGCTCGCCCTCGCGGCCGGTGCCACCGTCTGCCCCTCCTGCGTCGACCAGACCGCCGGCTCGGACTTCCTGAAGAAGCTCAACTCCGACCCGGAGACGCCGGTCGGCCCGGACTACACGGCGATCGCCACCAAGTACGACGAGGTCGTGGTGCCGTACACCAGTGCCTTCCTCAACGGCTCCGCCTCCTACGTGACCAACGTGCTGCTCCAGGACCGCTGCCCGCTCGACACCACCGAGCACGACCAGGCGCCCAAGTCCCCGCTGGTCGAGCAGTGGGTCCTCAACGCCCTGGGGCGGAAGGGGCCGGCCGACCCCGCCTTCGTGCCGCGCTGCGTCAGCACGGGCTGAACCGCCCGCGGCTGGGTACATTGGAGATCCTCAGCCGATCGTGCAGGGAGCCCCCATGCCGTTCAGCCGCCTGGCCGCCGCGACCACGCCCACCGCGCACCTCGGCCTCGGTCTCGCCGCCGTCGGCCGTCCGGGCTACATCAACCTCGGCCGGGAGGACGACCTCCCGGCCGAGCGCACCGTGGACGCCCTGCGCACCCGTACCCACGAACTCCTCGACGCCGCCTACGCCCAGGGCGTGCGCTACTTCGACGTGGCCCGCTCCTACGGCCGTTCGGAGGAGTTCCTCGCCGACTGGCTGAACGCCCGCCCCGGCATCGACGACGTGGTCGTCGGCAGCAAATGGGGCTACACCTACACCGCCGGCTGGTCCACCGACGCCGAACAGCACGAGGTCAAGGACCACAGCCTCGCCACGTACGAGCGGCAGCGCGCCGAGACCGACGCACTGCTCGGCGACCGGCTCGACCTCTACCAGATCCACTCGGTGACCCCGGACAGCCCCGCCCTCACCGACAAGGACCTGCACGCCCGGCTCGCCGAGGCCGCCGCCCAGGGCCTGACCGTCGGCTTCTCCACCAGCGGCCCCGACCAGGCCGACGCCGTCCGCGCCGCGCTCGCCGTGACCGTCGACGGCGAGCCCCTCTTCCGTACGGTCCAGTCGACGTACAACGTGCTGGAGACGTCGGCGGCCCCCGCACTGGCCGAGGCGCACGACGCCGGGCTCACCGTGATCGTCAAGGAGGGCATGGCCAATGGCCGGCTGGCGGAGCCGCACGCACCCGAGGCGCTGAAGAGGGTCGCCGAGGAGGCCTCACTCGGCTGTGACGCCGTGGCCCTCGCCTGGATCCTGCGCCGGCCCTGGGTGGGTGTCGTGCTCTCCGGCGCCGCGACCGTCACCCAGCTCGCCTCCAACCTCCACGCCCCCGCCGTCGACCTCGACGCGGACCAGATGACGCGTCTCGCCGCGCTCGCCGAGGACCCGCACGCCTACTGGGAGCGGCGCGGACAGCTGCCCTGGCACTGACGATCACCCGCTCCGACCAGCAGTGGAGAGTCACTCATGCCTAAGGTGAGACATGAATGTCTCACATGGGCTATCCTTGTCTCATGGCCCTCGATCGTGACCAGGTGCTGCGCAGCGCCGCCGCCCTACTGACCCGTAAATCCACCGCGACCATGGACGAGGTCGCCAAGGCCGCCGGGATCAGCCGGGCCACGCTGCACCGCCACTTCGCCGGGCGCGACGCGCTCGTCCGGGCGCTGGAGGCGCTCGGCATCGAGGAGTGCGAGGCGGCCCTGGGAGCGGCCCGCCTGGACGAGGGCCCGGCGGGCCAGGCCGTCCACCGGCTGATCCAGGCCATCGAGCCCTCGGCCGGCCTCCTGGCCTTCCTCTACACCGAGAACCAGCTCTTCGAGGGCGAGGAACAGAACCAGGGCTGGGCCCGCATCGACGAACGCCTCACGGCCCTGTTCCGGCGCGGTCAGGAGAGCGGCGAGTTCCGCATCGACCTCACCCCGGCCTGGCTCACCGAGGCGCTCTACGGCCTGCTGGCCTCCGGCGCCTGGGCGGTGGCGGAGGGCCGGGTGGCCGCCAAGGACTTCACCTACATGATCGTCGAGCTGCTGCTCGGCGGCGCCCGACGTACCCATGCACAACGAAGAGAGGAATCATGACCAGCACCCTGCAGCCGGCGAAGGCGACGGAGGCGGTGAAGCGCCCGGGCCGCTGGCTCGCGCTCTCCGTCCTCGTCCTGGCCGTGCTGCTGGTGGCCGTCGACGCCACCGTCCTCGGTCTGGCAACCCCGTACATCAGCGAAGACCTGGCTCCCTCCGGCACCCAGCTCCTCTGGATCGGTGACGTCTACTCCTTCGTCATCGCCGGCCTGCTCGTCTCCATGGGCAGCCTCGGCGACCGCATCGGCCGCAAGCGGATCCTGCTCGGCGGTGCCACGGCGTTCGGCGCGCTGTCCGTCCTGAACGCCTACGCGACGACTCCCGAACTGATGATCCTGGCGCGGGCCCTGCTCGGTGTCGCGGGTGCGACGCTGATGCCCGCGACCCTCGCCCTGATCCGCAACATCTTCCACGACCCGCGCGAGCGCAGCCTCGCCGTCGGCATCTGGGGCGCGACCGCCTCCGCCGGCACGGCCGTCGGCCCGATCACCGGCGGCTTCCTCCTCGAACACTTCTGGTGGGGCTCGGTCTTCCTCATCAACCTGCCCGTGATGGCCGTCCTCGTCCTGGTCGGCATCCGCACCCTGCCCGAGTCCCGCAATCCCGACCCCGGTCCCTGGGACCTGAGCAGCGTCCTCCTGTCGCTGGTCGGTGTGATCGGCATCGTGTACGCCGTCAAGGAGGCGGCGACCCACGGCTTCACCTGGCCCACGCTCGCCGCCGGCCTGCTGGGCGCCGCCGCGCTCCACGGCTTCGTGCACCGCCAGCTCACCATGCCGGCCCCGCTGCTGGACATGCGCCTGTTCCGGCGTCGCGGCTTCAGCGGGGCGGTCCTCGCCGACCTGCTGACCGTGCTCGGCATGTCGGGGCTGGTCTTCTTCCTCTCCCAGTACCTGCAACTCGTCCAGGGCAGGCGCCCGTTCGAGGCGGGCCTGGCCGAACTGCCCGCCGCGGTCGGTGCGGTGGCGGCCGGTCTGGTCGCGGGCCGCGCGGCTCGCCGCTTCTCGGTGCGGGCGGTGGTCTCGGGCGGTCTGGCGGCCGTCGGCCTGGCCCTGGCAGCGCTGGCGGCGCTCGGCCAGTCCACCGGTTACCCGGTTCTCGGCGCCGCCCTCCTGGTCGTGGGGATCGGCGCGGGCTTCTCCTTCACGGTCACCGCGGACGTCATCCTCTCCAGCGTCCCCAAGGACCAGGCGGGCGCCGCCTCGGCGGTCTCCGAGACGGCGTACGAACTGGGCGCGGCTCTCGGCATCGCCCTGCTGGGCTCCGTCGTGACGGGTGTCTACCGTGACTTCACCGGCCCCAAGGGCACCCCGGCCGCGGCCCACGAGTCGCTGGGCGCGGCGGTCGAGGCATCGGCACACCTGCCGGCCCGCACGGCGGACGCCCTGCTGACGGCGGCACGCGAATCCTTCGTCCACGGCCTGGCCCTGGCCTCGGGCGTGGGAGCGGCGGTCCTGCTGCTGGCGTCGGTCGCGGCCTGGTTCCTGCTGAAGGGCCAGAAACTGGAAAGCGCAGGGTGAGCCACCCGGCAACGCTCCTGAACCGTCCCGAAGGTCAGCGGAGATAACCGAGCACCGTCATCATCCCGCTCTCCGAGTGGTACTGGTTGTGACAGTGCAGCATCCACAACCCGGGGTTGTCGGCGTCGAACTCGACAACCAGCTTGCGATGCGGCAGCACGATCGAGGTGTCCTTGCGGGCCCCCACCGCATCCAGCCCCGCGAGCGCGAACGTGTGGCCGTGCAGATGCAGGGGGTGCCACATGCCGGTGGCGTTGATGAGGGTGAGCCGGACGCGCTCGCCGGCCCGGACGGGATGCCGCTGCCGCACGTCAAAGGGCTTGTGGTCGAACCCCCAGTCGTACTTCTCCATGGTGCCGGTGAGCCGGATGCGGATCTCGCGGTCGGGGTCGCGGTCGGCGAGGGCGACGGAATCGGCGGGCTTGAGCCGGCGGGCGGGGACGACCCTGCCGTCGAGTTCGTCCGGGCGGACGTCCGGTGCCGGAAGGTCCTTCCCCTTGTCGGTGCGCAGAACGGCGAGCGCCGTGCCCTTCTTGCCCTCGGCGAGGGCGACGAGGGGGAAGACACCGTCCTTGGCGGTGATCAGGACGTCGTACCGCTCCGCCATCCCGATGAGCAGGGCGTCGGTCTCCTTGTGCTCCACGGGATAGCCGTCGGTGTGGGTGACGGTCATCCTGTGGTCGCCGAGCGCGACCCGGAAGGCGGTTTCCGAGCCCGCGTTGATGAGCCGCAGCCGGACCCGGTCGCCGGGGCGGCAGCGGAAGAGCGAGGGGCGGGTGCCCAGCCGCCCGTTGGCCAGGTAGTGGGGGTAGGCGACGCTGCCGCCCTCGCCGTGGAGCAGGCGGCTGTGGGAATCGTGCAGCACCCGGGACGGACCCCCCGCGCGTGTCCGGGACGACGATCCGTGCCCGCCCGCCGCGGACGGCTTCGGCGGCCTCGCGTGTCCGGTCGCCGATCCGCCGAGACTTTGGGTGCCGTGTCCGGGGCCCATGGCCATGCCCGTCATCGCGGGATCGCTCCCGCCGGGCCTGAGCTGGGCGAGCACCTCGTCCGGGGTGGAGCCGTCCACCCCGTCCACCCAGTCGTCCAGGACGACGACCCATTCCTTGTCGTAGGCGAGGGGCTCTTTGGGATCGTCGACGATGAAGGGCGCGTACAGGCCGCGGTCGGGCTGCAGACCGACGTGCGAGTGGAAGAGATATGTGCCCGGGTGGGCGGCGACGAAGCGGTAGGTGAAGTCCGCCCGGGAGGGAATGGCGTTCTGGGTCAGGTCCGGGGTGCCGTCCATGTCGCAGCGCAGACGCAGCCCGTGGGAGTGCAGTGTGGTCGTGGTGGGCAGCCGGTTGGCGAGGGTGAGGTCGAGGACGTCACCGGCGGTGACGCGGACCAGCGGGCCCGGGAGCGTTTCGTTGTACGCCCAGCTCCGGACGGACTTCCCGCCCAGGTCCAGTGTCGACTCGGCAGCAGTGAACCTGAACGTGCGTACGGGACCGGCCCCGCGTTTGCGCTCGGCGGCAAGGACCTCCGGATCCGACGGGTTGACGTACCCCTTGGGTCCCGGTGGCACGAATCTGCCCGTCCCGTTTCCTTGTTGGGGGCGGGACGGGTGTTCAGAGCCGGAACCGGAGCAGGCCGCCAGGAGCCCCGCCCCGGCGGTGGCGATCGGAGCACGGAGCAGGGTACGCCGCGAAGGTTTCTGCATGTCTGAATAAGACATGTTGTGTGCTCATATGGCCGGTAGATTGCGGCGGAATGGCTGAAGTGTCGGAGCAGATTACACCGGCAGGCGGACGGTGGCGGTGCACCGGCCCGCTCATGTGCCGGTCGACCGGAAGGTCTAGGCGGCCTTCGCCTTGGTGGCGTACATGTCCACGTACTCCTGCCCGGACAGTCGCATGACCTCGGCCATCACGGAGTCGGTCACGGCCCGCAGCACATAGCGGTCCCGGTCCATCCCGTCGTACCGCGAGAACTCCATGGCCTCGCCGAACCGGACGGTGACCCGGCCGGGCCGCGGGATGCCACGGCCGCCCGGCTGCAGCTTGTCCGTGCCGATCATGGCGAAGGGGACCACCGGCGCACCGGTCATCAGCGTCAGCCGCGCGATACCGGTACGGCCCCGGTACAGCCGGCCGTCGGGCGAGCGCGTGCCCTCGGGGTAGATCCCGAAGATCTTCCCCTCCTCCAGGATCCGCCGCCCGGTCATCAGCGCGGCCACACCACCGCTCGCGCCGTCCCGGTCCACCGGGATCATGCCGACGCCGGTGAAGAACCAGGCCATCAGCCGGCCCTTGACGCCCTTGCCGGTGACGTACTCGTCCTTGCCGATGAAGAACACCTGCCGCTTGGTGACAAGCGGCAGCACGATCGAGTCGATGAAGGTGAGGTGGTTCCCGGCCAGAATGACCGGGCCGTCTCCCGGAATGTGCTCCACGCCCTCCACCTGTGGGCGGAACATCAGGCGCATGATCGGTCCGAGCACTGCCTTGATGAGCGCGAAGCGGGACAACGGGTCCTCCGATGTCGAGGGAATCGATATGTGTCTGTGCAGGTGAGGACATTACTCGCGGCCCCGGGGCGGGCGCACATCGGGTGCGCCCGGTTCACCGAGGTCTTACGAAGAGTTGACGCGGGTTTACCTGCGGTGACGCGTCGGGGACGGGCCGTAACGGCCTGGTGACGGTGTGACGGAGATCGCGCGGGACGCCCCTCCATCCGGCGGCACGACCCGGCCCGCCCGTCCGACGCCCCGCCATCACCGCCTCCCGCGCCCGCCGCACTCGGCTCCGGCCCGCGTCCGCCGTTGCTCGGCTCCGCCCTACGCCCGCCGTTGCTCGGCTTCGCCCCGCGGCCGCCGCACTCGGCTCCGCCCTACGCCCGCCGTTGCTCGGCTTCGCCCCGCGGCCGCCGCACTCGGCTCCGCCCTACGCCCGCCGTTGCTCGGCTCCGCCCTACGCCCGCCGTTGCTCGGCTTCGCCTCACGGCCGCCGCACTCGGCTCCGGCCCGCGGCCGCCGTCACTCGCCTCCCCGGGCGGTCGTCGTCCCACCCCGACGGCCCGTCACTCCTCCCGTTCCGCCGACGGCCCGTCATGCGTGCCTCCCACAGGACACCCCGCACCACCCGCGTGTTCGAGCCCAGGACTCCCTTCGGTCATGTCCGCGCCCCTACGATCGGCCCGCACTCACGAGCGAACGGCAGGAGGGCGCTGATGGGCAGCGACCAGGCGAACGACAAGACGCAGGGCACCGGACGGCGGGCGATCCTCGGCGCGGCGGTGTTCGGCGCGAGCGGAGCGGTCCTCGGGCTGCCGGGCATGGCCGAGGCGGCCGGGGCCCGGACGGGCGGGCACGGCGGCCGGGGGCTGAAGAGCCTGCCGGTGCCCACGATCATCGGCCACCGCGGCGCGAGCGGCTACCGCCCCGAGCACACCTTCGGCTCCTACGAACTGGCCCTGGATCTGGGCGCCGACGTGGTCGAGGCCGGTGACCTGGTGCCCACCAAGGACGGTCATCTCGTCTGCCGGCACGAACCGGAGATCGGCGGCACCACGGACGTCGCCGCGCATCCCGAGTTCGCCGACCGCAAGACCACCAAGGTCCTCGACGGCGTCTCCACCACCGGCTGGTTCACCGAGGACTTCACGCTCGCCGAGCTGAAGACCCTGCGCGCCATCGAGCGCATCCCGGCCAACCGTCCGCACAACACCCTCTACAGCGGGCGCTGGGAGATACCGACGTTCGAAGAGGTCCTGAAGTGGCAGGACGAGCAGACCCGCAAGCGCGGCAAGCAGGTCTTCATCTACCCCGAGACCAAGCACCCCACCTACTTCCGCAGGCTCGGGCTCGGCCTGGAGGAGCGGGTCGCGGAGCTGCTGCGCAAGTACGGCAAGGACGGCCGGAACTCGCCTGTCATCCTGCAGTCCTTCGAGCCCACCAGCATCCAGAAGCTGAACCAGCTCGTCGACAACCCGCTCGTCGTGCTGCTCTCCTCGGCCGACAGCCGCCCCTACGACTTCGTCGAGTCGGGCGACCCGCGCACCGTCGCCGACCTCATCACCCCCAAGGGCCTGCGGGAGATCGCCGGCTACGCCCAGGGTATCGGCCCGACCCTGGACCTGATCATCCCGAAGAACGCCGACGGCACCCTGGGCAAGCCGACCACCCTGGTCTCCGACGCGCACAAGGTGGGACTGATCCTCCACCCCTACACCATGCGCAACGAGAACCCCTTCCTTCCGGCCGAGTACCGCAAGGGCAGTGCGGCCGACGCCTACGGCGACTCCTTCGGCGCGTTCAAGAGGTACTTCGCCACCGGCATCGACGGCGTCTTCACCGACAACGCCGACACCGGCGTGCTCGCCCGCGCGGACTTCCTGGCGGGCTGACCTCGTCAACCAACGGCCCTTCCCGCACCACGTTCGGGTGGCTGTGTGCCGCCCCGGCAACCTGCTCCCGGGGCGGCACGTCGTTCCGCATATGACGCACGACTTGGTGGCCGCCCTGCATCCGCTGCTCACCGCCGAGGCATCGGCCGAGGCATATGCGGCCGGGAGCGAGCCCGGCGACCTGGAGCAGGCCGTCTGGCTCCGCCTGCTGGAGCGCCTGGAGACCGACGGTCCGCCACCGGACCCGCACGGCTGGCTGCGCAAGGCGGTGCGCGCCGAGGTCCGCCGCAGCCGCCGTACCAGCCGCCGGGAACGTCCGTACGGCGCCGAGCCGGCCGACGACGCCCGCACCGACCCCGAGCAGCACGTTCTCACCACCGCCCGGCATCGCGCCCTGCGCGACGCGGTGCGCCGCCTGCCCGGCCGCTGCCCCCGGCTCATCGAGGCCCTGCTCTCCCCGAAGGACCTGACATACCGGGAGATCGCGGGGGAGTTGGGTATCTCACAGGGCAGTCTTGGTCCGGAACGCTCCAGATGTCTGGGTTGTCTGCGCCGATTGCTCACACCGGAGGTTGCTTCCCGCGAAGTGCGGGGATAGGAGTGAGGAACGACAGGTGATCAGGTGAGCGGGAGGCATGCGCACATGGGCATGAGCGTGACCATCTCGGTGGCGACCGAGCAGGACGCGGAGCAGATCTTCAGGCTCCAGTACCTGTGCTTCCAGAGCGAGGCGGCGCTGTACGGCAACTACCGCATCGACCCGCTGGTCCAGACCCTGGACTCCGTCCGCCAGGAGGTCGCCTCCGACTGCGTCTTCGTCGCCCGGCTCGGCGAGGAGGTGGTCGGCTCGGTGCGCGGCAAGGTCACCGAGGACGGCACGGCCGCCATCGGCAAGCTCTGCGTCCACCCGCGCCTCCAGGGCCACGGCATAGGCGCACGTCTGCTGCGCGCGGCCGAAGCGGCACTGGCGGAGGAGCGCGGCGCCACCCGCTTCCGCCTCTTCACCGGCCACCGCAGCGAGGGCAACCTCCGCCTGTACCGCCGCTCGGGCTACGAGACGGTGGGCCGCTCCCGGGGTGCCGACGGGGTGGAGATGATCATCCTGGAGAAGCCGGCAGGGGCTTTCGTCCAAACGGCGTGAGCCGGGGCGCCCGAAAGGGGCGCCGGGTCACTGCGCCGGCGACCGCAGAGCTCCCGCACTCGCCGGCGTTCCTCAGGCGTCCCTTTGCGCGGGTGCCTTCCGCAACCAGTACATCGCGGAGAGCGGCAGCAGCACCGGGATGAAGATGTAGCCCATCCCGTACTTCGACCACACGGTCGAGTCGGGGAACGCCGAGGGATCCACGATCGTCCACGTCCCCACGATCAGCACTCCCGCAAGCTCGGCGGCGCAGCACACCATTGCCGCCCGCCGAGCCGTCTCCCCGCCCCGGACCAGCGTGTACGTGATGAACGCGTAGACGAGCCCGGCCACGGCCGACAAGGAGTACGCCAGCGGGGCCCGATCGAACTCCGTGCTGATCTCGAACGCGGAACGCGACACCGCGCCGACCACCATCACGCCGTAGAACCAGACGAGCAGCATGCCCGGCCCGCTGATCAACCGGGTCGGCTTCTCCTCCACCGCCGTCACCTCAGCCTCCCCAGATGTCATAGAGCCGCACCTCCAGCACGGCCAGCACCACACCGCCGGCCGCCACCGTCACCGAGCCCCAACGGGTCCGCTCGGCCAGTGACATGAATCCCGCTGCCGGAACGCACGCGAACGCGCCCAGCAGATACGCCACGAAGATCGTCGTGCCCTGTTCCGGCTTCTCGCCCCGCGCCAGCTGCACGATCCCGACCACCAACTGGACCACGGCCAGCAGCGACACCACGGCCATGCCGATGAAGTGCCAGTCCTTGGTCGGCTGGTCGCGACAGGCGGCCCAGCCGCACCAGGCGGCGAGAAGCAGCGCGGCGACACCGGTCACCAGCGTCAGGGCATTGAGCATGCGGTGACCTTATTACGGCCGAAACGGGCGCCGGCCGCCGACCCCGCCCGTGGGTCATAGGGTCTAGACCACACCATAGGGTCCAGGCATGACGATCCACGCGCACGCCCTCCTGTTCGACAACGACGGCACCCTCGTCTCCTCCCTCGACTCCGTCGAGCGCTGCTGGACCCGCTGGACCCGGGAGTACGGGGTCACCGCCGAGGACTTCGCGCGCGTGGCCCTGCACGGCCGGCCCGCCGCCGAGATAGTCGCCGACCTGCTGCCCGCCCATCTGGTGGCGGAGGCGGTCGCACGGGTCGAGCAACTGGAGGTGGACGACGTACCCGACGGAGGGGTACGGCTGCTGCCCGGAACGCGGGACTTCCTGGCCTCCCTGCCGGCCGACCGGTGGGCCGTCGTCACCTCCGCCACCCGGCGGCTCGCCGAGGCCCGCCTGGACGCCGTCGGCATCCTGCCCAAGACGCTGATCGCCGCCGACGACATCACGCGCGGCAAGCCCGACCCCGAGCCGTATCTGCTCGCCGCCCGGCAGGTCGGTGTCGACCCGGCCCACTGCGTCGTCTTCGAGGACGCCCCGGCCGGACTCCAGGCGGGCCGCGCCGCCGGAATGACCACCGTGGCGTTGGCCACAACCCATCGCGCCGAGGAACTCGACGCCGACCTGGTGGTCCAGGACCTGTCGGCCTTGTCGGCACTGGTCACCGACGGGGGCGTGCAGATCTCCGTCCGCCGCTGACGCCACGTCACCGGCTGTCCGCCGCTGTCCACCATGCGGACGGCGGCGGCCGGTCAGCACCGTACGTCTGCTTTACTGATCGCATGACCACGACGAGCTGCCGCATCCTTGCGACCGAGGCGACCATGACGCCCGGTGCTCGTTGTATGTGTCGCCTGATGTGTCGAATGTGCGCCTTCTAGAGGGCCCCCGCATCAGCTGAGCCTCGCGCCCCGAAGCGAGAGCCGTGGCATGTCCGTGCGCCGCATTCCGTACGAGACGCACATCCACTCCTCATGCCTGACCGCATGCACACGTGCCCGGGCACACCCACGCCCGCGCAACTGACAGTGACGGAAATCCTGTGATCACCACCTCGGGCCTGACCAAGGTCTACCGCTCCCGCGGCCGTGAGGTACATGCCCTCGACGGCGTCGATCTCCACGTCCGCGAAGGCGAGGTCTACGGCGTCATCGGCCAGTCCGGCGCCGGCAAGTCCTCCCTCATCCGCTGCGTCAACCTGCTGGAGCGCCCCACCTCCGGCACCGTGACCGTCGCCGGACAGGACCTCACCGCCCTCGCCGGGCGCGGCCCGCGTGCCGGCAAGGAGCTGCGCCGCGCGCGCAGCCGGATCGGCATGGTCTTCCAGCACTTCAACCTGCTCTCCTCGCGCACCGTGCAGGACAACGTCGAACTGCCGCTGGAGATCCTCGGCAAGTCGGGGAAGGAACGGTCCCGCAAGGCACTCGAACTCCTCGACCTGGTCGGACTCGCCGACAAGGCCAAGGCGCACCCCGCCCAGCTCTCCGGCGGCCAGAAGCAGCGCGTCGGCATCGCCCGTGCCCTCGCCGGCGATCCCAAGGTGCTGCTCTCCGACGAGGCCACCAGCGCCCTCGACCCCGAGACCACCCGCTCCATCCTCCAGCTGCTGCGCGACCTGAACCGGCAGCTGGGCCTGACCGTCCTGCTCATCACCCATGAGATGGACGTCGTGAAGGCGGTCTGCGACTCCGCCGCCCTGATGGAGAGGGGCCGGATCGTGGAGTCCGGCACGGTCAGCGAGCTGCTGGCCACCCCCGGCTCCGAGCTGGCCGCCGCGCTGTTCCCGGTGAGCGGGGAGCGCACCGGCGCCGACCGGACCGTCATCGACGTCACCTTCCACGGTGAGGCCGCCACCCAGCCGGTCATCTCCCAGCTCGCGCGCACCTACAACATCGACATCTCGATCCTCGGCGCCGCCATCGACACCGTCGGCGGCCTCCAGATCGGCCGGATGCGCATCGAACTGCCCGGCCGCTACGAGGACAACGTGGTGCCGATCGGGTTCCTGCGCGAACAGGGCCTGCAGATCGACGTGGTGGGCCAGGAGGCCCTGCTGGTGAAGGAGGGGGCCAAGTGACCTGGTCCGAGATGCAGCCGCTGCTGTCGCAGGCGTGTACCGAGACCTTCCGGATGGTTCTCTGGTCCACCCTGATCGCCGTCGCCGTCGGCCTCCCGCTCGGCCTCCTCCTCGTCCTCACGGACCGGGGCGGCCTGCTGCAGAACGTCCTCGCCAACAAGGTGATCGGCCAGATCGTGAACATCGGCCGGTCCATGCCGTTCATCATCCTGATGGTCGCCCTGATGACCTTCACCCGCTGGGTCACCGGGACGACGATCGGTACGACCGCCGCGATCGTGCCGCTCGCCATCGGCGGCATCCCGTTCTTCGCCCGCCTGGTCGAGACGGCCGTCCGCGAAGTGGACAACGGTCTCGTCGAGGCCGTGCAGTCGATGGGCGGCAACACCTGGACGATCGTCCGCAAGGTGCTCGTCCCCGAGGCGCTGCCCTCGCTGATCGCCTCCACCACCACCACGATCATCGCCCTCATCGGCTACTCCGCCATGGCCGGCACGGTCGGCGGCGGCGGCCTCGGCGACCTCGCCGTCCGCTACGGCTACCAGCGCTTCGAGACCCAGCTGATGTGGATCACCGTCGCGATCCTCGCCGTCGTCATCTCCCTCATCCAGTTCGCCGGCGACTTCGCCGCCCGCTCCCTGCACAGCCGCGGCGGCCGCTCCGGCCCGGCGCCCAAGCTCCGCCTGCTCAAGGCCCAGGAGCCGGCCGCGGCCGACGTCAGCAAGGTCGCCTGAGCCTGTTACGGCACCCCCGAGACTCCCCGTTCACCCATACACGGGGTCGCACCACCCTTAAGGAAAGGCACTTTTCGTGCGTAACACCGCCAAGTTCACCACCGCCGTCCTCGCCGCCGGAGCCCTCACCTTCGGGCTGACCGCCTGCGGCTCCGGCAAGGACTCCTCCTCCGACTACAGCGGCCCGCTGGTCGTCGCCGCCAGCCCGACCCCCCACGCCGAGATCCTGAACTTCGTCAAGAAGAACCTGGCGAAGAAGGCGGGCCTCGACCTGGAGGTCAAGGAGTTCTCCGACTACATCACGCCGAACACGGCGACCGAGGACGGCTCGGTGGACGCCAACTACTTCCAGAACCAGCCGTACCTGGACGACTTCAACAGCAAGCACGGCACCCACATCGTGCCCGTCGCCACGGTGCACCTGGAGCCGCTCGGCCTGTACTCCCACAAGGTCAAGAAGGCCGACGCGCTGAAGAGCGGTGCGACCATCGCCATCCCGAACGACGCCGTCAACGAGGCCCGTGCCCTCAAGCTGCTCGCCGCCAACGGGCTCATCACCCTCAAGCCCGGCGCCGGCAACGAGGCCACCGCGCAGGACATCGCCAAGAACCCCAAGAACCTCAAGTTCAAGGAGGTCGAGGCGGCCCAGACCCCGCGCTCCCTGGAGGACGTGGACGCCGCGGTCGTCAACGGCAACTACGCCATCTCCGCCGGCCTGAAGCCCGCCGAGAACGCGGTCGTCCTGGAGTCCGCCAAGAACAACCCGTACGCCAACTTCCTCGCCGTGAAGAAGGGCAACGAGAAGGACCCGCGGGTGAAGAAGCTCGCCAAGCTGCTCGTCTCGCCCGAGGTCAAGAAGTTCATCGAGGACAAGTACCAGGGCTCGGTCATCCCGTCCTTCTGACGCCGACGGCACGTATACGGCGTTTCGCCACGCACGGGGTCCACTCCCTCACCGGGTGTGGACCCCGTCGTGCGGTTCAGTGGTTTCATGCTGCATGCTGGGCAGTTCGCAGGCCCTGAAGATTTACCAAGTTACGGAGCGGCGCATGACTGGCACCTTTCCCAACGTCTCCATCAGCACGGAGCGGTTGGTGCTGCGCCCCCTCGAGGACTCCGACATCGAGGCCTTCGCCGAGATGATGAACGACGAACTGGTCACCGCCTGGACCTCCGTCCCCCAGCCCTACACCCAGGCCGACGCCCGGCACTGGGTCACCGAACTCGCCCCGGCCGAACGCACCGAGGGCCGCGGCATCGTGTTCGCCGTCGACGAGTTCCTCACCCAGCGCCTCGTCGGCATCGTCCATCTGCAGAACACCGACTGGCGGGTGCGTTCGGCGGAGATCGCCTACGTCATCGCGCCGTGGGCCCGCGGCGAGGGCTATGCCTCCGAGGCCGCTCTTGCGACCGCGCAGTGGCTGTTCCACGACCAGAAATTCGAACGCCTGGAGCTGCGCACCGCCGCCGACAACACCGCCTCCCAGCAGGTCGCCCAGAAGATCGGCTGCATCAGCGAGGGCGTCCTGCGCGGCGCCTGGATAGCGCGCAGCAGGACCGGCGACGGCACGTGGGCGGATGTCCGCACCGACGTCATCGTCTGGAGCCTGCTGCCCGAGGACCTGGCCGACACGAGCGGTTTCACGTCCTACTCGGACTGGAACTGAGCCCTCCGCGCCTCACCAGGTACCCTCACGGAGTCCCCACATGGGCCCCATCCCCCTGACGACCTGCGAAGACCTGGAGAGACGACGATGGCCGACCGGGTCACGGTGATCGGCTGGGACGGCTCGCCGCTGACCGACGCGGCACGCGCCGCCCTGGGCGCCGCCACGCTCGTGGCGGGCGCGGCCCACCATCTGGCACTGCCCGAGGTCCCGCCCGCCGCCGAACGCGTCCGTCTGGGCAGCGTCGCGCTCGCCGCGCGCCGGATCGCCGCCCACCGCGGCACAGCGGTGGTGTTCGCCGACGGCGACCCCGGCTTCTTCGGCGTAGTCCGCACCCTGCGCGCACCGGAGTTCGGCCTGGAGGTCGAGGTCGTCCCCGCCGTCTCCTCCGTGGCCGCCGCCTTCGCCCGCGCCGGCATGCCCTGGGACGACGCCCAGGTGGTCGTCGCCCACCCGCGCACCCTGCGCCGGGCCGTGAACGTCTGCCGCGCCCACACCAAGGTCGCTGTCCTCACCGCACCGGGTGCCGGACCCGCCGAACTCGGGCTGCTGCTGGAGGGCGTGCACCGGACCTTCGTCATCTGCGAGGAACTGGGCACCGAACGCGAGCAGGTCACCGTCGTCACCTCCGACAAGGCCCCCGACCACACCTGGCGCGACCCCAACGTCGTCATCGTCATCGGCGGCCCGGTCGGCGCGGGCGAGGGCGGCGGCTGGATCGCCGGGCGCGACCCCGGCACCGGACCGCGCGGCTGGGTGCAGCCCGACGAGACCTACGGCGACGGACCCGGCAGCCGCCTCGGCGAGGGCGAGACGGAACTGCTGCGCGCCGCCCAACTGGCCCGCCTCGGCCCCCGCGTCGGCGACCTCGTCTGGGACATCGGCTGCGGCTCCGGCGCGTTCGCCGCCGAAGCCGCGCGCGCCGGGGCCGCCGTCATCGCCGTCGACCGGGATCCGCGGGCCTGCGCCCGGACCGAGGCGGCCGCGCGGTGGTTCGGCGTACAGCTCCACGTGGTCCAGGGCACCGCGCCGCATGTGCTGGAGAACCTGCCCGAGCCGGACGTCGTCCGGGTGGGCGGCGGGGGAGCGGCCGTCGTCTCCGCGGTCGCCGACCGGCGCCCGCAACGCATCGTCACCCACGCGGCGACCCGTGACGCGGCCGAACTGGTCGGCCGCGACCTGACCGAGCACGGATACCGCGTCGGGTGCGCCCTGCTGCAGTCCGTCGAACTCGACACCCGCGCCTGGACCGAGACCGAGCGGAGCGTCGCGTTCCTGCTCACAGGAGAATTGCCGCGGCGCGAAGCGCCTCGTTGAGGGCTGGTGGTCGGGCGACGGGCGGGCCTTCCCGATCGCGCCCCGTGATCGTGTTGTCGTACCGCGCGCGGTAGGCTGGCCGATCGTTGTGCCACACCGGGCGGCCCGGAAGTTCGTTCGCCAATGTCCGGAAAGCGCGCCCGTTTTGGGGTCGGTGTGGTACTGCGGAACCGGAGGACGCGCAACGTGGCGCAGTCCACAGCGGACTGTCGCGGATCATGCTGTCGCGACGGCGGAACGGCCGGGACAATGCCACTGAATGGCTTTGTCGCCTTTTCCGGCGGGTCGTTCGTGCCGCTGGGCACGGACGCTCGTTCTTCACTACGGGCGGTCGGTGCGCCGTTCCGGGTGAGCTGGTCGTAGGAGCACTAACCGATGGGCGAGGGGTACGCATGACCGACACCGGCCAGGTCCCGGCCGAGGGGCAGCCGGAGAGCGCAGGCATGGTGGAGCAGCCGGGCGTTGCCGCGCACGGTGCGTACACCTACCTCTCCGAGGCACCCGCCGAGGACGAAGACCTGCTGCTGCCGGGTGCCCAGGGCGCGTGGGGCAACGAGGTGCCGCCACCCGCTCCGGAACCGGTCCTGGAGGCCGTCCACGAGCCGGGTCCGCACGAGACGGCCGGCCGGGACAGCGGCTCCGTCGACCTCAGCGGCGTCCGCCTGCCGAACCCGGCCCCGGTGTCCGTGCCGCCGTCGCCCATCCTCTCGGCCCCGCAGGATCCGCAGGGCGCGCCGCAGGCGCCGCGCCGTCCGCTGCACCTCGGCCCGCCGATTCCCGATGCCTCCGCCAGCCCGGTCCGCTCCCTCGCCGACCGCGGCCCGGCCGGAGCACCGGTACGGCAGCCCGGTCCGCCGCCGGCCGGACCCGAGTACCTCGACGCCCAGCCGCTGCAGGACATGGCCCCGCAGAGCGCCGCCCCGTGGGGCTCGGCGCCTGCCGCCCCCGCCGTGACTCAGGTCGGCACGCGGGCAGCGGCTGCCGAAACGGTTGACCCGGTCGCCGTCCCCGCGGACGCCGCCGCCCAGGCCGAACCGTCCGACGCCGCCCAGGCCACCGTCGCCCGCCTCGCGAACCAGGCGGCCGGGCAGGCACCTGGCGCCGCGCAGATGGTGCACAGCCACGACGGCGTGCAGCCCGTGCAGGGCCACGACGACGTGTACACAGCTCCGGCGGGGGCGCCTGCCGGAGCGTCTCCCGAGGGCGTCGAGCCGTTCGCCGCGGAGCAGGGGCCGGGGCCGGAGGGTGTCCACCAGGCCTCCCAGGCCCCTGCCGAGGGCAGCGGCCAGGACACCCTGGGCGTACAGAGCGTCGACGGTACGGCCGCCGTGGCCGGTGGTGTTCCCGCCGACAGCGGTGCCGCCGGTGACGGCGGGCCTGCGGCCGGGCCGGATGCCGCCCCCGCCCAGGAGGCGCCGGCGCATCCGGGCGAGCAGGGTGTCGCCTCCAGCCGGCAGCCGGAGTCCCAGGCGGTGCCGGGTCAGGCACCGGCGGACGTACAGGCCGACTCCGCCACCGAAGCACCCGCCGCCGCCCAGCCGTCCGGAGCCGCTCAGCCGGCGGAGGGTGCCCAGACGGGCGAGGCCGAGGCGTCGTACGGGAGTGCTCAGCCGGGCCAGGTCGTGGAGCAGGGCGAGGCCGTTCAGCCGGGCGCGGACGTGCAGTCGGCCGGGGCCGTGCAGCCGGGTCAGGCCGAGCAGCAGGGCCAGGCCGTGCAGCCGTCCGAGGTCGTTCAGCCGGGCCAGGTCGTGGAGCAGGGCGAGGCCGTTCAGCCGGGTGAGGACGTGCAGCCGTCCGAGGTCGTTCAGCCGGGCGGGGATGCTCAGCCGGGCCAGGTCATGGAGCAGGGCGAGGTCGTTCAGCCGGGCGAGGCCGTGCAGCCGTCCGGGGCCGTTCAGCCGGGCGGGGATGCTCAGCCGGGCCAGGTCGTAGTGCAGGGCGAGGCCGTTCAGCCGGGCGCGGACGTGCCGTCGGCCGGGGCCGAGCAGCAGGGCCAGGCCCCACAGTCGGCGGAGGCGGCTCAGCCGTCCGGAGCCGCTCAGCCTTCCGAGGCTGCTCAGCCGTCCGAAATCGCTCAGCTCGGCGAGGGCGGGAATGTGCCGCAGGCGCAGGTCGCTGCTGACGCCGGGCAGGCCGGTACGGCGGCCGGTGGTGTCGTCGAGGGCGTGAGCACCGCCCCCGCACCGGAGACGCCGGACGCGGTGCAGGTCGCGCCGGAGACGGTCGCGGCCCAGGCCGAGGCCGCCGCTCCCGCGCAGGCCGATCCGAACAACCCCGTCGCCGTGGAGCCGCAGCCGGGCGTGGTCGAGTCCCAGCCCGCCGCTGCCCACCCCGCGCCCGCCGCCGGAGCCGTACCGGTCCCCGAGCCGGTGGCCGGGCCCGAGTCCGGTACCCCGGCCTCCGCGCCGGAGGCGGCGGAACCCCAGACGCCCGCTGCCACCCAGGCCCAGAACGCTGCCGCCCAGGCCCAGAACGCCGTGCCGGTCCCGGCCGCCGTCGACGGTGTCGCCGTATCCGAACCGCAGCCCCACCCGGCTCAGGGCCCGCAGCTGGCCGGCCCGGCAGCGACCGCGGCGCCCTCGGCCGAGGCCCTGCCCGGAGCCCCGCAGGGCCCGGCCACCGTCACGCCGCCTGCCCAGCCGCAGCCGGCCGCCCAGGACGCCGTCCACCAGGTCGCCGCCGCGGCGGCCCCCGTCACCGGACCCGGCGCCCCCGCCGGCCCGCAGACACAGTCCGCCGAGGCCGCTCCGGCCACTGCCGAGGCCGAGCCCACGCCGGCCGACCCCGCCGACGGTTCCGCCGCGCACGCGACGACGCCCGGGCAGGCCGCCGCCGACCGGACCGACCAGGCCGGGCCACTGTCGTCCGACGTTCCGCAGGAACCGCTCGGGCAGTTCGTGCCGGTCGAGGGCCAGGTGCCCACCACCCCGCACCTGGCGCCCACCCCGCCGCAGCCCCTGGTCCTGCCCAGGGAGGGCGCCCAGGAGCCGGTGGCCACGGTGCCGGCCCCGCGCGAGGGCGAGCCGGCCACCGTACCGGCGGCTTCGCACCCGGAGCAGACCCCCGATGTCGTACAGAGCGCGGAAGACCTGCCGACCGCGCCCGACGACCAGGAAGAAGAGAGCACGGCCGAGATGGGCGAAGCACCACGGTCCACCGGTCCCGCCGCGCCCGGCTACGCCGACGCAGAGCGTGAGGCCGTCCTGAAGGTCATGCGCGAGCGCCGTGACATCCGCAACGGCTTCCGCAGCGACCCCATCCCGCACGAGGTGCTGCTGCGCGTCCTGGAGGCCGCCCACACGGCGCCCTCCGTGGGCCACTCGCAGCCCTGGGACTTCGTCGTCATCCGCTCCGCCGAGACCCGGCGGACGATGCACGAACTGGCGATGCGGCAGCGCGAGGCGTACGCCAAGTCGCTGCCGAAGGGCCGGGCCAAGCAGTTCAAGGAACTGAAGATCGAGGCCATCCTCGACACCCCGGTCAACATCGTCGTCACCGCCGACCCCACCCGCGGCGGCCGGCACACCCTCGGCCGTCACACCCAGCCGCAGATGGCGCCCTACTCCTCGGCGCTCGCGGTGGAGAACCTCTGGCTCGCCGCCCGCGCCGAAGGCCTCGGCGTCGGCTGGGTCAGCTTCTTCGACGAGCGGGAGATGGTCCGCGCGCTCGGCCTGCCCGAGCACCTGGAGGTCGTCGCCTACCTGTGTGTCGGGTACGTCGACGAGTTCCCGGACGAGCCGGAGCTGATGCAGGCCGGCTGGTCCAAGCGACGCCCCCTGTCCTGGGTGGTGCACGAGGAGACGTACGGCCGCCGCGCCCTGCCCGGAGAGGAACCCCACGACCTGCTTGCCGAGACCGTCGCACAGATCCGTCCGCTCGACGCCAAGGCCCTCGGGGAGGCCTGGGAGCGCCAGAAGCGCATGACCAAGCCGGCCGGCGCGCTCGGCATGCTGGAGATCATCTCCGCACAGCTGTCCGGGCTGTCCCGGCAGTGCCCGCCGCCGATCCCGGAGCCCGCAGCCGTCGCCATCTTCGCCGGCGACCACGGCGTGCACGCCCAGGGCGTCACCCCCTGGCCGCAGGAGGTCACCGCCCAGATGGTGGCCAACTTCCTCGGCGGCGGAGCGGTCTGCAACGCCTTCGCGGGCCAGGTCGGCGCCGAGGTGTGCGTCGTGGACGTCGGCGTCGCCGCCGACCTCCCGGCCACCCCCGGCCTGCTGCCGCGCAAGATCCGCGGTGGCACGTCCGACATGACGACCGGCCCCGCGATGACCCGCGAGGAGGCCAAGCAGGCCATCGAGGTGGGCATCGAGACCGCCCGCGACCTGGTGGCGGCCGGCAACAAGGCGCTGCTCACCGGAGAGATGGGCATCGCCAACACCACGGCGTCCGCCGCGCTGATCTCCGTCTTCACGGGCGCCGACCCGGCGGAGGTCACCGGCCGCGGCACCGGCATCAACGACGAGACCCTGGCCCGCAAGACCGAGGTCGTCCGGCGCGCCCTGGACCTCCACCAGCCGGACCCGGCCGACCCCATCGGTGTCCTCGCCGCGATCGGCGGCTTCGAGCACGCGGCCATGGTCGGCCTGCTCCTCGGCGGCGCCTCGCTGCGTACGCCGGTGATCCTGGACGGCGTCAGCGCCGGTGCCGCGGCCCTGGTCGCCCGCGCGATCGCCCCCGAGGTCCTGGCGGCGTGCATCGCCGGCCACCGCAGCGCCGAGCCCGGCCACGTGGCCGCCCTCAACAAGCTGGGACTGCGCCCCCTGGTCGACCTCGACCTCCGCCTGGGCGAGGGCACGGGCGCGCTGCTGGCGCTTCCCCTGGTGCAGAGCACGGCACGGGCGATGCACGAGGTGGCCACGTTCGATTCGGCGGGGGTCACGGAGAAGTAGGGCTCTCCGGGACGACGGTTCCGGGTGCCTCTGCCAACGCCGCGGGTGGTTGTGGGCAGTCGTTCGCCACGGCGGAACGGGTGGTCACAACCACCCACCCGGCCGCACCCGGCGACGATGCCCAGCCACCGGACACCTGACCCGCTTTCACCGCCACCACCGTAAAATCCGCACGTCAGCGCCACCGCACAGTCCCCGGAGGAGCCGTCCCATGGCTGAACACCCCGCCTACCCCGTAGGCCTCCGCCTCTCCGGCCGCCGCGTGGTCGTCCTCGGCGGCGGCCAGGTGGCCCAGCGCCGGCTTCCGGCACTGATCGCGGCGGGCGCGGACATCGTCGTCGTGTCCCCCGAGGCGACCCCCTCCGTCGAGGCCATGGCGGACGCGGGCGAGATCACGTGGGAGCGGCGGCCGTACGCCGAAGGCGACCTCGCCGAAGCCTGGTACGCCCTCATCGCCACCAGCGACCCCGAGGCCAACGCGCGGGCGTCCGCCGAAGCGGAGCGCCACCGGGTGTGGTGCGTCCGCTCCGACGACGCCGACCAGGCGACCGCCTGGACCCCCGCGACCGGCCACAGCGAGGGCGTCACCGTCGCCGTCCTCACCACGGACGTGCGTGGCCGCGACCCCCGTCACACCGCCGCCATCCGCGACGCGGTCGTCGAGGGCCTGCGCGACGGCACCCTGGTGGCGCCCCACCACCGCAGCCGCACCCCCGGCGTCGCCCTGGTCGGCGGCGGCCCCGGCGACCCCGATCTGATCACGGTCCGCGGCCGTCGGCTGCTCGCCGAGGCGGACGTCGTCATCGCCGACCGGCTCGGCCCGCGCGACCTGCTGGCCGAACTCCCGCCGCACGTCGAGGTGATCGACGCGGCGAAGATCCCGTACGGCCGATTCATGGCCCAGGAGGCCATCAACAACGCGCTCATCGAGCACGCCAAGCAGGGCAAGGCGGTCGTCCGGCTCAAGGGCGGAGACCCGTACGTCTTCGGCCGGGGCATGGAGGAGCTGCAGGCACTCGCCGAGGCGGGCATCCCCTGCACGGTGGTGCCCGGCATCTCCAGTTCCATCTCGGTCCCGGGCGCGGCCGGCATCCCGGTCACGCACCGCGGGGTCGCCCACGAGTTCACCGTGGTCAGCGGGCACGTGGCCCCCGATGACGAGCGCTCCCTGGTCGACTGGCCGTCCCTCGCCAAGCTGACCGGCACGCTCGTGATCCTCATGGGCGTCGACAAGATCGGGAAGATCGCCGAGACGCTCGTCGCGCACGGCAAGTCCCCGCAGACCCCCGTCGCGCTGGTCCAGGAGGGTACGACGGCCGCGCAGCGACGTGTCGACGCCACGCTCGCCACGGTCGCCGAGACGGTACGCGCCGAGGACGTGAAGCCGCCGGCGGTCGTCGTCATCGGCGAGGTCGTGCGGGTCGGCCCGCAGCCCGCCGCTTGATCACCACCCTTGATCACGCGTAACCCGGGGTAACACAACCCGTTCCGAGCCGTTGGCACCACATCCAGGACAAGGCAGTATCACTCTGTGGCCGATCTCATCACCGTTGAGGATCCCGAGGACCCGCGCCTGCGCGACTACACAGGCCTGACCGATGTCGAGCTGCGCCGCAAGCGCGAGCCCGCCGAGGGTCTGTTCATCGCCGAGGGCGAGAAGGTCATCCGCAGGGCCAAGGAAGCGGGCTACGAGATGCGCTCCATGCTGCTCTCGGCCAAGTGGATCGACGTGATGCGCGACGTCATCGACGAACTCCCCGCCCCGGTCTACGCCGTGAGTCCCGAACTGGCCGAGCAGGTCACCGGGTACCACGTGCACCGCGGCGCGCTCGCCTCCATGCAGCGCAAACCGCTGCCCACGGCCGCCGAGCTGCTCCGGTCGGCCCGCCGGGTCGTGGTCATGGAGTCGGTCAACGACCACACCAACATCGGCGCGATCTTCCGCTCGGCGGCCGCGCTCGGCATGGACGCGGTCCTGCTGTCGCCCGACTGCGCCGACCCGCTGTACCGGCGCAGCGTCAAGGTATCCATGGGTGCGGTGTTCTCGGTGCCGTACGCCCGTCTGGAGACGTGGCCGAAGGGCCTGGAGTCGGTCCGTGAGGCCGGCTTCACCCTCCTCGCGCTCACCCCCGACGACAAGGCGCGCTCCCTCGACGAGGCCGCTCCGCACACAATGGACCGGGTGGCCCTGATGCTCGGCGCCGAGGGTGACGGACTGTCCACGCAGGCTCTGGTCGCCGCCGACGAATGGGTCCGCATCCCGATGTCCCACGGCGTCGACTCGCTCAACGTGGGCGCGGCCGCGGCGGTCGCCTTCTACGCCGTGGCCACCGGCCGCCCCCGCCCCTGACCTCCCCGCCCCGGCTTCCCCTCCGGGGCCCGGGCTGCGCCCCGGTACGCTGCTCGCTCTCCGCAGCACCGCGTGCCTCTCCGGGTGTGCCCTGGAGCCTGTAGCGCCGGTCACCGCCACCTGCGAGGCCCAGGCCCCAAGCCCCCGCCCGTTCGCGAGGCGCGAGGCGCTTCTGGGGTCTCGTCAGTTGCCGAAGTCCCGGCTCAGGGTCGGCTCGTGCCGGTCGGACATCGGCGGGTCGGCGTCCGCAGGCCGGTAGTCGGGCTGTGCGTGCCGTTGCTGACGGCCGTCGTCGCCGAGCCCGCGGGCCGGTCCCTGGCAGCCCTGCGCCACCGCGATGCCGAGCGCGACGAGCAGCGTCACCACCACGAACACGAACAGCCGCTGGCGCAGCAGCCGCGGATTGGCCGGCCGCCGTCCGCCCCCCGCCGTACGCTGCGCAGGCCGCCCGGACCCGTTGCGCGGAGCGGGACGGGTCCCGCCGCCCGAGCGTCGGCCGCCGCCGCGCGGCGGCGGGGTCGAGCGGGCCGCACCCGGCCGCGCGGAGGCTCCCGTACCGCCGCCGCGCGTGCCGCTGCCACCCCGCGAGGCCGCTCCGTCACGCGCCGGTGCACCGCCCCGGGAGGGGGTGCCGCCGCGCGGCACCGGAGTGCCGGGGGACGTACGCCGCTGGGTGCGCTGCTGCTCGGGGTACGTGTCGACGAGCCGTCCGGTGGTCCGGTCCGTCTCCGCGGCGCGCGGCGCGGGCGGTCGTACGTCGGCCAGGCCCTGTGCCTCACGCGCGGCGATCTCCTTGAGCCGCAGTGACAGCTGCAGCGTGCTGGGCCGCTCCTCGGGGTCCTTCGCCAGGCAGGCCCGGACCAGCGGGGCGAGCGCGTCCGGTACGCCGTGCAGGTGCGGTTCCTCGTGCACCACCCGGTACAGCATCACCTCGGAACTGCCCTGCCCGAAGGGCGAGTCGCCGGTGGAGGCGTAGGCGAGGGTCGCGCCCAGGGAGAAGACGTCCGTCGCCGGGGTGACGGCCGCCCCGCGCACCTGCTCGGGCGCGAGGAAGCCGGGGGAGCCGACCGCCGTACCGACGTGCGTGAGCGTGGAGGCGCCGGTGGCCCAGGCGATGCCGAAGTCGATGATCCGCGGCCCCTTCGGGGACAGCAGGATGTTGGAGGGCTTGAGGTCCCGGTGGACGACACCGGCCTCGTGCACGGCGACCAGCCCCTCGGACAGCGCCGCGCCGATCGCCGCGGCGTCGGCGGCGCCGAGCGGGCCCTCGTCGGCGACCTTGTCGTGCAGGGAGGGGCCGGGGACGTACTGCGTGGCGAACCAGGGCCGCTCCGCCTCCAGGTCCGCGGCGACCAGCCGGGCCGTGCAGCCGCCCCTGATCCGCCGGGCCGCCGAGACCTCACGGGCGAACCGCGACCGGAATTCCTGGTCCTCCGCGAGATCGGGTCGGATCACCTTCAGGGCGACCCGCTGCCCCTTCTTGTCGGAGCCGAGGTAGACCACACCCATCCCGCCCGCGCCGAGCCGTCGGTGAAGCCTGAACGAGCCGACGACGCGCGGGTCCTCGCGCCTCAGGCGCATCATCGCCATGTTCATCCCCGCTGCCCGGTCCCTGTGACGTGGCACAGCTTACGTTTCCACGGCCGCCTGCGCGCAGAGGCCGCGCCCTCCGGGGCCGACGGATTGTGCCGTACGCCGGTACGTGGTGATGTGCGGTCAGGAACTCGGCGGACGCGGGTGCATTGAGTCTTCCGTTCCGTCAACGGATCTTGAACACAAGGGCGTTGAGGGTGAGTGGGAGCAGGTGGTACCGGTTCATGTCCTCACCCGGCGCACATCCGGTACCGACACGAGGGCCGCCCAGGGCACGGAACACGACCTGGACACACCCCACCGCCACCGCCCCGTCGGAGTGATCGAAGTCACTCCTTTCGGCCCGCTGGACGCTTCCGACATGACCGGACACACCGGGCGCCCCCTCCGGGAAGACCCCTAGACCCGGAGAGGCATCTCCACCCAGGGGAGTAGATCCCAGGTCATGGCTCATCCTCCGGGAGGCCCGGCAATCGGTACGAGGGCATGACGCCCGGCACCCGCCCCACGCCTAGATTTGAGGTCAAGCGGCGGGTGCAGCACTCGTCCCCCGAGGTCAGACACCCGCCGCTGCCGACCACAAGAGACACGGTCAGGAGAGGGACCATGGCCCACACGGCACCGCGACGCCCGGCGTTCGCACCGCGCCGGACAGGCCGCCGTCACCCCTTGGTGGCGACGCTCATGGCCCTTCCCCTGGCGGCCCTGCTCCTGCTCGTCTTCGACGGCTGGGAGACGGTGGCCACACAGGCGTCGTCCGTGGGTGCGATGCTGGGGCGCTGAGCGGCGACCTCAGGCCCGGAAGAGCGGTCCGGGCGGGGACATCCATCCAGGAAACCCCGTGGGGACGGGGGTGCGGCGGACGGCAGAATGCCGGCGCAGCTGGGGAGCTGCGCCGGCATTGCTTTCTCCTGCCGGGCAGTGGCTGCGTGCCTGTCTCAGCTGCGGGCGATCATGCCGCGAGGCCGGTGTCCATCCGGCAGTGGGCCACATGTCTGCCCTGGCCGCGGGCGGTCGTGCCCCCAGTGTCTCAGGGGTCTGAGCGGTACCCCCGGGGTCGGCACGGGTGGGCGATGGGGGGTGTCGCCCCCGCGAGCGAAGTCGAGCGTGGGGAAGGTGCACCACCCCGCCGGCGCGGGTGAGCGACGCGACCCCCGCCGACACCGGGCGCCAAGGAAAGCTCGCCCCTGGCAGCAATTCCCGGCCCAGCACCGCGTACCCGGGAAACACCGCACCCCCATCCGCGTACGCTCGACCGGATACCCCGACCACCGAGGCCCCCGTTGACCCTCCTCCCCGCTCTCACCGCACAGGCCAGAGCCGCCGCCCACCCGCCCGCCGGCGGAGCCCCCTGTACCTGCGGCGAACCGACCGCCCCTCTGGCCGACCGCCCCGACGCCACCGTCGTACGGCACGCCGACACCGTCGCGAAGGCCCACGCCCCCGATACCGACCCGGCCGCGCTGACCCTCCGCCTGGCCGTTGCCGCCCGCCTCCCGGACGTCCTCCTGCCCCCGCTCACCCCGGCCCCCACCCCTCTGCAGGAGCGTTTGGTCACCTTCTGGCCGTACGGCGCCCCCGTGGACCCCGACGACCCGGACGCGGCCCCCTGGGAGGCCACCGCCACCCTCCTCGCTCGCCTGCACCGGACCGCCCCGCCCGACGGCCTGCCCCCGATGCGCGGCCCCGCCAAAGCAGCCCGCGCCATCGCCCGGCTCCACACGGCCCTGCGCGCCACACCCCGGGCCGAACCGCATTCCGAGCCGTACCCCGAACCCTCTTCCGTCCCCCCGGCCGAAGCCCCTGCCGGGCCGCAGGCCGCACCCTCTTCCGTCTCCCCGGCCGAAGCCCATGTCGAGCCCTGGGCGGAACCTCGTCCCGAGCCGCAGGCCGGAGCCCATGCCGGGCGGCAGGCTGAACCCGCTTCGGGCTCCCGGGCGGGACTTCTTGCCGGGCCGCAGGCTGAACCCCCTTCGGGCTCCCGGGCCGGACTTCGTGCCGGGCCGCAGGCCGAAGCCCAAGCCGGGCCGCACGCCGAACCGCCTTCCGGCCCTCACGCCGAACCCCCTTCCGAGCCCCCCGGCGAACCCCATGCCGAGCTGCACCTGGCAGCCCGCCCCGTCCTCGCCGCATGGGCCGCTCTCCCCGCCTGGGCCCGCGGCGAGGCGCCCATGCCGGGGACACCCGCCCTCTGCCACGGGGACCTGCACCTCGGCCAGCTCGTCCGCCACCCGGCGCCGGACGGTCCCTGGCGGCTGATCGACGTCGACGACCTGGGGACCGGCGTCCCCGCCTGGGACCTCGCGCGCCCGGCCGCCTGGTACGCCTGCGGGCTCCTCCCACCCGACACATGGACCCGTTTCCTCGGCGCGTACCAGCGCGCAGGCGGTCCCGCCGTACCCCCGGCCGGCGACCCCTGGCCCGCCCTGGACGTCCCGGCCCGGGCGCTGACCGTGCAGACGGCCGCCCTCGCCCTCGCCAAGGCGCTCACGGCCGGCCGTCCGCTGGACGAGGTGGAACAGGCCGTCGTCGACGCATGTGCCCGAATGGCCCCGATTCCGCACCCGTTGGCCTCCACGCACACGAACAGAGACACGGACTAGGCTGCAACCGACCAGGGCTGGACGGAGTCTGTCCTGGGGAAACACGAAGCAGGACCGACCGGCGAGGAGTTGAGCCGACCATGCACTGTCCGAAGTGCCACGCCCCGATGAACACCTACAACCGCAGCGGCGTCCAGATCGAGCAGTGCAGCGGCTGCCGGGGCATCTTCCTGGACTACGGCGAGCTGGAGGCGCTGACCCAGCTGGAGTCCCAGTGGTCCAAGCCCGTCCCGCCGGCCCCGCCCGCCGCCCCGCAGGCCTACCCGGCCCCGCCCGCCCCCGCCTGGGGCGCCCCGCACGGCGGTCACCACGGCGGCCACGGGCATCACGGCCACCATGGTCACCACGGTCACAAGAGCTGGGCCCACATGCTCTTCTCCAGCTGATCCGGGACACGAAGAAGCCCCCGGCCGTACGAAACGGCCGGGGGCTTCTTGCTGTGTGGACGATACTGGGATTGAACCAGTGACCTCTTCCGTGTCAGGGAAGCGCTCTCCCGCTGAGCTAATCGTCCGCAAGCCGTGACCCGAGGGTCACAGTCAGTGCGCGATACTGGGATTGAACCAGTGACCTCTTCCGTGTCAGGGAAGCGCTCTCCCGCTGAGCTAATCGCGCGGGTGGGGGATCTTCGAGAAGACCCGTGGATCTTGCGAGAAGATCCAGTGGACGATACTGGGATTGAACCAGTGACCTCTTCCGTGTCAGGGAAGCGCTCTCCCGCTGAGCTAATCGTCCTTGGAGGTGGAGACGGGATTTGAACCCGTGTAGACGGCTTTGCAGGCCGTTGCCTCGCCTCTCGGCCACTCCACCAGGAGTGTAGGGGATCGGGATGACCCCTTCTTCCTTCGAGCGGACGACGAGGCTCGAACTCGCGACCTCAACCTTGGCAAGGTTGCGCTCTACCAACTGAGCTACGTCCGCTTGTCGTTTCGGTCCGCTTCCGCGTCCCGGCGACGTGTTGAACTCTAGCGGATTCCCGGGCCAGTACAAAAACGCGTTTGCGCAGCGTGCTGCGGTGCCCCCGGCGGACGACGTGGTCAGGGCCCCCTCGGGGTCGTCCCGGAGCCACCTCTCGGACACCCGCCCTAGACTCGACCACGTGCTCCACCACCCTTCCCGGCTCCCAGCTCTGGCCCGCTTCGGCGACCGCGTCGCCACCGGCCTCCTCGACGTCACCAGTGATCCCGCCGCCCTGGACTCCGCGGGGTTCTGGGCCGTCTGCGCGGACTTCGAGGGCCGGCTGACCTGCGCCCGCTTCGCGGACGTACGCGAGGAGCCGGTACCCGCGCCGGCGCCGGGCGGCTGGCGGGGCCCCGCGGTGGGTGACTGGACCTCCTCCCTGGACCGGGCCGCGTACACGACGGCCGTCCGCCGGATACGCGAGCACATCGCGGCCGGCGAGGTCTACCAGGCCAACCTCTGCCGGGTGCTCAGCGCGCCGGTCCCCCCGGACGCCGACGTGGACGCCCTGACCGCCCTGCTGGCCCGCGGCAACCCGGCACCGTACGCCGGGACCATCCGGCTGCCGCAGCACGGCGTGGAGATCGCCACCGCCTCGCCCGAGCTGTTCCTGCGCCGGGACGGGCGTGTCGTGGAGTCGGGACCCATCAAGGGCACCGGCCGCACGGAGGCGGACCTCCTGGAGAAGGACTACGCCGAGAACGTGATGATCGTGGACCTGGTCCGCAACGACATCGGGCGTGTCTGCGCGACCGGGAGCGTGACCGTCCCGGACCTGTGTGCCGTGGAGAAACACCCGGGCCTGGTCCACCTGGTCTCCACGGTCCGCGGCGAGCTGCGGGACGGGGCAGGGTGGCCGCACCTCCTCACGGCCGCCTTCCCGCCCGGCTCGGTGACCGGTGCGCCCAAGTCGAGCGCCCTGCGGATCATCGAGGCCCTGGAGACCGCCCCGCGCGGCCCGTACTGCGGCGGCATCGGCTGGGTCGACGCAGACCGGGGCACGGGCGAGCTCGCCGTGGGCATCCGCACCTTCTGGATCGACCGGCCCGACGGCGCTACGGCGGTGCTGCGCTTCGGTACCGGCGCCGGCATCACCTGGGGGTCCGACCCCGAGGGGGAATGGCACGAGACCGAGCTCAAGGCGTCCCGGCTGCTCGCGGTAGCGTCGGGAACGTACGCGGCAAGTGGAGGGGTGTACTCATGAGGATCTGGCTGGACGGCGGGCTGCGTGACCTGGAGTCCGCCCGTGTCTCCGTCTTCGACCACGGGCTGACCGTCGGCGACGGCATCTTCGAGACGGTGAAGGCGGTCCACGGCAGGCCCTTCGCCCTCACCCGGCACCTGGACCGGCTGAGCCGCTCGGCCCGGGGCCTCGGCCTGCCCGAGCCCGACCACGACGAGGTCCGGGAGGCCTGCGCGGCCGTCCTGGAGGCGAATCCGATGCCGCTCGGCCGGCTGCGGATCACCTACACCGGCGGTCACGGCCCGCTCGGCTCCGACCGCGGCGAGCACGGCCCGACCCTCGTGGTCGCCCTCGGCGAGACCACCCGCCGCCCGGACACCACCGCCGTGATCACCGTCCCGTGGACCCGTAACGAGCGCGGAGCGCTGACCGGCCTGAAGACCACCTCGTACGCCGAGAACGTCGTCGCCCTCGCCCGCGCCCATGAACGCGGCGCGTCGGAGGCCCTGTTCGGGAACACGGTCGGACAGCTCTGCGAGGGCACCGGGTCGAACGTCTTCGTCGTCCTGGACGGCCAGATCCACACTCCTCCGGTCGCCTCCGGCTGCCTCCCCGGCATCACCCGCGCGCTGGCCGTCGAATGGACCGGCGCCAAGGAGACCGATCTGCCGCTGGACGTGCTGGAGCGCGCGGACGAGGTCTTCCTCACCTCGACCCTGCGGGACGTCCAGGCCGTGCACCGGATCGACGACCGCGAGCTGCCCGGCACCCCCGGCCCGGTGACCGCCAAGGCCATGCGGATCTTCGACGAGCGGTCCGGACAGGACCTGGACCCCTGAGCGGGCCCGAGCCGGGCCCCGGGCGGGGCCGAAAACGGGCTGACTTGGTGGTCGGTCACGGGTAGAACACCTGTGATGACCACGACCCTGCGGCCGGTCGAGCCGCTCCAGCACAACGCCGACGGCACCCGTTCCCGCCGCTACCAGGTGTGCGTGAACAGCCGTCCCGTCGGCGACATACACCTCGGCACCTCGCCGTCCTTCGGTGATGCGGTGGCGCGCGTCATCGACCTGCGGATCGCCGAACCCGACCGGCGGCGCGGGCGGGGCACCGTGGCCGCGCTCGCCGCGGAGGAGGTGGCGCGCGGCTGGGGCTGCACGCAGATCGAGACGTCCGTCCCCGCCTCGGCCGAGACGGCCCTGCGGTTGTTCGGCGCCCTCGGCTACACCCTGCGCAACCGCCGCATGGAAAAGCGCCTCGCCACCAGGCCGCCCGAGCTGCCGCCGGGCAGCAGCGCGCGGCGCATGACGGAGTCCGAGTACGACGCGTGGTACGCGTACGAGAGCGAGCAGTACGCGCGCCAGTGGATCGAGCGCGGCGTCCCCGAAGCCACGGCCCGCGCCAAGGCCCGCAGGGACCATGAGGGATTGCTGCCGCACGGGCTCATGACCGACGGCATGCTCTTCAGCGTCCTGGAGCACGAAGGCGCCCGTGTCGGCACGCTCTGGCTGGCCCTGCGGCACGACAGGGCGTACGTGTTCGACGTGCGGGCGGACGAGGCCCACCGCGGCCAGGGGCACGGCCGCACACTCATGCTGCTGGCGGAGCGCCAGGCCATCGAGGCCGGCCGACCGGTCCTCGGCCTCAATGTGCACGCGGGCAACGTCCCGGCCGAGCGGCTGTACGAGTCACTCGGCTACGAGACGACGTTCCACACCCTCGCCAAGCCCCTGCTGTAGGCGGTGCCCCTGCTGCAGGCGGTCCGGGAAATCCGGCTGTGCGGCTCAGGCCTCCTGCTCGCCCAGCAGCCGGTCGGCGATCCTCTCGATACGCTCGCGCAGTCCCTGCTGGCTCTTGCCGCCGTCGAGGCGTTCGCCGCCGATGACATACGTCGGGGTGCCGGTCACACCGATCGCCTTGCCCTCGGCCTGGTCGGCGTCCACGATCAGGATGTGCCGGCCGTCGATCAACGCGGTGTCGAACTCCTCGGCGTCGAGCCCGAGTTCACGGGCCACCTCGACCAGGAAGGGTTCTCCCTGACGGTCCAGCTCCTCGACCCGCTGCAGCACGGCCTCCACGTACGGCCAGCCCTTGCCCTGCTCCAGTGCTTCCTCGGCGGCCTGCGCGGCGGCGAAGGCGTGCTTGTGCTTCTCCAGCGGGAAGTGCCGCAGCCGCAGCTCCAGCCGGTCGCCGTAGCGGGCGCGCAGGGCGCGGACGTCGTCCAGGGCGGTACGGCAGTCGGGGCACTGCAGTTCGCACCAGACGTCGAGAACGAGGGCGTCGGTGCGTGCGGGGGAGGAGTCGCTCATGCCGACCAGTCTTCCAGGCCGGACGCGGGTGACCCAATCGGGACGGTACGGCTGCCGTGCCCGGGCCACGGCGGCACGGCACCGGACCGGCACTCCAGTAGGAGGTGACCCGGAGATGTCCCTGATGTGCCGCGGGAGCGTGGCATCGCCAGGACGAGGCGGTGCAGGATGGAGGGGACGGAGGCGGTGCGCCGTGCCGCGTCCGCGCACTGCGCGCCTTCCACCCGACCGAGCCGCCAGGAGGACCGGATGATTGCCGAGACAGTCTGCTCCGCCGTGTCCGCGGCGGGCCTGGGCATAGCGGTGGTCACGGCCTACCGCAGGCGTTTCCTCACAGCGGCCCGCATCGCGGCCTACTCGCTGGTGCCGGTCGGCCTGGTGATGACCGGAGTGGTGGGCTGGCTCGCCGACACCGCCTTCAGCCCCACCGCCTGGGCCGGCTTCGGCGTGCTGGGCGCGGCCTGGCTCCTGTTCGCGGGCACCCGGGCGGTCGAACGCCGGCGCGGCGGCACCCGCGCCCAGCGCAGAGCGGCCCGCGGTGACCAGGCCGAGGCCGTGGCCCCGGGGGCGTCCGCACCCTCCCTGGGCGCGGGCACCCGGCCCGCGACCGGATCCGCCACCGCCCCGCGCGCCACCGGCTCCGCCGACGACTTCAGCGACATCGAGGCCATCCTCAAGAAGCACGGCATATGACGGCAGGACGCCGCCGCGGGGGTGTCACGGCCCGGCAGGCGCCTTCGAGCTGAAACGACACAGAGTGTCGTGCGGGGGTCCGGAACCGTTCACAAGCCGAATCAAGTCGGACGAGACGGTGCGGAATGCGGTAACTCCCGCATATCGCGAGCGTGTTGATCGCGTTCGGAGTCTCTTCTGCGCCATCATCGGCCGCGAGATGCTGGACACAGAGAGCGAGGCCGCGCCGCCGAAGGACGAGCCGCGCGGGTGCCTCTTCGCCCTATCCCAGCCACCGCTGATGATCTTCCTTGCGGTGATCGGGTGTCTGCTCCTCATGGCTGCGCTGCACGACCTGCTGTTGCTGTGAGCCGTACACGTCGGTCCCGGCGCCACCCGCCGGGACCGATGTCGCCCCGACCTCGGCGTCGAGTCGCCGCGCGATTCGGCCGACGGCCGTGCGACTCCCCGGGGACGCGGACCCGCCCGGCACACAGCCAGGCGGCCCTACGGCTCGCCGCCGGGCGATGGTCAGCCCGTCGCTTCCTTCCGGCGGGCCCGGTACGCGGCCACGTGCAGCCGGTTCCCGCAGGTGCGGCTGTCGCAGTAGCGGCGGGATCGGTTGCGGGAGAGGTCGACGAAGGCGCGCCGGCAGTCCGGTGCCTCGCAGCGCCGCAGCCGTTCCTGTTCCCCGGCCACCACGAAGAAGGCGAGTGCCATTCCGCAGTCGGCGGCGAGATGGTCGGCCACGGACGCGCCGGGCGCGAAGTAGTGCACATGCCAGTCGTAGCCGTCATGGTCGGTCAGGCGCGGGGTGGTGCCCGCGGCGGCGACCAGCTCGTTGATCAGCCCGGCGGCGGAGCGGGCGTCCGGCGCGGCGAAGATCGCCGCAAAGCGACCCCGGATCCTGCGCACCGCAGAGAGATCGAACTCCGACAGCACGCCCACATCGCTGATCTCGTGGTTTCGTACGAAATCCGCGAGTGCCGGGACATCGGGCAGTCCGTCGGCCGCCGCGTCGTCCTCCGGCGCGGTGTTCACCAGATCGACCACGGTGTCGAGGGCGCACCGGGTGTCGTGGGTGATCAGCACGTTTCGCTCCCTGGCCTGGGGGGTCGGGCGGACGCCCGCCGATGCTGGCCGATGGTAGCGACAACCCCGCCCGCCGCACCGTCCGCAGCCCGACTCGCTTGCCGGTAGAACGCCGCCGTGCCGCCGACGGTTCCCGCAGTGCGCGGACGCGCACAAGCCGACGCCGCCCCGTGAGCGCTCACGGTGACGGCGCCGGCCTGTGCCGTATGCGGTTGTCTTGGCCCGAGCCGTCTCCCCGAGTGGACGGCGCCGGGCTGCTTTCGGAGGCCGCGACCTAGCTCTCCGCCAGGATGTGCGAGAGCTCCTGATCCAGATCGAAGTGCCGGTGTTCCGTGCCGGGCGGCACGGCGGCGTCGGTTCGCTTCAGGAAGGACTCCAGGGCCCGTGCCGGGGCCTCGAGCAGGGCCTCTCCCTCCGGGGAGCTCAGGGCGATGCACACGACGCCCTGACCATGGCTGCGCGACGGCCAGACACGGACGTCGCCAGTGCCGGTGGGCCGGTGGAGCCCCTCGGCGAGGAGGTCGCGGGCGAACACCCACTCGACGGTCTCCTCGGCTCCGGTGTGGAAGGTGGCGTGCACGGCGTAGGGGTCGGCCGTGTCGTACCGCAGGCCTGCGGGGACAGGCAGGGATGACTCGCTCGACACAACGAGGCGCAGGTGCAGCTCGCAGCTGACCGTGGTGTTCATAAGCGCCAGGGCCTTTCGCTCAGTGTGCGCTCGGGGATTCGCACGTCGGCGAAATCGACATGCCACCTACGATGCCGTTGTAAACCCCTCTGAGGGTTTTGCGTGTCTTTACGTAACTCTTCCGGCCGAGAACTCGTACGAGACCTACGTCCATTCCAGTGACTGGATTCACTCGGGTAGGGTTTGTCCGTATGAATACGGGGAGTGACGAACCGGGCGAGGTCGCCGTGGCGGCGGACAAGGCGAAGGCGGACCGGAAGGAAGCCGGGCAGGAAGCCGCGCGCGGGGACGGCGGCGGGCTCGGCTCCCGTGCGCCGGAATTCGTCAAGGCGCGCCGGCTGCTGCATCTGAGCTGGCAGGTCGGCGTCTTCGTGGTCGGCCTCGCGGTCGTCGCCGCCGGCATCGTCATGCTGCCGCTGCCGGGACCCGGCTGGGTGGTGATCTTCGGCGGCCTGGCGATCTGGGCGACCGAGTTCGTCTGGGCGCAGCTCGTGCTCCGCTGGACCAAACGCAAGGTCACCGAGGCCGCCCAGCGGGCCCTCGACCCCAAGGTGCGCCGGCGCAACATCACGCTGACCGTGATCGGGCTGGTGATCGTGGCCGCGCTGGTGGGGATCTACGTGTGGAAGTTCGGCCTCGTCATGCCGTGGAAGATCAAGGAACAGTGATCCGGCTCCGCCGCCAGGCCGTCCGTCGCCCCGGCCCCTGGTCGGAAGCACCCCCTGACATGGGGTAATGTTCTTCCTGCGCCCGGGCGATTAGCTCAGTGGGAGAGCGCTTCGTTCACACCGAAGAGGTCACTGGTTCGAACCCAGTATCGCCCACCCGGACCGACGGCCCACCTGCAGAACAGCAGGTGGGCCGTCGGCGTATGCGCAGGCGTCGGCATGGAGGGGGCGCGACGGGCGAGGCGGGACGAGGCGCGGGCGTGGAGTGCCCTGACGCCCGCGTCAACGCTGCCCGCTGGCCTGGGAGCCCTTCCCTCCCGCTCGCATGTGGGGGCTCCGAGGAGACGGCTCACGCCGGAGAACGGCCTGCGGGGAGGGGCGGCGGCTCGTCGCCGGAGAGGGGCCGCGCGCAGGCACGTTTTGCCGAAGCGGCAACAAGTCTCGTGCGCAGTGGACCCGCCGCAAGAACATTTTCATAGAGGCGGCGCCTACCGAGCTTCCTCCCGCCGAGCGAGCCTCCGAGCAGTCCCCCTGGGCCGCGTCAGCCCCCGGGCCACCCCAGGCCCACCGGGACCCGGCGCCGCGCCACCCTCCGCCCCTCAGCCGCCCGCCTCCCAGCATGCGCACGCCCACCATCCGCACGCTCTCCACCCATCCAACCCCAGGAGCCGCCATGCCCCGCCCACTGCCTACCGGCCCTCTGCCTGCCGGTCCCGTGCCCGCTGGTTCGCCGCCCACCGGCCGTATGGCCCCTGGACCCCTGCCCACCAGCGCGTTGCCCACCCACCACCTGATTCCCTCACCGGCCGGTCGTCTCCACCTGGTCGAGCAGGGCCGTGGCCCTCTCGTGTTGCTGGTGCACGGGTTCCCGGAGTCCTGGTACTCCTGGCGGCACCAGTTGCCGGCCCTGGCCGCCGCCGGTTACCGCGCCGTGGCCGTCGACGTCCGGGGCTACGGCCGTTCCTCCAGGCCGGCGGCCGTGGACGCGTACCGGATGCTCGACCTGGTCGCGGACAACGTCGCCGTGGTGGAGGCGCTGGGGGAGGAGTCCGCGGTCGTCGTCGGCCACGACTGGGGCGCCACGATCGCCGCCACCTCCGCCTTGACCAGGCCCGACGTGTTCCGCGCCGTGGCGCTGCTGGGCGTGCCGTACAGTCCGCCCGGCGGCCCACGGCCCAGCGACGTCTTCGCGCGCATGGGCGGTGACGAGGAAGAGTTCTACGTCGGGTACTTCCAGCAGCCGGGCCGGGCCGAGGCGGAGATCGAGCCCGATGTGCGCGGCTGGCTGGCGGGCTTCTACGCCGCCCTGTCCGCGGACACCATGCCCGCCCCGGCCGCCCCCGACCCGCACTTCGTCAGCCGAGGCGGGACCCTGCGCGAACGCTTCCCCACCGGCCCGCTGCCGGCCTGGCTGGGCGAGGGGGACCTCGACTTCCTGGCCGGGGAGTTCGAAAGGACCGGCATGACCGGGGCGCTGAACCGTTACCGGAACATGGACCGGGACTGGGCGGACCTGTCCGACCAGCAGGGCGCCCCGATCACACGGCCGTCGCTGTTCATCGGTGGCGGTGCGGACGCCTCGCTCGTCTGGCTGGCCGACGCGGTCGAGGCGTACCCCGAGACCCTGCCCGGCCTGCTCGGCTCGCACATCCTCGACGGCTGCGGGCACTTCGTCCAGCAGGAACGTCCGCAGGAGACGAACCGGATCCTCATCGACTGGCTCGCAACCCTCCCCGACCACGGAAGTACCCGAAGATCAAGGTGAAGACGGACTTCCAGACGTACGCGTCCTTCCGGCGGAAGTCCCCCGGACGTTTTCCAAAATGCCGTCACCTTTCTCCGGAAGTACGACAAGCAAGGAATTCTCCTCGACCTCAAGTCCCGAGTGCGGCCCGGTAATCTGACCCTGAATCACTTCCGGGACGGCGTGACGAAGGTCGGCGAGGTCGACGGAAAGCAGCTCGGAATTCCCGTCGGTTCCCACACCATGGCGCTCGTCATCGACAAAAGGTGTTCCGGAAGGCCGACGTCGAGCCGCACCCCGGATGGACCCGGGGTGGTGGACCGACGGCTGCAACCGCGTCAGGGCCGGCATCGTCACCGACCCGGAGGTCGTCGCCCAGGACGACCCCAAGTTCCCCCGTAGCGGGCGAGCCGGGGAGAAGGGGGAGCGCCGTCGCACGGGCGGCGGCGCTCGCCCCCCGAGTGTGGCCGGTGCCAGGGCGCGGCACATGAGTACGCGTACTCAGATTTATGCGCGGCGATTCATGCGCGGCGATTCATGCGCGGCGATTCATGCGCCGCACCGGTACGGGCACACTCGGTCCATGGACTGGACCCGCTACCGCTTCCGCAGCCTGTGGTCCCTGCCGGTGCCGCCCGCCGCCGTGTACGCGGTGCTGGAACGACCCGAGGACTATCCCCGCTGGTGGCCGCAAGTCCGGTCGGTGACCCGGCTGGACGACGCCACCGGCGTCCTCACCATCCGGTCCGTCCTGCCGTACGACATGACCTTCACCGCACGCAGGACCCGCCACGACCCCGGAGCCGGTGTGCTGGAGGTGTCCCTGTCCGGTGACGTCGAGGGCTGGGCCCGCTGGACGGTCACCGCCGAGGGCCCGGGCACCCTGGCCCGCTACGACCAGGAGGTCCGGGTGCGCAAACCGCTGCTTCGCCGGCTCGCGGTACCGGGCCGCCCCGTCTTCCGCGTCAACCACCGGCTGATGATGCGGGCCGGACGGCGCGGACTGCTGCGGTACCTGGAAGCGGTTTGAACGAAGGGCGCCGGGACCTGTATTGTTCAGTGCGTTCCCGGGCGATTAGCTCAGTGGGAGAGCGCTTCGTTCACACCGAAGAGGTCACTGGTTCGAACCCAGTATCGCCCACCGGGAAAGAGCCGGTCCGCAGCAGCGGGCCGGCTCTTTTGACATCGGCTTCGGGATGCCAGGGGGGCGTCGTGGGCGAGGTGCAGGGCGGCGAACAGCGCAAGGAGGTTCCGAGACTTGGTGCGGACGCGCGCCGGCTCAGGGTCCGCAGTCTGATCAGGATCTTCCTGCTCGTGCTGGTGCTCGCCGGGGTGGTGGCGCTGGCCCGGCTGGCGGCCAACACCGAGCGGGTCACCACGATGTGGGTCGGAGCGCGGATCTCCGCCGACGGCAGCGCCCGTATCACGGAGGTCATCGACTACGACTTCGGATACCCGCACGACGAACGGCACGGCATCTACCGCGACCTGCCGGACCTGCCCTACGACGAGGACCAGGCCCATATCACCGTCACCATGGACGGCCACCGCGTCCCCTGGGAACTCACGGTGGGCGACTACTACACCGAACCGAACGGTCGCCGTGAGATCGCCACCCGCATCAAGGTCGGCGACCCCGGCAAGGCCGTCACCGGCGTGCACCGCTACCGCGTCCAGTACACCCTGCAGGGCGTCGTGAAGAAGGGCAGGATGGCCTGGGACGCGGTGGGCACCGGCTGGCAGGTCGACCGGTCGCACGTCGAGATCCACGTCGTGGCCCCCCACCTGCTCACCGCCCCGCGCTGCGTGCGGGGCACGGACGGCTCCGAGCGCGGCTGCGCCGTGGAGCCGACCGGCGCCGGTGTGCTCACCGTCAAGCCGGTCCGGCTCCAGGGCAAGGAAGGACTCACCCTCTACGCGACCCGGGGTCACTCCCTGGGGGGAGCGCAGCCGCTGCTGCCCGCGCCGCCCGGCGGCAAGGCCGTCGGCACCACCGTGACCCATCCGCTCCTGGTCGCCCTGTACACCGCCGGCCTCGCCCTCGCCGCCGCGCTGGCCGCGATCGGGCTGCTGCGCCTGTTCGGCCGGGACCGGCCCGCCCCCGAGGGCGCCGACACGGCCCTCGGCGCGCCGAGCGCCACACCCCCGCCGGGCCTGAGCCCGGCCCAGGGCGGGATCCTGGCCGACGAGCGGGTCGATCCCCGGCACCAGACCGCCTGGCTGCTCGAAGCCGTTGCGGACGGTCACCTCGTCCTCGCGGGTGCGGAGCACGCGCCGACCCTGCGGCGCCGCAGCAGGGGCGCGGGATCGGACGACCCGGTCAGCAGGGAGGTCCTGCGGTACATCTTCGCCGGGCGTGACGAGATCATGCTGGGCCATTACGACTCGTCCTTCCAGACGGGCTGGCAGGCGCTCGCCCGCCACCTGCGGCAATGGCAGGCCGACTCCGGTCTGTGGGACGCGGCCTCCGTACGCCGCGCGCGCACCGGACGGTACATCGGCATCGCCGCAGCGGTGCTCGGCTTCCTCACCGCCGTGGTGGGCGCGGGCCTCAGCGGGGCCCGCCAGGCGGCCGGGGTGCCGGTGCTCGTCGCGGGCGGGGTCCTCTACGGTGCCGGCCTCGCGCTGGCGCGGCGCGCCTGGGAGCTGCACCGGCGCACCACCGAGGGCAGCGCCCAGCGGCAGCGGGTCGAGGCGTTCCGGCACTACCTCGCCGATCCGTCCGCCGTGCCGCACGCGGAACCGCTGGACGACGATCAGGTGCGGCACTACACGGCCTGGGCGGTCGCCCTCGGTCTCGGTGACACCTGGCGGCGGGCCGTGGAGACCTCCGCCGTGCCGACCCGGCAGCCCTCCTCCCGCGCCGTACGGCTCGGGCCGGCGCTGGCCGTCGGACTGGTCGTGACCGCCGCACTCTCGTCAAGAGCACCGTCCTCCAGCGGCGGCGGCTCCGGCTCCGGCTCCGGCGCGGGGGGCTCCTCCGGAGACGTCGGCGGCGGAGCGGGCGGCGGCGGAGGCGGCTCCTGGTGAAGCGGCGCCTGTGCGGGGACGGACCGGGGGTGCCGCCTCCGCACGGCGGCGGTTCCGGGATTCCACCGCCGGTACGGCAGCGTCCGCCGCTCGCCCCCCACATGCTGGGCGGCTCTCCGATCACCCCAGGGCGCGCACGGCGGCGGCTCCCCGTGTGCCGCCGCCCGGGAACGCCCCTACGCCGCCGCCGGCAGCTCCGGTCGCAACGGCCAGTCCGTGTGGACGATCTCCTCCGACCCACTGCGCGCGAACCATGCCTGCAGACCGCGCGCCTGCGCCGCGTGCCAGTTGGCCTGGAGCGTGTGCAGCTCGGCGGGGGAGAGGCGTTCGAGACGGGTGGCGAAACGGCGGCCGAGGGCCCGTACGACCTCCAGGGCGGCCAGCGCGTCCGCGCCCGCGTCGTGCGCGCCCTGCAGCGTCACGCCGTAGTGCTCGCACAGGTCCGTCAGCGTGCGGCGGCCCTTGCGGTAGCGGTCCAAGTGTTTGTCCAGCACCCGCGGGTCCAGCACCCTCAGCGGCACCGACTCGAACCAGCGGTCCAGCGACGACGCCCGGTGCCGGCGCAACTCCCGGTCCAGCAACGTCAGATCGAAGGGCGCGTTCATCACCACCAGCGGGCGGCCCATCGCCGCGTGCTCCGCCAGCTGCTCGGCTATCTCGTACATCACCGGCGCGGGCCAGCGGCCGTTGTGCTGCAGGTGCTCCTCCGTCAGCCCGTGCACCGCCGTCGCCTCCTCGGGCACCGGCACCCCCGGATTCACCAGCCAGCGGGACACCCGGGGCCGGGTTCCCGGCGCGTCCTGGACGACGACGGCGGCCGACACGATCCGGTCGGTCTCGACGTCCACGCCCGTCGTCTCCGTGTCGAAGGCGGCCAGCGGCCCCTCGTACCAGTACGTCATCCCAACCCAACTCCTCGTTCACCCAGGGCAGGTGACGTTCCGTCTTCTGCCCGTTTGGTGATACCCGGGCCGTTTGCGCCGTACGCCGCAAGGAGACAACAGGAGTACGGGTCTTTGCAGTTCAGCGGCCCGCAGCGGGGAAACTCTTGGCTTGGAAGGCTGTTGGTCATGGCCACTGTGCAGCCCGAGCGGGGCGGGCTGCTGCCCGATCGCACGGGCCCCCTCCGCGGCACGCTCGCCACCACCGCCTGCATGGAGACACTGCAGGTCGGCTATCTGCACGCGGTCGCCGCCGCGTCCGGCTGCTCGCTGTCCCAGCCCTTCCCGGACAACGGCATCGACTGGCACGTCAGCCACAGCGCGCCCGGACACACCGTCGACGACGAAGTCACCATCAAGGTGCAGCTCAAGGCCACCTACCAGGTCGCGCCGAACCCTCCGGGGCGCTCGTTCTCCTTCACGCTCGACAACGACCACCTGCGCAAGCTCGCCCGCACACCCGTCTCGGTGCACAAGATCCTGGTCGTCATGCTCGTCCCGCGCGCCCGGGACGACTGGCTGCGCGCCAGCCACGACCGGCTCGACCTCAGGCACTGCTGCTACTGGGTCAACCTCGCCGGCCACCCCGTCACCGGCCGGCACCGGACCACCGTGCGGATACCGACCACGCGCATCTTCGACGACCGGGCGCTCTGCGAGATCATGACGCGGGTCGGGACGGGAGGCAGGCCATGAGGAGCCGTCCGTACGAGGAGCTGCCGCGCCAGGTCCGGCCGCATCCCGAGGATCTCGGCCGGCACCGGCCCCCGGACCCCGCCCAGGTCGACCCCGCCGTGCTCGGCGCCCTGCTGCACCGGCACGGCTGGCAGCGGCGCGGGGGAGCGGCGGGCCGGTACGGCCGCTGGACCCCGCCCGGCCCGGGCGGCGGCGGGACCAGTCTCCTCGTGCCGGAGAGCCGGGCCTTCCCGGACAGCGACGACCTGCTCGGCGAGGCCCTCGACGCCCTCGCCCGCAGCGACACCCCCGCCGCGCGCGAGGTGCTCATCTCCCTCGCCGTACCGAGCGACGAGATCCGCTGGTGGCGCGACACCCCGAGCGGACCGGTGGGCGCCTCGCCCTGGACGGCCGACGAGCAACTGCGCGGCGGCGTCCGGCAGATGCTGCTCGCCGCCGCGCTCGCCACACGCGCGCGTGCCGGCTACTACGGCGCCCGCCACCGCCGCTCCGCCGCAGCACTCCTTCAGGACGTCCTCGTCGGCCCCGCCACCGAGGGGCGCCACCTCACCGCGTTCGTGCCCGTGCCCGCCGGCCGTCCGCTCGCCGTCCGCCTCCACCAGGCCCTGTACGCCGCCCGCGAGGCCATCGACTACCAGCGGGCCACCGGCGGCATGGACGCCTTCGACGGCGCGGTCGAGGCCGGAGTCAGCCGCGAACTGGTCGAGGCGGTCGCTGCGCTGGTCAGGGGCACCGAGGGCGCCCGGATCGCCGTCGCCTGGGCACCCGGCGCCGGCGTTCCCGAGGGCTGCGCCCCCTCCGCCGAGCCCGTCGAGTTCTCGCCCGGGGACCTGCCCGTCCTGCGCGAGGCCGCCGCCCGCTATGTGCGCGAGGAACCCTCCGTCCCGGTCCGCATCACCGGCGCCGTCGTCCGCATGCGCCGCTCCGGACCGGGCGGCGAGGGCACCGTACGGCTGCGCGTCCTCTCCGGCGCCGACGTCCCGCACATCCGCGTCACCCTCGACGAGGAGGACTACCACATCGCCGGCCACGCCCACCTCGTCGGACTTCCGGTGCGGGTGCACGGCCGGCTGGAGCGCCGGGGCGGCTTCCGCCGGCTCACCGGCGCGTCCGGGGTCGTACCCGTGCAGGTGGACGAGGGCGAGCGGGACCGGCTGATGAAGGCCCTCCAGGAAAATCTGGACTTCTTCGAGGAAGCCTGCGGGGAAGCGTACGGGGACGGGGACTGAGGGTGACCGTTTAGCGGTCGGTGCCGTCGGGTCGGTACGATCGCCAGTGCGCGCGCTCCTGGTATGGCGCCGCACCCCACCTTCAGTCAGGAGAGACCGGTGTCAGACGTCCGTGTGATCATCCAACGCGATTCCGAGCGGGAAGAACGCGTGGTGACGACGGGCACTACGGCCGCCGACCTCTTCGCGGGCGAGCGCTCGATCATCGCCGCGCGCGTGGCCGGCGAGCTGAAGGACCTCGCGTACGAGCTGTCCGACGGGGACGAGGTCGAGGGTGTCCAGATCTCGTCCGAGGACGGCCTGAACATCCTGCGCCACTCCACCGCGCACGTCATGGCGCAGGCCGTGCAGGAGCTGTTCCCCGAGGCGAAGCTGGGCATCGGCCCGCCCGTCAAGGACGGCTTCTACTACGACTTCGACGTCGAGAAGCCGTTCACGCCCGAGGATCTCAAGGCCATCGAGAAGAAGATGCAGGAGATCCAGAAGCGCGGGCAGCGCTTCTCCCGCCGTGTGGTCACCGACGAGGCCGCCCGTGAGGAGCTGGCCGCCGAGCCGTACAAGCTGGAGCTGATCGGCCTCAAGGGCTCGGCGTCGCACGACGACGGCGCGGACGTCGAGGTCGGCGCCGGCGAGCTGACGATCTACGACAACCTGGACGCCAAGACCGGCGAGCTGTGCTGGAAGGACCTCTGCCGCGGTCCGCACCTGCCCTCGACCCGGCTCATCCCGGCGTTCAAGCTGATGCGCAACGCGGCCGCCTACTGGCGCGGCAGCGAGAAGAACCCGATGCTCCAGCGCATCTACGGCACCGCCTGGCCGTCCAAGGACGAGCTGAAGGCGCACCTGGACTTCCTCGCCGAGGCCGAGAAGCGCGATCACCGCAAGCTCGGCACCGAGCTGGACCTCTTCTCGATCCCCGAGCAGATCGGCTCCGGCCTCGCCGTCTTCCACCCCAAGGGCGGCATCATCCGCCGGGTCATGGAGGACTACTCGCGGCGCCGCCACGAGGAAGAGGGCTACGAGTTCGTCTACACCCCGCACGCGACGAAGGGGAAGCTCTTCGAGACGTCCGGGCACCTGGACTGGTACGCCGAGGGCATGTACCCGCCCATGCAGCTCGACGAGGGCGTGGACTACTACCTCAAGCCCATGAACTGCCCGATGCACAACCTGATCTTCGACGCGCGCGGCCGGTCCTACCGCGAACTGCCGCTGCGTCTCTTCGAGTTCGGGACCGTGTACCGGTACGAGAAGTCGGGCGTCGTGCACGGCCTGACCCGTGCCCGCGGCTTCACGCAGGACGACGCGCACATCTACTGCACCCGTGAGCAGATGTCCGAGGAGCTGGACAAGACGCTCACGTTCGTCCTGGGGCTGCTGCGCGACTACGGCCTCACCGACTTCTACCTGGAGCTGTCGACCAAGGACCCCGAGAAGTTCGTCGGCTCCGACGAGGTCTGGGAAGAGGCCACGGAGACCCTCCGCCAGGTCGCCGAGAAGCAGGGTCTGCCCCTCGTGCCCGACCCGGGCGGCGCCGCCTTCTACGGCCCGAAGATCTCCGTCCAGGCCAAGGACGCGATCGGCCGGACCTGGCAGATGTCGACCATCCAGCTCGACTTCAACCTGCCCGAGCGGTTCAACCTGGAGTACACCGGCCCCGACGGTTCCAAGCAGCGTCCGGTCATGATCCACCGCGCGCTGTTCGGCTCCATCGAGCGGTTCTTCGCCGTCCTCCTGGAGCACTACGCGGGAGCCTTCCCGGCGTGGCTGGCGCCGGTCCAGGCGCTCGGTATCCCGGTGGGAGACGCGCACGTCGAGTACCTGGAGAAGTTCGCCGCCGAGGCGCGGAAGAAGGGCCTGCGGGTCGAGGTGGACTCCTCCTCGGACCGCATGCAGAAGAAGATCCGCAACGCCCAGAAGCAGAAGGTGCCCTTCATGGTCATCGCGGGCGACGAGGACATGTCGGGCGGCTCGGTCTCCTTCCGCTACCGCGACGGCTCCCAGGAGAACGGCATCCCGTTGGACGAGGCCATCGCGAAGATCGCGAAGGTCGTGGAGGACCGGGTCCAGGTCTGACCCGCACCACCCCGAAGGGCCCCCGGGATCAGCTCCCCGGGGGCCCTTCCTCGTCCGTGCCCCGGGCGAACCGTTGCAACAGCAGCGAGGAGAACGAGCCGGTGATCGCGCCGAGCAGAGCGAGACCGCAGGCCATCAACCCCACCGCGAGGACCCGGCCCAGGGCTGTCACCGGGGCCATGTCGCCGTAGCCGACCGTCGTCAGGGTCGCGCAGGTCCACCAGACCGAGTCACCGAACGTCCGGATCGTGGCGTGCGGAGCGGCACGCTCCGCCTGGTACACCGCGAGGGCACCGGAGAAGCCCAGCAGCACCGCGGACAGGCTGGCGTACAGCATCACGCGCGCGTGCAGCGCGAGGCGTGCGGCACCGCGCCGCCGCTGGACCACGTCGTACAGCCGCACGATACGCAGCGGCCACAGCAACGGCAGCAGCACGACCAGCGTGTCCAGCCAGTGTCGGGTCACGAAGCCGGGCCCACGGCCGCTCAGCCGCCAGTGCATCGCGTAGTCGACGACGAACACCGCCCAGGCGGCAGCGATGATCACGCGCAGGACGTCGTCCAGGGCCGGGGGCAGGTCCCGCGCCAGCACATGCGCCGCGTAGCCGGCGAGATAGACGAACGACGCGATGCCGAGCGGCACCGCGGCGCGCCCCTCCCAGCGTTCCCAGCGCTGCGTTCTGCTGTCGTCGTCCACCGGCCAAGCTTGGCCGGTGCACCCGCTCCCGTTGCCCCGGCGACACGCCGCGAACGGGCGAAGCCATATGCTGCCTAGCATGACGACTGAGCCGGAGCAGCAGATCGGAGTGGGGACGCAGGACGCGTTCCAGCGCCTGTGGACGCCCCACCGGATGGCCTACATCCAGGGTGAGAACAAGCCGAGCGGCCCGGGGGCCGACGACGGCTGCCCGTTCTGCTCGATCCCGGCCAAGTCCGACGAGGACGGTCTGATCGTCCGGCGCGGCGATCATGTGTACGCCGTGCTCAACCTCTACCCGTACAACGGCGGCCACCTGATGACCGTGCCCTACCGGCACGTCGCCGACTACACCGAGCTGACCGGCCCGGAGACCGCCGAACTGGCCGAGCTGACCAAGCAGGCGATGACGGCCCTGCGCTCCGCGTCCGGCGCGCACGGCTTCAACATCGGCATGAACCAGGGCACCGTCGCCGGCGCAGGCATCGCCGCCCACCTCCACCAGCACGTCGTCCCCCGCTGGGGCGGCGACACGAACTTCATGCCGGTCGTGGGCCACACGAAGGTGCTGCCGCAGCTCTTGGCCGACACCAGGAAGATGCTGGCGGAGGCGTGGCCCGCGTAGGTCCGAGGTGCCCTCCGCGGAGGGCACCGCTCACGCGTCGTACAGGTCCGCCTTCCGCGGCGTCGGGTCCTGCACCAACCCGCTGAGGACGCCCGAGCGCATGCCGAACTTCTCCGTGTCCACGCCGTTCTCCTCCAGCACCCTGATCGCCGCCGAGTGCACCACCCGCAGCACCGGTGTGGCCGCGCGCAGCGCGTCGTCGGCCATGAAGCGGTGCCGCCACGGCTGGTCGGCCCAGGCGTGCCGCAGGCCGAAGGGCTCCGGCAGGACCAGCGAGCCGCCGAGCCAGTTGAGCAGCGGCGGGTACCAGGTCAGCGGGGCGCGCGCGGCGAGCCGTACCACCTCGTCGGTGGTGACCAGCGGCAGCATCACCTTCCGGGTCTCCCACGGCTTGAGGGACTTGGCGACCTCCTTGCTCGGCGGCTCCGGCTTGGAGGTGAACACCGGGTTCACCGGTCCGAGCGCATGCCCGGTGACCTCGATGCGCAGCGTCTCGTGCAGCACCGTCACCGTGATCAGCATGGTGAGGACCAGCTGCCCGTCCCACAGCGTCCACTGCACGCCCAGATAGTGCCGGTCGCCGCTGCCGAACTGCTGCTTGTTGCAGATCTCCTGTATCGCGTGCGGCTTCACCTGGAAGGCCTCGACGTCGGTGCCCTCGGGCCGGGCCACCTCCGCGGCCTTCTCGCCGATCGGGGTGACGATCCAGTGCCGTATCGCCGGCTTGGGGAAGCCGCCGGTGTTCAGCGGGCCGCGCTCCAGCAGGGCGAGCTGGTCGTGGATCGCGCGTACGACGTCCCAGCTGCGGAAGGGATGGATCTCCCGGGTCGGATCGGCGGGCAGCAGATCCTCGGCGAGCTGCCAGGCGCCCCAGCGGGTGCCCATGCCGAGTATGCCCTTGGGACCGGCGTAGAAGACCGAGTTCGACTGCTGCTCGGCGCTGAGCCGGGCCAGCGACTGGCGCAGCTCCTCGGCCGCCGTCTGGTTGGGTCCGCGCGGCACGGCCTCGGGGACCTTGGCGCCCACACTGGTGCCCGAGAGCAGGCCGCCCCAGCGGGCCCGCAGATCCCTGGCCGTGCGCTCGCAGATCTGCTTGGCCCAGAACCAGCCGAGCACCGGCAGCACGACGCACGCCCGCGCATACCACGCCCAGAAGCCGCTGAACGGCATCTTGACCAGGAACAGCGCGGCCAGCACGCCGACGCCGGTGAGCAGCACGGTGGCGAGCGTCCCGGCCCGCCTGTCGTCACGCTTGGCGACGAACGTGCGCAGCTGGAACACGAGCAGCCAGGCGATCAGGCCCGGCAGGAAGAGCACTCCGCACAGGACCGTCACTGCGGTCAGGCGGTTGTCGCGCTCCCGGCGGATGTTGTTGGCCGCGAGGCAGTGCTCCACCACGAACTGGGGCTCGGAGCCGAAGGACTGGATGAGCGGCTTGCGGCCGGGAGCGAGCATCCGGGCGACCACGGCCCGCGAGAAGGCCTCACCGAGATTGGGCCTCAGCAGCGCGATCTTGCCGGCCTTGACGGTCGACTGATGCCATTCGTTGTCGGCCTTCTTGATCTCCTCGATCGGGCTGTCCCGGTAGGCCGCGGAGGCCAACGCGGAGGTCGCCGCCTGGCCCTCGTCGCCCGAGACGGGCACCTGGGGCCCGTCCCACTCCGTTCCCAACGACATTCCCGCCCCCATCGTCGGCCTTGCTACTGCGGCCTTCCCGACTTCCTCGCCCCGCACACCTGTTGAACAGGCCCTCGTTGTGATCAGCGTATCCGCCGCCACCGACAGCGCGCGGGCGGACGGCCGAAGCCGCCCGCCCGTGCGCCGGGTTGTGCGCCCGATGACGTACCGTCAGCTAGCCGTTGTCACCCGCCTGTTCACGGATCCGCTCGGCGATCTGCGGCGGCATCGGCTCGTGCCGGGCGTACGAGCGGTCGAAACGGGCCGTGCCGTGCGACAGCGAGCGCAGGTCGACGGCGTACCGGCCGATCTCGAACTCCGGCACCTCGGCCCGGATCACGGTCCGCCCCGAGCCCACCTGCTCGGTGCCGAGCACCCGGCCGCGCCGGCTGGACAGGTCGCTCATCACGGCGCCCACGTAATCGTCGCCGACCAGCACGGACACCTCGGCCACCGGCTCCAGCAGATGGATCTTCGCGTCCGCCGCGGCCTCGCGCAGCGCCAGCGCGCCCGCGGTCTGGAACGCGGCGTCGGAGGAGTCCACCGAGTGCGCCTTGCCGTCGACCAGCGTGACCCGTACGTCCACGAGCGGATAGCCGGCGGCGACGCCCTTGGCGGCCTGGGCCCGCACGCCCTTCTCCACGGACGGGATGAACTGGCGCGGTACGGCGCCGCCGACCACCTTGTCCACGAACTCGATGCCCGAGCCGCCCGGCAGCGGCTCCACCTCGATCTCGCAGATGGCGTACTGCCCGTGTCCGCCGGACTGCTTCACATGCCGCCCGCGTCCGGTGGCCTTGTTCGCGAACGTCTCGCGCAGGGAGACCTTGTGCGGGACGACGTCGACCTGGACGCCGTAGCGGCTGCGCAGCCGTTCCAGGGCGACGTCCGCGTGGGCCTCGCCCAGGCACCACAGGACCACCTGGTGGGTGTCCTGGTTCTGCTCCAGCCGCATCGTCGGATCCTCGGCCACCAGCCGGGACAGGCCCTGCGAGAGCTTGTCCTCGTCGGCCTTGCTGTGCGCCTGGATGGCGATCGGCAGCAGCGGGTCGGGCATCCGCCACGGCTCCATCAGCAGCGGGTCGTCCTTCGCGGAGAGCGTGTCCCCGGTCTCGGCCCGGCCCAGCTTGGCCACACACACCAGGTCGCCGGCCACGGCGTGCGTCACCGGCCGCTGCTGCTTGCCGAAGGGCATGGTCAGGGCGCCGACCTTCTCGTCGACGTCGTGGTCCTCGTGGCCGCGGTCGGCCAGCCCGTGCCCCGAGACGTGCACCGTCTGGTCGGGGCGCAGGGTGCCGGAGAAGACGCGCACCAGCGAGACACGGCCGACGTAGGGGTCGGAGGAGGTCTTGACGACCTCGGCGACCAGCGGGCCGGCGGTGTCGCACGGCTTCAGCTCGCGCGGCTTGCCGTCGATGGTGGTGACGTCGGGCAGCGGGTGCTCGAACGGGGTCGGGAAGCCGCCGGTGACCAGCTCCAGCAGCTCGACCGTGCCGAGGCCCTGCCTGGCGCCCTCGGCGGCGGGGGCGGCGGCCAGGACGGGGAAGAACGAGCCACGGGCGACGGCCCGCTCCAGGTCCTGGATCAGTGTCATGACGTCGACCTGTTCGCCGCCGAGATAGCGCTCCATGAGGGTCTCGTCCTCGCTCTCGGCGATGATCCCCTCGATGAGCCGGTTGCGGGCCTCCTCGATGTCCGGCAGCTGGTCCTCGCCGGGTTCGGACTCCTTGCGCTCCCCGGTCGAGTAGTCGAACAGCTTCTGCGAGAGCAGCCCGATCAGCCCGGTCACGGGCGCGTGCCCGTCGGGCCCCTCGGGGCCGCGCAGCGGCAGGTACAGCGGGAGCACGGCGTCGGGATCGTCGCCGCCGAAGGCCTCCGCGCAGATCCGCGTCATCTCCTCGAAGTCCGCGCGCGCGGCCTCCAGGTGCGTGATCACGATCGCCCGCGGCATGCCGACGGCCGCGCACTCCTCCCAGACCATCCGGGTGGAGCCGTCCACGCCGTCCGAGGCGGAGACGACGAACAGGGCCGCGTCCGCGGCGCGCAGACCGGCCCTGAGCTCCCCGACGAAGTCGGCGTAGCCGGGGGTGTCGAGCAGGTTGATCTTGATGCCGTCCCATTCGACGGGCACCAGGGAGAGCTGTACGGAGCGCTGCTGCCGGTGCTCGATCTCGTCGTAGTCCGAGACGGTGCCGCCGTCCTCCTTGCGGCCCGCCCGGTTCACCGCCCCCGCGGTCAGCGCGAGGGCCTCCACCAGAGTCGTCTTGCCCGAACCGGAGTGGCCGACCAGCACCACGTTCCGTACGGACGCGGGCTGGTCGGCCTCAAGAGCCCTGCCGGCGGCCCCGGGGTGGTGTGTCTGAGTCTTGTCGCCCATGATCCTGCCTCCCGTGCACGGTGAGGTCACTGTGGGCGCGGACACGCGGGACCCGCGTGCACTGGCGGCTCCGGCGACGCCCGCGGTTATTCGAGCTTTCCACTCCCGTCACGCTGCGTCCATACGAACGACAGCCGCGGACGCCGATCGCGTCCCGCGCGCCCGCGCACGGCGGCGCACGCCGGTTCGCTCCACGGGCTGCGGGTGCCCGCCCGTCACGCACGCGTGCGCGTGGCTACGATGGGCCAGCCGGAGGCCACCAGGGCCGCGGCGACACCGACCGTCGGGAAGGCCATGCTGAACAAGTACGCGCGTGCATTCTTCACGCGTGTCCTCACACCGTTCGCCGCGTTTCTCATCCGCCGGGGCGTGAGCCCCGACACGGTCACGCTCATCGGCACGGCCGGTGTGGTCGCGGGTGCGCTGGTCTTCTACCCCCGGGGCGAGTTCTTCTGGGGCACGGTCGTGATCACCCTGTTCGTCTTCTCCGACCTGGTCGACGGCAACATGGCCCGTCAGCTGGGCCGCTCCAGCCGCTGGGGCGCGTTCCTCGACTCCACCCTCGACCGGGTCGCCGACGGCGCCATCTTCGGCGGCTTCGCGCTCTGGTACGCGGGCCACGGCCACAACAACGCACTGTGCGCGGTCTCGATCTTCTGCCTGGCCAGCGGCCAGGTGGTGTCCTACACCAAGGCGCGCGGCGAGTCCATCGGACTGCCGGTCGCCGTCAACGGCCTCGTCGAACGCGCCGAGCGGCTGGTGATCTCGCTGGTCGCGGCCGGTTTCGCGGGCCTGCACAAGTTCGGTGTGCCGGGCATCCAGTGGCTGCTGCCGATCGCCCTGTGGATCGTCGCCGTCGGCAGCCTCGTCACGCTGATCCAGCGGGTCGTCACGGTCCGCCGCGAGTCCGCCGAGGCGGAGGCGGCGGCCCAGCAGAACGCCGAGGCCGCCCAGTGAGCGCCGCCGAACGGCTCACCGACGCGCTCTACGGCGCCGGCTGGAGCACCGTCAAGAAGCTCCCCGAACCGGCCGCGGTCCGCCTCGGCCGGGCGATCGCCGACCTGGCCTGGAAACAGCGCGGCAAGGGTGTGCAGCGCCTGGAGTCGAACTACGCGCGCGTGCTGCCCGACGCCGGCCCCGAGCGGCTGCGCGCGCTGTCCCGCGCGGGCATGCGCTCCTACCTGCGCTACTGGATGGAGTCCTTCCGGCTGCCGGCCTGGAGCCGCGAGCGCGTGAAGTCGGGCTTCGACCCCAAGGACATACATTTCCTCACCGACGGGCTGGCCGCCGGCAAAGGCGTGGTCCTCGCCCTGCCGCACATGGCCAACTACGACCTCGCCGGCGCCTGGGTCACCACCAAGCTGGAGACGCCCTTCACCACGGTCGCCGAGCGGCTCAAGCCCGAAACGCTCTACGACCGTTTCGTCGCCTATCGCGAGGGCCTCGGCATGGAGGTCCTGCCGCACAGCGGCGGCTCGGCCTTCGGCACCCTGGCCCGCAGGCTGCGCGACGGCGGCCTGGTCTGCCTGGTCGCCGACCGGGACCTGTCCGCCTCCGGCGTAGAGGTCGACTTCTTCGGTGAGCGGACCCGGATGCCCGCGGGCCCCGCCCTGCTCGCCCAGCAGACCGGCGCCCTGCTGCTCCCGGTCACCCTCTGGTACGACGACTCGCCCGTCATGCAGGGCCGTGTGCACTCCCCGGTCGAGGTACCGCAGTCAGGTACGCGGGCCGAGAAGACGTCTGTCATGACACAGGCGCTGGCCGACGCCTTCGCCACCGGGATCGCCGACCATCCGGAGGACTGGCACATGCTCCAGCGGCTGTGGCTCGCCGACCTCGACCCCGCGAAGGGACCCTCGTGAGAATCGGGATCGTCTGCCCGTACTCCTGGGACGTGCCCGGTGGCGTCCAATTCCACATCCGCGACCTCGCCGAGTACTTCATCCGCCTCGGCCACGACGTCTCCGTCCTCGCCCCGGCCGACGACGACACCCCGCTGCCGCCGTACGTCGTCTCGGCCGGCCGTGCCGTCCCGGTGCCCTACAACGGCTCGGTGGCCCGCCTGAACTTCGGCTTCCTCTCGGCCGCCCGGGTGCGGCGCTGGCTGCACGACGGCGCCTTCGACGTGGTCCACATCCACGAACCGACCTCGCCCTCGCTCGGCCTGCTGACCTGCTGGGCGGCCTCCGGGCCGATCGTGGCCACCTTCCACACCTCCAACCCGCGCTCGCGCGCGATGATCGCCGCGTACGCCATCCTGCAGGCCGCCCTGGAGAAGATCAGCGCCCGGATCGCGGTCAGCGAGTACGCCCGCCGGACCCTGGTCGAACACCTCGGCGGGGACGCGGTGGTCATCCCCAACGGCGTCGACGTCGACTTCTTCGCCAAGGCCGAGCCCAAGCAGGAGTGGCAGGGCGACACCATCGGGTTCATCGGCCGTATCGACGAGCCCCGCAAGGGCCTGCCCGTGCTGATGAAGGCCCTGCCGAAGATCCTCGCCGCCCGCCCGCAGACGCGGCTGCTGGTCGCGGGCCGCGGCGACGAGGAGGCGGCCGTCGAGGACCTGCCCCGGGAGCTCCGCTCCCGGGTCGAGTTCCTCGGCATGATCAGCGACGAGGACAAGGCGCGCTTCCTGCGCAGCGTCGATCTGTACGTCGCGCCCAACACCGGCGGCGAGAGCTTCGGCATCATCCTGGTCGAGGCCATGTCGGCGGGCGCCCCCGTGCTCGCCTCCGACCTCGACGCCTTCGTCCAGGTACTCGACCAGGGCGAGGCCGGCGAGGTCTTCGCCAACGAGGACGCCGACGCGCTCGCCGAGGCGGCCGTACGCCTGCTGGAGGACCCGGTGCGCCGGGAGGAGCTGCGCGAGCGCGGGAGCACGCACGTGCGGCGGTTCGACTGGTCGACGGTCGGCGCGGACATCCTGTCCGTCTACGAGACGGTCACGGCCGGCGCGGCGGCGGTCGCCGCGGACGAGCGGACGACGGGCCTGCGGGCGCGGTTCGGTCTGGCACGGGACTGACGAACGGCCCGGCCCGGCTCGGCCGGCCCGGGATCGAGCGATGTCCGGGCGGAGTGGGCCGGCGCGGGCTCGAGTTGTCCGGGTGTGGCTCGGTCGGCCCGGGACCGGTGGGCGTCCGGTGCGGCTGGGCACGCCCATGTCCCTCGACCGTCTTGGCCTGCCGACCGGCGGGGCCTGGCTTCGGGTGGTGCGGGGGCGCAGATCGGCGGGGGACGGCTTCGGGCGGCGCAGGGGGTGCCCACTGGCAGCCGATAGCCTTCCGCCGTGACCGCAACCCTCATCTGGATCCTCGTCGCGCTCGTCGCGATCGGCGTGTACCTGAGCTGGACGGCCGGGCGGCTGGACCGGCTGCACGTGCGGATGGACGCCGCGCGGGCCGCGCTCGACGCACAGCTGCTGCGCAGGGCCTCCGTCACACAGGAACTGGCCACCTCGGGAGTGCTGGACCCGGCCGCCTCGATCGTGCTGTACGAGGCCGCCCACGCCGCCCGGCAGGCCGAGGAGGAGCAGCGGGAGGTCGCCGAGAGCGAGCTGAGCCAGGCGCTGCGCGCGGTCTTCGAGGACCCCGGCCAGGTGGAGGCCGTACGTGAGGCCCCGGGCGGCGAGGAGGCGGCCCGTGAGCTGGCCGAGGCCGTCCGCCGGGTCCCGATGGCCCGTCGCTTCCACAACGACGCCGTAGGAGCCGCCCGCAGACTCCGCGAGCACCGCAAGGTCCGCTGGTTCCGGCTGGCCGGGCACGCCCCCTTCCCGCTGGCGTTCGAGATGGACGACGAGCCCCCCGCGGCCCTGGTGGAGCGGGCCTCCTGAACCCGCGGGGAACCTTCCCCGGACGAAAAGGATCCACCGGCTTGCCATTGGCCCTTGCTGTGGCCTGGTCCACTCGCGTTTCCTCGTCGGTGCACAAACCCTCTTTCCCATCAGTGAGGTCACCCGTGTCCACCATCGAGAACCAGGCTCCCGAGACCGGCACCGCCCGCGTGAAGCGCGGCATGGCCGAGCAGCTCAAGGGCGGCGTGATCATGGACGTCGTCACGCCGGAGCAGGCGAAGATCGCCGAGGACGCGGGCGCCGTCGCCGTCATGGCCCTGGAGCGGGTCCCGGCCGACATCCGCAAGGACGGCGGCGTGGCCCGTATGTCCGACCCGGACATGATCGAGGGCATCATCGACGCCGTCTCGATCCCGGTCATGGCCAAGTCCCGCATCGGCCACTTCGTCGAGGCCCAGGTCCTGCAGTCCCTCGGCGTCGACTACATCGACGAGTCCGAGGTGCTCACCCCGGCCGACGAGGTCAACCACTCCGACAAGTGGGCCTTCACCACCCCGTTCGTGTGCGGTGCCACCAACCTCGGCGAGGCCCTGCGCCGCATCGCCGAGGGCGCCGCGATGATCCGCTCCAAGGGCGAGGCCGGCACCGGCAACGTCGTCGAGGCCGTCCGTCACCTGCGCCAGATCAAGAACGAGATCGCCAAGCTGCGCGGCTTCGACAACCACGAGCTGTACGCCGCCGCCAAGGAGCTGCGCGCCCCGTACGAGCTGGTCAAGGAGGTCGCCGAGCTGGGCAAGCTCCCGGTGGTCCTCTTCTCCGCCGGTGGCGTGGCCACCCCGGCCGACGCCGCCCTGATGCGTCAGCTCGGCGCCGAGGGCGTCTTCGTCGGCTCCGGCATCTTCAAGTCCGGCGACCCGGCCAAGCGCGCCGCCGCCATCGTGAAGGCCACCACCTTCTACGACGACCCGAAGATCATCGCGGACGCGTCCCGCAACCTCGGCGAGGCCATGGTCGGCATCAACTGCGACACCCTGCCCGAGGCCGAGCGGTACGCGAACCGCGGCTGGTAATCACAGGCTCACAGGTACACCACCCCATGAACACTCCTGTCATAGGCGTCCTGGCCCTCCAGGGCGACGTACGGGAGCACCTCATCGCCCTGGCCGCGGCCGACGCCGTGGCCAGGCCGGTGCGGCGCCCCGAGGAACTCGCCGAGGTCGACGGCCTCGTGCTGCCCGGCGGCGAGTCCACCACCATCTCCAAGCTGGCCATCCTCTTCGGCGTGATGGAGCCCCTCCGCGCGCGCGTGCGTGACGGTATGCCCGTCTACGGCACCTGCGCCGGCATGATCATGCTCGCCGACAAGATCCTCGACCCGCGCTCGGGCCAGGAGACCATCGGCGGCATCGACATGATCGTGCGCCGCAACGCCTTCGGCCGCCAGAACGAGTCCTTCGAGGCCGCGGTCGACGTGAAGGGCATTCCGGGCGATCCTGTGGAGGGCGTCTTCATCCGCGCTCCCTGGGTGGAGTCCGTGGGTGCCGGGGCCGAGGTGCTCGCCGAGCACGACGGCCACATCGTCGCCGTCCGCCAGGGCAACGCGCTCGCCACGTCGTTCCACCCGGAACTGACCGGCGACCACCGTGTTCACTCGCTGTTCGTCGACATGGTGCGCGCCAACGGGACCGCCGAGTCCTTGTAGGATCTCTGGGGATCCCCCCAGCCGTTCAGGCCTCGGGGAGTTCGTTCAGGATGGGTTACGCGAAGGAGACAGGCAGATGTCCGGCCACTCTAAATGGGCCACGACGAAGCACAAGAAGGCCGTGATCGACGCCAAGCGCGGCAAGCTCTTCGCGAAGCTGATCAAGAACATCGAGGTCGCGGCGCGGATGGGCGGCGTCGACCTCGACGGCAACCCGACCCTCTACGACGCCGTCCAGAAGGCCAAGAAGCAGTCGGTCCCGAACAAGAACATCGACTCCGCGATCAAGCGTGGTGGCGGTCTCGAGGCCGGCGGCGCCGACTACGAGACGATCATGTACGAGGGCTACGGCCCCAACGGCGTCGCGGTGCTCATCGAGTGCCTCACCGACAACCGCAACCGCGCCGCCTCCGACGTCCGCGTCGCCATGACCCGCAACGGCGGCAACATGGCCGACCCGGGCTCGGTGTCGTACATGTTCAGCCGCAAGGGCGTCGTGATCGTCCCCAAGGGTGAGCTGAGCGAGGACGACGTCCTCGGGGCCGTCCTCGACGCGGGCGCCGAGGAGGTCAACGACCTCGGCGACACCTTCGAGGTCATCAGCGAGGCCACCGACCTGGTCGCGGTCCGCACCGCCCTCCAGGAGGCCGGCATCGACTACGACTCCGCCGAGTCCAGCTTCGTGCCGTCCGTCCAGGTCGAGCTGGACGAGGAGGGCGCCAAGAAGATCTTCAAGCTCATCGACGCGCTCGAGGACAGCGACGACGTGCAGAACGTGTTCGCGAACTTCGACGTGAGCGACGAGATCATGGAGAAGGTCGGCGCCTGACGCTGCCGCGGGCTTCGCAGGTCTCACGGGCCGACGGGACAACCCGTCGGCCCGTCGCTTTGCCGGGCGCCGGTGCGGGGCGTTGTCAGTGGCAACCGATAGCCTGCACAAACAGCTGATCGAGCCGGCTTGTCGAGTCGGCTGATCGAGTCGGCGGAGGGAGGGGCGCGGTGCGCGTACTGGGGGTGGACCCCGGGCTGACCCGGTGTGGTGTCGGTGTCGTCGAGGGGGTCGCGGGCCGCCCGCTCACCATGCTCGGCGTCGGTGTCGTACGGACACCTGCGGACGCCGACCTCAGTCACCGCCTCCTCGCCGTCGAGCAGGGCCTGGAGCAGTGGCTGGACGAGCACCGGCCCGAGTTCGTCGCCGTCGAGCGCGTCTTCAGCCAGCACAACGTGCGTACGGTGATGGGCACCGCCCAGGCCAGCGCCGTGGCCATGCTGTGCGCCGCCCGGCGCGGCATCCCCGTCGCCCTGCACACCCCGAGCGAGGTCAAGGCCGCCGTCACCGGTACCGGCCGTGCCGACAAGGCCCAGGTCGGCGCCATGGTCACCCGGCTGCTGCGGCTCTCCGCACCGCCCAAGCCGGCCGACGCCGCCGACGCCCTGGCGCTCGCCATCTGCCACATCTGGCGCGCGCCCGCCCACAACCGGCTCCAGCAGGCGGTCGCCCGCCACACCGGCAACGCCCACACCGGCAACGCCCACACCGTCAACGCACCGAAAGGCCGTACGGCATGATCGCCTTCGTCAGCGGCACGGTCGCCGCGCTCGCCCCCGACGCCGCGGTCGTCGAGGTCGGCGGTGTCGGCATGGCCGTCCAGTGCACGCCGAACACGCTGTCCACGCTCCGCCTGGGCCAGCCGGCCAAGCTGCACACCTCCCTGGTCGTACGCGAGGACTCCCTCACCCTGTACGGCTTCGCCGACGACGACGAGCGTCAGGTCTTCGAGCTGCTCCAGACCGCGAGCGGCGTCGGCCCGCGCCTGGCCCAGGCCATGCTCGCCGTGCACACCCCGGACGCGCTGCGCCGCGCCGTCGCCACCGGCGACGAGAAGGCCCTGACCGCCGTGCCCGGCATCGGCAAGAAGGGCGCGCAGAAACTGCTGCTGGAGCTGAAGGACCGGCTCGGCGAACCCGTCGGCGCCCCCGTGGTCGGCGCTCCGGTCACCCAGGGCTGGCGCGACCAGCTGCACGCCGCCCTCATCGGCCTCGGCTACGCCACCCGAGAGGCCGACGAGGCCGTCGCCGCGGTCACCCCGCAGGCCGAGGCCGCGGGCGGCAACCCGCAGATCGGGCAGCTGCTGAGGACCGCCCTGCAGACCCTGAACCGCGCCCGCTGACCCCACGACGATCGAGGCACACGCATATGAACTGGGACGACACCACCGACACCCCCGCCCCCGAGCGGCTCGTCGGTGCGTCCGCCGACCGGGAGGACCAGGCCGTCGAGGCCGCTCTGCGCCCCAAGGACCTCGGCGAGTTCATCGGCCAGGAGAAGGTGCGCGAACAGCTCGACCTCGTCCTGCGGGCCGCACGCGCGCGTGGCGCCACCGCCGACCATGTGCTCCTCTCCGGCGCACCCGGCCTCGGCAAGACCACCCTCTCGATGATCATCGCGGCCGAGATGGGCGCGCCCATCCGCATCACCTCGGGCCCCGCCATCCAGCACGCCGGCGACCTCGCCGCGATCCTCTCCTCCCTGCAGGAGGGCGAGGTCCTCTTCCTCGACGAGATCCACCGCATGTCCCGGCCCGCCGAGGAGATGCTGTACATGGCGATGGAGGACTTCCGCGTCGACGTCATCGTCGGCAAGGGACCCGGCGCCACCGCCATCCCCCTGGAGCTGCCGCCCTTCACCCTGGTCGGCGCGACCACCCGCGCGGGCCTGCTGCCACCCCCGCTGCGCGACCGCTTCGGCTTCACCGCGCACATGGAGTTCTACGAGCCGCACGAACTGGAGCGGGTCGTCCACCGCTCGGCGAACCTGCTGGACGTCGAGATCGAGCCGGACGGCGCCGCCGAGATCGCCGGCCGCTCCCGTGGCACGCCCCGTATCGCCAACCGCCTGCTGCGCCGCGTCCGCGACTACGCCCAGGTCAAGGCGGACGGCCTGATCACCCGTGAGATCGCCGCGGCCGCCCTCGCCGTCTACGAGGTCGACACGCGCGGCCTGGACCGCCTCGACCGCGCCGTCCTGCAGGCCCTGCTGAAGCTCTTCGGCGGCGGCCCGGTCGGCCTGTCCACGCTCGCCGTCGCGGTGGGGGAGGAGCGGGAGACCGTCGAGGAGGTCGCCGAACCCTTCCTCGTCCGCGAGGGACTGCTCGCCCGCACCCCGCGCGGCCGGGTCGCCACGCCCGCCGCCTGGGCGCACCTCGGCCTGACCCCGCCCCGCTCGGCGACCGGGGGAAACGGACAACAGGACCTGTTCGGCAGCTGACGGCGCGATGATGGATACGGGACGGCGAAGGCATTGGCACCAGCAGGAACCCAGGTGCCATGCTGAGCGTTGTTCCATGCACGCGGACTCGCTTAGACTCCGCCGATGCCGCCCTTGCGGGCGGCGCCGACCACACCCCCGTCAACAGGCCGCTCTCCGTCGCGGTCGCGCGAAGGAAATTCCGTCCCGTGAATGCCTTTACCCTTCTCCCCTTCATCGTGCTCATCGCGGCCATGTTCCTGATGACGCGCTCGGCCAAGAAGAAGCAGCAGCAGGCCGCCCAGATGCGCAATGAGATGCAGCCTGGCTCCGGTGTCCGCACGATCGGGGGGATGTACGCGACGGTCAAGGAGGTCAACGAGGAGACCGTCCTCCTCGACGCCGGCCCCGGCGTCGAGCTCCTCTTCGCCAAGAACGCGATCGGCGCCGTCCTCACCGACGACGAGTACAACCGCATCGTCCACGGCATCGAGCACGACCTGAAGTCCGACGCCGACATCGTCCCGGACGACGCCTCCTCCCTCACCGAGACCGACGAGTCCGACTCGCCCGCTGCCGCCGCCTCCGACGACAAGGCCGTCGACCTCGGTAAGAAGGACGCTGCCGAGGACGACACCGACACGGCCGAGGCCGCCGAGGCCAAGGCGGAGGACGAGCCGAAGAAGACCGACGGCGACTCCGACGCGAAGTAGTCACGCCCCGGTGGTGCGCTGGGCGGCATCATCACGCCCCGCGCACCACCGGGCGTCTGTTTCCCGCACGGAACAGCCCGACACCATGTCATGGCCGACCGCGCCGACCGGGCGCGGGGCGGCCCGAGAGGGAGTACGAGAAGGTGGCAGCACCTAAGAGGGGCCGGAGCGCGAGTGCCCAGAGCAAGCCAGGGCGCTCGCTGGCCCTCATCCTGATCGCCATCGTGGCGCTCACCGGAGGCATGTTCCTCTCCGGGAACACCACTCCGCGTCTCGGCATCGACCTCGCCGGTGGTACGAGCATCACGCTCAAGGCGAAGGCCGACCAGGGATCCGCGATCAACAAGGCCAACATGGACACCGCGGTCGACATCATGAACCGCCGTGTCAACGGCCTCGGCGTCTCCGAGGCGGAGGTGCAGACCCAGGGGAACGACAACATCATCGTCAACATCCCCAAGGGCACCAACTCCAAGGAAGCCCAGCAGCAGGTGGGCACCACCGCCAAGCTGTACTTCCGCCCTGTCCTGGCCAGCGGGCCCAGCCTCCCCGCCGCGAAGAGCCCCTCGCCGAGCGCCTCCCCCAGCGGCAGCTCCTCGCCGAACCCGAGCACGAGCTCCTCCGCCTCTTCCTCCTCCAAGGAGAAGGCGTCCTCGTCCTCCACGGGCTCCCCGTCCCCGACGGCGTCGGCGACCTCGCAGGGCCGCGCCGTCACCGACGCGCTGAAGGCCGGCTCCACTCCCTCGCCGAGCGCGTCCTCCAGCGGCAGCTCCAAGCCGTCCGCGAAGCCGTCGGCCACGCCGTCCGGGTCCGCGAGCGGCAACTCGGCCGCCGCCAAGCTCCAGGCCCAGTACGCCGCCCTCGACTGCACGGACCCGGCCCAGCGGGCCAAGGTGGGCGGCGCCTCCAAGCCCGGCGAGCCCACCATCGCCTGCGGTCAGATCAAGAAGATCTGGTACAAGTACGTGCTCGGCCCGGCCGCCGTCGACGGCACCGAGGTGAAGAAGGCGCAGGCCGTCTTCAACACCACGAGCGCCGCCGGCTGGCAGGTCCAGATGACCTTCACCTCCAGCGGCTCCAAGAAGTTCGCGGACATCACCGGCGAGCTGGCGAAGAAGCAGGACCCGCAGAACGAGTTCGGCATCGTCCTCGACGGCGAGGTCGTCTCCAGCCCGTTCGTGCGGGAGGCCATCACCGGCGGCCAGGCGGAGATCTCCGGCAGCTTCACGCAGCAGGACGCCCAGGGTCTCGCCAACATGCTTTCGTACGGCGCCCTGCCGCTCTCCTTCCAGGAGCAGTCCGTCACCACCGTCACCGCCGCGCTCGGCGGTGAGCAGCTGCACGCCGGTCTGCTCGCCGGCGCGATCGGCCTCGCCCTGGTCGTGATCTACCTGGTCGTCTACTACCGCGGCCTGTCGATCGTCGCCATGGCGTCGCTGCTGGTCTCCGCGATCCTCACCTACGTGATCATGTCGCTGCTCGGCCCGGCCATCCACTTCGCGCTGAACCTGCCGGCCGTGTGCGGTGCCATCGTCGCCATCGGTATCACCGCGGACTCGTTCATCGTGTACTTCGAACGCATCCGGGACGAGATCCGCGAGGGCCGCTCGCTGCGCCCCGCCGTCGAGCGGGCCTGGCCGCGCGCCCGGCGCACCATCCTGGTCTCGGACTTCGTGTCGTTCCTCGCCGCCGCCGTCCTGTTCATCGTGACCGTCGGCAAGGTCCAGGGCTTCGCGTTCACCCTCGGCCTGACCACCCTGCTCGACGTCGTCGTCGTCTTCTTCTTCACCAAGCCGCTGATGACGCTGCTCGCCCGCCGCCCGTTCTTCGCGAACGGCCACAAGTGGTCCGGCCTCGACCCGAAGAGCCTGGGTGCCAAGCCGCCGCTGCGCCGCACCCGCCGTCCCGCCGGTCCTGCCGCCGGCCCTGTCGACCCGAAGGAGGCCTGAGCGATGTCGAAACTCGGCAACCTCGGCGCTCGACTGCACCGCGGCGAGATCTCGTACGACTTCGTCGGCAAGCGCAAGATCTGGTACGGCATCTCCATCCTGATCACCATCACGGCCATCCTCGGCCTGGCGGTGCGCGGCCTGAACATGGGCATCGAGTTCCAGGGCGGCGCGGTCTTCACCACGCCGACCAAGATGAGCACGTCGGTCGCCCAGGCGGAGACCTACGCCAAGGACGCCTCCGGTCATGAGGCGATCGTGCAGAAGCTCGGCAACGGCAGCCTGCGCATCCAGATCGCCGGCATCGACACCGGCCAGTCCGACAAGATCAAGCAGGAACTGGCCAAGGACCTCAACCTCAACCCCGAGAAGCTCGCCGCCGACCTGGTCGGCCCGAGCTGGGGCGAGCAGATCGCCAACAAGGCCTGGGAAGGCCTCGGCATCTTCATGGTGCTCGTCGTGATCTACCTGGCCATCGCCTTCGAGTGGCGCATGGCGGTCGCGGCCCTGGTCGCGCTGATCCACGACATCACCATCACGACCGGTATCTACGCCCTGGTCGGCTTCGAGGTCACGCCCGGTACGGTCATCGGTCTGCTGACGATCCTCGGTTACTCGCTCTACGACACGGTCGTCGTCTTCGACAGTCTCAAGGAGCAGACGAAGGACATCACCAAGCAGACGCGCTTCACCTTCAGCGACATCGCCAACCAGTCGATCAACGGCACGCTGGTCCGTTCGATCAACACCACGGTCGTCGCCCTGCTGCCGGTCGCGGGTCTGCTGTTCATCGGTGGCGGCTTCCTCGGCGCAGGCACGCTCAACGACATCTCGCTGTCGCTGTTCGTCGGCCTCGCGGCCGGTGCCTACTCGTCGATCTTCATCGCCACGCCGCTCGTCGCCGACCTCAAGGAGCGGGAGCCGGCGCTGAAGGCCCTCACCAAGCGGGTCCTGGCCAAGCGCGCCCAGGCCGCCGCCGAGGAGAACGTCGCGGGCGACCGTGCCGACGACGACTCCGCCGACACCGCCCCCGCCGTCGTGGGCCCGCGCAACCAGCCCGCGTCCCGCAACCGGGGCCGCGGCCGACCCTCCGGGAAGCGCCGATGACCGAGCTCGCGGACATCTCAGGGCTGCTGCTCAGCCGCATCCGTGACGTCGCCGACTACCCCGAGCAGGGCGTGATGTTCAAGGACATCACCCCGCTGCTCGCGGACCCGGCCGCGTTCACGGCGCTCACCGACACGCTGGCCGAGATCGCGGCGAACACCGGCGCGACCAAGATCGTCGGACTGGAGGCCCGGGGCTTCATCCTCGGCGCCCCGGTCGCCGTCCGCGCGGGTCTCGGCTTCATCCCGGTCCGCAAGGCGGGCAAGCTGCCCGGAGCGACGCTGCGCCAGGCGTACGACCTGGAGTACGGGTCGGCCGAGATCGAGGTGCACGCGGAGGACCTGTCGGCCGGTGACCGAGTGCTGATCGTGGACGACGTCCTGGCCACGGGCGGTACGGCCGAGGCCGCGATCCACCTCATCCAGCGGGCCGGTGCCGAGGTCTCGGGCCTGGCGGTGCTGATGGAACTCGGCTTCCTCGGCGGTCGCGCCCGGCTGGAGCCGGCGCTCGGCTCGGCGCCGCTCGAGGCGCTGCTCCAGGTCTGAGCAGGTTGCTGCACGAGCGGCCCCGGCCTCGCCGGGGCCGCTTTGTGTTTCCCACCGGCACTACCTGTGCGGCATGCGCCGACTGGTGCGGTGACGCCCGTGGGTGGTGCTCGCCGCCGGCGGCCGCGAGCCCGTCGCCGGCCGTCCGCCGAGGCCCCCCGCACCCGCCGACGGCGAAGGCGCCCGACGGGGCCGTCCGCGCCCGGCGACGAAAACCGTACGGGTGGTGCCGGTGGGAACCACATCCGGCCGAAGGCGTGGCCGAAGCCACTCGCAGGACACCCGGCGCACGCCCCTCGACCACCCCGATTCCACCTTGAGGAATCCGGCGGAAGCCTCCCGTGTTCCACAGGTAGACGGTCCTCACGTCCGCCTGAAGGCGATGACCAGCCGCAGGATCGCTACCATGGGGTCTCCGGAGCCTGACCGGGGGACCCGGATCGCGCACGAGGAGCCCTCTTGCCAGACGAGGCCCAGCACCTGACCGCCGCAAAGCCCGAGTCCGCCTCGGCCGCCGCGGCGAAGCCCGCGCCCCACGCGTCCAACGCGAAGAACGACACCCGCGGGCCGATCGAGCACGCCCAGTCCGCGCCCGTCGAAAAGGCTGCCGAGGCCTCGCGTCCCAAGCCGGTCCCGCCCGAGCGCCCGGTGCAGCCGCCGGTGGTGCGCCAGCCCGCCACCCAGCCCACCCGCACCGGCTCCTCCAACCGCGTCCGCGCCCGCCTGGCCCGCCTCGGCGTCCAGCGCGCGAACCCGTACAACCCGGTTCTGGAGCCGCTGCTGCGGATAGTGCGCAGCAACGATCCGAAGACCGAGAACTCGACCCTGCGGCAGATCGAGCGCGCCTACCAGGTCGCAGAGCGGTGGCACCGCGGGCAGAAGCGCAAGAGCGGCGACCCGTACATCACACACCCGCTGGCCGTCACCACGATCCTCGCCGAGCTCGGCATGGACCCGGCCACCCTCATGGCGGGGCTGCTGCACGACACCGTCGAGGACACCGAGTACGGCCTCGACCAGCTGCGCCGCGACTTCGGTGACACCGTCGCCCTGCTCGTCGACGGCGTAACCAAGCTGGACAAGGTCAAGTTCGGCGAGGCCGCGCAGGCCGAGACGGTGCGCAAGATGGTCGTGGCGATGGCCAAGGACCCGCGTGTCCTGGTCATCAAGCTCGCCGACCGCCTGCACAACATGCGCACCATGCGTTACCTCAAGCGCGAGAAGCAGGAGAAGAAGGCGCGGGAGACGCTGGAGATCTACGCGCCGCTCGCCCACCGGCTGGGCATGAACACCATCAAGTGGGAGCTGGAGGACCTCGCGTTCGCGATCCTCTACCCCAAGATGTACGACGAGATCGTCCGGCTCGTCGCCGAGCGGGCGCCCAAGCGGGACGAGTACCTCGCCATAGTGACCGACGAGGTCCAGGCCGATCTGCGGGCCGCTCGGATCAAGGCGACCGTCACCGGCCGCCCGAAGCACTACTACAGCGTCTACCAGAAGATGATCGTGCGGGGCCGCGACTTCGCCGAGATCTACGACCTGGTGGGTATTCGCGTCCTTGTCGACACCGTCCGCGACTGCTATGCCGCCCTCGGCACCGTGCACGCGCGATGGAACCCGGTCCCCGGCCGGTTCAAGGACTACATCGCGATGCCCAAGTTCAACATGTACCAGTCGCTGCACACGACGGTCATCGGGCCCAACGGCAAGCCGGTCGAGCTGCAGATCCGCACCTTCGACATGCACCGCCGCGCCGAGTACGGCATCGCCGCGCACTGGAAGTACAAGCAGGAGGCCGTCGCCGGCGCTTCCAAGGTCCGTACGGACGCGCCGAAGACGTCGGCGAAGGACAAGGACGCCATCAACGACATGGCGTGGCTGCGGCAGCTGCTGGACTGGCAGAAGGAGACCGAGGACCCCGGCGAGTTCCTGGAGTCCCTGCGCTTCGACCTGTCCCGCAACGAGGTCTTCGTCTTCACCCCCAAGGGCGACGTCATCGCGCTCCCGGCAGGTGCCACCCCGGTGGACTTCGCGTACGCCGTTCACACCGAGGTCGGCCACCGCACCATAGGGGCGCGGGTCAACGGCAGGCTCGTCCCGCTCGAATCCACCCTGGACAACGGCGACCTGGTGGAGGTCTTCACCTCCAAGGCACCCGGCGCCGGGCCGTCCCGCGACTGGCTCGGCTTCGTCAAGTCACCGCGCGCCCGCAACAAGATCCGGGCCTGGTTCTCCAAGGAACGCCGGGACGAGGCGATCGAGCAGGGCAAGGACGCGATCGTCCGGGCCATGCGCAAGCAGAACCTGCCGATCCAGCGCATCCTCACCGGCGACTCCCTCGTCACGCTCGCGCACGAGATGCGCTACTCGGACATCTCCGCGCTGTACGCGGCGATCGGCGAGGGCCATGTCTCCGCACAGAACATCGTGCAGAAGCTGGTCCAGGCCCTCGGCGGGGAGGAGGCCGCCACCGAGGAGATCGACGAGGCGGTACCGCCGACGCGCAGCCGGGGCCGCAAGCGCCGCTCCAGCGCCGACCCGGGCGTCGTGGTCAAGGGCGTGGACGACGTATGGGTCAAGCTGGCCCGCTGCTGCACGCCCGTACCCGGTGACCCGATCATCGGCTTCGTCACCCGCGGCAGCGGCGTATCGGTTCACCGCAGCGACTGCCTGAACGTCGACTCGCTGTCCCGTGAGCCGGAGCGCATCCTCGACGTCGAGTGGGCGCCCACCCAGTCCTCGGTCTTCCTGGTCGCCATCCAGGTCGAGGCGCTGGACCGCTCGCGACTGCTGTCGGACGTCACCCGCGTACTGTCCGACCAGCACGTCAACATCCTCTCCGCGGCCGTCCAGACCTCCCGGGACCGGGTGGCCACCTCCCGGTTCACGTTCGAGATGGGCGACCCCAAGCACCTGGGCCACGTACTGAAGGCCGTACGGGGCGTGGAGGGCGTGTACGACGTGTACCGCGTGACATCCGGTCGCAGCCGGTCGTAGGAGTGTCCGGAACGGGGGGAGCGGGATGAGCGGGCAGGACCACGACGGGCCCGACGCCGAGGACGCCCGGACGCAGCTCGTCGCCGGACGCTACCGTCTGTTACAGCTGCTCGGGCGGGGCGGCATGGGTGTCGTGCACGAGGCGGAGGACGTCCAACTGGGCCGCCGCGTCGCCGTGAAGATGCTGACGGCCGTCGAGGGCCTCGCCGCAGAGGACGTGGCCTGGGAACGCTTCCAGCGCGAGGTCCGCGCCCTGGCACGCATCGATCATCCCGGTGTCGTCACCCTGTACGACAGCGGAGTCCACGAGGGCGTGCCGTACCTCGTGATGCAGGTCCTCGACGGCCTGAGCCTGGCCGACCTGGTCGTGGCCACCGGCCCGCTGCCCGTCGCCGCCGCCTGCACGGTGGCGCTGGGCATCACGGAAGCCCTGCAGGCGGTGCACGACAGGGGTGTGGTCCATCGCGACGTCAAGCCGTCCAACGTGGGCGTCACCGGCAACGGGCGGGTTGTGCTGCAGGACTTCGGGCTGGCCCGGCTGGCCGGCGAGACGGCCATCACCCGTACCGGCGCCCTGGTGGGCACCCCGCAGTTCATGGCGCCCGAAGCCATGAGCGGCGGGCCGCGCGAGGCCGCGGCGGACTGGTACGGCCTGGGAGCCTGCCTGTACCTCATGCTGACCGGCGAGCTGCCCTTCGGCCCCACCGCGGACGTCGGCGCCATCATGTTGCGTGCACTGGGCGAGGGCATCCCGCGGCTCACCGCCGACGACGGCATCCCGCTGCCTCTGGCCCACCTCGTCGGCGAACTGTGCCGGCAGGATCCCCTGCTGCGCCTGACGGACGCCGCCGTCGTACGCGACACGCTCGTCCCCCTGATGTATGGCGGCACCCAGGACCTTGCCGGCCTCGTGACCGGGCGTCTGCGTGCCGAAGCCGTGGACGCCGTCCGCAGCACCGAGGTCTCCGCACGCCCCCTGCCGGCGCCCCTGGGCGAGGAGCCGGAGTACGTGTGGGCCGAGGCCGTCTCGCTCTCGGCCGCCCCGGACCCCATGCATCCCGCCACCCTCAGCGACACCACAAGGCGCATCGTCCTCGGCAGTATGACTCCCCAGGGCGCGCTCTCACGTCAGCGTGAGGCCGTCGGCCTGGTGCAGCGCGGACAGGTGCGGGAGGCGGCACAGATGCTGGCGGTCGTCGTCCAGATCTGTCTGTCCAAGCTGGGCCCCGACCACCCCACCACCCTCACCAGCCAGTACTGGCAGGCCGTCTGCCGGGCCAGGCTCGACGCCGGGGACGAGGCACTGGAGATGCTCTCCCGGGTGAACAGACGTGTCGGCAGACGAGCAGACCGAACGGACGGAAGCGATGACTGACTTCGTCGTGGCCATCCCGGCACCGCCCGGGGCCCCGGGGGCCGGGCACTCCGGCGCCGAGGACGACCTGCGCTCCCTGCTGCGCTGGCTGCGCTCGGACGAGGCACTCGCCGTGCGCGGACGAGCAGGCAGCAGCGCACGGCCCGCCCCGGGCGGCATGGGTGCCGGCTTCGACATCCTCCAACTGGCCCTCGGCACCGGCCTGTCCGCCGGGTCGCTCGTCGTCTCCGTCCTCCAGTGGCAGGCGGCCCGGCGCCACGCACCCGCGGTCACCCTCCGCCGCGGCGAGGTGGAGGTCGTCCTCGCCCCCCGGGCCGCGCGGGACGAGGAGACCCTCAGACGCATCGTCGAGCTGCTCGACGGCATCTCGCCCGACGGCAGCCTCCCGCACCGCAGCACCGAGGAGCCCGGAGGCGATGACACGACTGCCTGACCCGGCGCGCTCGCGGGCCGTTCTGGTCGGCACCGCCTCCTACCGCCATCTGCCACAGCTGCCCGCGGTCGAGGCCAACGTGGTGGACCTCGCCGCCGAGCTGTGCGACCCGACCGTGTGGGGATTGCCCGTACGGCACTGCACGGTGGTCACCGACCCGCTCAGCCCGCAGACCATCCTGGACCCGGTGTACCAGGCCGGTGAGGAGGCCACGGACACCCTGCTCGTGTACTTCGCCGGCCACGGAATGCGGGACGCCGACTCCGCCGACCTGTATCTCGCGCTGGGCGACTCCCGCGAACACCTGGGCTACACAGCGGTCGCCTACCAGCACCTGCGCACCGCGCTGCGTTCCGCCCGCGCCCGGCGCAAGATCGTCGTGCTCGACTGCTGCTTCAGCGGCCGGGCCGCCCGGGCGCTGGGCGGCGGGGACGTGCTCGCCGCCGAGGCCGCCGTGGACGGTGCCTACGTCCTGACCGCCTCGCCCGGTGACCGCATAGCCCTGGCCCCCGACGGCGAGCGCAACACCGCCTTCACCGCCGAGCTGCTGCGTGTGCTGCGTGAGGGCGTCGCCGAGGGACCGGAGCTGATCGACCTGGACACGCTCTACCGGGTCCTGGAAGAACGCCTGCGCAGCAAGAACCGGCCCCTGCCACAGCGCTCCCAGGAGAACGGCGTCGGACGGCTCCCGCTGGCCCGCAACAAGGCCCGCGCCGGCCGCCGGACCCTCGCCGGCCCGGCCCGGGCTTCCGAGGTGCGCGCGGCCATCGTCGCCACCGGCCTCGCCCTCGCCCGGCTGCTGCGCGCCACCGGCAACACCCGTGACGCCCTGCCGGTGCTCCGGCTCGCGCTCCAGGAACAGCAGTCCGCGGGGGCGCAGGGCGACCTGGTCGCCGTACAGCTGGAGCTGTCCGAGCTGCTCGCGGAGACCGGCCAGGTGCGGGAGGCGATCGAGGTGCTGGAGCTGGCCTTCCACCAGGTGCACAAGGGGTACGGCCCCGAAGCCGTGCTCGTCTGCCGACGGCTGGCCGAGCTGCTGCAGGAGTCCGGCAACCATGTACAGGCCTGCGAGGTCCTCAAGCACGCCCTGGACATCAGCGAGCAGGCCGGACCGCTGTGAACGCCCCTGAAGAACCAGTCTGAAACGGCCGGGCGGCCCGGGGGGAACACCACCACCGGGCCGCCACGACGAGGACACAAGGAGGGCGACCGCCGGCCGTTCAGCCGCCGATACGGCCGGTCGGCGCCGCCTGCCGGTCCGTCAGCCGCCGAACTCCTGCAGGCCCTTCAGAGCCTGGTCCAGCAGCGCCTGGCGGCCCTCCAGCTCACGCTCCAGCTTGTCGGCCCTGGCGTTGTTGCCCTGACCGCGGGCCTGCTCGATCTGCGCCTTCAGCTTGTCCACGGCGGCCTGCAGCTGACCGGTCAGCCCCTCGGCACGCGCGCGTGCCTCCGGGTTCGTCCGGCGCCACTCGGCCTCCTCGGCCTCCTGGATCGCCCGCTCGACCGCGTGCATCCGGCCCTCGACCTTCGGCCGCGCGTCCCGCGGGACATGGCCGATGGCCTCCCAGCGCTCGTTGATCGAACGGAAGGCGGCCCGCGCGGACTTCAGGTCGCCGATCGGCAGGAGCTTCTCGGCCTCCTCGGCCAGCTCCTCCTTCAGCTTCAGGTTCTCCGACTGCTCCGCGTCCCGCTCGGCGAACACCGAGCTGCGGGCGGCGAAGAACACGTCCTGAGCGCCACGGAAGCGGTTCCACAGGTCGTCCTCGTGCTCGCGCTGGGCGCGGCCCGCGGCCTTCCACTGCGCCATCAGCTCGCGGTAGTGGGCCGCCGTCGGACCCCAGTCCGTCGAACCCGACAGCGCCTCGGCCTCGGCGACCAGCCGCTCCTTGGTGCGGCGCGCCTCCTCGCGCTGCGCGTCCAGCTGCGCGAAGTGCGCCTTGCGCCGCTTGGAGAACGCCGACCGGGCGTGCGAGAAGCGGTGCCACAGCTCGTCGTCGGACTTGCGGTCCAGCCGCGGCAGCCCCTTCCAGGTGTCCACCAGCGCGCGCAGCCGCTCACCGGCGGCCCGCCACTGGTCGGACTGGGCCAGCTGCTCGGCCTCGGCGACCAGGTCCTCCTTGGCCTTGCGGGCCTCGTCGGACTGCCTGGCCCGCTGCGCCTTGCGCTCCTCACGCCGCGCCTCGACCGTCTCCACGAGCTTGTCCAGCCGCTTGCGCAGGGCGTCCAGGTCGCCGACCGCGTGATGCGCGTCCACCTGCTCGCGCAGGTGGTCGATGGCGGTCTGGGCGTCCTTCGCCGACAGGTCGGTGGTCTGCACTCGCTTCTCGAGGAGGCCGATCTCGACAACCAGGCCCTCGTACTTGCGCTCGAAGTAGGCAAGCGCCTCCTCGGGGGAGCCGGCCGCCCAGGATCCGACGACCTGCTCGCCGTCGGCCGTACGCACGTACACGGTCCCCGTCTCGTCGACGCGGCCCCACGGGTCGCTGCTCACAGCGCCTCCTCCACATGATGCCTGCGGGGGGCCTCAGCACCCCCGGGCATCGTCCACAGTTTCGTCACGGCCAACATAGGCGACCAGCGGGTTCCCTGTCCGCATCCAGCACGACCGAAATTCGGCAGTCGGCCGTCGCTGGGCACGGGGGCAGGGTCAGGACTTCGTCACGGTCGCCTTGTTGATCACCACGGTGGCGTTCGGAGCGGTGTTCTGCGTGGTCGGGTCGGCGGGCTGGGAGCCGGCGGCGGCGATCTTCTGCAGCACCTTCATGCCCGCCTCCGAGACCGTCCCGAACGGGGTGTACTGGGGCGGCAGCGGGCTGTCCTTGTAGACCAGGAAGAACTGGCTGCCGCCGGTGTGCTTCTGACCGGTGTTGGCCATCGCCACCGTGCCCGCCGGGTATGTGCTGGCCTTCAGGCTCTTGTCCTTCAGGTTCTCGTCCGGGAGCGTGTAGCCGGGCCCGCCCATGCCGGTGCCCTGCGGGTCGCCGCACTGGAGCACGTAGATACCGCTCGTGGTCAGACGGTGGCACTTGGTGTGGTCGAAGTAGCCCTTGCCCGCCAGGAAGTCGAACGAGTTCACGGTGTGCGGCGCCGCCGCCGTCTTCAGCGCGACGTCGATGTCACCGCACGTCGTCGCGAGCTTCATCGTGTACTTCGCCGACGTGTCGATCGTCATCGCCGGCTCCTTCTTCCAGCTCAGCTTCTTCGCCGCACCGGCCGCGGGCTTCGCGCACGGGTCCGGGGCCTTGCTGGTCGGCGAGGCGCTCGGCGTGGTGTCGGCACCGGCGTTGGCCTTGCCGTCGCTGCCCTTCAGCACATCGGTGCTGTACAGCGCGACACTCCCGATCACGATCACGCCCAGTACCGACGCGATCACCGAGTTGCGCACACGGGCCTTGCGCCGCGCGCTGGTGCGCCGCTGCTGCTGCCGCAAGAACTTCTCCCGGGCGAGCTGACGCCGCCGCTGCTCCTGGCTGACCACCGGGTTCTCTCCTCATGCGTGTCGTGTGTCGACCGGTACGCGTGCGTCCTCGTGAGCCGACCGCTGTGTGTAGCCCCGTACCGTATATGGGTTCGCTGAGGAAACGGCAGCGCCGGTAGGCTCTGGACCACAGCTTGTGCTCACCCGTGTCGACACAACGAAGGACGATCGTGCTCATTGCCGGGTTCCCCGCCGGGGCCTGGGGGACGAACTGCTATCTCGTCGCCCCCGCCGCCGGTGAGGAGTGTGTGATCATCGACCCCGGCCACCAGGCCGCCGAAGGCGTCGAGGAAGCACTGAAGAAGCATCGGCTCAAGCCCGTCGCCGTCGTCCTCACCCACGGCCACCTCGACCACGTGGCCTCGGTCGTCCCGGTCTGCGGCGCACACGACGTACCGGCCTGGATCCACCCCGAGGACCGGTACATGATGAGCGACCCCGAGAAGGCGCTCGGCCGGTCCATCGGCATGCCGCTGATGGGCGAGCTGACCGTGGGCGAGCCGGACGACGTCCGGGAGCTGACGCACGGCACCACCCTCGAACTGGCCGGTCTGGAGTTCTCCGTCGCGCACGCGCCGGGCCATACCAAGGGGTCGGTGACCTTCCGGATGCCCGAGACCGCCGACATCCCGTCGGTGTTCTTCTCCGGGGATCTGCTGTTCGCCGGCTCCATCGGACGCACCGACCTGCCGGGCGGATCCATGGAGGACATGCTCGACTCGCTGGCCCGCGTGTGCCTGCCGCTCGACGACTCCACCGTGGTGCTGTCCGGCCACGGCCCCCAGACGACCATCGGCCAGGAGCGCGCCACCAATCCGTACCTGCGGCAGGTGGCCGTCGGCCTGGGAGCGGACGCCGACGCTCCCCGACGAGGAATGTGACGAGAATTTCCGTGAGCACTTTCAAGGCCCCCAAGGGCACGTACGACCTGCTGCCGCCGGACAGCGCCAAGTTCCTGGCGGTCCGCGAGGCGATCGCCGCGCCGCTCAGGAGCTCCGGCTACGGCTACATCGAGACGCCCGGTTTCGAGAACGTGGAGCTGTTCGCGCGCGGAGTCGGTGAGTCCACCGACATCGTGACGAAGGAGATGTACGTCTTCGAGACGAAGGGCGGCGACAAGCTGGCCCTGCGTCCGGAGACCACCGCACCCGTGCTGCGCGCGGTGCTGGAGGCCAACCTGCACAAGACGGGCAACCTCCCGGTGAAGGTCTGGTACTCGGGCTCGCAGTACCGCTACGAGCGCCCGCAGAAGGGCCGGTACCGGCACTTCTCCCAGGTCGGCGCCGAGGCGATCGGCGCGGAGGACCCGGCCCTCGACGCCGAGCTGATCATCCTGGCCGACCAGGCGTACCGCTCGCTGGGCCTGCGCAACTTCCGCATCCTGCTCAACAGCCTGGGCGACAAGGAGTGCCGGCCGGTGTACCGGGCCGCGCTGCAGGACTTCCTGCTCGGCCTGGACCTGGACGAGGACACGCGCCGCCGCGTCGACATCAACCCGCTCCGGGTCCTCGACGACAAGCGCGAATCGGTCCAGAAGCAGCTCGCCGGCGTCCCGTTGCTGCGCGACTACCTGTGCGACGCGTGCAAGGCGTACCACGAGGAGGTCCGCGAGCTGATCACGGCGGCGGGCGTGTCCTTCGAGGACGACCCGAAGCTGGTGCGTGGCCTGGACTACTACACCCGCACCACCTTCGAGTTCGTGCACGACGGTCTGGGCTCCCAGTCCGCGGTGGGCGGCGGCGGCCGCTACGACGGACTGTCCGAGATGATCGGCGGCCCGGCGCTGCCGTCCGTCGGCTGGGCCCTGGGCGTCGACCGCACGGTTCTGGCTCTGGAGGCCGAGGGTGTCGAGCTGGAGCTCCCTTCGACCACCAGCGTCTTCGCGGTCCCGCTCGGTGAGGAGGCCCGTCGCATCCTGTTCGCGAAGGTCACCGAGCTGCGCAAGCTCGGCGTCGCGGCGGACTTCTCGTACGGCGGGAAGGGCCTGAAGGGGGCCATGAAGAACGCGAACCGTTCGGGCGCCCGGTACGCGATCGTCGCCGGCGAACGCGACCTCGCCGAGGGTGTCGTCCAGCTCAAGGACATGGAGTCCGGCGAGCAGACGGCGATCGGCGTGAACGAGATCGTGGCGGAACTGGAGTCCCGGCTCGGCTAGTCGGCCAACTCGGCTGGTCGGCCAACTCGGCTGGTCGGCCAACTCGGCTGTCGGGCAACGAGAGGGCGCCGGGGAGGACCCCGGCGCCCTCTCACTGTTCCAGCAGGCCGTACCGCATGGCGTGGGTCACGGCCGCTGTGCGGTCGTCGACTCCCAGCTTGGCGAAGGCCCGCAGCAGATGGGTCTTCACGGTCGACTCCCCGATGTACAGGCGCCGGCCTATCTCCGCGTTCGTGCAGCCCTCCGCCACCAGCCGCAGTACCGCCGTCTCCCGCTCCGACAGCCGGGGGCGTTCCGGCCTGGTCCGCAGCTGGTCCACCAGGCGGGCCGCCACCGACGGGGCGAGCACCGTCTCGCCGCGCGCGGCCGCCCGTACCGCGTCCGCCAGTTCGCGCCGTGGAAGATCCTTGAGCAGATAGCCTGCGGCGCCCGCCTCCACGGCCCGCAGGATGTCCCGGTCCGTCTCGTACGTCGTCAGGACGATCACCCGGCACGGCAGCCCGGCCGCGGTCATCCGCACGATCGAGTCCACACCTGAGCCGCCCGGCATGCGCAGATCCATCAGCACGATGTCCGGGCGCAGTTCGGCTGCCAGCGCCTCCGCCTGCGGCCCGCCGGCCGCGTCGCCGACCACCTCCAGGTCCGGTTCGGCGCTCAGCATGGCGCGCAGTCCCTCCCGCACGACGGGATGGTCGTCGGCCAGGACGATCCGGATCACGGGGTCTCACTCCTCAGGACGGAAGCCACGGCGGCGGGGACGGGCAGGCGTACGGTCACCGTCGTACCGTCGCCGGGTGCGCTGCGGACGACCGCGGTGCCGCCCACTTCGGCGGCGCGGGCACGCAGCCCCGCAAGACCGTAGCCGCCGGTGGCGGACGGCGGGTCGAAGCCGTGGCCGTCGTCGCGGACGCAGACGGTCAGGGTGCCGTCGGTGTAGCCGACGTGCACCTCGGCGGTCGCCGAACTCCCCGCGTGTTTCCGGACGTTGGTCAGCGCCTCCTGGCAGGCGCGCAGGGCGACCACCTCCACGCCAGCGGGCAGCGCGCGCACCGGGCCGGTCACCGCGAGTGCGGCCGAGTGCCGGGCGGCCAGCCGCTCCAGCGCGTCCGGCAGCGACGACCCCGCCAGATCGGCGGGCGCGCCGCCGGCCACCAGGGCACGGGCCTCGGTGAGGTTCCGGCGGGCCGTCTCGTCCATCAGGGCGAGATGGCGGCGGGCCTGCGCCGGATCGGTGTCCAGCTCGGCCTCCACCGCCTGCACCAGCATCAGCAGACTGGTGAAGCCCTGGGCGAGGGTGTCGTGGATCTCGCGGGCCAGCCGCTCGCGTTCGGCGAGGGCGCCGTGCGCCGCCGACAGCCGCGAGATCTCGTGCCGGCTGGCCTCCAGTTCCGCGATCAGCTCGGCCCGTTCCAGGCTCTGCTCGATGATCCGGATGATCCAGCCGCCGACCACCGCCGAGAACACCAGGGTCACCAGGGCGGACAGCGTGTTGACGAGCAGGTCCTCGGCCCCCGGCCGCCACAGCAGTGCCCAGCCCGCGACCGGGACCACGTTGATCACGGTCACCGTGATCAGCGCGGCGCGCATGCGCAGGGTCATGAAGCACTGGGGGATCAGCGCGAAGGCCAGTATCCGGGTCTCCCCGGCCAGTACCGCGGCCGGCAGGAAGAAGACCATCGCCACGGCCAGGTAGGACCGGGCGCGGCGCTCGTCCGGCGGGTCCTCGCCGAGCAGACGGCGCCCCACGGCCACGTACCAGGGCACCAGCGGTACGAGCAGCCCGGCCGCCACGGCACGGACCGGCCACACGGGATGGTCGGCGCCGAGCAGCATGGTCTGGGTGGCCGCCCAGGCCACCGCGAAGTACACGTCCCAGAGCAGGAGCGAGCGGTCCCAGGCGTGGACACCGCGCGCCCTGTCCCCCCTCACCCGTCGCGCCGGTTCTTCCACCGGAAAGTCAGCAAGCACAGCGCCAATCCTCCGATGCACCACGCCCCCAGCACCAAAGCGATCCGCCCGAACTCCCAGCTCCCCGCCTGCTCCAGGACCCGAGCGGAGTCCGGCAGGAACACACCTCGCAGCCCCTGGCACATCCACTTGAGCGGGAACAGGGCGCCGATGTCGAGCATCCAGCCGGGAAGGGTGTCGATGGCGATGTACACCCCGGAGATGAACTGGAGCACCAGGAAGGGGAGTACGACGACGCTGCTGGCGCTCTTCGCGGAGCGGGGCACCGAGCTGATGGCGATGCCGAGCAGCGCGCACCCGGTCAGCCCGAGTACGAAGATCCACGCGAAGTCGAACCAGCGCCCGGCGTCCGAGGGCAGGTGGACGTCGTAGAACACCGTGCCGACGGTCAGCAGGATCGCGGTCTCCAGGACGCCGGTGAACAGAACCAGCCAGATCTTGCCCAGGAAGTAGGCCGCGGGCGGCATCGGCGTGCCGCGCAGCCGCCGCAGCACCTTCTCGTCCCGCTCCACCGCGATCGAGATGCCGAGCGACTGGAAGCTCGTGGACATGATCCCGGACGCCGTCATCGCGGGCACGTACAGCTGGGAGGCGGTGATCCCGGCGCCCCGGACGGCGTCGTGGAAGATCGACGCGAACAGGAACAGGAACACCACGGGGAAGGCGAAGGTGAAGACCACCTGTTCGCGCCGGCGGAAGAACTGCCTGATCTCCAGGCCGCCCCGCAGCAGCCCGAGCGACCAGGCGCCGGGCAGGGATCCGGCCCAGGCGCGGTCGGTGGCGCGTACGGCGGTCGTGGTCATCGCACGGCCTCCTGTCCGGTCAGCCGGAGGTAGACGTCCTCCAGGGTGGGGCGGGTCACGGTGAGTGCCGGTATCTCGCCGTCGAAGCGGCGCATGAGCGCGGCGACGGTTCGCGTCGGCGTGGCGGTGTGCTCCGCGCCCGGGGAGCCGTCGGGTTCCGTCCAGGTCACGGTCGCCTCACCGCCGTACCGCCGGCGCAGCTCGGCGGGCGTGCCCTCGGCGACGACCCGGCCTCGGGCGACGACCGCGAGCCGGTCCGCGAGGGTCTCGGCCTCCTCCAGGTAGTGCGTGGTGAGCAGGATCGTCGTGCCGCCGCCGGCGAGGAGCCGGATCAGGTCCCAGAACTGGCGCCGGGCGGCCGGGTCGAAGCCGGTGGTCGGCTCGTCGAGCAGCAGCAGTTCCGGATCGCCGATCACGCCGAGCGCCACGTCGAGGCGGCGCCGCTGGCCGCCGGAGAGGGCCTTGACCCGGCTGTCCGCCTTCGCGTCGAGGCCGACCAGGCGGATGACCTCCTGCGGGTCGCGCGGGCGGGGGTAGTAGCGGGCGAAGTGCCGTACCGTCTCGCGCACCGTCAACTCGGCGGGCGCCGATTCGTCCTGCCAGACGATTCCGACACGGGACCTCCACGCGCGCGTGCCCGTCGCCGGATCCGCGCCGAGGACGGACACCTCGCCCCCGTCCCGTGACCGATTGCCCTGAAGGATCTCCACCGTCGTGCTCTTGCCCGCGCCGTTGGGCCCGAGCAGGCCGAACACCTCACCGCGCCGGATGCCGAGGTCGAGGCCGTCCACCGCGGTGACGCCCCCGTACCGCTTGCGCAGCCCCCGGACGTCCACCGCGAGTTCGTTCGCGTGTGCTGTCATGACGTCGAGCATCGGCCGGAACCGAACGATCCGTGACCACCGTGCGTACCTCCTTATGTCCTTCGAACGGTGGACACACGCGTGTGTGCGGCACAATGAGCTGTGCCCGAAGATGGTCCAACTCTCAAATGACGGAATCGGCGTGATGAGCAAGACGACAGTCAACGACGTCTCCACGGAGTCCGGTCCCGAGCGTGCCGCCGACGGCCCGCGCACAGCGGGCGGCAGCCGCGCCTTCGCCCTGCTGCTGCTGATCACCGGCGCGGCCGGACTGCTGGCCGCCTGGGTCATCACCATCGACAAGAACAAGATCCTGGAGGCGAAAGCCGTCGGGAAGACGTTCACCCCGGGGTGCAGCGTCAACCCGATCGTGTCCTGCGGCAGCGTCATGGAGAGCAAGCAGGCGGCCGTCTTCGGCTTCCCGAACCCCATGCTCGGCCTGGTCTGCTACGGCATCGTCGTCTGCGTCGCCATGAGCCTGCTGACCCGCGCCCGCTTCCCCCGCTGGTACTGGCTGACCTTCAACTTCGGCACGCTCTTCGGTGTCTGCTTCGTCACCTGGCTGCAGTACCAGTCCCTGTACTCGATCAACGCGCTGTGCCTGTGGTGCTCACTGGCCTGGGTCGCCACGATCACCATGTTCTGGTACGTGACCTCGTTCAACGTCCGCAACGACTTCCTGCCGGCCCCGCGTTGGCTGAAGTCCTTCTTCGCCGAGTTCACCTGGGTCGTGCCGGTCACCCACTGCGGCGTCATCGTGATGCTGATCCTGACCCGCTGGGGCAGCCATCTGTGGGCCTGACCCCTGGCCCGGTCCCGTTGTCAGTGCGGTGATTTAGGGTCTTCCATGTGGAACCCGACTTGTTCACCGCCGCGGCAGAAGAACGCCAGGAGAAGGATCCGGCAGCGAGCCCCCTGGCGGTGCGGATGCGCCCGCGCACCCTCGACGAGGTCGTGGGCCAGCAGCATCTGCTGAAGCCCGGGTCCCCGCTGCGCCGGCTGGTCGGCGAGGGCTCCGGCGGTCCCGCAGGACCGTCCTCGGTGATCCTCTGGGGCCCGCCCGGCACCGGCAAGACCACCCTCGCCTATGTGGTCTCCAAGGCGACGAACAAGCGGTTCGTGGAGCTGTCCGCGATCACCGCGGGCGTCAAGGAGGTCCGCGCGGTCATCGACGGCGCCCGCCGCGCCACCGGCGGCTTCGGCAAGGAGACCGTCCTCTTCCTGGACGAGATCCACCGCTTCAGCAAGGCCCAGCAGGACTCCCTGCTCCCGGCGGTCGAGAACCGCTGGGTGACCCTGATCGCAGCCACCACCGAGAACCCGTACTTCTCGGTGATCTCGCCTTTGCTGTCCCGTTCGCTCCTGCTGACCCTCGAACCGCTCACCGACGACGACATCCGGGGCCTGCTCAAGCGTGCCCTGACCGACGAGCGCGGTCTGAAGGACGCCGTCACCCTCCCCGAGGACACCGAGGAACACCTGCTGCGCATCGCCGGCGGTGACGCCCGCCGGGCGCTGACCGCCCTGGAGGCCGCCGCCGGAGCCGCCCTGGACCAGGGCGAGAGCGCGATCAGCCTGCAGACGCTGGAGCAGACGGTCGACCGGGCCGCGGTGAAGTACGACCGCGACGGCGACCAGCACTACGACGTCGCCAGCGCCCTCATCAAGTCCATCAGGGGCTCCGACGTCGACGCGGCCCTGCACTACCTGGCCCGCATGATCGAGGCCGGCGAGGACCCCCGCTTCATCGCCCGCCGTCTGATGATCTCCGCCAGCGAGGACATCGGCCTGGCCGATCCGAACGCCCTGCCCATCGCCGTCGCCGCGGCCCAGGCCGTCGCGATGATCGGCTTTCCCGAGGCCGCCCTCACCCTCAGCCACGCCACCATCGCCCTCGCGCTCGCCCCCAAGTCCAACTCGGCGACCACCGCGATCGGCGCCGCCATGGAGGACGTACGCAAGGGCCTGGCCGGCCCGGTCCCCCCGCACCTGCGCGACGGGCACTACCAGGGCGCCGCCAAGCTCGGCCATGCCCAGGGGTACGTGTACCCGCACGACCTGCCCGAGGGCATCGCCCAGCAGCAGTACGCACCGGACGCCCTGAAGGACCGCGAGTACTACACCCCGAGCCGGCACGGCGCCGAGGCGCGGTATGCGGACGCCGTGGAGTGGACCAGGAAGCACCTCGGTCGCAGACGGTCCTGAGCGCCCTGTAGAATTCCCCGAAGTGCTGAGTCCCGTGCTGTCAGAGCGGGACAGCCAGCCGGAGCCCCATCCTCCCCGGATGGACTCCAGGAGCGTCGCGCACCGTCGAACGGTGTCGCGGGCAGCCCACCACCACCCGAAGTCACGGGACCGGTCGGTGGGCCACTCGCGTGCTGCACGTATGTGCCCAGACCAGGGAAGCGGCTGCCCGGCAGGTCCCTTGGGACCCGGCGGGTTTTCCCGGCTGCGGATGCGACCTCCCTAACCCTGACGAGCCGAACACTACGAAAGAGACGAAAGACAGTGGCGAACCAGTCCCGCCCCAAGGTCAAGAAGTCGCGTGCCCTCGGCATCGCGCTGACCCCGAAGGCCGTCAAGTACTTCGAGGCCCGTCCCTACCCGCCGGGTGAGCACGGCCGTGGCCGCAAGCAGAACTCGGACTACAAGGTCCGTCTGCTGGAGAAGCAGCGTCTGCGCGCGCAGTACGACATCTCCGAGCGCCAGCTGGTCCGCGCCTACGAGCGCGCGTCCAAGGTCCAGGGCAAGACCGGTGAGGCCCTGATCGTGGAGCTCGAGCGCCGTCTCGACGCCCTGGTCCTGCGTTCGGGCATCGCCCGCACCATCTACCAGGCCCGTCAGATGGTCGTCCACGGCCACATCCAGGTCAACGGCCAGAAGGTCGACAAGCCGTCCTTCCGTGTCCGCCCGGACGACGTCGTGCAGGTCCGCGACCGCTCCAAGGACAAGACGCTCTTCCAGATCGCCCGCGAGGGTGGCTTCGCCCCCGAGGGTGAGACCCCGCGCTACCTGCAGGTGAACCTCAAGGCCCTGGCGTTCCGCCTGGACCGCGAGCCGAACCGCAAGGAAGTTCCGGTCATCTGCGACGAGCAGCTCGTCGTCGAGTACTACGCCCGCTGACCCCGGTCACGGCGTAAGTCCTCAGCCCGCCGTCTCCCCGCCCGGCCCTGCCGGGCGGGCGAGGCGGCGGGTTTGTTTTTCTCTCAATGACCGCGCCGCGTTGCGCCTCGTCCGCGCCCGGACCGGTTGTCCCGCCCTCCTGCGGCACCGCCCCGCGCGGAGCCGGAGGTCCGGTCAGCGGCTTGTCCGCCCTCGCCCGAGCCCACGCCCTGGCCGCCTTCGCCGCCCTCCTGCGGCACCGGCCCGCGCGGAGCCGGCAGTGCGTCCAGCGGTCGTACACCGCGGTGCCCGAGCGCGCGGGCCACGGCCTCCGCCCGGTCCAGCCGGGAACCCTCCCGCACGCACTCCTCGTACCGCGCGTCCCCCAGCGCCTGCCGGGCCAGTGCCTCGCAGCGCTCGTGCGGGGCGTTGAAATAGGCCGAGCCGAACAACGGCAGCCCCACGGACGGCCAGATCCGGCCCGCCGCCCCCTGGAGCACCGCCGCCTCGGCCGCGTCCCCCTGCGCCACGGTCACCAGCGCCAGCAACTCCATGGACAGCACCGAGCCGAGCAGGTCGTGGAAGGCATGGACGTTGCGCAGGCAGTCAGCGAGCAGCTCCCGCGCCCTGCCCTGGTCGCCGTCCTGCCAGGCCGCGTACGCCAGCACGTACTGCGCGTACGACCGCGCCCAGCGCTCCCCGTGGTCCTCGCACACCCGGCGCACGTCCTCGCACAGCCGCACCGCCTCCGGCAGGTCCCCCTGGAAAGCCCGCGTCATCGCCAGCTCCACCTGCCCCATCAGCACGTTGCTGTTGAGTTCGCCGATCTCCTGATAACGGCACAGCGCCGACCGCAGCAGCGTTTCTGCGCGGGCCATGTCATCGGTGACCAGGGCCAGACAGCCGGTGCGGTGCTCCGCGTACGCCACCGCCGCCGGATCCGCGGCCCGCTCCGCCTGCTCCCGGCACTCCTGCAGCGCCGCCAGGGCCGGCACGGTGTCGCCCTGGAGGATCGCCACATACCCGAGCACCCACAGCGCCTTCAGTCGCGACTGCTCGTACCCCGAATCCAGCTCCAGGCAGCAGGTCAGCCAGCGGCGGCCCTCCGCGAGCCGCCCGCAGCCGACCCAGCAGAACCACAGGGACCCGGCCAGGTACTGGCCGAGATGGGTCCCTTCCGGCTCCGCCAGACAGCACTCGATGGCCGCCCGCAGGTTGGGCAGCTCCGCTTCGACCCGCGCGGCGACCTCGCCCTGCCGGGGCGAGAACCAGTCGAGCTCGCAAGAGGTGGCCAGGCCCAGGTACCAGTCCCGGTGCCGCCTGCGCAGCCGCCCCGCGTCCCCGATCCCCTCCAGCCACTCGGCGCCGTAGGCCCGGACCGTGTCGAGCATCCGGTAGCGGGGGCCGGCCGGGGTCTCCTCACGGGTCACGACGGACTGGGCCAGCAGTTCCGACAGCACGTCCAGGACGTCCTCGGCGGGCAGCCCGTCCCCGCTGCAGACGTACTCGGCCGCCTCCAGGTCGAAGGTCTGCGCGAACACCGAAAGACGCGCCCACAGCAGCCGTTCGGCGGGCGTGCACAGCTCGTGGCTCCAGCCGATCGCCGTGCGCAGTGTCTGGTGGCGGGCCGGGGGTCCCCCGGGGACGGAGCGCGCTCCGGAACCGGTGGCCAGCAGCCGGAACCGGTCGTCCAGCCGCTGCAGCAGCTGCGCCGGGGACAGCGCCCGCAGCCGCCCGGCCGCCAGCTCCAGCGCCAGCGGGATCCCCTCCAGGCGCCGGCACAGCTCGCGCACCTCGGGACCGTCGGACAGCTCCAGCCCCTGCTCCCGGGCCCGGTCGGTGAACAGCTCCACCGCCTCGTCCTCGCCGAGCGGCGCCAGCGGAAGCAGCCGCTCGCCCGCCAGCCCCAGCGGGCGCCGGCCCACGGCCAGCACCCGCAGCCGCGGCAGCCTCCGCAGCAGGTCGGCCGTCAGCCCGGCACAGGCCTCCACCAGGTGCTCGAACCCGTCCAGCACCAGCAGGGCCGGACGGCCGGCGAAATGCTCCAGCAGCGTCTCCCGGGGCGTCCGGGCGGTGTGGTCGGTCAGCCCCAGCGCCTCCGCGACCGCGTACTCCACGAACTGCGGATCGCGCACCGGCGCCAGCTCCACCCGCCCGGACCCCGACTCCCACCCGGCGGCGACCCGCGCGGCCAGCCGGGACTTGCCGACGCCGCCGACCCCGGTGACGGTCACCAGCCGGGCCCGGCCGAGAGCGGCGGTCAGCTCGGCGAGTTCGGCCGAGCGCCCGACGAACGTGGTCAGTTCCAGGGGCGGATCGCCGTCCGGGAAGGGATCTGGGCGCTGAGGACCTCGCATGGGACACGGAGCGTACTGAAGTGTGTTCATTGCGTACAATCGCTTCCCGCAACTCCGCCCCCGCGGCCCGGGTAATCCGGTACGGAGCCCCGCCCCCGGCGCGATAGGCTCGGACACGACTTTTCGATGGTGAGGCACGTTTCAGGGAGCGGGTGCGCACAGTGTCCGGTGGAGAGGTGGCCGGGATCCTGGTGGCCGTCTTCTGGGCGATCCTGGTCTCCTTCCTCGCGGTGGCTCTCGCGAGGCTGGCCCAGACGCTCAAGGCGACGACCAAGCTCGTGGCGGACGTGACCGACCAGGCCGTCCCGTTGCTGGCCGACGCCTCCCAGGCGGTGCGCTCCGCGCAGACCCAGATCGACCGCGTCGACGCGATCGCCTCCGACGTCCAGGAGGTCACGTCGAACGCCTCCGCGCTGTCGAGCACGGTCGCCTCCACCTTCGGCGGCCCGCTGGTGAAGGTCGCGGCCTTCGGCTACGGCGTCCGCCGGGCGCTGGGCGGCCGCAAGGAGGACGTGCCCGCGAAGGCGCCCCGGCGTACGGTGATCGTGGGCCGCACGGTCCCCGCCGCACGACGCAAGCGGAAGTAAGGACTGAGACCGAGCGATGTTCCGCCGTACGTTCTGGTTCACCACCGGTGTCGCCGCCGGCGTGTGGGCCACCACCAAGGTCAACCGCAAGCTGAAGCAGCTGACCCCGGAGAGCCTCGCCGCGACCGCGGCGAACAAGGCCCTGGAGACCGGTCAGCGGCTCAAGGACCGTGCGGTGGGCTTCGCGCTCGACGTCCGCGACAACATGGCCCAGCGGGAGGCCGAGCTGGAGGAGGCCCTCGGGATCCACGAGAACCCCGAACTCCCCGCACCCAGGCGGCAGGCCGCCATCGAGGCCGACCGCAGCAACAACCGCAGCAACCCGAAGTACATCGAAGCCCCGATGTACTCGTACAACCGGAATGAGGACCACTGATGGAGTCGGCCGAGATTCGCCGCCGCTGGCTGAGCTTCTTCGAGGAGCGCGGGCACACCGTCGTCCCTTCGGCGTCGCTCATCGCGGACGACCCGACTCTGCTCCTCGTCCCCGCCGGCATGGTGCCCTTCAAGCCCTACTTCCTGGGTGAGGTCAAGCCGCCGTTCCCGCGCGCCACCAGCGTGCAGAAGTGCGTGCGCACGCCCGACATCGAAGAGGTCGGCAAGACCACGCGCCACGGCACGTTCTTCCAGATGTGCGGCAACTTCTCCTTCGGCGACTACTTCAAGGAAGGCGCCATCAAGCTCGCCTGGGAGCTGCTCACCACGCCCCAGGACAAGGGCGGTTACGGCCTGGAGCCGGAGAAGCTCTGGATCACCGTCTACAAGGACGACGACGAGGCCGAGCGCATCTGGCACGAGGTCGTCGGGGTGCCGAAGGAGCGCATCCAGCGCCTCGGCATGAAGGACAACTACTGGTCCATGGGCGTCCCCGGCCCGTGCGGCCCCTGCTCCGAGATCAACTACGACCGCGGCCCCGAGTTCGGCGTCGAGGGCGGCCCCGCCGTCAACGACGAGCGGTACGTGGAGATCTGGAACCTCGTCTTCATGCAGTACGAGCGCGGCGAGGGCATCGGCAAGGACAACTTCGAGATCCTCGGGGACCTGCCGAGCAAGAACATCGACACGGGCCTCGGCCTGGAGCGGCTCGCCATGATTCTGCAGGGTGTGCAGAACATGTACGAGATCGACACCTCCATGGCCGTCATCGAGAAGGCCACCGAGCTGACCGGCGTCCGCTACGGCGACGCCCACGCCTCGGACGTGTCCCTGCGTGTGGTCACCGACCACATGCGTACGGCCACCATGCTCATCGGCGACGGCGTCACCCCCGGCAACGAGGGCCGCGGCTACGTCCTGCGCCGCATCATGCGCCGTGCCATCCGCAACATGCGTCTGCTGGGCGCCACCGGTCCGGTCGTCAAGGACCTGATCGACACCGTGATCCAGATGATGGGCCGGCAGTACCCCGAGCTGATCACCGACCGCGAGCGGATCGAGAAGGTCGCCCTCGCCGAGGAGAACGCCTTCCTCAAGACGCTGAAGGCCGGCACCAACATCCTCGACACCGCCGTCACCGAGACCAAGCAGGCCGGCTCCACCGTCCTGCCCGGCGACAAGGCGTTCCTGCTCCACGACACCTGGGGCTTCCCGATCGACCTCACCCTGGAGATGGCCGCCGAGCAGGGCCTCTCCGTGGACGAGGACGGCTTCCGCCGCCTGATGAAGGAGCAGCGGGAGCGCGCCAAGGCCGACGCCCAGTCCAAGAAGACCGGCCACGCCGACATGGGCGCCTACCGTGAGATCGCCGACACCGCCGGCGAGACCGACTTCATCGGCTACTCCGACACCGAGGGCGAGTCCACGATCGTCGGCATCCTGGTCGACGGCGTCTCCTCGCCGGCCGCCACCGAGGGCGACGAGGTCGAGATCGTCCTCGACCGCACCCCGTTCTACGCCGAGGGCGGCGGCCAGATCGGCGACACCGGTCGCATCAAGGCCGACTCCGGTGCCGTCATCGAGGTCCGCGACTGCCAGAAGCCGGTCCCGGGTGTGTACGTCCACAAGGGCGTCGTCCAGGTCGGCGAGGTGACCGTCGGGGCCAAGGCCCACGCCTCCATCGACGCCCGCCGCCGCAAGGCCATCGCCCGTGCCCACTCGGCCACGCACCTGACGCACCAGGCCCTGCGCGACGCCCTCGGCCCGACGGCCGCCCAGGCCGGTTCCGAGAACCAGCCCGGCCGCTTCCGCTTCGACTTCGGCTCCCCGTCCGCCGTCCCGACGGCCGTGATGACCGACGTCGAGCAGAAGATCAACGAGGTGCTGGCCCGCGACCTCGACGTGCACGCCGAGGTCATGGGCATCGACGAGGCCAAGAAGCAGGGCGCCATCGCCGAGTTCGGCGAGAAGTACGGCGAGCGGGTCCGCGTCGTGACCATCGGCGACTTCTCCAAGGAGCTGTGCGGCGGCACGCACGTGCACAACACCGCCCAGCTGGGCCTGGTGAAGCTGCTCGGCGAGTCCTCCATCGGCTCGGGCGTCCGTCGTATCGAGGCCCTGGTCGGTGTGGACGCCTACAACTTCCTCGCCCGGGAGCACACGGTCGTCAACCAGCTGACCGAGCTGCTCAAGGGCCGCCCGGAGGAACTGCCGGAGAAGGTCTCCTCGATGCTCGGCAAGCTGAAGGACGCCGAGAAGGAGATCGAGAAGTTCCGCGCCGAGAAGGTCCTCCAGGCCGCCGCCGGTCTCGCCGAGTCCGCCAAGGACGTCCGCGGTGTCGCCGTGGTGACCGGCCAGGTCCCGGACGGTACGACCCCGGACGACCTGCGCAAGCTGGTTCTCGACGTGCGCGGCCGCATCCAGGGCGGCCGGGCCGCCGTGGTCGCCCTCTTCACGGTCAACAACGGCAAGCCGCTCACGGTCATCGCCACCAACGAAGCCGCCCGCGAGCGCGGCCTCAAGGCCGGTGACCTGGTCCGTACCGCCGCAAAGACCCTCGGTGGCGGCGGTGGCGGCAAGCCGGACGTCGCCCAGGGCGGCGGCCAGAACCCGGCCGCCGTAGGCGAGGCCGTCGACGCTGTCGAGCGCCTGGTCGCCGAAACCGCCAAGTGACGACTGAGTAAGGAAACGGCCGGACATGCGCAGAGGACGTCGACTTTCGATCGACGTCGGGGACGCCCGTATCGGGGTCGCCTCGTGCGACCCCGATGGGATCCTCGCCACACCGGTGGAGACCGTCCCCGGCCGGGACATCCCCGCCGCCCACCGCCGCTTGCGGCAACTGGTGGAGGAATACGAACCGATCGAGGTCGTCGTAGGCCTCCCTCGCTCCCTCAAGGGGGGTGAGGGCCCGGCCGCCGTCAAGGTCCGCGCCTTCGCCCAGGAGCTGGCCAAGGGCATCAAGCCGGTCCCGGTGCGCCTGGTGGACGAGCGGATGACGACCGTGACGGCCAGTCAGGGACTGCGTGCCTCCGGTGTGAAATCCAAGAAGGGCCGGGCCGTCATCGACCAGGCCGCCGCCGTCATCATCCTGCAGCAGGCTCTCGAATCCGAACGGGTGTCAGGTAAAGCACCCGGCGAGGGCGTCGAAGTGGTCATCTGATCGCGATACGGTAACGTTCCGCGCGATGCGCCGGTGTTCGAACAAGCGGCGCACAGCAAAGAGGCGGAACGGAAGCGAGGCCCACCGGCCACGTGACCGGTCGGCCTCGCGGCTCTAGGGGATCGATGACTGAGTATGGCCGGAGCCCAGGCTCCCAACCGTGGCATCCGCAGGACCCGTTGTTCGGGGACGGCGGATGGGAAGGGCAGCAGACCCACATGGGTCAGCAGTCTGCCTACGGCGGCCAGCCGCAGCACCACCCGCAGCAGCCGCAGTACGGCGACTGGAGCCAGGAGCAGCAGTCCGGGTACGGCCACGAGCACTACCAGGTCTACGGCGAACAGGGGCAGCAGCAGTTCACCGGCCACACCCAGCAGCAGTACCAGCACCACGGCGGCTGGGACGCGACCGGCACCCACGGCCAGGCGCCGTACGCCGCCGACCCCGGTGACCCGTACGGCCAGCAGCCCGTCGCGTACGGCGGGGAGCAGCCCGACTTCTACGGGACCGAGGACGCCTACCCGCCGCCGCAGCCCCCCGGCCGCAGGCGCACCGAGGCCGAACCCGAGCCGGAGACCGCGCCCGCCGAGGAGGAGCACCCCTTCTTCGCCGGAGGCGGCGGCGAGGACGACGAGGGTGAGGAGCACGAGCTCCAGAGCCGCCGTGACCGGCGCGGCAAAGGGAAGAAACCCGCCAAGAAGGGCCAGAAACGTCGCACCGGCTGCGCCTGTCTGGTGGTCTGCCTGGTGTTCGGCGGAGGCCTCGGCGGCGTCGGATACTTCGGCTACAAGTTCTACCAAAATCGTTTCGCCCCGGCCCCGGACTACGCGGGCGCCGGAAACGGCGAGCAGGTGACGGTCGAGATCCCCAAGGGCGCCGGGGGATGGGACATCGGCCAGAAGCTGCAGGAGGCGGGCGTCGTCAAGAGCGCCGCCGCGTTCGTGTCCGCACTGCAGGCGAACCCGGGGAACAAGTCGCTCCAGGACGGTGTGTACACCCTGGAGAAACAGATGTCCGCCGCGAGCGCGGTGGACCTGATGCTCAGCCCGAAGAGCCGCAGCAACCTGATCATCGCCGAGGGTCTGCGCAACACGGCGGTCTACAGCCTGATCGACAAGCGGGTCGGGGTGGCGGCCGGTACGACGGCGAGGGTCGCGAAGAAGGACTACAAGAGCCTCGGACTGCCCGCCTGGGCACTGGACCACGCGAACCTGAAGGATCCGCTGGAAGGGTTCCTCTACCCCTCCAGTTACGCGGTCACCAAGGGCCAGAAGCCCGAGGCCGTGCTCAAGGAGATGGTGTCCCAGGCCACCGCCAAGTACAAAGAGCTGGGCCTGGAGGACAAAGCCAAGGTGCTCGGCCTCGACGGCCCCTGGCAGCTGCTCACCGTGGCGAGCCTGGTGCAGGCCGAGGGCACGAGCCACGACGATTTCCGCAAGATGGCGGAGGTCGTCTACAACCGCCTCGAACCCGACAACCCGCAGACCTACGGGCGGCTGGAGTTCGACTCCACGTACAACTACGTGAAGAACCAGAGCAAGATCGACCTGAGCATCGCCGAGCTGCGCAAGTACAACAACCCCTACAACACCTACTTCTCCAAGGGGCTGCCGCCCGGCCCCATCGGAAACCCCGGCGAGGAAGCGCTCAAGGGCGCGCTCGACCCGACCCACGACGGCTGGTACTACTTCATCTCGATGGACGGAAAGACCAGCAAGTTCACCAAGACCCTCGAGGAGCACGAGAAGCTCGTCAACGAGTGGAACGCGTCCCGGAAAAAGAGCTGACGTCGGGTCGGTAGTCTTCGCCTGGACACAGAAGCTCAAGGACGGGTTCCATGGCATCGAAGGAAGCAGACGCCCGCCGGGCCGCCGTGCTCGGTAAGCCCATCGCCCACTCCCTCTCGCCGGTGCTGCACCGGGCCGCGTACGACGAGCTGGGGCTCACCGAGTGGTCGTACGACCGCTTCGAGATGGACGAGGCCTCTCTGCCCGGCTTCTTCGAGAAGCTCGGGCCGGAGTGGGCGGGACTGTCGCTGACCATGCCGCTGAAGCGGGCGGTCATCCCGCTGCTGGACGAGATCAGCGAGACGGCCGCGTCCGTCGACGCGGTCAACACGGTCGTCTTCACCGAGGACGGCCGCCGGATCGGCGACAACACCGACGTACCCGGCATGGTGGCCGCGCTGCGCGAGCACGGCATCCAGCAGGTCGACTCCGCCGCGATCCTCGGCGCCGGCGCCACCGCCTCCTCCGCTCTCGCCGCCCTGGCCCGGATCTGCACCGGGGAGGTCGTCGCCTACGTCCGCAGCGAGGCCCGCGCCGCCGAGATGCGCCAGTGGGGCGAACGGCTCGACGTCGAGGTGCGCACGGCGGACTGGGCGGATGCCGCGCAGGCGCTGCGTGCCCCGCTGGTCGTCGCCACCACCCCAGCCGGCACCACCGACGCCCTCGCCGCTGCCGTACCCGAGCGTCCCGCCACCCTCTTCGACGTGCTCTACGACCCCTGGCCCACCGAGCTCGCGGCCCGCTGGTCCATGTTCGGCGGCGCCGTGGTCAGCGGGCTCGACCTGCTGATCCACCAGGCCGTCCTTCAGGTCGAGCAGATGACCGGCCGCTCCCCGGTGCCCCTGGAGGCCATGCGCCACGCCGGTGAGAAGGCACTCGCCGCGCACTGACCGCCCGCCGGTACGTCCGTTTACTGGACCGGCGGCCTGACAACGGCCGGCTCGTGGGAGGATCGGAGGTGGCGGGCCGGGGTCGCGCACCCGGTCGCGCCGTCGCCGTACGCGTGGATGAGCGTACGCAGGGCAGTACCGGGCGCGAACACTGAGGAGCACCGTTGAGCAGGCTGCGTTGGCTGACCGCGGGGGAGTCCCACGGTCCGGCACTTGTCGCGACGCTGGAGGGGCTTCCCGCCGGCGTGCCGATCACCACGGACATGGTGGCGGACCACCTGGCGCGGCGGCGGCTCGGTTATGGCCGCGGTGCGCGGATGAAGTTCGAGCGGGACGAGGTCACCTTCCTGGGCGGTGTCCGGCACGGTCTGACCCTCGGTTCCCCGGTGGCGATCATGGTGGGGAACACCGAGTGGCCCAAGTGGGAGCAGGTCATGGCGGCCGACCCGGTCGACCAGGAGATCCTCGACGGGCTCGCCCGTAACGCGCCCCTGACCCGCCCGCGGCCCGGCCATGCCGACCTGGCGGGCATGCAGAAGTACGGCTTCGACGAGGCCCGGCCGATCCTGGAGCGCGCCTCCGCGCGGGAGACGGCGGCCCGGGTGGCGCTCGGCGCGGTGGCCCGCTCCTACCTGAAGGAGACGGCCGGTATCGAGATCGTCTCGCACGTCGTCGAGCTGTGCTCCGTGAAGGCTCCGCAGGGCGTGTACCCCACGCCCGCCGACGTCGAGAAGCTGGATGCCGACCCGCTGCGTTGCCTGGACGCGGACGCGTCGAAGGCGATGGTCGCGGAGGTCGACCAGGCTCACAAGGACGGCGACACGCTCGGCGGCGTGGTCGAGGTGCTGGCCTACGGCGTTCCGGTCGGCCTCGGCTCGCATGTGCACTGGGACCGCAAGCTGGACGCCCGGCTCGCCGGTGCCCTGATGGGCATCCAGGCGATCAAGGGCGTCGAGATCGGTGACGGCTTCGAGCTGGCCCGCGTGCCCGGCTCCAAGGCGCACGACGAGATCGTCAACACGCCCGAGGGCATCCGGCGCGTCTCCGGCCGCGCCGGTGGCACCGAGGGCGGCCTGAGCACGGGCGAGCTGCTGCGGGTGCGGGCGGCCATGAAGCCGATCGCGACCGTGCCGCGGGCCCTGCAGACCGTGGACGTCACCACCGGCGAGGCCGCCCAGGCCCACCACCAGCGCTCCGACGTCTCCGCCGTGCCCGCGGCCGGCATCGTCGCCGAGGCCATGGTCGCGCTCGTCCTCGCGGACGCGGTCGCCGAGAAGTTCGGCGGCGACTCCGTGCCCGAGACCCGCCGCAACGTGCAGTCCTACCTCGACAACCTGCAGATCCGGTGAGCGCCGTGCCTGCGGTCGTACTGGTCGGACCGATGGGCGTGGGCAAGTCCACCATCGGCCGGCTCCTGGCCGAGCGCCTCGGCCTCGGCTACCGGGACACCGACGAGGACATCGTGGCCGCCGAGGGGCGCACCATCGCCGAGATCTTCGTCGACGAGGGCGAGCCCGCCTTCCGGGCGATCGAGAAGCGGGCGGTGCATGCCGCGCTCGCCGAGCACGGGGGCGTCCTCGCGCTCGGTGGCGGAGCGATCCTGGACGCCGACACGCGCGCCCTGCTCGCCGGGCACCGGGTGGTCTACCTCTCGATGGACGTGGAGGAGGCCGTCAAGCGCACGGGTCTGAACGTGGCCCGGCCGCTGCTCGCGGTCAACCCGCGCAAGCAGTGGCGCGAACTGATGGAGGCGCGGCGGCACCTGTACGAGGAGGTCGCCACCGCCGTCGTACCAACGGACGGCCGTACCCCCGAAGAGGTCACCCGAGCAGCCCTCGACGCACTGGAGTTGAAGGAAGCATGAGCGAGTCAGTCACTCGGATCCAGGTCGCCGGTTCGGCGGGCACCGACCCCTACGAGGTGCTGGTCGGCCGGCAACTCCTCGGTGAGCTGGCCGGCTTGATCGGGCCGAGGGCCAGGCGGGTCGCGGTGATCCATCCCGAGGCGCTGGCCGAGACCGGTGACGCGCTCCGCGCGGAGCTGGCCGAGCAGGGCTACGAGGCGATCGCCATCCAGGTGCCGAACGCCGAGGAGGCCAAGACCGCCGAGGTCGCCGCCTACTGCTGGAAGGCGCTGGGCCAGTCGAACTTCACCCGCACCGACGCGATCGTGGGTGTGGGCGGCGGCGCGACGACGGACCTGGCCGGGTTCGTGGCGGCGACCTGGCTGCGCGGGGTGCGCTGGATCGCCATCCCGACGACCGTCCTCGCGATGGTGGACGCGGCGGTCGGCGGCAAGACCGGCATCAACACCGCCGAGGGCAAGAACCTGGTGGGCGCCTTCCACCCGCCGGCCGGTGTGCTGTGCGACCTGGCCGCGCTGGACTCCCTCCCGGTCAACGACTACGTCTCCGGACTCGCCGAGATCATCAAGGCCGGTTTCATCGCCGACCCGGCGATCCTGGAGCTGATCGAGGCGGACCCGGAGGCGGCCCGCACCCCGGAGGGCCCGCACACGGCGGAGCTGATCGAGCGCTCGATCCGGGTGAAGGCCGAGGTCGTCTCCAGCGACCTGAAGGAGTCGGGTCTGCGGGAGATCCTGAACTACGGTCACACGCTCGGCCACGCCATCGAGAAGAACGAGCGCTATCAGTGGCGGCACGGCGCCGCGGTCGCGGTCGGCATGCACTTCGCCGCCGAACTGGGCCGCCTGGCGGGCCGTTTGGACGATGCGACGGCGGACAGGCACCGCACGGTCCTCGAATCTGTCGGCCTGCCCCTGCACTACCGCTACGACCAGTGGCCCAAGCTGCTGGAGACGATGAAGGTCGACAAGAAGTCCCGCGGCGACCTGCTGCGCTTCATCGTCCTGGACGGCCTGGCCAAGCCGACCGTCCTGGAAGGCCCCGACCCGGCCGTCCTGCTCGCCGCGTACGGCGAGGTCGGGCAGTAGGTCCCCGACTGTTGCGTCCGTCCGATTCCCTTTCCGGAACGGGCACTTCGAGCCGCCCCCGGTCGTTTCACCAAACGACGGCCGGGGACGGTACCGTTCGGCAAGCAGCGGGTTAACCTCTGCTACCAGCACGAATTGCCTGTACGAGACGGAGTGGCAACGGATGCAGCACGCAGTGGGGTCTCCGCTGCCGCCGCCCCACCAGCCGGGGCAGATGCCGCATGTCGGCTGGGCGTCGGCCGCGCACCACCCGGGCCCGCGCCCGGGAGCCTCCCAGGGGCCCGCCCCCGTTCCTCCGCCGCCGGTCTTCCCGGCCCCGGCCGGTGCCGTCCCGCCGACGCCCCCGCAACCTCCCGCGCCCCAGTCCCCGGCCCCGCAGCCCGCCGCGCCGCCGGCCCCCGACACCACCGGCCATGTCCCGCTGCCGCCGGGCGGCCCCGTGGGCGTCCCCATGGCGCCGCCGGCTCATGCCGCGGCCCCCGACCCGGCGACCACCACGCTGGCCGTCCTGCTGATCGGCCCGGCCGGCGCGGGCAAGACCAGCGTCGCCAAGTACTGGGCCGACCACCGCCGCGTGCCCACCGCGCACATCAGCCTGGACGACGTGCGCGAATGGGTCCGCTCGGGCTTCGCCGACCCCCAGTCCGGCTGGAACGACAACTCCGAGGCCCAGTACCGCCTGGCCCGCCGCACCTGCGGTTTCGCCGCCCGCAACTTCCTCGCCAACGGCATTTCCTGCATCCTGGACGACGCCGTCTTCCCGGACCGCCCGGTCGTCGGCCTCGGCGGCTGGAAACGGCACGTCGGCCCCGGCCTGCTCCCGGTCGTCCTCCTGCCGGGCCTGGACATCGTCCTGGAGCGCAACGCCGAGCGCACCGGCAACCGCCGCCTCACCGACGAGGAGGTCGCGCGCATCCACGGCCGCATGGCCGGCTGGTACGGCTCGGGTCTCCCGATCATCGACAACTCCCAGCTCGATGTTCCGGGCACGGCGAGGGTCCTGGACGAGGTCCTGTCGAGAGCGATAGCGAGCCCACCGAGCTGGTGAGCGGGGAGAACGCGCACCACCCCTCACCTGCCCCGCAGCCCCACTCGGCCCCCACGAATCGGCACAATCGGCACAAAACTCCTACGCTCATCTCATGTCAGAGGTGTACGCGACCCGCCGATCCCGGCTGAGAGACCACTTCACCGCGGCCGGCACCGCGGCAGCGCTCGTCACCCGCCCGGCCAACGTGCGCTACCTCGCCGCCGCAGCCCCGCAGGGCTCCGCACTGCTGCTCGGCAAGGGCGAGGATCTCCTCGTCTGCGCCGGCCCGCCCGACGACCGCCCCTACGAGGGCCGGCCGGACGAGAACCTGCGCCTGCACGTCCTGCCCGCCGGGGGTGACGCCGCCGTCGCGGCGGCCGACCTCGCCGCAGCCCAGGGTGCCGATTCACTGGCGGTGGAGGAACACCACCTCACCGTGGCCCGGCACAGAGCCCTGGCCTCGGTCGCCCCGCGTCTCCGCCTCACCGACCTCGGCGGAGCCGTCGAGCAGCTCAGGGTGGTCAAGGACGAGGAGGAGATCTCCTGCCTCCGCATCGGCGCCGAGATCGCCGACCAGGCCCTCGGTGAGCTGCTGGAGTCCATCCTGGTCGGCCGTACCGAGCGGCACCTCGCGCTGGAGCTGGAGCGCCGTCTGGTGGACCACGGGGCCGACGGACCCGCGTTCCCCACCTCGGTGGCCACCGGGCCGAACTCCGGCCGCCGCGGCCACCGCCCCACCGACCGGCGCGTGGAGGAGGGCGACTTCCTCACCGTGTGCCTGGGGGCGACCTACCGCGGCTACCGCTGCGAGATCGGCCGCACCTTCGTGATCGGCACCTCGCCCGCCGACTGGCAGATCGAGCTGTACGACCTCGTCTTCGCCGCCCAGCGCGCCGGACGCGAGTCCCTGGCACCCGGCGCCGGATACCGTGACGTGGACCGCGCTGCGCGCCAGGTACTGGACTCGGCCGGCTATGCGGAGGCCCTGCCACCGCTCACCGGACACGGCGTCGGACTCGAAATCGACGAGGACCCGCAGTTGGCGCCCGCGGCCATGGGTAAACTGGACGCTTGCGTGCCGGTCACCGTCGAACCGGGGGTCCACCTCCCGGGCCGGGGCGGCGTCCGGATCGATGACACGCTCGTCGTACGCCCCGAGGCGGACGGCGGACCCGAGCTACTCACCATCACGACCAAGGAGCTGCTCGCGCTCTAGCCTCGCGCTGTGCGCATGCCCCGGGGTCGTACGTCAGTCCAGGAGATTCCGCAACCGTGGCTTCCACGAACGACCTCAAGAACGGCATGGTGCTCAAGCTCGAAGGCGGCCAGCTCTGGTCCGTCGTCGAGTTCCAGCACGTCAAGCCCGGCAAGGGCCCGGCATTCGTGCGCACCAAGCTCAAGAACGTGCTCTCCGGCAAGGTCGTCGACAAGACCTTCAACGCCGGCGTCAAGGTCGAGACGGCCACTGTCGACAAGCGCGACATGCAGTTCTCGTACATGGACGGCGAGTATTTCGTCTTCATGGACATGGAGACCTACGACCAGCTGCACATCGACCGCAAGGCCGTCGGTGACGCCGCCAACTTCCTCGTCGAGGGCTTCACCGCCACCGTCGCGCAGCACGAGGGCGAGGTCCTCTTCGTCGACCTGCCCGCCGCGGTCGAGCTGACCATCGCCGAGACCGAGCCGGGCGTCCAGGGCGACCGCTCCACCGGTGGCACCAAGCCCGCCACCCTGGAGACCGGCCACCAGATCCAGGTCCCGCTCTTCATCACCACCGGTGAGAAGATCAAGGTCGACACCCGCACGAGCGACTACCTCGGCCGGGTGAACAGCTAACCGTGGCTGCCCGCAACACGGCCCGCAAGCGCGCCTTCCAGATCCTCTTCGAGGGCGACCAGCGCGGCGCCGACGTCCTGACGGTCCTCGCCGACTGGGTCCGGCTCTCCCGGTCCGACACCCGGCAGCCGCCGGTCAGCGAGTACACGATGCAGCTGGTCGAGGGCTACGCGGAACACGCGCGGCGGATCGACGAGCTGATCGCCCAGTACGCGGTCGGCTGGACGCTCGACCGGATGCCGGTCGTGGACCGCAACATCCTGCGGCTGGGCGCGTACGAGCTGATCTGGGTCGACGAGACCCCGGATGCCGTCGTCCTGGACGAGATGGTGCAGCTGGCCAAGGAGTTCTCGACGGACGAGTCGCCCTCGTTCGTGAACGGTCTGCTGGGCCGGCTGAAGGAGCTCAAGCCTTCGCTCCGCCGGGATTAGCCGTCGAAACGAGGGGCGCCGTGGGACTGCGGCAGCCCGGGTGACCTGCGGGTCGTCCGTGGTTGCTCGGCAGTCCCCGCGCCCCTCGGGCATGTTCGCGCCCCTGGCCCCCCCGAGGCGCCGCCACCGTCGTGAAAAAGCCGCCGGGGGGGGGGGGGGGGCGGGGGGTGTCGGTGCCCCCACATGGCAATTTCTCTTCTCTTCCCCCCACGGCTGCCCCCACCCCCTTTCCTCCCCACCCCTCTGAAGATATCTTTCACCA
>NZ_JBVIDS010000009.1:25521-132053 GCF_055572255.1 Streptomyces sp. NPDC030799 | reverse complement strand
CCCACCCCCCCCCACAAAGAAAAAAACCCCCCCCGCCCCCCCCCCCCCCCCCCCCCCCCCCCCCCCCCCCCCCCCACGTTTCTGCTCAGCTGCCGCAGGCGGTCACGCCTCTTCGTGCGTGGCCACCGCGCGGCGGGCGTCGGCGTCCAGGACGCCCCAGCTGATCAGCTGCTCGGTGAGGACCGAGGGGGACTGGTCGTAAATGACGGCGAGTGTGCGCAGGTCGTCCTGGCGGATGGAGAGCACCTTGCCGTTGTAGTCACCGCGCTGGGACTGGATCGTCGCCGCGTAGCGCTGCAGCGGGCCCGCCTTCTCGGCCGGCACGGTGGCCAGCCGCTCCAGGTCGAGAACCAGCTTCGGCGGCGGCTCGGCCGCGCCGCCCGGCGTGGTGCCCGGCAGGAGCTCCTGCACGGGAACGCCATAGAAATCGGCCAGCTCGGCGAGCCGCTGGACGGTCACCGCTCGGTCGCCACGCTCGTAGGACCCGACCACCACGGCCTTCCAGCGCCCCTGGGACTTCTCCTCGACACCGTGGAGGGAAAGGCCCTGCTGGGTGCGGATGGCCCGGAGCTTGGCCCCGAGCTGTTTGGCGTATTCGCTGGACATATAGCTCCCCGGACACTGTGTCGACGCGGCCGGACGGTATTCCCGCCGCGCGGCTGGTAACTCACTGTGAGGTTACGCAGCGTGACTCTCGTGCGTCAAGCCGAATGGTCCACACCGACTCTTCCGTGGTAGTGGCAACCGGTTCCGCCAAGGGGGTGATCGGGGCCCTCGCCAAGACCTGCTACGGTGGATGGCGCAAATCCGACGTCCTTTAAGGTCCGTCCCGTGAGGCGGAGAAGGAGGTCCGTTTCGTATGGACAAGCACGACTCGCCTGCCGATCCGCAGGCGTCCGATGCGCGGCCCGTGCTCGAAGGCCCCGACATCGCGCGGGTACTGACCCGTATCGCCCATGAGATCGTCGAGCGTGCCAAGGGCGCCGACGACGTGGTGCTCCTCGGCATTCCCACCCGGGGCGTCTTCCTCGCCCAGCGGCTCGCCGTCAAGCTGGAGCAGATCACCGACCGCAAGGTGCCGGTCGGCTCGCTCGACATCACCATGTACCGCGACGACCTGCGCATGCACCCCCCGCGTGCGCTGGCCCGCACCGAGATCCCCGGTGACGGCATCGACGGCAAGCTGGTCGTCCTCGTCGACGACGTGCTCTTCTCCGGCCGCACGATCCGCGCCGCCCTCGACGCCCTGAACGACATCGGGCGCCCCCGTGCGGTCCAGCTCGCGGTCCTGGTCGACCGCGGCCACCGCGAACTGCCGATCCGCGCCGACTACGTCGGCAAGAACCTCCCCACGTCGCTGCGGGAGACGGTCAAGGTCCAGCTCGCCGAGGAGGACGGTCGCGACACCGTGCTGCTCGGTGTGAAGGCCGGCCAGTAGCAACTCCGGCGCCGGGCTGCTTCCGCATGCCTGCACATGCGCCGATTTGCCCCACATCTCCTGAATGAACCGCCTTTACGGAGCCTGACAGATGCAGCGTCATCTCATCTCGGCCGCCGACCTCACCCGCGACGACGCCGTCCTGATCCTCGACACCGCCGAGGAGATGGCCCGGGTCGCCGACCGGCCGATCAAGAAGCTGCCGACCCTGCGCGGCCGCACGATCGTCAACCTCTTCTTCGAGGACTCCACCCGCACGCGGATCTCCTTCGAGGCCGCCGAGAAGCGCCTGTCCGCGGACGTCATCAACTTCTCCGCCAAGGGCTCCAGCGTGTCCAAGGGCGAGTCCCTGAAGGACACCGCCCAGACCCTGGAGGCCATGGGCGTCGACGCCGTCGTCATCCGGCACGGCGCCTCCGGAGCCCCGTACCGCCTCGCCAACTCCGGCTGGATCGACGCGGCCGTGATCAACGCCGGTGACGGCACCCACCAGCACCCCACCCAGGCTCTGCTGGACGCCTTCACCATGCGCCGCCGCCTGCTCGGCCGGGACGCCGGCCTCGGCCAGGACCTCAGCGGCAAGCGCATCACCGTGGTCGGCGACGTCCTGCACAGCCGGGTCGCCCGCTCCAACGTCGACCTGCTGCACACCCTCGGCGCCGAGGTCACCCTCGTCGCCCCGCCCACCCTGGTGCCGGTCGGCGTCGAGGCATGGCCGTGCGAGGTGTCGTACGACCTCGACAGCGCGCTGCCCAAGTGCGACGCGGTGATGATGCTCCGCGTCCAGCGCGAGCGGATGAACGCCGCCTTCTTCCCGACCGAGCGCGAGTACTCCCGCCGCTACGGCCTCGACGGCGACCGCATGGCCAGGCTGCCCGAGCACGCCATCGTGATGCACCCCGGCCCGATGGTCCGCGGCATGGAGATCACCGCCGAGGTCGCCGACTCCGACCGCTGCACCGCCGTCGAGCAGGTCGCCAACGGCGTCTCCATCCGGATGGCCGTCCTGTACCTGCTGCTCGGTGGCAACGAGCCCGCCCAGACCCGCACTGAGGAGAAGTAAGACCCATGAGCAAGATCCTGATCCGTGGTGCGAAGGTGCTCGGCGGCGAGCCGCAGGACGTGCTGATCAACGGCGAGGTCATCGAGGCGGTCGGCACCGGCCTGTCCGCCGACGGCGCCGAAGTCGTCGAGGCCGGCGGCAAGGTGCTGCTGCCGGGCCTGGTCGACCTGCACACCCATCTGCGCGAGCCGGGCCGCGAGGACTCCGAGACCGTCCTGACCGGCACCCGCGCGGCGGCGAGCGGCGGCTACACCGCCGTCTTCGCCATGGCCAACACCTTCCCGGTCGCCGACACCGCCGGTGTCGTCGAGCAGGTCTACCGGCTCGGCCAGGAGCACGGCTACTGCGACGTGCAGCCCATCGGCGCGGTCACCGTCGGCCTGGAGGGCAGGAAGCTCGCCGAGCTGGGCGCCATGCACGAGTCGGCCGCCGGCGTCACCGTCTTCTCCGACGACGGCAAGTGCGTGGACGACGCCGTGATCATGCGCCGCGCGCTGGAGTACGTGAAGGCCTTCGGCGGCGTCGTCGCCCAGCACGCCCAGGAGCCCCGGCTGACCGAGGGCGCCCAGATGAACGAGGGCGTCGTCTCCGCCGAACTGGGCCTGGGCGGCTGGCCGGCCGTCGCCGAGGAGTCGATCATCGCCCGGGACGTGCTGCTCGCCGAGCACGTCGGCTCCCGCGTCCACATCTGCCACCTGTCGACCGCCGGCAGCGTCGAGATCGTCCGCTGGGCCAAGTCCCGCGGCATCGACGTCACCGCCGAGGTCACCCCGCACCACCTGCTCCTCACCGACGAGCTGGTGCGCACGTACAACCCGGTCTACAAGGTCAACCCGCCGCTGCGCACCGAGCGCGATGTGCACGCCCTGCGCGCCGCCCTCGCGGACGGCACCATCGACATCGTCGCCACCGACCACGCCCCGCACCCGCACGAGGACAAGGACTGCGAGTGGGCCGCCGCTGCCATGGGCATGGTCGGTCTGGAGACCGCGTTGTCAGTGGTCCAGGAGACCATGGTCGACACGGGCCTGCTGGACTGGGCCGGCGTCGCCGACCGCATGTCCTTCAAGCCCGCGCAGATCGGACAGGCCACCGGGCACGGCCGTCCCGTCTCGGCTGGTGAGCCCGCCAACCTCACCCTCGTCGACACGGAATACCGTGGCCAGGTGGACCCCGCGGGCTTCGCCTCACGCAGCCGCAACACCCCGTACCAGGGGCGTGAGCTGCCGGGCCGTGTGACGCACACGTGGCTGCGGGGCAAGGCCACGCTCGTCGACGGGAAGCTCACGTGACACCTGTAATCCTGCTGGCCGAGGCCAAGCGGTCGGCCGAGGTCACCGACTGGCCGGGCCGCATCGGCTGGCTCGTCGGACTCCTGCTCTTCATCGCGCTCGTCTACTGGCTGATGCGCGAGGGCTGGAAGTGGCGCGGCACCCTCCAGGGCGACCTGCCCAAGCCGCCCAGCGCGCCGGACGAGACCGGCCCGGTGAGACTGAGCATGAGCGGCCGCTACCACGGCTCCACCACCGCCGGGCAGTGGCTGGACCGCATCGTGGCCCACGGCCTGGGCACCCGCAGCCGGGCCGAGCTCACCCTGACCGACCAAGGGCTGGAGGTCGAGCGTCCCGGAGCGAGCGACTTCTTCATCCCGACCGCCGCGCTGCGCGGCGCCCGGCTGGACAAGGGCATCGCCGGCAAGGTCCTCACCGAGGGCGGCCTGCTGGTGGTGACCTGGGCACTCGGCGACAAGCTGATCGACTCCGGTTTCCGCTCCGACCACGCGGCCGAGCACACCGAGTGGGCCGACACCCTGAACCACATGACCAACGACACGGAAGGCGCACGATGACGACCTCCACAAGGGGAGCTGCCAGGGTTCCCGCCGTACTCGTCCTGGAGGACGGCCGCATCTTCCGCGGCCGTGCCTACGGGGCCGTGGGGGAGACCTTCGGCGAGGCCGTGTTCTCCACCGGCATGACCGGCTACCAGGAGACCCTGACCGACCCGTCGTACGACCGCCAGATCGTGGTCGCGACCGCCCCGCAGATCGGCAACACGGGCTGGAACGACGAGGACGACGAGTCGAGCCGCATCTGGGTCTCCGGCTACGTCGTGCGCGACCCCGCGCGCGTGCCGTCCAACTGGCGGGCCAAGCGCTCCCTGGACGACGAGCTGGAGCGGCAGGGCGTGGTCGGCATCTCCGGCATCGACACCCGCGCCCTCACCCGCCACCTGCGCGAGCGCGGTTCCATGCGCGCCGGCGTCTTCTCCGGTGAGGCGATCGCCCCCGAGTCCGAGCTCCTCGCGCGTGTGCAGGCCCAGCCGCACATGAAGGGCGCGAGCCTCTACGAGGAGGTCGCGACCAAGGAGGCGTACGTCGTCCCGGCCGTCGGCGAGAAGAAGTTCACCGTCGCCGCGATCGACCTCGGCATCAAGGGCATGACCCCCCACCGCATGGCCGAGCGCGGCATCGAGGTGCACGTGCTGCCCGCCACCGCCACGGCCGACGAGATCTACGCGGTCGACCCGGACGGCGTGTTCTTCTCCAACGGCCCCGGTGACCCCGCCACGGCCGACGGCCCCGTCGCGCTCATGACCGCCGTCCTGGAGCGGAAGACGCCCCTGTTCGGCATCTGCTTCGGCAACCAGATCCTCGGCCGTGCGCTCGGCTTCGGCACCTACAAGCTGAAGTACGGCCACCGGGGCATCAACCAGCCGGTCCAGGACCGTACGACCGGCAAGGTCGAGGTCACCGCGCACAACCACGGGTTCGCCGTGGACGCGCCGCTCGACAAGGTCAGCGAGACCAAGTTCGGCCGCGCCGAGGTCTCGCACGTCTGCCTGAACGACGACGTCGTGGAGGGGCTGCAGCTGCTCGACCAGCCGGCCTTCTCCGTCCAGTACCACCCCGAAGCGGCTGCGGGCCCGCACGACGCCGCCTACCTGTTCGACCGCTTCGTCACCCTGATGGAGGGCCAGCGTGCCTAAGCGCACCGATATCCAGTCCGTCCTGGTCATCGGCTCCGGCCCGATCGTCATCGGCCAGGCCGCCGAGTTCGACTACTCCGGCACCCAGGCGTGCCGCGTGCTCAAGGCCGAGGGCCTGCGCGTCATCCTGGTGAACTCCAACCCGGCGACGATCATGACCGACCCGGAGATCGCCGACGCCACCTATGTCGAGCCGATCACCCCCGAGTTCGTCGAGAAGATCATCGCCAAGGAGCGCCCCGACGCCCTGCTGCCCACCCTGGGCGGCCAGACGGCGCTGAACACCGCCATCTCGCTGCACGAGAACGGTGTCCTGGAGAAGTACGGCGTCGAGCTGATCGGCGCCAAGCCCGAGGCGATCCACAAGGGCGAGGACCGCGACCTGTTCAAGGAGGTCGTGGAGGAGGTCCGCAAGAAGATCGGCCATGGCGAGTCCGCCCGGTCGGTCATCTGTCACTCCATGGACGACGTCCTCAAGGGCGTCGAGACCCTCGGCGGCTACCCGGTCGTCGTCCGCCCGTCCTTCACCATGGGCGGCGCCGGCTCCGGCTTCGCGCACGACGAGGAGGAGCTGCGCCGCATCGCCGGCCAGGGCCTCACGCTCTCCCCGACCACCGAGGTGCTCCTGGAGGAGTCCATCCTCGGCTGGAAGGAGTACGAGCTGGAGCTGATGCGCGACAAGCACGACAACGTCGTGGTCGTCTGCTCCATCGAGAACTTCGACCCCATGGGCGTCCACACCGGTGACTCGATCACCGTCGCGCCCGCGATGACGCTGACCGACCGCGAGTACCAGATCCTGCGCGACATCGGCATCGCCGTCATCCGCGAGGTCGGCGTCGACACCGGCGGCTGCAACATCCAGTTCGCGGTGAACCCCGAGGACGGTCGCGTGATCGTCATCGAGATGAACCCGCGCGTGTCGCGTTCCTCGGCCCTCGCCTCCAAGGCCACCGGCTTCCCGATCGCCAAGATCGCCGCGAAGCTGGCCGTCGGCTACACCCTGGACGAGATCCCGAACGACATCACCCAGGAGACCCCGGCCTCCTTCGAGCCCACGCTCGACTACGTGGTCGTCAAGGCCCCGCGCTTCGCCTTCGAGAAGTTCCCGCAGGCCGACTCCACGCTGACCACCACCATGAAGTCGGTCGGCGAGGCCATGGCCATCGGCCGCAACTTCCCCGAGGCCTTCCAGAAGGCGCTGCGCTCGCTGGAGAAGAAGGGCAGCCAGTTCACCTTCGTCGGCGAGACGGGCGACAAGGAGACCCTGCTGCGCGAGGCCGTACGGCCCACCGACGGCCGGATCAACACGGTCATGCAGGCGATCCGCGCGGGCGCCACGCCGGAGGAGATCTTCGAGTACACGAAGATCGACCCGTGGTTCGTGGACCAGCTCTTCCTGATCAAGGAGATCGCGGACGAGCTGGCCCAGGCCCCGGAGCTGACCGCCGACCTGCTCGCCGAGGCCAAGCGGCACGGCTTCTCCGACCAGCAGATCGGTGAGATCCGCGGCCTGCGCGAGGACGTCGTGCGCGAGGTCCGGCACGCCCTCGGCATCCGCCCCGTCTACAAGACGGTCGACACCTGCGCCGCAGAGTTCGCCGCGAAGACGCCGTACTTCTACTCGGCCTACGACGAGGAGTCGGAGGTCGCGCCCCGGCAGAAGCCGGCCGTCATCATCCTGGGCTCCGGCCCGAACCGCATCGGCCAGGGCATCGAGTTCGACTACTCCTGCGTCCACGCCTCCTTCGCGCTGTCCGACGCCGGGTACGAGACCGTGATGGTCAACTGCAACCCGGAGACCGTCTCCACCGACTACGACACCTCCGACCGGCTGTACTTCGAGCCGCTGACGCTGGAGGACGTACTGGAGATCGTCCACGCCGAGCAGCAGGCCGGCCCGGTCGCGGGTGTGATCGTGCAGCTGGGCGGGCAGACCCCGCTGGGTCTGTCGCAGGCCCTGAAGGACAACGGCGTGCCGATCGTGGGCACCTCCCCGGAGGCCATCCACGCCGCCGAGGACCGCGGCGCCTTCGGCCGGGTGCTGGCGGAGGCGGGCCTGCCGGCCCCGAAGCACGGCACGGCCACCACCTTCGCCGAGGCCAAGGCCATCGCCGACGAGATCGGCTACCCGGTCCTCGTCCGGCCGTCCTACGTGCTGGGCGGGCGCGGCATGGAGATCGTCTACGACGAGACCCGGCTGGCCGCCTACATCGCCGAGTCGACCGAGATCAGCCCCTCCCGGCCGGTCCTCGTCGACCGCTTCCTGGACGACGCGATCGAGATCGACGTCGACGCCCTCTACGACGGCACCGAGCTGTACCTCGGCGGCGTGATGGAGCACATCGAGGAGGCCGGTATCCACTCCGGCGACTCGGCGTGCGCCCTGCCCCCGATCACCCTGGGCGGCTTCGACATCAAGCGGCTGCGCGCCTCCACCGAGGCCATCGCCCGCGGTGTCGGCGTGCGCGGCCTGATCAACATCCAGTTCGCGATGGCCGGCGACATCCTCTACGTCCTGGAGGCCAACCCGCGCGCGTCCCGTACGGTCCCCTTCACCTCCAAGGCGACCGCGGTGCCGCTCGCGAAGGCCGCCGCCCGGATCTCGCTGGGCGCGACCATCGCCGAGCTCCGTGCCGAGGGCCTGCTTCCGGCGAACGGCGACGGCGGCGAGCTTCCGCTGGACGCGCCGATCTCCGTCAAGGAGGCCGTCATGCCGTGGTCCCGGTTCCGGGACATCCACGGCCGCGGCGTCGACACGGTCCTCGGCCCGGAGATGCGCTCCACCGGTGAGGTCATGGGCATCGACTCCGTCTTCGGCACCGCGTACGCCAAGTCGCAGGCGGGTGCCTACGGCCCGCTGCCCACCAAGGGCCGGGCGTTCATCTCGGTCGCCAACCGCGACAAGCGCTCGATGATCTTCCCGGCGCGTGAGCTGGTCGCCCACGGCTTCGAGCTGCTCGCCACCTCCGGCACCGCCGAGGTCCTCAAGCGCAACGGCATCCACGCCGCCGTGGTGCGCAAGCAGTCCGAGGGCACCGGCCCGAACGGTGAGAAGACCATCGTCCAGCTGATCCATGACGGGGAGGTCGACCTGATCGTCAACACCCCGTACGGCACCGGCGGCCGTCTGGACGGCTACGACATCCGCACCGCCGCGGTCGCCCGCTCCGTGCCGTGCCTGACCACCGTTCAGGCGCTCGCCGCGGCGGTCCAGGGCATCGACGCCCTCAACCACGGCGACGTCGGCGTCCGCTCCCTCCAGGAACACGCCGAACACCTGACCGCGGCCCGCGACTAGCAGCCCTTGAGGGGGACACCGGAAACGGTGTCCCCCTCTTCATGAGGACACAGAGACATGTACGAGCTTTTCTTCCGTCTGGTTTTCAAACGGATGGACCCCGAGAAGGCCCACTATCTGGCCTTCCGCTGGATCCGCCTCGCCGTCCGCATCCCCGTGCTGCGCACCTTCGTCGCGGCCGCCCTCGCGCCCCGCTACAAGGAGCTGCGCACGGAGGCCTTCGGGCTGCGCATGCACGGCCCCTTCGGGCTCGCCGCCGGCTTCGACAAGAACGCCGTCGCGATCGACGGGATGTCGATGCTGGGCTTCGACCACGTCGAGATCGGCACGGTCACCGGCGATCCGCAGCCCGGCAACCCTAAGAAGCGGCTGTTCCGGCTCGTCGCGGACCGCGCGCTGATCAACCGCATGGGCTTCAACAACGACGGCTCGCTGGCCGTCGCCGCCCGCCTCGCGACCCGTGAGCCCCTCTTCAAGACCGTCGTCGGCGTCAACATCGGCAAGACGAAGGTCGTCCCGGAGGCGGAGGCCGTCGGCGACTACGTGAAGTCCGCCGAGCGCCTCGCCCCGTACGCGGACTACCTGGTCGTGAACGTCTCCTCGCCGAACACGCCCGGCCTGCGCAACCTGCAGGCCACCGAGGCCCTGCGCCCGCTGCTGAGCGCCGTCCGCGAGGCCGCCGACCGGACGGTCGCGAACCGGCGCGTCCCGCTGCTGGTGAAGATCGCCCCGGACCTCGCCGACGAGGACATCGACGCCGTCGCCGACCTGGCCGTGGAGCTGGGCCTGGACGGCATCATCGCCACCAACACCACCATCGCCCGCGACGGCCTCGGCCTGAAGTCGGCCCCTTCGCTGGTGAAGGAGACCGGCGGCCTGTCCGGCGCCCCGCTGAAGGCGCGTTCCCTGGAGGTCCTGCGCCGTCTGTATGCCCGCGTGGGCGACCGGATCACGCTGGTGGGGGTGGGCGGCATCGAGACCGCCGAGGACGCCTGGCAGCGCATCCTGGCGGGCGCCACGCTGGTCCAGGGGTACAGCGCCTTCATCTACGAGGGCCCCTTCTGGGCCCGTGCGATCCACAAGGGCCTCGCCGCCCGCCTGCGCACCAGTCCGTACGCCACCCTCGCCGACGCGGTCGGCGCCGACGTGAGGAAGCCCCGATGACCAGCATGAGCCCGGTGGAGCCCTTCGGCGCGCGGCTGCGCCGCGCCATGGACGAGCGCGGCCCGCTGTGCGTCGGCATCGACCCGCACGCCTCGCTCCTCGCGGAGTGGGGTCTGAACGACGACGTGGCCGGGCTGGAGCGGTTCAGCCGCACGGTCGTCGAGGCGGTGGCCGACCGGGTCGCCGTGCTGAAGCCGCAGAGCGCCTTCTTCGAGCGCTTCGGCTCCCGCGGTGTCGCCGTCCTGGAGACGATCGTCCAGGAGGCGCGCGCGGCCGGCACCCTCGTCCTGATGGACGCCAAGCGCGGCGACATCGGCTCGACCATGGCCGGGTACGCCGAGGCCTACCTGCACAAGGACGCCCCGCTGTTCTGCGACGCCCTGACCGTCTCGCCGTACCTGGGCTACGGCTCGCTCAGCCCGGCCGTCGCGCTGGCCCGGGAGAGCGGCGCCGGCCTGTTCGTGCTGGCGCTCACCTCGAACCCGGAGGGCCCCGAGGTCCAGCACGCCGTCCGCGCCGACGGCCGCACCGTGGGCGCGACCATGCTGGCCCACCTGGCCGCCGAGAACGCGGGGGAGGAGCCGCTGGGCTCCTTCGGTGCCGTCGTCGGCGCCACGGTCGGTGACCTGTCGTCGTACGACCTGGCCATCAACGGTCCGCTGCTCGCGCCCGGCGTCGGCGCGCAGGGCGCGACGCCGGCCGATCTTCCGAAGGTGTTCGGGTCGGCGCTGCGCAACGTCGTGCCGAACGTCAGCCGGGGTGTGCTGCGGGAGGGTCCCGACGCGGGGGCGCTGCGTGCGGCCGCCCAGCGCTTCGCGGAGGAGATCCAGGCCGCCGTCGCGGGCGCCTGAGTCCTCCGATGTGCGCTCCGGCGAGCGGTGTCCCGGCGACTTGAGTGTGAATACATCCTCAAATCGAGGGCATTATGTCGGAAATGTCCGGCCTGGCGGAGGCTGACCAGGACTTTTCCGCTGTTCTCGCTGACTCTGGCGGACTTGACCGCTAGTCTCCGAGCTGTGGGGACACCCCCACACCCATTAGGTAGTGGGGGAGAACGGGCGAAGCGTGTTGCTCGTGGCTCCCCAGGTGTGGGGCGACTAGGTTCCTCACCGGTCCGTATCCGACAGTTCGACATCCGAGGTGACGTAGGCGTGGCTCTTCCGCCCCTTACCCCCGAACAGCGCGCAGCCGCGCTCGAAAAGGCCGCCGCGGCTCGCCGGGAGCGGGCCGAGGTCAAGAATCGACTCAAGCACTCCGGCGCCTCCCTGCACGAGGTCATCAAGCAGGGCCAGGAGAACGACGTCATCGGCAAGATGAAGGTCTCCGCGCTGCTCGAGTCCCTGCCGGGCGTGGGCAAGGTCCGCGCCAAGCAGATCATGGAGCGTCTGGGCATCTCCGAGAGCCGCCGCGTGCGTGGTCTCGGTTCCAACCAGATCGCTTCTCTGGAGCGTGAGTTCGGCAGCACCGGCTCCTGAGTCCGGGCCCGCGCCGGACCGGGAGTCCCGGGCACTCCGGGATTACTGGAATAATCGCTGCATGAGTGAACGTCCGCGGCTGACCGTGCTCTCCGGCCCCTCGGGGGTCGGCAAGAGCACGGTCGTCGCCCATATGCGCAAGGAACACCCCGAGGTCTGGCTCTCGGTGTCGGCCACCACCCGCACGCCCCGCCCCGGCGAGCAGCACGGAGTCCACTACTTCTTCGTCACCGACGAGGAGATGGACAAGCTGATCGCCAACGGCGAGCTGCTGGAGTGGGCCGAGTTCGCCGGCAACCGCTACGGCACGCCCCGAGCGGCCGTGCTGGAGCGGCTGGAGAAGGGCGAGCCGGTGCTGCTGGAGATCGATCTCCAGGGCGCCCGGCAGGTCCGGGAGTCGATGTCCGAGGCTCGTCTGGTGTTCCTGGCTCCGCCCTCCTGGGAGGAGCTGGTGCGCAGGCTGACCGGCCGGGGCACCGAGCCGCCCGAGGTCATCGAGCGCCGCCTGGAGGCGGCCAGGACCGAGCTGGCGGCCGAGCCGGAGTTCGATACGACCTTGGTCAACACCTCCGTCGAGGACGTGGCGCGCGAGCTGCTAGCCTTGATGGACGTTGTGTGATCGTGACTGATCTTTTTCCCTCTTTCGGAAGGTAGAGCGTGTCCTCTTCCATCACCGCGCCCGAGGGCATCATCAACCCGCCGATCGACGAGTTGCTTGAGGCCACCGATTCGAAGTACAGCCTCGTGATCTACGCCGCCAAGCGGGCCCGTCAGATCAACGCGTACTACTCGCAGCTCGGCGAGGGCCTCCTCGAGTACGTCGGTCCGCTCGTCGACACCCACGTCCACGAGAAGCCGCTCTCGATCGCCCTGCGCGAGATCAACGCCGGTCTGCTGACCTCCGAGGCCGTCGAGGGCCCCGCCCAGTAGCACCACGCAGGAGTACTTTCAGACTGCGGTTGATTTGTCCACAGGCCCGGCAGCGCGACTGCCGGGCCTGTGGTGTCTCATGGGTGTGCCAGGTTTTCGAGTCCGGGGAGAGACGGTGGACAAGCCGAAGGTCGTTCTGGGGGTCAGCGGCGGCATCGCCGCCTACAAAGCCTGTGAGCTGCTGAGAAGGCTCACCGAGTCGGGCCATGACGTCCGCGTGGTGCCCACCGCCTCCGCGCTGCACTTCGTCGGGGCCGCGACCTGGTCCGCCCTGTCCGGCAACCCGGTCTCGACGGAGGTCTGGGACGACGTCCACGAGGTCCCGCACGTGCGCATCGGCCAGCACGCCGACCTGGTGGTCGTCGCGCCTGCCACGGCCGACATGCTCGCCAAGGCCGCCCACGGCCTCGCCGACGACCTGCTCACCAACACGCTGCTCACCGCCCGATGTCCGGTCGTCTTCGCGCCCGCCATGCACACCGAGATGTGGGAGCACCCGGCCACCCAGGAGAACGTGGCCACGCTCCGCCGCCGCGGCGCCGTCGTCATCGACCCCGCCGTCGGCCGCCTCACCGGCGTCGACACCGGCAAGGGCCGGCTGCCCGACCCGGCGGAGATCTTCGAGGTCTGCCGCCGGGTGCTGGCCCGGGGCGTCACCGAGCCCGACCTCAAGGGACGGCACGTCGTCGTCTCCGCGGGCGGCACCCGCGAGCCACTCGACCCGGTCCGCTTCCTCGGCAACCGCTCCTCCGGCAAGCAGGGCTACGCCCTCGCCCGCACCGCCGCCGCGCGCGGCGCCCGGGTCACGCTGATCGCGGCCAACACCGGCCTGCCCGACCCGGCGGGCGTGGACGTCGTACCGGTCGGCACGGCCGTCCAGCTGCGTGAGGCCGTGCTGAAGGCGGCGGCGGACGCCGACGCGGTCGTCATGGCCGCCGCGGTCGCCGACTTCCGTCCGGCGGTCTACGCCTCCGGCAAGATCAAGAAGAAGGACGGCCAGGACCCCGACCCGATCGTCCTGGTGCGGAATCCGGACATTCTCGCGGAGGTTTCGGCCGACCGGGCGCGGCCCGAACAGGTGGTCGTGGGCTTCGCCGCCGAGACCGACGACGTCCTCGCCAACGGCCGCGCCAAGCTCGCCCGAAAGGGCTGTGACCTGCTCGTGGTCAACGAGGTGGGGGAGCGCAAGACCTTCGGTTCCGAGGAGAACGAGGCCGTGGTGCTGGGCGCCGACGGCAGCGAGACACCGGTGCCGCACGGCCCCAAGGAGGCCCTGGCCGACATCGTCTGGGATCTGGTGGTACGGCGGCTCGGGTGACGTACGGACCCCGGATGCCTGGTTGACGGAGCGCCCGGGGACCGATCAAATCGGGTGCGGCGGTACCTGGCCATCGCCGCCCGGCATTGGGCAGAATGCCCGTGCCGCAGGTCACAGCGCTCCCGAGAGGCGAGACACGTGCCCCATCGGCCGAGTGCGACCGATAAACTGTTCACGGTCGACGCCGGGCGCAGCCCCGCGCGTCGCCGCAAATGATCAGCCAGCAGCCGCTGCAACCACAGGGAGCGTTGTGTCCCGTCGCCTGTTCACCTCGGAGTCCGTGACCGAGGGTCACCCCGACAAGATCGCTGACCAGATCAGCGACACCATTCTCGACGCGCTTCTGCGCGAGGACCCGACCTCCCGGGTCGCCGTCGAGACGCTGATCACCACCGGCCTGGTGCACGTGGCCGGCGAGGTGACGACCAAGGCTTACGCGGACATCGCGACCCTGGTCCGCAACAAGATCCTCGAGATCGGCTACGACTCCTCCAAGAAGGGCTTCGACGGAGCTTCCTGCGGCGTGTCGGTGTCCATCGGCGCGCAGTCCCCGGACATCGCCCAGGGTGTCGACACGGCGTACGAGTCCCGGGTCGAGGGCGACGACGACGAGCTGGACAAGCAGGGCGCCGGCGACCAGGGCCTGATGTTCGGCTACGCGTCCGACGAGACGCCGACCCTGATGCCGCTGCCGATCTTCCTGGCGCACCGCCTGTCGAAGCGCCTGTCGGAGGTCCGCAAGAACGGCACCATCCCCTACCTGCGCCCGGACGGCAAGACGCAGGTCACCATCGAGTACGACGGCGACAAGGCCGTACGCCTCGACACGGTCGTCGTCTCCTCGCAGCACGCGAGCGACATCGACCTGGAGTCGCTGCTCGCCCCCGACATCCGCGAGTTCGTCGTGGAGCCGGAGCTGAAGGCGCTCCTGGAGGACGGCATCAAGCTGGACACCGAGGGCTACCGCCTGCTGGTCAACCCGACCGGCCGCTTCGAGATCGGCGGCCCGATGGGCGACGCCGGCCTGACCGGCCGCAAGATCATCATCGACACCTACGGCGGCATGGCCCGGCACGGCGGCGGCGCCTTCTCCGGCAAGGACCCGTCCAAGGTCGACCGCTCCGCCGCGTACGCGATGCGCTGGGTCGCCAAGAACGTGGTGGCGGCGGGCCTGGCCTCCCGCTGCGAGGTACAGGTCGCCTACGCGATCGGCAAGGCCGAGCCGGTCGGTCTGTTCGTGGAGACCTTCGGCACGGCCAAGGTCGAGGCCGAGAAGATCGAGAAGGCGATCGACGAGGTCTTCGACCTCCGTCCGGCCGCGATCATCCGCGACCTGGACCTGCTCCGCCCGATCTACGCCCAGACGGCGGCCTACGGCCACTTCGGCCGCGAGCTGCCCGACTTCACCTGGGAGCGCACGGACCGCGTAGACGCCCTGCGCCAGGCCGTGGGCCTGTAAGCCAGTCCACTCTGCTCGCCGAGGCCCGGTCTCCCCATCGCGGGGGCCGGGCCTCGGCGTGCTCCCAACGGCTCCAGCGGCTCCGGCCCAGGCCCGGTCACGGCCGAGAGCCCAGGCCCGCCAGGTATCCGCCGGCAGGCCCCGTTGTCCGTGCCGTTTGGTAAGAATGCAAGCGTGAGCAGCGAGAACGGGGCGTCCCGGGCAGCAGGGGACGGCGGGGCCGCAGGGGCGCCGCCGGAGCAGCTCGCGCTCATTCGGGAGAGCGTGCGCCAGGCCAAGACGCCCCGCGCCAAGCCGCGGACCTGGCGGGGAGCCGCGCTCGCCAAGGAGCTGCCGGTCGCACGGGTCCTGGTCGACAAGGGCGTGCTGCACCTCGACCGGTACTTCGACTACGCGGTGCCCGAGGAGCTGGACGAGCAGGCGCAGCCCGGCGTGCGGGTGCGGGTGCGGTTCGGGGCCGGGCGCGGCCGGGTGCGCGAGGGGCGCCGCGAAGGCGGCGGACTCATCGACGGCTTCCTCGTCGAGCGGCGGGCCGAGTCCGACTACTCGGGGCCGCTGGCCGCCCTGGCCCAGGTCGTCTCGCCGGAGCCGGTGCTGAGCGAGGAGCTGCTCGGCCTCGCACGGGCCGTGGCCGACCGATACGCCGGCAGCCTCGCCGATGTGCTCCAGCTGGCCGTGCCACCCCGCAGCGCGCGAGCCGAACAGCGGCCGTCGCCCGCGCCACTGCCACCGCCCAAGGCCCCCGAGACGGCCTCCTGGCTGCGGTATGAGCACGGGCCGGCGTTCCTGGAGGCGCTGGCCGCCGGAGGGTCGCCCAGGGCGGTCTGGAACGCACTGCCGGGTCCCCTGTGGAGCGAGGAACTGGCCCGCGCCGTCGCCGCCACGCTCGCCTCCGGACGCGGCGCCCTCGTCGTCGTACCGGACGGGCGGGCCGCCGCGCGGGTCGACGCCGCCCTCACCGCACTGCTCGGCGCGGGCCGGCACGCGCTGCTCACGGCCGACGCCGGGCCCGAGAAGCGGTACGGACAGTGGCTCGCGGTGCGACGGGGGTCCGTACGGGCCGTGGTCGGGACGCGGGCGGCCATGTTCGCGCCGGTACAGGACCTCGGCCTCGTCGCCATCTGGGACGACGGCGACGACAGCCACAGCGAGCAGCACGCCCCGCAGCCGCACGCGCGCGACGTGCTGCTGCTGCGCGCCGCGCTGGACAAGTGCGCCTTCCTGCTGGGCGGATTCGCCTGCACCGTCGAGGCCGCCCAGCTCGTCGAGAACGGCTGGGCCCGGCCGCTGGTCGCCGGGCGGGAGCAGGTGCGCCGGGCCGTGCCCCTGGTCCGCACGGTCGGGGACGACGACCTCGCGCGCGACGAGGCCGCGCGTGCCGCCCGGCTGCCCACCCTCGCCTGGCAGGCGGCCCGCGAGGGGCTGCGGCACGGTCCGGTGCTGGTGCAGGTGCCCCGACGCGGTTACGCACCGCGGTTGGCCTGCGCCCAGTGCCGGGCGCCCGCCAGGTGCCGGCACTGCGCAGGGCCGCTGCAGGGGCAGGACGCGGGGGTGCTGCGGTGCGCCTGGTGCGGGCGCGAGGAGAGCGCCTGGCACTGTCCGGAGTGCGGCGGCTTCCGGCTGCGGGCCCAGGTCGTGGGGGCGCGGCGGACGGCCGAGGAGCTGGGGCGCGCCTTTCCCGCCGTCCCGGTGCGCACCTCGGGACGGGAACACGTGCTGGACACGGTGCCGGGCACGCCCGCGCTGGTCGTGAGCACACCGGGTGCCGAACCGGTCGCCGAGGGCGGCTACGCGGCGGCCCTCCTCCTGGACGGCTGGGCCATGCTCGTACGCCCCGACCTGCGGGCCGGTGAGGACGCGCTGCGCCGGTGGATCGCGGCGGGATCGCTGGTGCGGCCGCAGAGCGAGGGGGGCACGGTGGTCGTGGTGGCCGAGCCGACCCTGCGGCCCGTGCAGGCGCTGGTGCGCTGGGACCCCGTCGGGCACGCGGTGCGGGAGCTGGCGGAGCGGGCCGAGCTGGGCTTCCCGCCGGTGTCCCGGATGGCGGCGGTGTCGGGGCCGCCCGCGGCCGTCGCCGAGTTCCTGTCCTCGGTCGAACTGCCGCAGGATGCGGAGGTGTTGGGGCCGGTGCCGATGCCGCCGACGCCGCCCGGCAGTCCTCGCAGGCCCGGAGCACCGCCGCCGGGTGAGCACTGGGACCGGGCGCTGGTGCGCGTGCCGCCGGGCAGCGGGGCCGCGCTGGCTTCCGCCCTCAAGGCGGCCCAGGCCGCTCGCATGGCACGAGGGAGCGGGGAGGCGGTACGGGTGCGGATCGATCCGGCGGACATCGGGTGAGGGGATCGGGCGAGGGAATCGGGTGGGGGAGTCGGTGAGGGAAGCGATTGCCCCTGCCGCACCCTCGGCATCCGGTCGCGCCCTCGGTATCCGGTCGCACCCTCGGCATCCGGTCGCGCCCTCCCCATGTGTCTGCCCTCCCGGACTCTCTCCAGGGAGGGCAGGGGCAGGACGGTCAGCCGTTGCGCGGGCTCGGGAAAGCCGTCGGGCGGGCTTCGTCGCGCAGGGCCGGGCTGCCCGCGGTCGGCTGCGTGGGCATGGAGCGGGCCGCGGGGACAGTGGGCAGACCGGTGTTCACATTGACCGTGCGGGTACCGGACGGCTCCGGGGTCCGTTCCGCCTCGGCGGCCGCCTGGGCCGCGGCGCGGCGCGCGCCGTAACGGCGGTGCACCGCCTGCTTGGTGACTCCGAGCGCGGAGCCCACCGCGTCCCACGAGAAGCCCAGCGAGCGGTCGAAGTCCACGGCGGCCGTGACCAGGGTTTCGACACTGTCCCGGAGTTCCTGGGCGAGGCGCACCGTCGGGGCGGGAGCGCGTCCGTAGACGACGAAGCCCGTGGACGGGCCGGAGCGGCGCGGGCGGTAGACGTTGCCCAGCTGGGCGGTGAGCGTGCGCAGCGCGTCCACCTGCCGGCGGACCCGCTCGATGTCCCGCACCAGCAAGTGCAGGCTGGCCCGGGCCTGGGCGTCGTGGGTGGCGTGGTCGGCCATGAACAAGCCTCTCGAACCGGCGTTGAAAGGAATCGGGCCGTGAAAAGGCCCTATGTGGTCAACTCTTTCTTGACCAACGCGTGTGTGCTCCACGGGTCACGGGGTGGGGGCGTACGGGCATATGCGCACGCCGGGCGGTCGGGTGCGCGCCCGGCCGAGAGGCTGGGCGGCCCAGGGCGTTGCTCGCCGTCGGCGGCCGGCCGTTCGTGGTCGTTCGGCCGTTCGTGGTCATGGATTCGTGGTCATAGACTGGTGCGCTGCCCGTCAACCCCCGCCCGAGAGGCCCGATCCCGCCCATGAAGCTCGTCTTCGCCGGTACCCCCGAGGTCGCTGTTCCCGCTCTGGACGCCCTGATCGCTTCCGGGCGGCACGAGGTGGCCGCCGTCGTCACGCGGCCCGACGCGCCGGCCGGGCGCGGGCGCAGGCTGGTCGCGTCGCCCGTGGCCGAGCGCGCGGAGGAGGCCGGGATCGAGGTGCTGAAGCCGCTCAGGCCCCGGGACCCGGAGTTCCTGGAGCGGCTGAAGGAGATCGCCCCGGACTGCTGCCCGGTCGTCGCCTACGGCGCCCTGCTGCCCAAGGCCGCCCTCGACATCCCGGCCCACGGCTGGGTCAACCTGCACTTCTCGCTGCTGCCCGCCTGGCGCGGGGCGGCACCGGTGCAGCACGCCATCATGGCGGGCGACGAGATCACCGGCGCGTCCACCTTCCTCATCGAGGAAGGGCTCGACTCGGGGCCGGTGTACGGCACGGTCACCGAGGAGATCCGGTCCACGGACACCAGCGGCGATCTGCTGACCCGGCTCGCCTTCGCCGGTGCGGGGCTGCTCGCCGCGACCATGGACGGCATCGAGGACGGTGCCCTGAAGGCCGTACCGCAGCCGGCCGAGGGCATCACCGTCGCGCCGAAGATCACCGTCGAGGACGCCCAGGTGGACTGGGCCGCGCCCGCGCTGCGCGTCGACCGGGTCGTGCGCGGCTGCACGCCGTCGCCCGGCGCCTGGACCACCTTCCGCGGCGAGCGGCTCAAGCTCATCCAGGTCACGCCCGCGCCCGAGCGCACGGACCTCGCGCCGGGGCGGATGGCGGTCGGCAAGAACAGCGTGCACGTCGGCACCGGTTCGTACGCCGTCGAGCTGCTCTGGGTGCAGGCGCAGGGCAAGAAGCCGATGCGCGCCGCCGACTGGGCCCGCGGCGTGCGCATCGCGGAGAGCGAGACGCTCGGCGGCTGAGCCCCGGGCGGCGGGGGCGACGGTGTGCCGACGTACGCTGGACACCGCACCCTCTTCTTCACATCCGGAGCACCTTTTCGTGAGCGAGCAGTCCCGGCGGCCCCGCAAGCCCGCCAAGCCCTACCGCCGTCCCCAGAAGGACCCCGTCCGCATCCTGGCTTTCGAGGCGCTGCGCGCGGTCGACGAACGGGACGCGTACGCCAACCTCGTGCTGCCCCCGCTGCTCAGGAAGGCGCGCGAGAAGGGCGACTTCGACGCGCGGGACGCCGCTCTCGCCACCGAGCTGGTGTACGGCACGCTGCGTCGGCAGGGGACGTACGACGCGGTGATCGCCGCCTGTGTCGACCGGCCGCTGCGCGAGGTCGACCCGCCGGTGCTCGACGTGCTGAGCCTGGGTGTGCACCAGCTGCTCGGGACGCGCATCCCCACGCACGCCGCCGTGTCCGCCTCCGTCGAACTGGCGCGGGTGGTGCTCGGCGACGGACGGGCCAAGTTCGTCAACGCCGTGCTGAGGAAGGTGGCTCAGGACGACCTCGACGGCTGGCTGGAGAAGGTCGCGCCGCCCTACGACGAGGATCCCGAGGACCACCTGGCCGTCGTGCACTCGCACCCCCGCTGGGTCGTCTCCGCGCTCTGGGACTCGCTCGGCGGCGGCCGCGCCGGCATCGAGGACCTCCTGGAGGCCGACAACGAGCGGCCCGAGGTGACCCTGGTCGCGCGGCCGGGGCGGGCCACCGCCGAGGAGCTGCTGCGCGAGGAGTCCGCCGTCCCGGGGCGCTGGTCACCGTACGCGGTGCGGCTCGCCGAGGGCGGTGAACCGGGCGCCGTGCAGGCCGTGCGCGAGGGACGGGCCGGAGTGCAGGACGAGGGCAGCCAGCTGGTCGCCCTCGCACTCGCCAACGCGCCCCTCGACGGCTCCGACAGCAAGTGGCTGGACGGGTGCGCCGGGCCCGGCGGCAAGGCCGCGCTGCTGGGCGCGCTGGCCGCCGAGCGGGGCGCCACGCTGCTCGCCTCGGAGAAGCAGCCGCACCGTGCGGGCCTCGTCGCCAAGGCGCTGGCCGGCAACCCGGGGCCGTACCAGGTGATCGCCGCCGACGGCACCCGGCCGCCGTGGCGGCCCAGCACCTTCGACCGCGTGCTGATGGACGTGCCCTGCACCGGACTCGGCGCCCTCCGTCGCCGTCCCGAGGCCCGCTGGCGGCGGCGCCCGGACGACCTGGACAACTTCGCCCCGCTCCAGCGCGCCCTGCTGCGCACCGCACTGGACTCCGTGCGCGTGGGCGGGATCGTCGGCTACGCCACCTGCTCACCTCACCTCGCCGAGACCCGCGCGGTCGTCTCCGACATCCTCAAGCAGCGCCCGGAGGCCGAGCTGATCGACGCCCGCCCGCTCCTGCCAGGCGTCCCGGCGCTGGGCGAGGGCCCCGACATCCAACTGTGGCCCCACCTGCACGGCACGGACGCGATGTACCTGGCCCTGATCCGCAGAACCGCCTGAAACCGGCCCCCACCGGCCTGCGGACAAACCACAACGGAAATGGACCGCCGTTACGGCCCGGCGCGGCGACATGGCAGGCTAGGGGCATGGCCGCGCAGATCAACCCCAGCATCCTGTCCGCCGACTTCGCCCGCCTCGCGGAGGAGGCCAAGGCGGTCCAGGGCGCCGACTGGCTCCACGTCGACGTCATGGACAACCACTTCGTCCCGAACCTCACCCTCGGCGTGCCGGTCGTGGAGTCCCTGGCGCGGGCGACGGACACCCCGCTGGACTGCCACCTGATGATCGAGGATCCCGACCGCTGGGCGCCCCAGTACGTCGAGGCGGGTGCCTCCTCCGTGACCTTCCACGTGGAGGCGGCCGCCGCGCCCGTGCGGCTCGCCCGGGAGATCCGCGCCAAGGGCGCCCGCGCCTCCATGGCGCTCAAGCCCGCGACGCCGATCGAGCCGTTCGAGGACCTGCTGCCGGAACTCGACATGCTGCTGATCATGACGGTCGAGCCCGGCTTCGGCGGCCAGGCCTTCCTCGACATCATGCTGCCGAAGATCCGCCGCACCCGTGAGCTGATCAGCAAGCACGGCCTGCAGCTGTGGCTCCAGGTGGACGGCGGTGTCTCGGCCTCGACGATCGAGCAGTGCGCGGACGCGGGAGCGGACGTGTTCGTGGCCGGTTCGGCCGTGTACGGGGCGCAGGACCCGGCGGAAGCCGTCCGTGCACTGCGCACGCAGGCGGAGGCGGCCACCGCCAAGGCGTCCTGGGCATGCGACCACTGAGCCACAGATACATGAACGGTTAAGTGAACGCCGCCCTTCAGGGCGGATCAGCCGCGCCGAATCTGCAAGGATGAACGGCGAATCCAGAGTGTGAACAGCAGTGAGGAGATCGCCGTGTCGGGTATGTCGGCGGGCCGGTCAGCCATGCGGATGGGACCCGCTGAGCTGGTGCAGGCGGCGGCCATGGCCCGCCGCTTCTACCTCGAGGGCAAGTCCAAGATCCAGATCGCGGAGGAGTTCGGCGTCAGCCGCTTCAAGGTGGCCCGGGTCCTGGAGACGGCCCTCGAACGGGATCTCGTGCGCATCGAGATCCGTGTCCCGGCCGAGCTGGACGCCGAGCGCTCCGACGCGCTCCGCGCCCGCTACGGCCTGAGGCACGCCGTCGTGGTCGAGTCCCCGGCCGAGGCCGAGGAGACGCCCGACCCCGAGAACCTCGGCGAGGTCGCCGCCGACCTGCTCGGCGAGCTCGTCAACGAGGGGGACGTACTGGGCCTGGCCTGGGGACGGTCCACCATCCACATGGCGGCGGCGCTCGACCGGCTGCCGCCGTGCACGGTGGTACAGCTGACGGGCGTGTACGACGCCGGGACCTCGGAGCGCGGCTCGGTCGAGGCCGTGCGCCGCGCCGCCCAGGTGTCCGGCGGCGACGCCCACCCCATCTATGCCCCGATGCTGCTGCCGGACGCGGCCACCGCGGCGGCCCTGCGCAACCAGACCGGGATCGCCCGGGCCTACGAGTACTTCGACAAGGTCACGGTCGCCTGCGTCTCCATCGGCTCCTGGGAGCCGGGCATCTCGACCGTGCACGACATGCTCAGCGACGAGGAGCGGGCACACTACGCCTCGCTCGGCGTCGCCGCCGAGATGGCCGCGCACCTCTTCGACGCCGAGGGGCGCCGGATCGGGCGGGACCTGGGGGAGCGGTGCATCACGGTCAAGGCCGACCAGCTGCGCCGTATCCCGGAGGTCGTGGCCATCGCCGGCGGGCAGCGCAAGGCGGCCGCGATCGACGCGGTCCTGCGGTCCGGGCTGGTCACCAGCCTGGTCACGGACACCTCCGCCGCGGACTATCTGATGACGGCAGGACCGACCCCGAAGCCCGCGCTCAGCCGCGCGGACCCCGACGGACACTGAGGCCCTCCGGGCTCACCGCAGTCCGCCCCCCGCGGGTGGCTCGGCGGTCCGATGCCGCCTCAGCGGCGGATCACGACCGACTGCGCGGTGGGTCCAGACCAGCTCCGGGTCCGGATCGGCTCTGCGGTGGCTCCCCGTCGGCTCTACGGCGGGTCGGGTCCTGCGTGGCGGTTGTGGCGGGACGTGAGGTTCAGGCGGGGCGTGAGGGCTCAGGCAGGAGGCCCGGGCTCAGCCGGGCGCGACGGGCTCCGGCGGGCCGGGTCGCGGGCATCTGGCGGTTGTCACTGGCTGCGCGGTGGCCGCAGCTCGCTCGTGGGCAGCTCGTGGTGATCGTGACTGACCTCATGGCGGGTCGAGGTCGGCTCCGCGGCGGGGCAGCGGCCCCCCGGTTTTGCAGGGGCCGGCCGGGCGTGGGCGGTGGCGTGGGCGGTGTCGACGGGGCGCGCAGGGCTGTGGGTCGAGCTCCTCGGAGGGAGTCCGGCTCTCCGGCGGCATGGCGGCCGTGGTGGTCGGAGCGGTCACGGGGGGGGGCGAATCCGACTCCGCGCAGGGCACGGCGGCCGGGCAGGCCGCGTCCGCACCAGCGCGTCGGGTCGGGGCGGCGTCGGGTCGGGGCGGCCGTGGCAGCATCGTCGGCATGTCGCCGCGGTTCGTCCCCCATACCCACAGACGGTCTTTGACAGCCCCCCGACCGCCCGGACGCGTGTTTAGGCGGCCACCGCGCTCGCCGGGCCGGGGCTGGTCGTCGGGGCTGTCGCGAACGCTCGGACGCGCCTTGAGGCCGCCCCGCTCGCCGAGCCGGGGCTCGTCGTCGGCGCTGTCCCCGACGCCCGGACGCGTCCTGACGCCGCCCCGCTCGACCGGAAGGTCCCCGGTGTTGCCCCGCGCGCTCGTGGGGCTGCTGGGCCTCCTCCTGGCTGTTCTGCTCGCGGGGTGTTCCTCCGGTTCCGGATCGGGGTCGGGTGCCGGCGCGGGTACGGCGCAGAGTCCCGCCGGTACGAGCGTCTCCGCCCCGGCGTGGGCGCACGGCATGGGCACGGTCAGGGAGTCCCGGCTGCCCGCCGAGGCCCGGCGGACCCTGGCCCTCATCGACAAGGGCGGCCCCTTCCCTTACGCCAGGGACGGCGTCGTGTTCGGGAACTTCGAGGGACGGCTGCCGAAGCACCAGCGCGGCTACTACCACGAGTACACGGTCAGGACACCCGGCTCGCACGATCGCGGGGCCCGGCGCATTGTCACCGGACAGGGCGGGGAGATCTACTACACCGATGATCACTATCAATCGTTCCGGGCGGTGCTGAGATGAGCGACGACCTCGCGGGTCGCCTGACGGTCACGCTGGACCTTCACGGCGTCACGGACAAGGCCGGGCTGATGGACGCCGTGGCGCGGACACTGGCCCTGCCCCACTGGTTCGGCCGCAACTGGGACGCGCTCCTCGACAGTCTCTCCGATCTGTCGGTCTGGCCCGAGGAGGCGGCGGGCCGCGGGCTCCTCCTCGTCGTCACCGGCTGGCGGGCGTACGCGGACACCCGCCCGGAGGAGTGGCGGGTGGCGCGGGAGGTGTTCACCGAGGCCGCCGACCGCACCGACCTGCTCACGGTCGCCGTCGCGATGGAATGACGGCCTCGTCATGTGATGCGCCAGTAACTGGTCCCTCACGCACGGCGGACGGCTCGTCGTGATCGTCGTCAACGCCCGCTACGGCACCGAGGTGGAGGCTGCGCTCCGCGCCCCCCGGTGAGGCGTTCGGTGGATCCTCCGAAGATCCACTGGGCACCCTGGAGGTTCCGTCGGGGCCCGACCGCGGCCCCGGCATGGGAGAATGAAGTACGTGCTCTTTCCCCCTGGCGCACCCGTCCGGGGGTCACCTCTGATCGACTGGGATGTGCAGCACGTGCGTTTCCTCAATGACATCCAGCCCGCGTACGACCTGACGTACGACGACGTGTTCATGGTGCCGAGCCGCTCCGCGGTGGGCTCCCGTCAGGGCGTGGACCTCGGCTCGCCGGACGGGACGGGTACCACCATCCCGCTCGTCGTCGCCAACATGACCGCCATCGCCGGCCGCCGCATGGCCGAGACGGTGGCCCGCCGCGGCGGCCTGGTGGTCATCCCGCAGGACATCCCGATCGACGTCGTCACCGACGTCGTCTCCTGGGTGAAGAGCCGCCACCTGGTGCTCGACACGCCGATCGTGCTGGCCCCGCACCAGACCGTCGCGGACGCCCTGGCGCTGCTGCCCAAGCGGGCGCACAACGCCGGTGTGGTCGTGGACGAGAACCAGCGGCCCGTCGGTGTCGTCACCGACAGGGACCTGACCGGCGTCGACCGCTTCACCCAGCTCGAAGTGGTCATGTCCAAGGACCTGCTGCTGCTCGACGCGGACATCGACCCGCGTGAGGCCTTCAACACCCTCGACCACCACAACCGTCGCTACGCCCCGGCCGTCGACAAGGACGGCAAGCTGGCCGGCATCCTGACCCGCAAGGGCGCCCTGCGCGCCACGCTGTACACCCCGGCCGTCGACAAGAACGGCAAGCTGCGCATCGCCGCCGCCGTCGGCATCAACGGCGATGTGGCGGGCAAGGCCAAGCAGCTGCTCGACGCCGGCGTGGACACGCTCGTCATCGACACCGCGCACGGCCACCAGGAGTCGATGATCAGCGCCATCAAGCTGGTGCGCGCCCTCGACCCGCAAGTGCCGATCGCCGCGGGCAACATCGTCTCCGCCGAGGGCGTCAAGGACCTGATCGACGCCGGCGCGGACATCATCAAGGTCGGTGTCGGCCCCGGCGCCATGTGCACCACCCGCATGATGACCGGCGTGGGCCGGCCGCAGTTCTCCGCGGTCCTGGAGTGCGCCGCCGAGGCGAAGAAGTACGGCAAGCACGTGTGGGCCGACGGCGGTGTCCGCCACCCACGCGACGTGGCCATGGCGCTCGCGGCCGGCGCGTCGAACGTGATGGTCGGCTCCTGGTTCGCGGGCACGTACGAGTCGCCGGGCGACCTCCAGCACGACGCCAACGGCCGTGCGTACAAGGAGTCGTTCGGCATGGCCTCCGCGCGCGCCGTGGCCAACCGCACGTCCGACGAGTCCGCGTACGACCGCGCCCGCAAGGCGCTGTTCGAGGAGGGCATCTCCACGTCCCGCATGTTCCTCGACCCGGACCGTCCGGGTGTCGAGGACCTGATCGACTCGATCATCGCGGGTGTCCGCTCCTCCTGCACCTACGCCGGTGCCGGCTCTCTGGAGGAATTCGCTGAGAAGGCCATAGTCGGCATCCAGAGCGCGGCCGGCTACGCCGAGGGCAAGCCGCTGCACGCCAGCTGGAGCTGACCCTTCCGCGCCCCGCACGGCCCCCGTCCTACCCCCACCGGGAAGGGCGGGGGCCGTCGGCGTATGCGGAGGCCGGCAGGGTGGGCAGAGGGTGGCCGTGAGGCTGCTGTGCAACGGTCGACAGCCTGCGCGCAACGATTTGTCATTCCGGTCCGATGAACGCAATGATCATCCGGGGACGCGCAAGGTTGCTGCATTACGCCCGTGAAGGCCCGCCTCATAGGGTGCTCGTCTGTACGTGGTGTGGCGGGGACCCCGCTCGGTGAGTTTCCGCCCTCGCAGGGCTGCCACCGGTCCCCGCCCGCAATGACCGCAGGATTTAAGGAGCCAGCGCGTGCTCGACCAAGGCGCACCCCCGCACGACCGCACAGCGACCGCCCCCGCGTCCCCGGGTGTCGCCGCGCGCCTCATGCGGCGCAAGCCCGTGGAACGCCTGGTCGCGGAGGGCGGCCACGGCGAGGGAGGATCGCTTCGGCGCTCCCTCGGACTGTGGCAGCTGACCATGATCAGCATCGGTGCCACGCTCGGCACCGGCATCTTCGTCGTCCTCGGCAACGCCGTGCCGAAGGCGGGCCCGGCCGTCACCCTCTCCTTCGTGATCGCCGGACTGACCGCGCTGTTCTCGGCCCTGTCCTACGCCGAGCTGGCCGGCACCATCCCGGTCTCCGGCTCCTCGTACTCGTACGCGTACGCAACCATGGGCGAACTCATCGCCTGGGTCTGCGGCTGGTGTCTGCTGCTGGAGTACGGCGTCTCGGTCGCCGCCGTGGCCGTCGGCTGGGGCGAGTACCTCAACGAGCTGCTGGACGGCACCATAGGCGTGACCATCCCGACGGCCCTGTCGGCGCCGCCCGGCGACGGCGGCATCTTCAACCTGCCGGCCCTGATCGTCGTGCTTCTCGCGATGGCCTTCCTGCTCGGCGGCGCCAAGGAGTCCGCGCGGGCCAACACCATCATGGTGTGCGTCAAGATCGCCGCGCTGGTCCTGTTCTGCGCGATCGGCTTCATGGGCTTCAAGTCCGGCAACTACTCGCACTTCATGCCGCTCGGCATGGCGGGCGTCAGCGGCGCCGCCGGCACGCTGTTCTTCTCGTACATCGGTTTCGACGCCGCCTCCACCGCCGGTGAGGAGGCCAAGAACGCCCAGCGTGACCTGCCCCGCGCGATCATGCTGTCGCTGGTCATCGTCACCGCCCTGTACGTGCTGGTGGCGGCCGTCGCCGTCGGCGCCAAGCCGTGGCGGCAGTTCAACGACTCCGAGGCCGCGCTCGCCCAGATCATGAAGGACGTGACCGGTCAGAGCTTCTGGGCCACCCTGCTGGCCTTCTGCGCCGTCATCGCCATCGCGAGCGTCGTCCTGACTGTGCTCTACGGCCAGACCCGCATCCTGTTCGCCATGTCCCGCGACGGCCTGGTGCCCAAGATCTTCGCCAAGGTGCACCCGAAGACCGGTGCCCCGCGCGCCAACACGGTCATCGTGTCGGTGTTCTGCGGTGTGCTCGCCGCCGCGATCCCGCTGGGCCAGCTGGCGGACGCCACCAGCATCGGCACGCTGTTCGCCTTCGGCCTCGTCAACGTGGCCGTCGTCGTGCTGCGCCGGACCCGCCCGACGATGAAGCGCACCTTCCGCGTCCCGCTGTCGCCGGTGCTGCCCGCGCTGGGCTTCGCCTTCTGCGTCTGGATGATGGGCAGCCTGTCGGCCGTCACCTGGATCGTGTTCGGTGTCTGGATGGCCGTCGGGCTCGTGTTCTACTTCGTGTACGGCTATCGCCGTTCCCGTCTCGCGACCGGTGAGGGTCTCGCGGTGACGGCAGAGAAGTGACCGAACCGAAGAAGTGAACCACCCCCTGTGCTGAACGATCTCGACGAACGCATCGTGCACGCCCTCGCCGAGGACGCCCGCCGCTCCTACGCGGACATCGGGCAGATGGTCGGCCTGTCCGCGCCCGCCGTGAAGCGGCGCGTGGACCGGCTGCGGGCCACCGGAGCGATCACAGGATTCACCGTGCGGGTGGATCCGGCGGCGCTCGGCTGGGAGACCGAGGGGTACATCGAGATCTACTGCCGCCGCAACACCTCCCCGGAGACCATCCAGCGGGGTCTGGAGCGCTACCAGGAGGTGGTGGCCGCGTCGACGGTCACCGGCGAGGCGGACGCGATCGCCCAGGTCTTCGCGTCGGACATGCGTCACTTCGAGCGGGTCCTGGAGCGTATCGCCGGTGAGCCGTTCGTGGAGCGGACCAAGTCGGTGCTGGTGCTGTCGCCGTTGCTGCGGCGCTTTTCCTCCGGGGCGCCGGGGTAGGCGGCTTCCGGCTCGGGGCGCCTTCGCCGTTGCCGGGTGCGGGTTGGGTGTGGCTGGTCGCGCAGTTCCCCGCGCCCCTGGGCATGCTGCAGTCGCACGTGCCGGAAGGGGCGCGGGGAACCGCGCGAGAAACCACGGCGCACCCGCAGCCGGCAGACGGCAAGGCGCCCCGAGCCCTATTCAGCCGTCTTGCGCGCCAGCGCGTTGTTTCCGATCGAGTTGCGCACGCTGAAACTCACCGCATCCGACCGGTACCGGTCGTCCGACCACTCCACCGGCCGCCCTTCCCTCGTCGTCGTCACGCGCCGCACCCGCAGCAGCGGACTCGTCCGGCGGACCCCCAGCAGCTCTGCGTCCTGCGCGCCCGCCGCCACGGCATCGATCACATGCTCCCCGTAGGCGAAAACCAGACCGGTGTCGTCGTACAGCCGCTGCGTGACCGAGGGACACTCCCGCTCGATCGACTCGACCGCGGGGGAGATCCAGTCGGCGTACACCGTGCGCTCCAGCAGTACCGGCTCGCCGTCCAGGCCGCGTACCCGGAGTACGTGCAACACCGGTGTGCCCGTGGCCAGTTGGAGACGTACGGCGTCCTCGGGCGTGGCCGGGCGGTATTCCTGCGTCACCACGTGGCCCGTGGCCTCGCGGCCCATCGCGCGGGCCCACTGGGCGAAGCTGCGCAGTTCCCCGAAGCTCTGGCTGCGGCGGCTGGCGAGCACGACGCGCCGGGCGCCCTGCCGGGAGCCGATCAGGCCCTCGGCGGTCAGGGCCGCGACGGCCTGGCGGACCGTGCCGCGTGAGACGCCGTAGTGCGTCGCGAGTTCCGACTCCGAGGGCAGGCGGCTGCCGACCGTGTACTGCTCGCGGTCGATCGCCCGCCGCAGCTCATCGGCGATCTCCTCGTGTCGCGCCGTCATGCTTCCCCTCTGCTCAGGTCGCTGTGCACAGCGTGACCAGCCTAATCGAGACCTGAGCGTGATCTGCAGCGGTCTGGAATGTGCAGCCGAGCAGGGCCCAGAGTTTCGCTCACGTTTACGGACAGGACACCGTGAGCGGGCGTACTGTGACGCAACTTGTTCAGACAAGTTCTCCACCCTCCTCCTGCGTCCCCTGGAGAGACCGTGACCGTGTCCCTGCCGAGAAACGCCGTGCTCGGCGGCTGCATCGCCGTCGTCGCCGCACTCGCGCTGAGCGCCTGCGGCGCCGCCCCCGACAACGCGTCGACCACCACCAAGGACGGCAAGAGCGCCGCCTCCGCCGCCTCCGCCGCCGACTTCGGCGGCATGGACGCCCTGGTCAAGGCGGCCAAGAAGGAGGGTGCGCTGCACATCATCGCGGTGCCCCGTGACTGGGCGAACTACGGCGCCCTCATCGACGGCTTCCACAAGAAGTACGGCATCAAGATCGACGACGAGAGCCCGGACGGCACCAGCCAGGACGAGATCAACGCCGTCACCTCCAGGAAGGGCCAGGACCGCGCGCCCGACGTCCTCGACCTGGGGAGCTCGTTCGCGCTGAGCGCCGCCCAGCAGGGCCTCCTCGCGCCCTACAGGGTGACCTCCTTCGCCGACATCCCCGAGGCCCAGAAGGACCCGCAGGCCCGCTGGTACAACGACTACGGCGGCTATGTCTCCATCGGCTGCGACGCCAAGCGCGTCAAGCAGTGCCCGACCAGCTTCAAGGACCTGCTCAAGCCCCGGTACAAGGGCCAGGTCGCCCTCAACGGCAACCCCACCAAGTCCGGTTCGGCCTTCGGCGGTGTCTACGCGGCGGCCCTCGCCGACGGGGGCTCCTTCGACAACATCCAGCCCGGCCTGGACTTCTTCGCCGAGCTGAAGAAGAACGGCAACTACACGCCCGTCGAGTCCACCCCGGCCACCGTCGAGAAGGGCGAGACGCCCATCTCCATCGACTGGGACTACCTGAACGCCGGATACGCCGACGAGTTCAAGTCCAAGGGTCTCGACTGGAAGGTCGTCATCCCCGGCGACGGCCAGTACGCCCAGTACTACTCCCAGGCCATCAACAAGGACGCCCCGCATCCGGCCGCCGCCCGCCTGTGGCAGGAGTACCTGTACAGCACCGAGGGCCAGAACCTGTGGCTCGAGGGCTATGCCCGCCCGGCCCTGATGACCGCCATGGAGAAGGCCGGCACGCTCGACAGGGCCGCCGCCGCCAAGCTCCCCAAGGTCACCGGCACGCCGTCCTTCCCGACCGAGACCCAGCAGAGCAAGGCCAAGACGGTCATCGCCCAGGGCTGGGGGAAGGCCGTCTCCGGATGACCGCCGCCCTCCCGCGCGCGGACGTGGCGCCCGTCGCTTCGGCGAAGCGACGGCGCCGCGCCCCCGGCTGGCTCGCCGTGCTCCCGCTGCTGGTGTTCACGGCCGTCGCCTTCGGACTGCCGGCCGCCGCCATCCTGAACGGCGCCTTCACGGTGAAGGACGCCACCACGGGCGCCACCTCCTACACCGGCGCCAACCTGACGGCCTCGCTGCAGGGCCCGTACCTCACGGCCCTGCTCGGCAGCGTCAAACTGTCGGCGATCTCGGCCGCGCTCGGCGCCCTGCTCGGGCTGCCGCTCGCCCAGGCCGTGGTCGGCTCCCGCTCCCGCTGGCTGCGCGAGGCCGTGCTGACCGCCTCCGGCGTGCTCGCCAACTTCGGCGGGGTCCCGCTGGCCTTCGCCTTCGTCGCCACCCTCGGCAACGCGGGCGTGCTGACCGTGCACCTCGGTCTGAAGGACAGCAGCTGGGACCTCTACAGCTTCTGGGGCCTGGTCCTCGTCTACCTGTACTTCCTCATCCCGCTCATGGTCCTCACCATCACCCCCGCGCTGGACGGGCTGCGCGCCCAGTGGCGGGAGGCCGCGCTGAACAACGGCGCCACCGGCGTGCAGTACTGGCGGCACGTGGCCCTGCCCGTGCTCGCGCCCTCGCTGCTCGGCGGTCTCGTCCTGCTCTTCGGCAGCGCCTTCGCCGCCTACGCCACCGCCGCCGCCATGGTCGGCAGCGCGGTCCCGCTGGTGACCCTGCAGATCGCCGACGCCCTGTCCGGCAACGTGCTGGTCGGCCAGGAGAACGTCGCCCTCGCCCTGAGCCTCGACATGGTGCTGGTGGCGGGCCTGGTGATGGCCGTGTACCTGCCCCTTCAGCGACGGAGTGCCCGATGGCTCGACGCCTGACCCCGTGGCGATGGGTCGTCCTCGGCCTCGCCGCCGTGTACTTCCTGGTGCCGCTCGCCGCCTCCGTGATCTTCACGGTGGACGTGCCCGGCCAGGGCGTCACCTTCGACGCCTACACCAAGATCCTCTCCACCGACGGCTTCGTCTCCAGCCTGCTGCTCTCGCTGGAGCTGGCCGTGGCCACCATCGTCGTCGTCCTGCTGCTGATGGTGCCCGCCATGGTCGCCCTGCGGCTCGGCGCACCTCGGCTGCGGCCGGTGGTGGAGGTGGTGTGCTCGCTGCCGCTGGTGGTGCCGCCCATCGCGTTCGTCGCCGGGATAGCCACCGTGCTGAAGTGGGGCCCGGAGTATTTGTCCCGGACCCCGCTGTTCGAGACCTTCGTGGTGATCCAGAACGACAGCTTCCCCGTCGTCCTCGTCCTCGCCTACGTCGTGATGGCCCTGCCCTTCGTCTACCGCGCCCTGGACGCAGGCCTGCGCGCCATCGACGTACGCACCCTCGTCGAGGCGGCCCGCAGCTGCGGCGCCTCCTGGCCCCAGGCCCTGGTCCGGGCCGTCCTGCCCAACCTGCGCGGGGCCCTGCTGAACGCGGCCTTCCTCACCCTCGCCCTGGTGCTCGGCGAGTTCACCGTCGCCAGCCTGCTCGGCTTCCGGCCCTTCGCCGTATGGATCTATGAAGTCGGCGGCTCCCAGGCCCAGATGTCCGTCGCCGTGTCCGTGCTCAGCCTGCTCGTCACCTGGGCCCTGCTCCTCGCGCTCGCCGGTGCCGGCGGCCGCAACCGAACCGCTTCCTCCCGGGGATGACACACATGACCGCCACCCTGCCCGAGACGCTCGACAAGGCCGCCACCGTCGAATTCCGCGGCCTGCGCCGCGAGTTCGGGGCCACCGTCGCCCTCGACGGACTCGACCTCACCGTCCGCCCGGGAGAGTTCCTGGCTCTCCTCGGCCCGTCCGGCTGCGGCAAGACCACCGCACTGCGCATGCTGGCCGGATTCGAACACCCCGACTCCGGCGCCGTACTGGTGGACGGCCAGGACGTCACACTCGTCCCGGCCCACCGCCGCGACGCCGGCATGGTCTTCCAGTCGTACAGCCTCTTCCCGCATCTGAACGCCGTGGACAACGTCGCCTTCGGGCTGCGCATGCGCGGCGTCCGTACCGCCGAACGGCGTGCCCGCGCCACCGAGTTGCTGGAGCTGGTCGGCCTCGGTGACAAGGGAGAGCGCTACCCGCACCAGCTCTCCGGAGGCCAGCAGCAGCGCATCGCGCTGGCCCGCGCCCTGGCCCTGCGCCCGCGCGTGCTCCTGCTCGACGAGCCGCTGTCCGCACTGGACGCGAAGGTACGGCTCACCCTGCGCGAGGAGATCCGCCGGCTTCAGCAGGAACTCGGCATCACCACCCTCTTCGTCACCCACGACCAGGAGGAGGCCCTCTCGGTCGCCGACCGGGTCGCCGTGATGCGCGCCGGCCGGCTCGAACAGTGCGCCGAGCCCGCTGAGCTCTACGGCCGCCCCGCCACCGCCTTCGTCGCCGAGTTCGTCGGCACCATGAGCCGGATCCCGGGCGAGCTGACGGACGGCACGGCCGCGGTGCTCGGGCAGCGGCTGCCGGCCGACGGCGAGGTGTCCGACGGTGCGGTGGACGTGCTGGTGCGGCCCGAGGCCGTACAGGTGCGCCCGGACGAGCAGGGCAGCGCCCGGGTCGTCGCCACCGCCTTCCTCGGCGCGGTCGTCCGGGTCACCGTACGGCTCGCCGACGGCACGGAGGTCAAGGCCGACCTGCCCGCGCACGAGGCCACCGGGCTCGGGGCCGGAACCGCCGTGGCCGTGTCACTGCCTCAGCGGCCGGTGCTCGTGGCCGAACGTACCCAGAAGTGAGGAACGACTCCGTGACCCCCCACACCGCCCTTCAGGCGGTCCTGTTCGACATGGACGGCACGCTCGTCGACACCGAGCGGCTCTGGTGGGAGGCGGTCGAGCAGGTCGCCGGGCGCCCGCTGACCGAGGCCGACCAGCCGGATGTGCTCGGCCGCCCGGTCGAGCACACCGCCGCCTGGCTCGCCGCGGCCACCGGCGGGCAGCCCGCCGACCTCTCGGCCCGCCTGCACCACGAGTTCGCCGAACGTGTCCGCACCGGGGTCGTCCCCCGGCCCGGCGCCCTCGGCCTGCTGGACGCGCTGGCCGCCGCCGGCGTACCGGTCGCCCTGGTCACCGCGTCCCCGCGCGCGGTCGCCGACGTCGTCCTCGACGCCCTCGGCGCCGAGCGGTTCGCGGTCTCCGTCACCGTCGACGACACCGCCCGCACCAAGCCCGCCCCCGACCCGTACCTCGCCGCCTGCCGCGCCCTCGGCGCCGACCCCGCCGGCTGCGTGGCCGTCGAGGACACCGCGACCGGCGTGGCCTCGGCCGAGGCCGCCGGCTGTGCCGTACTCGCCGTGCCGTCCCTCGCGCCGATCGGCGCGGCGCCCGGGCGGACCGTACGGGAGAGCCTCGCCACGGTCACGGTCGAGGAACTGCGGGGGATGGCCGCCCCCGAGCTGCGGGTGATGAGCTGGAACCTGTGGCTGGGCGGCAGCGAGGTCGACGACCATCGCGCCAAGCAGCTCAAGGCCATCATCGACAGCGGCGCCGACGTCGTCGGGCTGCAGGAGACGGGCGGAACCGCCGCCCAGGAGCTGGCCGAGGCACTCGGCTGGCACCACCACCGGGCCGGCGAGAACCTCGGTGTCATCAGCCGCCACCCGATCACCGCCCCCCTCGGCGACCCGGACGTCGGCTTCTACGGCGCCGCGGGCGTCCGCATCGCCCTCGCGCCCGGCCGCGAGGTCGACGTGTGGACCGCGCATCTGCACTGCACGCCGTACGGCCCCCACGAGTCCGCCTTCGACGGGCTGCCGGCGGCGGAGCTGATCGCCCACGAGGAGGTGCGGCTCGCCCAGATGCGGGACGCGCTGGGCCGCATCGACGAGTCCTCCGCGCAGGGCGTCCCGGTCGTCCTCCTCGGCGACTTCAACTGCCCCTCGCACCTGGATCGGCCGGAGGTCGCCTGGCCGGTGACGAAGGCCGCCGAGGACGCGGGCTTCGCCGACTCCTACCGCGAGGCCCACCCGGATCCCGTCGCCGAGCCCGGCCACACCTGGTCGCCGATCCACCCGGTGCACGAGGACGGCAGCGGGCGGCCCGAACCGCAGGACCGGATCGACTACGTCCTGCACCGGGGTCTGACCGTCCGGGAGGCGCGGACCCTCGTCACCGGCAGCCCGCGGCCCTGGCCGGACGTCGCGGACAACGACTGGCCCTCCGACCACGCGGCGGTGGTGACCACCTTCGCCGTGACCCGGCTGTGACCCGGGGTTACCGCAGGTCACCATTGCGGTTCGGGTGATCGTCCCGTAGGTTGTGCCGAACTTTGTACTGACTGGTAACAGCGGCAGGTACTCCATGCGCTGGCCCCTCGGCCGTCCCACCACCGTCCGTGCGCGGATCGTGGCGCTCGCGCTCGCCCCGGCCGTCGCGCTGATGGGGCTGTGGAGCTTCGCCATGTGGTCCGTCACCGGCGAAACACGCGCGCTGATCCGGCTTCAGGGGGTGTACGAGGACTTCGGCACCCCCGTGGACACCGCGATCGGGCAGATCCAGATCGAGCGCCGGATGTCCGCCGCCTACCTGGGGGCCCGTCTCGACACGGCCGCCGCCGGCGACCTGCTCGGGCAGCAGCGCCGTACCGACCGGGCCGTCGACGCCATGCGGCAGGCGGTCCGGGGCGGTGACCGCAGCCGGCTCACGGCACGGCAGCGACAGGCGCTGGACGCCATGGTCACCGCCACCGGGAAGCTGGACGACCTGCGCGCACAGGTGCTGTCCCGGCACATCACCTGGGACCGGGCCGTGGACCGGTACAGCGCGCTCGTCGAGCCCGGTTTCGACGTGCAGTCCACCCTCACCGCCCTGCAGGCCGGACAACTCGCCCGTGAGGCGCAGGTCGTCATCGAGCTGGTACGGGTACGGGAGTTCGTCTCGCGGGAGGACGCACTGGTCGCCGGGGCGCGGGCGGCCGGCACACTGACCGACCGGCAGTACGACAGCCTGACCGAGACCATCGAGGACCGGCGCGTCTTCCAGCGGACGTACGTACCGGACCTGCCCGGCGACTCGCGTGCGCTGTTCGAGCAGTTCCAGCGGGGGGACCTGTACGGCTCGCTGGCGCGCGGCGAGGACGCGCTGCTGCGGGCCGGGGCCGCCGGCGCCGGGAAGGCCGTCGCCGCGGACACCTGGCGGTCCACCACCGACCGGGCCGTCAAGCGGTACATGCAACTGTGCACGCAGTCCGCCGAGAACTCCGCCGCACGCGGTCGGGCCTTCGCCTACCGGGAGCTGACCAAGGCGGCCGTCGTCGGCGTGGTCGGACTCGGGGCCGTCGGGCTTTCCCTGTGGTTCGCCGTGCGCGGGGCCCGGCGCATCTCACGGCGCCTGGAGACCCTGCGGGACGCGGCCGACGTCCTGACGAGGGAACAACTTCCCGATGTCATGCGCCGGTTGAGTGCGGGTGAGGAGGTGGACGCGGTGGCGGAGGCACCGCCGCTGGCCACCGGCGAGGTGCGGGACGACGAGATCGGCCAGGTCGGCCGGTCCTTCAACACCGCGCGACTCGCCGCCGTCGAGGCCGCCGTCAAGCAGGCGACCCTGCGCCGCGGCCTGTTCGCGGTGCTGCTCAACATCGCCCGCCGCAACCAGGCCCTCGTCCACCGGCAGCTGAAGCTCGTCGACACCCTGGAACGGCGCACGGACGACCCCGACGTGCTCCGCGAGCTGTTCCGCATCGACCACCTGACCACACGCATGCGCCGGCACGCGGAGAGCCTGATCATCCTCTCCGGCGCCACGCCCGGCCGGCGCTGGCGCCGGCCCGTACCCGTCGCGGACGTCGTCGCCTCGGCCGTCGGCGAGATCGAGGACTATGCGCGCGTGGTGGTTCCTCCCATGCAGGAGGCCGGCGTCGCGGCGGACGCGGTCGCCGACGTGGTGCACCTGATCGCCGAACTGCTGGAGAACGCCACGGTGTTCTCGCCGCCGCACACCCAGGTCACGCTGCGCACCGGACGGGTCGGCAGCGGGTTCGTGCTGGAGATCGACGACCGGGGGCTCGGCCTCGACGCCGACGCCCGCGCGCACGCCCACCGCACCCTCACCGACCCGGACGCCTTCGACCCCACCCGCCACGACCGGCTCGGCCTCTACGTCGTCGGCCGCCTCGCCGCCCGGCACGGCATCGAGGTCACCCTGCGCGATTCGCCGTACGGCGGGACGACGGCGGTGGTGCTGCTGCCGGAGGGGGTGCTGGCGGAGGTGGAGCCGGTGGTGGGGGCAGAGGTGCACGAGCTGCCCTCCAGAAGGCGATCCGCAGCACGGGCCGAGCAGCAGAGCTCACCCGTGGCGGAGCCACCGGCACCCACCCGGCTCACGCCCGTGCCCGCGCCGGAACCGGCGGCCGAGCCCGCTCTGCCCACCCGGATCCGGCAGGCGTCCCTCGTGCCGGAGCTGCGGGAGGAGCCGCCGGCGGAGGACAGAACGGCGAGGGCACCGGAAGCCGACGCCGAGGAGATGCGGGCGATCTTCGGCGCCTTCCAGCGCGGGCTGGACCGCGGCCGCAGGGGCCTGCCGGCAACCGGCGAGGTGGCCCGGAGTTCCGGTGCCGCGGAGCCGACGGCACCGCAACCCCCCAGGGGCGCGGGGAACGGCGCGGCCAGCCACCGCGCACCCGCACCCGACCACGCATCCGCACCCGACCATGCGAACCTTCCCCTCAACGACACCCACGAAGGGACGGACACCGACGATGCCCGGTGACGAACAGAGGCCCGAGCAACCCGCCGTGCCCGGCGGAGCGCCCGGCACGGATCTCGGATGGCTGCTGGACGACCTCGTGGCGCGCACCGACCACGTCCGTCAGGCCGTCCTGCTGACTGCCGACGGCCTCCCCCTCAGCAGCTCGGAGGGGATGCGCCGGCGGGACATCGAGCATCTGGCCGCCGTCTGCTCCGGCTTCCACGGCCTCGCCCGCTCGGCGGGGGAGCGGTTCGCCGCGGGCGGGGTGCGGCAGACCATGGTGATGCTCGACGACGCCTACCTCTTCATCACCCCGGCCGGACACGGCAGCCGGCTCGCCGTGCTCAGCGAGGCCCGCACCGACGTCGGCCAGCTCGCTCACGAGATGGCCCTGCTGGTCCGTCGCCTCGGCCGCCACCTGGACGCGGCCACGCGCAACCCCAGCTGATCCCGCACGTGAGCGACGAGCACTGGTACGAGGACGAGACCGGGCCGATGGTGCGCCCCTACACGGTGACCCGTGGCCGCACCCGGCCCTCGGGCGCGCACGCCATCGACCTGATGTCCCGGGTGACCGCGCTGGACACCGACGCGCCGGGGCCGGACGTCGACCACGCCCGGGCCGCCCTGCTCGAACTGATCCGGCGCGGCCCGCGTCCCGTCGTGGAGCTGGCCGCGGACGCCGATCTGCCCCTGACCGTGCTGCGGGTCCTGCTCGGCGATCTGGCCGAGGCGAGCCTGATCCGCATCGACGAGCCGCGCCGCCTCCCGGCCGGCGGCCCGGCCGCCGACCCGGGGCTGCTGCGGGAGATCGTGCAGCGTCTGCGGGAGATCTAGAGCTTCGGCTGCCAGGGCACGACCTTGAAGTCACCCGTGCCCTGCTTCACCTTCTCGAACGGGGCGGACGACACACACGGCGGCAGATCCTTGGTGTCCCTGGGGCTGCCTACCCCCGCCCAGCTGTAGCCCAGCCGGTCGTGCCGGCCGAGGTCGTGGACCGTGACGCCGACCCGCTTGCCCTTCGCCCCCGGCAGGTCGGACGCGGTGATCACACCGGAGACGACGGCGACCGGGCCGCCGGTGACCAGGCAGTCGACCTTGGCCTTGGCCCAGGCCCCCTGACCGTGCAGGTAGTGGCTGAACTCGAAGGTGCCCGTGGCCTTGAGCGGGTTCATGTTGTTCTTCGGCGCCAGATGCGCGTCGAAGCTGAAGGTGATGTCGTCCCCGGCCGACCGGTACAGCTTGGCCGTACCGGTCAGGGAGGCGGCCTCCCGCTGAGGGGGGTGCGTCCCGCCGACCGAGGCCAGTGCCGCCCCGGCCGTGCCGGCGGTGATCAGCAGGGCGGTGGTGAGGGTGACGGCGGCGATCTTCGTACGACGCTTCATGACGGTCCTTTCCGCAGGTCAAGCGCGTGAACTGAACGATCACCACTCTCCCGGCGACGGCCCGGCCGCACATCGCCCCGCAGGCGGGACCCCATCTCCGCCGTCCGGCGGGGAACCCCGGCCGTGACCTGCGCCTCGGGAAGGACGGGATACGGCCCCCCGGGCGCGCAACGAATCGCCGACAGACCCTCCTTCCACGCAACGATCCGCGCACAGGCGCGCAACGGCTCCTTCTTGTCCGGCCGAGCGCGCCGACCGTACCTTCTTCATGGCCCCGAAAAACCTTCCCGGGCCGCCACTCCGGCCCCAAGAACCCGCTTTCCGGTGAGGACCCCGCATGCGCACCGCCCTGCTCCAGAGCTCCGGCCGCCCCGGCTCGATCGTCGAGAACCTCAAGGTCCTCGACGAGGCCGCGGGCCGTGCCGCCGCCGCGGGCGCCGCGCTGATCGCCGCACCGGAGATGTTCCTGACCGGGTACGCCATCGGCGACGACATCGGCCGCCTCGCCGAGCCCGCCGACGGCGACTCCGCCGACGCGATCGCGGAGACGGCCGCCCGGCACGGCATCGCGATCGTCTACGGCTACCCGGAGCGCGACGGCGAGACCGTCTACAACTCCGCCCAGCTGATCTCCGCCGACGGCACCCGCCTCGCGAACTACCGCAAGACCCACCTCTTCGGCTGTGCCGAGCGTGAGCACTTCACCCCGGGGGAGCAGTCGCTCGTCCAGGCCCGGCTGGGCGGACTGACCGTCGGCCTCATGATCTGCTACGACGTCGAGTTCCCGGAGAACGCGCGCGCCCACGCCCTGGCCGGCACCGACCTGCTCGTGGTGCCGACGGCGAACATGCACCCGTTCCAGTTCGTCGCCGAGGCCATGGTGCCGGTGCGTGCCTGGGAGAACCAGATGTACGTCGCGTACGTCAACCGGGTCGGCCACGAGGGCGAGTTCGAGTTCTTCGGACTCTCCGCCCTCGCCGGGCCCGACGGCATCGCCCGCACCCGCGCCGGCCGCGGCGAGGAGCTGGTGATCGCCGATGTCGACCCCGCCTTCCTGGCCGCGTCCCGCGAGGCCAACCCGTACCTGAAGGACCGCCGCCCCGGTCTGTACGGGTCCCTGGTCTGACCCCCCCCGAGTCCTCCCTCCCCGTTTCGCCCCCGCGCAAGGAGTCCCGTACCCCATGACGTCCACGGTGCCCAACGCCGTCGAGCACAACGACGAGCAGCAGCCGCCGATCACCATGTTCGGCCCGGACTTCCCCTACGCCTACGACGACTTCCTCGCCCACCCGGCGGGCCTCGGGCAGATACCCGCGACCGAGCACGGCACCGAGGTCGCGGTCATCGGCGGTGGCCTGTCCGGCATCGTGGCCGCGTACGAGCTGATGAAGATGGGCCTCAAGCCCGTCGTCTACGAGGCCGACCAGATCGGCGGCCGGCTGCGCACGGTCGGCTTCGAGGGCTGCGACGAGACGCTGACCGCCGAGATGGGCGCGATGCGCTTCCCGCCGTCCTCCACCGCCCTGCAGCACTACATCGACATGGTGGGCCTGGAGACCCGTCCCTTCCCGAACCCGCTGGCCGAGGCCACCCCCTCGACCGTCGTGGACCTCAAGGGCGAGTCGCACTACGCCGAGACCATCGACGACCTGCCCCAGGTCTACCGGGACGTCGCCGAGGCCTGGAACAAGTGCCTCGAAGACGGTGCCGACTTCTCCGACATGAACCGCGCCATGCGCGAGCGGGACGTCCCGCGCATCCGCGAGATCTGGGCCCAGCTGGTCGAGAAGCTCGACAACCAGACCTTCTACGGCTTCCTCTGCGACTCCGAGGCCTTCAAGTCCTTCCGGCACCGCGAGATCTTCGGCCAGGTCGGCTTCGGCACCGGCGGCTGGGACACCGACTTCCCGAACTCCATCCTGGAGATCCTCCGCGTCGTCTACACCGAGGCCGACGACCACCACCGCGGCATCGTCGGCGGCTCCCAGCAGCTGCCGCTGCGCCTGTGGGAGCGCGAGCCGGAGAAGATCGTCCACTGGCCCTACGGCACCTCGCTGAAGTCCCTGCACATGGACGGCGAGCCCCGCCCGGCCGTGACCCGGCTGCACCGCACCGCGGGCAACCAGATCACCGTGACCGACGCGAACGGCGACATCCGCACCTACAAGGCGGCCATCTTCACCGCCCAGTCCTGGATGCTGCTGTCCAAGATCGCCTGCGACGACTCGCTGTTCCCGATCGACCACTGGACCGCGATCGAGCGCACCCACTACATGGAGTCCTCCAAGCTCTTCGTCCCGGTCGACCGGCCCTTCTGGCTGGACAAGGACGAGGAGACCGGCCGGGACGTCATGTCGATGACGCTCACCGACCGCATGACCCGCGGCACCTACCTGCTGGACGACGGTCCGGACAAGCCCGCCGTGATCTGCCTGTCCTACACCTGGTGCGACGACAGCCTGAAGTGGCTGCCGCTGTCCGCGAACGAGCGGATGGAGGTCATGCTGAAGTCGCTCGGCGAGATCTACCCGAAGGTCGACATCCGCAAGCACATCATCGGCAACCCGGTGACGGTCTCCTGGGAGAACGAGCCCTACTTCATGGGCGCGTTCAAGGCCAACCTGCCAGGCCACTACCGCTACCAGCGGCGCCTGTTCACCCACTTCATGCAGGACCGGCTGCCCGAGGACAAGCGGGGCATCTTCCTCGCCGGCGACGACATCTCCTGGACGGCCGGCTGGGCCGAGGGCGCCGTCCAGACCGCGCTGAACGCGGTCTGGGGCGTCATGCACCACTTCGGTGGCCAGACCGACCCGGCCAACCCCGGCCCGGGTGACCTGTACGACGAGATCGCCCCCGTGGAGCTGCCCGAGGACTGACCGGACGAGCGAGCAAGGACCAAGGCGCGGGCCGCCGGACTCAGACTCCGGCCGCCCGCGCCTTTTCAAACACCTCCGCGGCGACGTCCGTCAGTTCGCGTGCGTCCCGGGCGGTGCCCTGCAGGTCGATGAGGATCTCGTCCAGGCCGATGCGGGCGTAGTCCACGAGGTCCGCCACGATCTGGTCGACATCGCCCTGGAAGGGCCGGCGGTCCGGGCCCTCGTACGGCTTCGCCTGGCGGCTGGTGTTCACCCGCAGCACCGTCCGGATCGGCCGCGTACGGCCCCGCTCCTCGGCCAGCTCCCGCAACTGCCGCCACTGGGCGGCGACCTGCTCGGCGCCCATGCCCACCGGCAGCCAGCCGTCGGCGTGGTCGACGAGCCGCCGGAAGGCCCGCCGGCTGCCCGCGGCCAGCAGAATCGGGATCGGCCGCGCGGGCTTGGGCCCGACCACGGCGGAGGCGATCCGGGTGAGGCTTCCGTCATGGACGACCGGATCCGGGCCCCACACCTTCCGGCGCACCTCGATGATCTCGTCCAGGACCGCGCCGCGCTCCTCGAAGGGCCGGACGCCCGAGGCCGCGTACTCGTCCAGGGACCAGCCGGTGCCGAGGCCCGCGAGCACCCGCCCGCCGCTCGCCGAGTCCAGCGTGGCCAGGGCCTTCGCGAGCTGGAACGGACCGTGCAGCGGAGCCACCAGGACGCTGGAGCCCAGCTCCGCCCGCTCGGTGGCGGCGGCCGCCAGGGTGAGGGTGACCAGTGGGTCGGCCACGTTCCGGTACTGGTCCGGCCATGGCAGGCCTTCGACGCCGTACAGACCCTGGGTCGCGGGCTCGGGGAACAGCGCCCGTTCGAAGACCCACAGACTGTCGTAGCCGATGTCCTCCGCGGCGCGTGCCACCTCGGGGACGTCCTTGCCGATCGAGTACTGCCGCATCTGGGGAAGACCGAGACCGAGCCGGGTCGCCATACCGCCACTCCTCTGTGATCGGGTCCTGGCCGCTCAACGTCCCACGGCCACCGGGAAGTTCCGAGGTGACGGGATCATTCCGTGAGCGGAGTGAGCAGCATCCGCCCCGCGAACCCCACCGCCCTGTCCAGCCGTTCGGTGAACTCCTCGGCCACGTCGCCGCAGTGGCGCAGCGCCCACAGGGCCCGTGCCGCCGCCCAGGCCGCGTCGCGGGCCCGCTCCAGGCTCCAGGAGCCCAGCAGATGGGTGAGCGGATCGGCGATCTGGAGCAGGTCGGGACCCGGCATCAGATCCTCGCGGACACGCTCCTCCAGCGAGACGAGGATGTCGCCCACGCGGTCGAACTCGTCCTCCAGATCTAATGGTTCGCAGTCGAGCGTACGACAGGCGTCCACCACGGCGAGCGCCAGATCGTGCCCGATGTGCGCGTTGATGCCCGCCAGCGCGAACTGCAGCGGCCGTACCCCGGGATGGCGGCGGAGCTGGAACAGCGGGCGCCAGCAGGCGGGTGGCCGGCGGTCCGCCGCCGCCGCGTCGACCGCCGCCAGATACCGCTCGGCGAACCGCACGTCCAGGGCGATCGCCGCCCGTGGATCCGGGAACTCCCTGGCGTCCAGGCGCCGGTCGACCTCCTCGGTGACGGAGCGGTAGACGCGGTTGAACACGGCGACCCCGTCCCGCTCGGGCAGGGCCGCGTCCAGGGCGCGCATCCGGGAGACGACCGCGTCGACAGGAGTGGTGAAGTGTCCCAACTGCGTCATGGGGGAAGGGTCCCAGCCCTGGGCCGACGGGCGTGCCGACCGGCCCGGTGCTTCGCCGGAACGGGGGAACGGACGGCGGGCCGCGGATGCGAGGGGGGAATGGCACGGTGTCAGGCTTACGTACCCGGCGTCTCGCCGAGCGCCGGGCCGCGCGCAGGCGTGCCGTGCGGCGCGGGCTGATGGTGGTGGCGGCGTCGGTGGTGACCGTGGTCGGTTCGGTCACCGGAGTGATATCGGCGCTCGACTCCGGACCCGGACCCGGCGCCGGCCGGGCCCGCGCCGAGGCGGCCCGGACACCGACCCTGGCTCCCATGCCGAGGCCGGCCGCACCTTCCCCGGGCAGGGCCGCCACCAGGACGCCGACGCCGACTGCGCCGAGCACGCCCGCCCCCACCCCGACCGGGAGCAGGCAGCGGGCCGTCCCCGTGTCACCGCTCCTGTACCGCCACCCCGGCTCCCAGGTGCTGGACTGGGTCCGCGCCCACCCCGGCGATCCGCGCACCGGCCTCATCGCCGCCCGGATCGCCGGCCGGCCGGCCGCGGTGTGGTTCACCGACCCGGACCCGGACAGCGTCACCGCCCGGGTGCGGGCGGTCACCGCGGACGCGGCGGAGCGGGGCCGGGTCCCGGTGCTCGTGCCGTACGCGATCCCGGACCGGGACTGCGGCGGCGCCTCCCGCGGCGGCGCGCCGGACCTCGCGGCCTACGACACCTGGATCGACGCCTTCGCGCAGGGGCTCGGCACGGGAGAGGTGGTGATCGTCCTGGAACCGGACGCGATCGCCCAGTCCGACTGCCTGCCGGAGGCCGACCGCGCGGCCAGGTTCGCCTCGCTGGCCCGTGCCGGGCGGGTGCTGAAGGCCGCCGATCCGCAGGCCCGCGTCTACTACGACGCCGGCCACTCCGGCTGGCACCCGCCGGCCGAGCAGGCCGCCCTGCTGCGACAGGCGGGCGCGGCGGACGCCGACGGCGTCTTCAGCAACGTCTCCAACTTCCGCAGCACGGCCGACGAGATCGTCTACGACCGTCAGGTCCTCGACGCGCTCGCCGGTCCGGCGAGCCTCGGCGCGGTGATCGACACCAGCCGCAACGGCAACGGCGCCCCGCCGGACGGCCAGTGGTGCGATCCGGCCGGCCGGAAGCTCGGCCGGGCCCCGACCCTGGACACCGGCGAGGCCCGGATCGACGCCTATCTGTGGGTCAAGCTGCCGGGGGAGTCCGACGGCTGCCGGGGCGCGGCCGGGACGTTCACACCGTCGTACGCCTACGACTTGGCGCGCTGAGCCTGCTGAGTGTCGTAGCTGGAGGTGCCCTCGTCCAGCAGGGGCTCCTGCTTCTTCAGATGGGCCGGGGCGAAGGCGCGCAGTGCGTGGTAGCCGGTGATGACGACCAGGGTGCCGAGGGCGATGCCGCTGAGCGAGAAGGTGCTGGTGAACTTCATGCTGACATTGCCCACGCCGATGATGATGCCCGCGGCGGCCGGCACCAGGTTCAGCGGGTTGCGCAGGTCCACCTTGGCGTGCAACCAGATCTGGGCGCCGAGCAGGCCGATCATGCCGTACAGGATCACGGTGATGCCGCCGAGGACACCGCCGGGGATCGCGGCCACGACCGCGCCGAACTTGGGGCAGACGCCGAAGAGCAGGGCGAAGCCGGCCGCTGCCCAGTAGGCGGCGGTGGAATAGACGCGGGTCGCGGCCATCACGCCGATGTTCTCGGAGTACGTGGTGTTCGGCGGGCCACCCGCCGCGGTCGACAGCATGGAGGCGACGCCGTCCGCCGAGATCGCCGTACCGAGCTTGTCGTCCAGCGGGTCGCCGGTCATCTCGCCGACCGCCTTGACGTGCCCCGCGTTCTCCGCGACCAGGGCGATGACGACCGGCAGCGCGACCAGGACCGCCGACCACTGGAAGGACGGCCCGTGGAAGTGCGGCAGGCCGATCCAGTCGGCCTTGGAGACGCCGGAGAGGTCGAGGCGCCAGTGGTCGGTGACCTTGCCGCTCGGGCTCATGGAGTGGATCTTGCCGAAGATCCGGTCGAAGGCCCAGGAGACGCCGTACCCGAAGACCAGCCCGAGGAAGATCGCGACACGGGACCAGAAGCCGCGCAGGCAGACCACGGCCAGTCCGGTGAACAGCATGACCAGCAGGGCCGTCCACTGGTCCTGGGGCCAGTAGGTGGCGGCGGTCACCGGGGCGAGGTTGAAGCCGATCAGCATGACGACCGCGCCGGTGACGATCGGCGGCATGGCCGCGTGGATGATCCGCGCGCCGAAGCGCTGCACGGCGAGGCCCACCAGGAACAGCACCGCGCCGACCACGAGGACGGCGCCGGTCACGGTGGCGCTCGTACCGCCCTGGGCGCGGATGACGGCGGCCACGCCCACGAACGACAGGGAGCAGCCCAGATAGCTCGGAACACGACCGCGGGTGGCGAGCAGGAAGATCGCGGTGGCCACGCCCGACATCATGATGGCCAGGTTCGGGTCGAGACCCATCAGCACGGGCGCCACGAAGGAAGCGCCGAACATCGCGACCACGTGCTGGGCCCCCAGGCCCACCGTGCGGGGCCAGGACAGCCGTTCATCGGGGCGTACCACCGCTCCGGGCGCGGGCGTGCGCCCGTCACCGTGCAGTTTCCAGCGCACGCCGAGGTCCATGGTGGGTTTCGCTTTCTTACGTACCTAAGGGGGTTCCCGAACCATTGTCAGGGGTGCCTGGCACCCCACGCTTCCGAAGGGGGTTCTGAGCGGTCGCTTGGCATGCCGCCCACGCCGTCCACCTCTGGCTGGAACGGCTCGGCACCACGGGCCTGACCTACCGGGTGCTGGTCCGGCTGGATGCCACGACGCTGCGGCCGACGCCATGGACCGACGCCTTCAGGACCGTGGGCCGGGAACTGCTGCGGGCTGCGGGCTGATCTCCTTCCGCGTGCCGCGCTCGGCCGTGCGCAGCACGCCCGCGAACACCGCGAGCCCGCACGCCAGCACCGTCACCACGCAGAACGACACCACCAGGCTGGTCGCCTGGGCCACCCCGCCGATCAGGCCCGGCGCGATCAGCCCCGAGGTGTACGTGATCGTCGCCACGCCCGCTATCGCCTGGCTCGGGTTCGGCCCGGCGTGCCCGGCAGCCGCGAAGCACAGCGGGACGACCACGGCGATGCCGAGCCCCATCAGCGCGAACCCGCCCATCGCCACGGCCGGATGCCCCGCGACGACGATCAGCAGACCGCCCAGTACGGCCAGGATGCCGCCGCCCCGGACGGTGCGGACCGCGCCGAACCGGTTCACCACCGTGTCCCCGGCGATCCGGGCCAGCGCCATCGTCAGCATGAAGCCGGTCGTGCAGGCCGCCGCCACACCGGCCGAGCCGTCCAGCCGGTCCCGCAGGAACACCGCCGACCAGTCCAGGCTCGCGCCCTCCGCGAACACCGCGCAGAAGCCGATCGTGCCGATCAGCAGCGCCGAGCGCGGCGGCAGCGCGAACCGCGGCGGCGGCTCCTCGTTCTCGGCGGGCTGCAGATCCAGCACCCAGGCGCAGACCACCAGGCCGAGCACGGTGAGCACGGCAGCGGTGAGCGCGAAGTGCAGCCGGGCGTCCGAGCCGAGGTGTGCGGCGAGCGTCCCGGCCGCAGAGCCGGTCAGCGCACCCGCGCTCCACATGCCGTGCAGCCCGGACATGATCGACTTGCCGAGCAGCCGTTCGACCTCGACACCGAGCGCGTTCATCGCCACATCGGCCATGCCCGCGCTCGCGCCGTAGGCGAACATCGCCAGGCACAGGCCGTAAAGGTTCGGCGCGAGGGACGGCAGGACCAGTGACAGCGTCCACAGCGTGAGCAGCCCGCGCAGCGCCGTACGGCTGCCGAACCGGTGGCTGATCCGGCCCGCCAGCGGCATCGCGCACGAGGCGCCGAACGCCGTGAAGGCCAGCGCGAACCCCAACTGGCCCGAGCTCAGCGCGGCGTGGTCCTGGATCCACGGCACGCGCGTGGCGAACGTACCCGTCACCGCGCCGTGCACGGCGAACACGGCCGCCACGGCATACCGGGCGCGTCGCACCTCGCCACGTGCGCATCCCACGTCACCCATGTTCCCGTCCCTCCCCGAGAGTTCCCCGCCCCCCGCCGGCTTGCGCCGTAAACTATCAGGGACCCTGCCTGATAGATAGGTGATTTTACGGCCGCCGTCAGGGGCGCCACGGCTCCGGGAGGGTCGCCGATCTGGGAGGATTCCCGTCATGCCCGCATCACCCAGCACCGCCCGGGCCATCAACGACCGCCTGGCCCTGCGGCTGTTGCAGCAGGAAGGCCCGCTGACGGCAGGGCAGTTGAAACAGCTGACGGGCCTGTCCCGGCCGACGGTCGCCGACCTCGTGGAACGGCTCACCGACGCCGGGCTGATCACGGTCGTCGGCGAGTCCGGCGAACAGCGCCGCGGTCCCAACGCCCGGCTGTACGGCATCGTCGCCGACCGGGCTCACCTGGCCGCCCTCGACGTCCGCACCGGGGGTGTCTTCGTCCTGGTCGCCGACCTCGTCGGGCGGGTGCTCGCCGAGGCGTCCGTACCGATCGGCGGCGAGACCGGGACCGGACCCGCCGTGGAGCAGGCGGTGGCGGCGGTGGAGCGGACCGCGAAGGAGGCCGGAGCGGACCGGCTGCACACCGTCGGCATCGGCGCCCCCGGCCTCGTCGACCCGGCCACCGGCGATCTCCGCGACTCCGGCGGCCTGCCCGCCTGGCACCGCAGCCTGGCCGCCGCGCTGCAGGAACGTCTGCCCGGGGCCCGCGTCACCGTGGAGAACGAGACGAACCTCGCCGCGCTGGCCGAACAGCGCGAGGGTGCCGCGCGCGAGCGGGACACCTTCGTCCTGCTCTGGCTGGGCCACGGCGTGGGCGCGGCCGTCGTCCTCGACGGCACGCTCCGTCGCGGCGCCTCGGGCGGCACGGGCGAGATCGGCTTCCTGCCGGTCCCGGGAACCGTCTCGCTGCCCTCGGCGAGCGACTGCGACGGAGGCTTCCACTCACTGGCGGGCGCGGCGGCGATCGGCGCCCTGGCTGCGGAGTGCGGCCTGCCGGTACCGGCCACCATGGACGGACCGGGCGCGGCCCGCGTGCTCCGGCGGGCCGTGGCGGAGGCGGCGGAGGGGGGCTCCACTGTGTCTCGTTCGGCTGCCGGACGCCCCGCCGGCCGGTTTCTCCACGCCCTGGCGGACCGGATCGTCCTGGGGGCCGCGGCCGTGGTGGCCGTGCTCGATCCCGGGTGTGTCGTGCTCGGCGGCGAGGTCGGCCAGGCCGGCGGCGCGGTCCTCGCGGGCCTCGTGGAGGAGCGGCTCAGCCGTATGTCACCCCTGATCACCGAGGTCCGCGCCAGCACCCTCGGCGGCACGGCGGTGCTGCGCGGAGCCCTCCTGACGGCTCGGGACCGCGCCCAGGAGGACCTGTTCGCAAGGCCCCGGCCTCACCCGGGCCGGTGACCGGATGGGCCGCGGTCGCACCCGCCGACGGTGCGACCGTTCTGCACGCCGGTCGGCCGGTGGCCGTCCCGAAGACGTGGGTCCGGCCACCCGTCTCTCTTCCGTCAGCCGCCGAACCGCCGCCCCAGATACTCCTCGAACGTCGTCTTCCCCACCGCCTGTTCCGGCGTCAGCAGACCGCCCGCGCGGGCGGCGCGGTAGGTCCCGCCGAACAGCGGCACCTGCGCCACCGCCCGGCGCCGGCCGGTCGCGCGCAGGTAGGAGCGGGCCAGGGAGTCCAGGCTCCGTACCTCGGGGCCGCCCATGTCCGCCACCCGCCCGGCCGGACCGGAGAGCGCCAACGCGGCCAGGCGGTCCGCGACTTCGCCCACCTCCACCGGCTGGTCCGGCACCCCGGCCGGAACCAGCAGGACGGGCGCCTTGGCCAGCCCGCTCAGGACCGAGACCAGCAGGTCATGGAACTGGGTCGTGCGCAGAATGGTCCAGCCGAGCCCCGACGCCTCGATCTGCCGCTCCACGGCCAGCTTGGTCCGGTAGTAGCCGAGCGGCACCCGGTCGGTCCCGACGATGGAGATGTAGACCAGATGGCCCACACCGGCCCGCCGCGCCGCCGCGACGAGATGCTCGGCCGCCTTTTCGTCCCCGCCCCGCTGGGTGCTCGCGCAGTGCACCACGGTCTCCACACCGGCGAGCGCCGCATCCAGCTTGTCGCCGCCCACCCGCAGATCGACGGCGTACGGCTGTGCGTGCCGGCTGAGCACCCGCACGTCGTGCCCGTCCGCCCGCAGCCGCTGCGTCACGCACCGGCCGAGCGTGCCCGTTCCGCCGGTCACCAGGATCGTGGTCATGCCGTGTCTGTCCCTCCGGACCCGGGGCACCCCCCATCGGGGCGCCCTCCTCCGGATGAGACCGCGCGGACCCCGGAAAACGTGACATGCCCCGGCTGGCCCGGCCGGGCGACGGCAGTTGGCGGCGGTCCGGCGGCGGGCAAGGGCCGTCGTCACCGCCGCCGGACCCGACCGCACCCTAAAAGGACTAGACCAGAACGGTCAATGGATCCGGACCAGGTCAAGCCGCCCCGGCCGCCTGGCAGTTGTGCGACGTGACTCCGCCGCGCAAGGCCGGTGACACGCGCTGTGAGGGAACCCACACCCTCCACCTGTCTGGACGGTCGTTCGGCGTGGCACACTGGCCCTGTACCAGAAGCAGCGCACTCCGGGGTCGGTGAAAGTCCGAACCGGCGGTTACAGTCCGCGACCCGGTCGCTTCCAGCGGCCGGTTGACCAGGTGAAATTCCTGGACCGACGGTTAAAGTCCGGATGGGAGGCAGTGCGCGGCGGGCGGGCATGCGTCTTTCCGTGTGCGCGCCGCCGTATCTGGGCGCGTCCGTATGCGGACGGGTCCGTTCCGGCGACGCCCCGGTGTGTGCTCACCCGTAGATTCTGTCGTCATCGACAGGCCCCGGAGTCCGTGCCCGAAGAGGCAGGAGGACCCGGGAAGTGTTCACCGGAATCGTCGAAGAGCTGGGTGAGGTCACCGCCGTCGAGAACCTCGACGACGCCTCCCGCTTCCGGCTCCGTGGCCCCGTCGTGACCGAGGGCGCGCAGCACGGCGACTCCATCGCCGTGAACGGGGTCTGTCTCACCGTCGTGGAGCACGAGGGCGACGAGTTCACCGCCGATGTGATGGCGGAGACCCTGAAGCGTTCCAGCCTCGGCGCACTCACCGTCGGCTCCCGCGTCAACCTGGAGCGCCCCACCGCTGTCGGCACGCGCCTCGGCGGGCACATCGTGCAGGGCCATGTCGACGGCACCGGCGAGGTGCTGGCGCGCACGCCCTCCGAGAACTGGGAGATCGTCAAGATCTCGCTCCCGGCGGACCTCTCCCGCTACGTCGTCGAGAAGGGCTCCATCACCGTCGACGGCATCAGCCTCACCGTCGTCGAGGCCGGCCCCGACTACTTCACCGTCAGCCTCATCCCCACCACCCTCGCCCTGACCACGCTCGGCGTGAAGCAGCCCGGCGACCCGGTCAACCTCGAGGTCGACGTCATCGCCAAGTACGTCGAGCGGCTCCTCGGCGACCGCGCCCAGGGAGCCACCCGGTGAACTGGATGAACTCCGAGGCCTTCACCCTCTTCGGCCAGCACATCATCTGGTCGGACATGGTCGGCAACATCCTCGGCCTGATCACCCTCGCCCTCGGCTGGCGCCGCTCCCTGTGGACCTGGCTCGTGCAGTTCCTCTCCGGCCTCGTCCTCTTCGCCGCCTTCTACGGCCACCTGACCGGCAGCGCCGGCAAGCAGGCCGTCGTCATGGCCGTAGCCGTGTACGGCTGGTGGCAGTGGCGGCGCCACCAGGGCCGGACCGCCGACGGACACATCACACCCCGGTTCGCCGGCTGGCGCGAGCGCGCGGTGATGCTCGGCGCGGCCGCCGCCGGCACGGTCGCCGTCGCCCTGCTCTTCACGGCCTACCCGTCCCTGTCCTGGGACCCCTGGCCCGACGCCTACATCTTCGTCGGCACCATCGTCGCCATGTACGCCCAGGCCAAGGGCATGGTCGAGTTCTGGATCGCCTGGCTGCTCGTCGACCTCGTCGGCGTACCCCTCAACTTCGCCAACGGCTACGCGTTTTCCGGCTTCGTCTACGTCATCTACGGCGCACTCGTCCTGTGGGGCATGCGCGACTGGTGGCTGCGCTCCCGCAGGAGCTCGCAGCCCGTCCTGGAAGGAGCTCCGGCATGACCTCGGCACCGCTGCTGTACGACACCGCCGACTTCGAGGAGTTCACGCTCGACCCGGTCGAGCAGGCCATCGCCGACATCGCGGCCGGCCGGCCGGTCGTCGTCGTGGACGACGAGGACCGGGAGAACGAGGGCGACCTCGTCATCGCGGCCGAACACGCGACCCCCGAGATCGTCGCGTTCATGATGAGCGAGTGCCGGGGGCTCATCTGCGCCCCCATGGAGCCCGAGGAGCTCGACCGGCTCCAGCTCCCGCAGATGGTCCAGGACAACACCGAGTCGATGAAAACCGCGTTCACCGTCTCCGTGGACGCCTCCGCCGCCCACGGCGTGAGCACCGGCATCTCGGCCTCCGACCGCGCCACCACGCTCCAGCTGCTGGCCGGCGGCACCGCCGAACCCACCGACTTCGTCCGCCCCGGCCACGTCTTCCCGCTGCGCGCCAGGCCCGGCGGCGTCCTGGTCCGCAACGGCCACACCGAGGCCGCCGTCGACCTCGCCCGGCTCGCGGGTCTGCGCCCGGCCGGTGCCATCGTGGAAATCGCCGGTGAGGACGGCCGTATGCTGCGGCTGCCCGAGCTGATCCCGTTCGCCCGCAAGCACGGGCTGACGATCATCTCCATCGAGGACCTGATCGCCTACCGCCGCGGCAGCGAGCCCACCGTCCGCCGCGAGGCCGAGACCCGCCTGCCCACCGCGCACGGCACCTTCACCGCCTACGGCTACCGGTCCACCGTCGACGGCGTCGAGCACGTCGCCCTCGTGCACGGCGAGATCGGCGCCGGCGAGGACGTCCTGGTCCGCGTCCACTCCGAATGCCTCACCGGTGACGTCTTCTCGTCCCTGCGCTGCGACTGCGGCCCCCAGCTGGACACCGCCCTCGAACGGATCCAGGCCGAGGGCAGGGGAGTGGTGGTCTACCTGCGCGGCCACGAAGGGCGCGGCATCGGCCTGCTGTCCAAGCTGCGGGCGTACGAACTCCAGGAGCAGGGCCGCGACACCCTCGACGCCAACCTCGAACTCGGGCTGCCCGCCGACGCCCGCGACTACGGCGCCGGCGCGCAGATCCTCGCCGACCTCGGCGTGCGCAGCGTCCGCCTGATGACCAACAACCCCGAGAAGACCGACGCACTGCTGCGCCACGGCCTCAAGGTCAGCAGCCGTGAGCCGATGCCCGTCCAGGCGGGCGAGCACAACCTCCGCTACCTGCGCACCAAGCGGGACCGGATGGGGCACGACCTGCCCTGGCTGGACACACCTGCCGTATCCACCTGCGGCAACCAGTAAGCAAGCGAGAAAGCACTTAGGAGAGACGTGAGCGGCAAGGGTGCACCGGAACTGTCCGTACGCAACGCGAGCGACCTCAGGGTCGCCGTCATCGCGGCGCAATGGCACGAGAAGGTGATGGACGGTCTGGTGAACGGCGCCCTGCGCGCCCTGCACGACCTGGGGATCGACGAGCCGACCCTGATCCGGGTTCCCGGCAGCTTCGAACTGCCGGTCGCCGCCAAGGTTCTCGCGGGCCGCGGCTACGACGCGGTGGTCGCCCTCGGCGTCGTCATCCGCGGCGGCACCCCCCACTTCGACTACGTGTGCCAGGGCGTCACCCAGGGCCTCACCCAGGTCAGCGTCGAGACCGGCGTCCCCGTCGGCTTCGGTGTGCTCACCTGCGACACCGAGGAGCAGGCCCTGGACCGGGCGGGCATCGAGGGCTCGAACGAGGACAAGGGTCACGAGGCGGTGACCGCGGCGGTCGCGACCGCGGCCACGCTCCGTTCAGTATCCGAACCCTGGCACTAGGCCGACCGCCTTAGCGGCTAGGGTGGGCCCATCATGTCCAAGAAGACGTTCGAGGAGCTCTTCACCGAGCTCCAGCACAAGGCCGCCCACGGCGATCCCGCCACCTCCCGCACCGCAGAGCTGGTCGGCAAGGGCGTCCATGCCATCGGCAAGAAGGTCGTCGAAGAGGCCGCCGAGGTCTGGATGGCCGCCGAGTACGAGGGCAAGGAGGCGGCCGCCGAGGAGATCTCGCAGCTGCTGTACCACGTCCAGGTGATGATGGTCGCCCGCGGGATCTCCCTGGACGACGTCTACGCCCACCTCTGAGCCGTACCCGCACACAGTCCCGTAGAGAACGAGCAAAGGAAGCCGACCTCATGCTGCGCATCGCCGTCCCCAACAAGGGTTCACTGTCCGGCCCTGCGGCGGAGATGCTGCATGAGGCCGGCTACCAGCAGCGCCGGGAGTCCAAGGAACTGCGGATCGTCGACCCGGAGAACGAGGTCGAGTTCTTCTACCTCCGCCCCCGCGACATCGCGATCTACGTCGCCTCCGGCCGCCTCGACCTGGGCATCACCGGCCGCGATCTGCTGATCGACTCCGGCGCGGACGCCGAGGAGATCCTGCCGCTCGGCTTCGCCCGCTCCACCTTCCGCTTCGCAGCCAAGCCGGGCACCGCGAACGGCATCGAGGACCTCAAGGGCAAGACGGTCGCCACCTCGTACGAAGGGATCGTCGCGGGGCACCTCGCGGACAGCGGCGTCGACGCCTCCGTCGTCCACCTGGACGGTGCCGTGGAGACCGCCATCGAGCTGGGCGTCGCCGAGGTCATCGCGGACGTCGTCGAGACCGGCACCAGCCTGCGCAACGCGGGCCTGGAGGTCTTCGGCGAGCCGATCATGAAGTCCGAGGCGATCGTCATCCGCCGCACCGGAGCCGGCGCGGACGCGGCCGTCGAGCCGAAGGTGCAGCAGTTCCTGCGCCGCCTCCAGGGCGTCCTGGTCGCCCGGACGTACGTGATGATGGACTACGACTGCCGCGTCGAGCAGCTGGAGAAGGCCGTCGCGCTCACCCCCGGCCTGGAGTCCCCGACCGTCTCCCCGCTGCACAACGAGGGCTGGGTCGCCGTCCGCGCCATGGTCCCCGCCAAGGAGGCGCAGCGGATCATGGACGACCTCTACGCCATCGGCGCCCGCGCCATCCTCACCACGGCCATCCACGCCTGCCGCCTGTAAGGGGTACGCACCGCGATGTCCGACACCTCCACCCTTCCCTCGCTTCCCGTCACCTTCCGGCCGGGCCACACCCGGGCCATCCTGCTCACCGCCGGTGCCGCGATCTTCCTGACCATCTCCGGGGTCTCCCTGCTGCTGGAGCAGCTGGGCCCGGGGGAGCGGGCCAGCTTCATCGTCACCGGGGCGCTGATCTTCTGGGTGCTGGCCCAGCTGGCCCGGGTGAGGGTCGTCGCCGACGAGTCCGGCGTCACCGTGGTGAACATCGCCAGCAAGCGGCGCCTGGCCTGGGCGGAGATCCTTCAGGTGAACCTCCGTCCGGGCGACCCGTGGGTGTTCCTCAACCTCAGCGACGGCACCAGCCTGCCCGCGCTCGGCATCCAGCCGGGCCTCGCCAAACAGCGCGCCATCGCCGACGCGCAGGCCCTGCGAGCCCTTGCCGAAGCCCACTCCGGGGCCCACCCGGTCGAAGATCAGGGCTGACTCGGGGGTGCCCACCCTGCCCGAGTGGCCCCTGTCTTGATTAATCTGGTGGCGGAGGCCTCTTCGCTGCGCCTCCGCCCCTGCGTGCCGCCCGGTGCACAGGGGTTCCTGCTACCCGAGGAGTGACTCCCTCCAGCGATGGACGGATCGTCCTGTAGTACCTGCGCCGCCCCGACCCGACATACCGGGAAGGCGGTGGCAGCGTGACCATCCCCCTGCTGCTCCTCGGAGCGGCCTTCCTGCTGATCCTCGCCAACGGCTTCTTCGTGGCCGCGGAGTTCGGTCTGGTGACCGTCGAGTCGACGGACGCCGAGAAGGCCGCCGCCGAGGGCGACCGACGGGCCCGTAGGGTCGCCGAGTCGCTCAAGGAGCTGTCCTTCCAGCTCTCCGGCACCCAGCTCGGCATCACCATCACCTCTCTGGTCGTCGGCATGCTCGCCGAACCGGCGCTGGCCGAGCTGCTGCACGGCCCATTCGCCGCGCTCGGCATCCCGGGCGGCGCCGTCTCCGGTGTCGCCGTGGTCGTCGGCATGCTGCTGGCCTCCGCGATCCAGATGGTGATCGGCGAACTCGTGCCCAAGAACTGGGCCGTGTCCAAGCCGCTGCAGGTCGCGCGGTTCGTGGCCGGCCCGCAGCATCACTTCTCCCGGCTGTTCCGCCCGGTCATCGCCGCGCTCAACACGGTCGCCAACCGGCTGGTGCGCGCGCTCGGCGTCGAGCCCGCCGACGAGCTGGCCTCCGCCCGCACCCCGGGCGAACTCGTCTCCCTGGCCCGGCACTCCGCCCAGGCGGGCGCCCTGGAGCAGGACACGGCCGACCTGTTCGTCCGCACCCTGTCGCTGGGCGAGCTGACCGCGCAGCACGTCATGACCCCGCGCGTGAAGGTCAGCGCCTTGCAGGACACGGCCACCGCCGAGGACGTCGTCAACCTCACCCGGGCCACCGGCCTGTCCCGCTTCCCCGTCTACCGGGAGAAGATCGACGACATCGTCGGCATGGCCCACCTCAAGGACGCCCTGGCGGTCTCCGTGCACGACCGGCTGCGCACCCCGGTCAGCCGTATCGCCCGCAAGGCCCTCCTCGTCCCCGAGACCCTGCCCGTCCAGCCGCTCCTCGCGCGGCTGCGCAGCGAGCAGCCGATCGCGGTCGTTGTCGACGAGTACGGCGGCACGGCCGGCGTGGTCACCCTGGAGGACATCGTCGAGGAACTCGTCGGCGAGGTCCGCGACGAGCACGACGCCAAGGACGTGCCCGAGCTGCTGCCGGCCCCGCCCGAGGACGGCCGGCCCGCCTGGGACGTGGACGGCAGCTGCCGCGTCGACATCCTGCAGCGCATAGGCCTCGACGTACCCGAGGGGCCGTACGAGACGGTCGCCGGACTGGTCGCCGACCTGCTCGGCCGGATCCCGGCCCCCGGCGACCGCGCCGAACTGCCCGGCTGGCGGCTCTCCGTCCGCCAGGTGGGCCACTACCGCGCCGAACGGGTCCGCCTGGTCAGGACGGTCCCGTCGGTGAACGTGATGGAGGCCGTCCGATGAGCGTCCTCCAACTGGTCTTCGCCGCGCTGCTCGTCCTCGCCAACGGCTTCTTCGTCGGCGCCGAATTCGCGCTGGTCTCCGTCCGCCGCAGCCAGATCGAACCGCTCGGCACCGCCCGCGCCCGCCAGGTGCTGTACGGCCTGGAGCGGCTGCCGCAGATGATGGCCGCGGCCCAGTTCGGCATCACCGTCTGCTCCCTGACGCTGGGCGCGGTGGCCGAGCCGACGGTGGCGCGGCTGCTTGAACCGGTGTTCGAGGCGGTGCACCTGCCCGACGGCGTGATCCATCCGCTCGGCTATGTGATCGCGTTGGCCGCGGTGGTCTTCTTCCACCTGGTCATCGGTGAGATGGTGCCGAAGAACCTGGCGATGGCGGCCCCCGAGAAGGCGGCGCTGTGGCTGAGCCCGGGCCTGGTCTGGTTCGCCCGCCTGTGCAAGCCGATCACGGTGTCCCTCGGCGCCTGCGCCCAGGCCGTCCTGCGCCTCTTCCGGGTCGAGCCCAAGGACGAGGTGGAGGCCGTGGTCACCAGCGAGCAGCTCAACCGCCTGCTGGAGGACTCCGGCCAGGCGGGCCTGCTCGACCCCGAGGAGCGGGAACGCCTGGAGGACGCGCTGGAGCTGGGCTCCCGTCCGGTGACGGACGTCCTGCTGCGCCGGGAGTCCCTGGTCACGGTGAACCCGGCGATCACCCCGGGTCAGATCGTCGAGCTGACGGCCCGCACGGGGTACTCCCGCTTCCCGGTCGCCGCGACGGACAAGGGTCCCTTCATGGGGTACGTCCACGTCAAGGACGTCCTGGACCTGGAGGACTCCGACCGGGCGGTGCCGCAGCACGTGTGGCGGCCCATGACGACGCTGCGGGCCGAGCTGCCGCTCGACGACGCACTGACCGTCATGCGCCGAGCGGCCACGCATCTGGCCCAGGTCGCCGATGCGTCCGGCAAGGTGCTGGGCCTCGTCGCCCTGGAGGACGTGCTGGAGATGCTGGTCGGTGAGGTACGGGATCCGGCGCACCGGGAGAGGCGCGACGTGAAACTGACGGAGCCCAGGGTCAGTGGGGAGCCGGAGGGAGCGCTCGCCTAGGAGCTCGGACGGTGGCGGGGAGCTGCGCGGCTGCCGGTGCGTCGTGGCTGGTCGCGCAGTCCCCCGCAGCTACATGGCCGACGGATCCTGGGGGCCTCGGCCCGACAGGACCTCTCCGTACGCCTGCATCAAGTCGGGCAACCGCAGCGTGACCAGGTCCTCCCGGGACAGCGAACCCGCATACGTCGACAACCGAAGATCCCGGTAGGCACAGCTCTTCTCGTACAGCGTCCGCAGGAACCGCCCGTTCCCCAACTCGTCGATCCACCCCTGATCGACCACGTGCCCGGCGATCGAGCGCAGCTCCTCCAGCGCCTCGTCGTCCCACACGTCCCCGTTCTCCGCCGCGAGCACCTTGCCGATCTCGGTGAGTTCCAGCGGCCGGTAGGAGGGGAAGTCGACCCGGGTCGTGAACCGGGACGACAGTCCGGGGTTCGCCGCCAGCAGCCGGTCCATGCCCTCCGGATAGCCGGCGAGGATCACCACCAGATGGTCCCGGTTGTCCTCGGCCCGCTTCAACAGCACCTGCAAGGCCTCGTCGCCGTACGCGTCGCCCTTGCCGTACCCCGAGTTGGACAGCGAGTACGCCTCGTCCACGAACAGCACTCCACCGATCGCGGAGTCGATCAGCTCGTTGGCCTTCACGGCCGTCTGCCCCAGGTACTCGCCGACCAGATCGGCCCGCTGGGCCTCGACCAGGTGGTCACCGCCGAGCAGCCCGAGGGCGTAGAAGACCCGTCCGAGGATCCGGGCCACCGTGGTCTTCCCCGTCCCCGACGGCCCCGAGAAGACGAAATGCCGTTTCGGCGGCTGCACCGGCAGCCCCTGCCCGGCCCGCAGCCGAGCCATGTTCAACACCGCGGACAACGCCTTGACCTGGCGTTTCACCGGCTCCAGCCCCACCATGCGCTCCAGCTCGGCGAGCGCCTCCTCAAGCAGGGCCGGATCGGTCGGCCCGGCCGGGATCGGCAAGGACGAGACACCCGTCTTCACCCGCACCGCCGGGTCGGCCACCGACGGCAGGGGCCCCGTCGGCAGATCCGGCTCCGGCAGCCGCAGATCCCGGCCCTCGGTGCCGAAGACGGGGTCGTACCCGTCCGGGCCGTCCACGCTGTCCTGCCCGGCACCCGTCAGGGTGATCGCGGCGAGGTCTGCGGTGTCGTCGTACCCGTCGCCCTCGGCGATCGCCGCGAGCCGCGCCGAAGTGTCCATGAACGCCGGGTCGACGCGGTGCACCGCCCGGTAGAGGGGGAGCGCCGCGGCACTGCGGCCCGTGCCCTCGTGCGCCCGGGCCAGCCAGTAGCGCAGCTCCTTGCGCTGCGGCTGCTCACTGCGGCAGCGCATCAGAGCCGCCGACAGCAGCGGTTCGGCCTGGCCGTACATCTCCAGCCGCACCCGGGCCATGCCGCCGAACAGGCCGGCCTCGATGCCGAGCATGGGGTCGTCCAGCAGCGGGTCGGTGTGCCGTACCAGCTGGTCCCAGTCCTTGACCAGATAGGAGCGGCAGGCGTGCAGGAAGCGGACCTGGGGGTCGGTGTCGACCGGGGGCAGTCCGGCGAGGGCGCGGTCCAGCTCGGGCACGTGCCGGCCGTCCAGCCAGTGCGAGGCGTGCGCCAGCAGCAGATCACGCGGGCTCTCCAGCACCGGTTGCACCCACCAGCCCAGCCAGTACCAGGAGTTGAGTGTCCGGCGGTGCCGGGCGCGCTGTTCGCCGAAGCGGTCGCGGTGCCGGAACATCCTGAGCAGCGAGGTCGTCGTGTCGACCCGGAGCGCGTGCAGTCCGAGCCAGCCGTCCGCCATCCCGGGGTCCATCCGCACCGCGGCGCGGAACTCCTCCTCCGCGTGCGGATAAGCGCCCATCGTGTAGGCGTCCACCCCCCGCAGCCAGGCCAGGTCGGCCGGGGCCTCGGGGCCCTGCGTGCCGAAGTCCATCCCGTCCCCCCACAGACCGTGCCCCCGTGGTTCACCACCGGGCAGTCGCCCGGCGGCCGCCGCGCATCGAACCGCCGTGCCGCGGACCGGAGTTACCAGTGCGCGAGGCGGCCGCGAAGGTCGCACCGAGGGCATCGTACCCGCGCGAAGACCGCGTGCCGAAGGGTGCCGCGCAGGCCGTTCGACGAGGTGGGAGCAGACGGGGCGCACAGGGTTTCGTGACCGAGGGTGAGCGGATCGGTGCGCCGGGCGGCCGGAAAAGCGTCCGCGGGCAGAACGAAGCCCCCGATCACGGGGGAACAACCGGGGGCTTCGCGTCTGTGAGCGGCTCCAAAGGCCGCACATTGAGAACGTAAGACCTGTACGGCCCCCGGGTCAAGCCGAGTTGAGGCCTTCGGGGAAGTTCGTCCGGACGGGTCTTCACACCTTCACCACAATGCGGACGGCCCGTCACTCTGGGTCATGCTTTGGTCCGGTCCACGGGTTGACGCCGGCCCCGGCAGCACCTCATACCCCTCAGGTGTCTGATGCACCAGAAGATCGGCATGGGGGCGTGAGGGGTCCACAGCGAAGTGCGCGTGCTCCGCCGCGACCCAGCCTTCCCAGAACTCCCGCTGCTCCGCCCCGTCCCGCAGCCGGCCGCGCGTCCAGGACTCGTCCCGCGGCAGCTCCATCCACAGCAGCAGGGCCAGGTGCGGCCGCAGCGCCCGGCGACCTGCGCCGACACCCTCGACCAGGACCACCGGCGCCGCCGGCAGCGGGCGTGGCGCGGTGAACGCGCGGGCCCGCCAGTCGTACGGCGTGTAGTGCGCGCTCTCGCCGCGGGCGAGCGGCTGGATCACCTGGGTCATGAGCCGGTCGGTCCACTCGAAGAGCTGCTCGTGGCTGGCGATGTCGTCCAGATGCAGTACCGGAGCCCCGCCGAGCACGGCGGCCAGGTGCCCGGCGAAGGTGGACTTCCCCGAGCCGGCGTGTCCGTCGACGCCGATCAGCCGGACCGGCCCTACGGAGGGGGGAAGCCCGCGCAGTCGGGCGGCGAGGTCGAGAATGATGGTTCCCCGGTGTGGGTCGATGTGGGCGGTTTTCCGGAAACAGTCTAGTAGCGGCCCATGGCGGCCGGACCGCCGAGGCCGCCGCACCGGAAAACGTCGGGGTTTGAATCATCGGCTGGCAGCCAGCCAATGGCTCGGATAAACATTCGCGAATCCCCTGACCGATATGTCGAATTCGGCGTTCCGGGTGCGCCCGTAGCTGAGTAAGGTGCCTCCAGCGCAACCGGTGTGCGTGGTACGGGGACTGGCAGGGGGACATGGCCGCGGGGTTATTCGAAGGGCACTATGTGTGGCATCCGGCGGCCGACGACCGTGTCCTGGCGAGCGTATGCGTCGATGTGCGCGCCGGACGTTATCGATACGCGTACGAGGCCCTCGCCGAGACGCGTTCCGACTTCGCCCTGCGCGCTCACCGGTCGCTGGTGCTCGCCTCCGAGGCGGCCGGCACCGATCTGGTCGAGCGCTGGCTCGCCGAGGAGCCGACGCCCGAGGCGGCGCTGATGTGGGCCCGGGTCGCGGTGCAGCGTGCCCTGCGGGCCGCCGACGCGCGCGACGAGCGCGCCGAGGCGCTGGAGCGGATCGCGCTGACCGCCTGCGACCGGGCCGCCGCCCTGGCCCCCGAGGACCCCACGCCCTGGGTCGCCAAGCTCGCCATGGCCCGGCTGCACCGGCTGCGCGACCCCGCCCCGCAGGGCCTGCTCACCGCCCCGCCCGGTCCCTGGCGGCTGTTCTCGCACATCCTGTCCCTGGATCCCTGGCACCGCGAGGGCCATCACCGCTTCCTGTCGTGCTTCTTCACGCGCCACGGCGGTTCGGTCAACGCGGCCTGGGACGTGGCCGCCTTCCTCAGTCAGCGGGCGCCCGCCGACTCCGCCCTCCGGCTGCTGCCGCTGGTGGCCCTGGTGGAGAGCTACAACCCCACGCAGCTGCTCGCCGACCGCGTCTGGGAACAGCCGCAGTGGCGTTCCACCGCGCTGGCGATCTACCACAACTGGCTGCCGGCCGCCGCGGGTTACCGCTTCACGCCGGTGCTCGACCTGGCCTACCTCGCGCATGCACTGGTGATGGCCCAGCGCGAGTTCGAGGCCCGGGCGGTGTTCACGGCGATGGGCCCGTACGCCTCGCGCATGCCCTGGAGCGTCTTCGGCGACCCCGCCGAACAGCTCTCCCGGGCCCGACGTGCCTGCGGCCTGCCCGTTCCGCGACCCGACTGACCCTGTTCGTTCGTCCCTGCTCCCCATCGAGAGAAAGGCCGATCTGTGTCGGAACGGATGTCGACCCCCCGGGCGAAGGCCGGCGCGGGAGAAGATCCCGTCGTGCTCGACGACGACGCGACCCTGCACGCGATGGGTTATCCGCGGAAACTCACCCGGCGCTTCCAGGCGTTCGACAATTTCGCGATCTCCTTCACCATCATCAATATCCTGTCGGGTATTTTCTCGTCCTTCGGATTCGGTATGAATGCGGGCGGCCCCCGCATTCTCGTATTCGGCTGGACAGGCGTCTGCGTCATGGTGCTGCTCATCGGCGCGGCGATGGCGGAAGTCGCCTCGGCCTATCCGACGAGCGGCGCGCTGTATTTCTCCGCCGGTAAACTTGCAAAGCGGCACAAGGGCGCCTGGTCCTGGTACACGGGCTGGCTGAATTTCGTGGGCCAGATCGGCGGTACCGCCGCCACCGGCTATGCGGCCGCCACCTTCATCCAGGCCTTCGTCCAGCTGCAGTGGCCCTCCTACCGGCCGACCACGCACCAGACAGTGCTGATCACGGCACTGATCATCGTCGTGCAGGGCCTCGCCAACACCTACACCGTCCAGCTCGTCGCCGTACTGAACCGTATTTCCGTGTGGTGGCTGCTCATCGGACTCGTGGTGATCGTGGGCGCACTCATAGTGATGCCCGATCACCATCAGCCGGCGTCGTTCGTGACGCATTTCGAGAACAACACCGGCTTCACGAGCGGGCTTTACGGAGGCATGCTCGGCCTGCTGGTCACCAGCTGGACGTTCACCGGGTTCGACGGCAGCTTCCACATGTCCGAGGAAACGGTCCGCGCCACCGTCAACGCACCCAAGGGGATCACCCGCGCCATCGCCTATTCGGCGATCACCGGTCTCATCCTGATGCTGGCACTGGTCTACAGCATTGGCGACTACGCCAAGGAGGCCGGTTCCGGCGCGCCGCCGGTCCAGATTCTCATCGACGGCCTCGGGCTGGGTGCCGCCAAAGTGATGCTCCTCATCGTCATCGGCGCGATGCTCTTCTGCGGTCTCGCCAACCTCACCAGCAACACCCGGCAGATTTTCGCCTTCTCCCGCGACGGAGCCATGCCCGGCTCCCGCTGGTGGCACTCCGTCTCGCAGCGCACCCGTACGCCCGTGAAGGCGGTGTGGCTCGCGGTGGTCTGCTCGGTGGCCCTGGTCGTGCCCGGCTGGTGGTCCCACACCGCCTTCACCGCCATCGTCAGCGTCAACGTGGTCGGTCTCTTCCTCGCCTACGCCGTGCCGATCTTCCTGCGGCTGCGGCTCGGCGGCGGGTTCCAGCCGGGGCCCTGGCACCTGGGCCGCTGGGGTCGGCCGGTCGGCTGGCTCGCGGTGATCTGGATCGTGCTCAGCAGCGTTCTGTTCATGCTGCCGCAGGCCTCACCGATCACCGCCGACAACTTCAACTACGCGCCGATCGCACTCGCGGTCGTGCTGGTCGTGGCGACGGTGTGGTGGTTCGCCACGGCCCGCCGCCGCTTCCAGGGGCCGGTCAGCTACGGCCGCCCCGACGAGGTCGCGGCGATGGATCTCGTCTGACGCCGAGCATCGATCGACGAGGTGGACACCTCGGGTGGTTGCGGGGGACTGCCGGCCGGCGGTGGGCCGGTCGCGCAGTTCCCCGCGCCCCTTCGAGCGCTCTCGGCCGCCGCGGCAGCCGCGCGGAAGGCGCCCTCCAGTGGCCCAGACCAATATTCCTCGCGCGGCATGCGCCGAGGTGCTGGCAGGGGCATGCCCGCTGCTCCATAGTTGGCGCACACGTGCAGCAGTTCGTCCCCGACCCGGACACCTGGGGGTAATCGCGCCCATGAGCAGAGCCCAGCAGCCGTCCCGCAGAACCGTCCTCACCGCCGCCGTCGCCGCCGCGGTGGCCGGCGGAACGGTCCCCGCCGCCGCCGCGCAGCATCCCGCCGCCGACACCGACGACCCCGGCCGGCCGCAGGCCCGCCCGATCGACTACCACGGCTGGACCACGTACCGCGAGTGGCGCCTCGGTGCCGCCCAGGGCGTGCGAACCGTCGCCGGCGCCCGCCCCGGCGTCGTGATCGCCGCCCCCGCCGGCCGCAGCGACTACACCGACCCGCACACCGGCACCACCGCCACCTGGGAGTACGCCACCTGGACCGCCCCGGTCCACCGGCTCACGGTCCCCGCCACCGAGCTCGTCGCCTCCTGGAACGCCGACACTCCCGACGGCACCTGGCTCCAGGTCGAACTGCAGGGCACGTACTCCGACGGCACCGAGACCCCCTGGTACGTGATGGGCCGCTGGGCGTCCGGTGACAAGGACATCAAGCGCACCTCGGTGGACGACCAGTCCGACGGCAGGAGCACCATCTGGACCGACACCTTCGCCATCGACGACGCGAGCACCGGCCTGCGCCTGGCGTCGTACCGGCTGCGCCTCACCCTGTACCGCAAGCCCGGCACACGTCTGACCCCGACCGTGTGGCGGCTCGGCGCCATGGGCTCCGACATCCCCGACCGCTTCACCGTCCCCGCCTCCACCCCCGGCCTGGCCCAGGAACTGGCCGTCCCGCGCTACTCGCAGGAGATCCACAAGGGCCAGTACCCGGAGTACGACAACGGCGGCGAGGCCTGGTGCAGCCCCACCTCCTCGCAGATGATCATCGAGTACTGGGGCGGCCGGCTCACGCCCGGGCAGCTGTCCTGGGTCGACCCCTCCTACGCCGATCCGCAGGTCGACCACGCCGCCCGCTTCACCTACGACTACCAGTACGAGGGCTGCGGCAACTGGCCGTTCAACGCGGCCTACGCGGCCACGTACAAGGACCTCCAGGGTGTGGTCACGCGGCTCGCCTCGCTCACCGAACTGGAGACGCTGATCGCGGCCGGCATCCCGGCCATAACGTCACAGTCGTTCCTGAAGACGGAACTGACCGGCGCCGGATACGGCACCGCCGGCCATCTGATGACCGTGATCGGGTTCACGGCGGACGGCGACGTGATCGCCAATGACCCGGCCTCGGCGAGCGACGATGCGGTACGGCGGGTCTATCTGCGCCGGGAGTTCGAGAACATCTGGCTCAGGACCAAGCGGTACAACGCCTCCGGGAAGGTGGTCTCCGGCACCGGGGGAGTCTGCTACCTCTACTTCCCGGCCCACCCGAGCCCCCGCCAGCGCAAGGCGCTCGCGGCCGTGGGCGTGCGCTGACCCGACCCCGTGTGAGCAACGTCTCCGCCACAAACGCCGTCGCGGGTGGCAAGGTGGACAAATGGGTGGGGGATTCCGCTCAGTACGTCCGACCTCTGTGAGAACCATGACCGCACATCCGGCCACCGCCACCCGCGTCCGCACCGGCGGCCCCCAGGAAGACGGCCCGAAGATCCTCGAACACGTCATGGGCTGGGTCCTCGTCGCGGTGATCGCGATGCTCGTGACCCAGCTGGGTCTGCTCTGACCGAGCCGCATGCGGTCGGCATGTTCTGACATACTGCGGATGTCCCGCCGACCTCCCAGACCAGGGTCGAAATTGAATATGCCTCAGCAGCGTTCCGCCGTCCGCCCCAGGGTGCACGGTACCGAGCGCTCGGTGGCGCGTCGCGCCGAACTCATCTCCATCGGCCGGAAGTTGTTCGCCGACACGTCCTACGACGCGCTGTCCATGGATGACATCGCCCGCCAGGCACATGTCGCCAAGGGGCTGATCTACTACTACTTCCGATCCAAGCGCGGCTACTACCTGGCGATCATCCAGGACTCCGTCGCCGACCTGGTCACCTCCGCCGCGGGCGGCCTGGAGATGCCCGCCGTGGACCGCGTCCACCGCACCATCGACGGCTATCTGCACTACGCCGAGCACCACCAGGCCGCCTACCGCACCATCGTCAGCGGCGGCGTCGGCTTCGACGCCGAGGTGCACGCGATCCGGGACAGTGTGCGCGAGGCCATCATCGCCACCATCGCCGAAGGGGCGTACGGCCGCAGCGACATCGCTCCGCTGGCCCGGATGGGCCTGCTCTCCTGGGTGTGCAGCGTCGAGGGCGCGACCCTGGACTGGATCGACCGCCCCGGAGAGCTGTCCCGTGCCAGCATGCGCGCGCTGCTGGTGAAGACGCTCGGTGGAGCCCTGCGCGCCGTCGAGGAGCTGGACCCCGCCTATCCGGCACCGCGGCCGGCCCGCCGCGACGGCTGACCGTGCGAGAGCCCGGCAGCTCTGGGGTCCCTGGGGTGCGGCCGGGCCGACGGCGCCGGCCGTGGTCACGCAATGTACCTGCTCCCGCACTCTCGGTATCATCGACTTTCCTGAAGTAAGCGGTCGTTAACTGGTGACGGGAGGTCGCCGATCGGGCATACTCACTGCGCACAGCCGCTGGTCAGCCGCTTCCGAGACCCGGGAGAGGGCGCCTTCGGCGATCACGGAACGACCAGGCGGAGCCGCCCCCACCCAACGGGCCAGACCGCCGGTGCCCGAACAGGGAGGAGACCGACGCCATGCCCGACCGCGACCCGCAGCCGGTGGAGCGTCAACTGCCGACGGAGGAGGCGCGGGATCTGCTCGCGCTCGTCCGGGACATCGCCCAGCGCGAGATCGCGCCGAAGGCGGCCGAGGAGGAGGACGCGGGACGCTTCCCGCGCGAGGTCTTCACCCTGCTCTCCGAATCGGGCCTGCTCGGCCTGCCCTACGACTCCGAGTACGGCGGCGGCGACCAGCCCTACGAGGTCTACCTCCAGGTCCTGGAGGAGCTCGCCGCGGCCCGGCTCACCGTGGGCCTGGGCGTCAGCGTGCACACGCTCGCCTGCTACGCGCTCGCCACCTACGGCACCAAGCAGCAGCAGGTCGAGCATCTGCCCGCGATGCTCGGCGGCGGCCTGCTGGGCGCGTACTGCCTCTCCGAGCCGTCCGCCGGTTCCGACGCGGCGTCGCTGCGTACGAAGGCCCTCCCGGAGGGCGGCGAATGGGTGATCAACGGCACCAAGGCCTGGATCACGCACGGCGGCATCGCCGACTTCTACACCGTGATGGCCCGCACCGGCGAGGAGGGTCCGCGCGGGATCACCGCCTTCCTGGTCCCCGGGGACGCCCCGGGCGTGAGCGGCGCGGTGCCCGAGAAGAAGATGGGCATGAAGGGCTCGCCCACCGCCCAGGTCCACTTCGACGGCGTCCGGGTCGGTGACGACCGCCGGATCGGCGAGGAGGGGCAGGGCTTCTCCATCGCCCTGTCCGCCCTCGACTCCGGCCGGCTCGGCATCGCCGCCTGCGCGATCGGCCTCGCCCAGGCCGCACTGGACGAGGCGGTGGGCTACGCCACCCAGCGCCGGCAGTTCGGCCGTCCCATCGCCGACTTCCAGGGCCTGCGCTTCATGCTCGCCGACATGGCCACCCAGATCGAGGCCGGCCGCGCGCTGTACCTCGCGGCGGCCCGGCTGCGCGACGCCGGCAAGCCGTTCGCCAAGCAGGCCGCCATGGCCAAGCTGCACTGCACCGACACGGCCATGAAGGTCACCACGGACGCCGTGCAGATACTCGGGGGGTACGGCTACACCGCCGATTTCCCGGCCGAACGCTATATGCGCGAGGCCAAGGTGCTGCAGATCGTCGAGGGCACCAACCAGATCCAGCGGATGGTCATCGCCCGTCACGTGGCGGGACCCGAAGGTCGCTGAACTGTCCCGTGCGGACCGTCGGGGCCGCCAGTCTGATCCACTCCGGGTCGTGGCGGCCCGGCAGGGTCCGGCCCCGGTCGGCCCAGGCCCGCATGAGATCGCGGTAGATGGGCGGGTCCTGCGGCATGGGCGGCGGAACCGATTCTGCCGGGCGGGGCACGAAGATGCGGCGCTGACGCCCGGTGGCCGTGTACATGGGGGTCATACCCGGGCAACGCGACAGCGGCCGGGCAGGTCACCGCCCGGCGGTATCGAGCGTCAGTTCAGCCCTGTCCGGTTCCCCCCTCTGGCCACCTGCGGTCAACTGACGTACCGTCAGCCGACCATCGTTCAGGGGGTGTCCGTGGCCGACGACCGTCCCGTACCGCTCGACGAATACCCGGTGCACCAGGTGCCGCTGTCCATGAAGCATGTGGCGACCGGCGACCGCAACGCATACGACCGCTGCATCTTCCATGTCTTCGACCACGCCGGGCGCGCCCTGCTCATCCTCGGCCTGGGCGTCTATCCCAACCTGGGCGTGATCGACGCCTACGCCACCCTGCGCACCGGGGACACCCTGCACGCCGTACGCGCCTCCGACGCCCTGGGCGAGGACCGGATGCGGCTCGCCGTCGGCCCGCTGCGCATCGAGGTCCCGCGCCCGCTGGAGGAGCTGCGCCTGATCTGCGAGGACGAGCAGCTGTCGTACGACCTCACCTGGACGGCTGCCTTCTCCGCCCTCTGGGAGCCCCACCATCTGCAGCGCCGGGGTGACCGGCTCACCCTGGAAGGCCGCCGCTTCGTCCAGGCGGGCACCGCGGAGGGTGTGATCCGGGCCGGGGCAGAGGAGTTCCGGGTCACCGCCCAGGGCTGGACCGGCACCCGGGACCGCAGCTGGGGGGTACGGCCGGTGCCCGGCGAGGACGGCGGGCGGCTCGCCGCGGACCACCCCACCGAAGGCTTCCACTGGATCTGGTGCCCGGTCCGCTTCGAGGACCGCTTCCTGATGGTCATCGTCCAGGAGGACGCCGACGGCCACCGCTCCCTGAACGACGCCACCCTCGTCCGGCCGGGCCGCCGCGACCACCAACTGGGCTGGCCCCAGGCCGAGATCACCTACCGCTCCGGCACCCGCCACCCGGAGCGGGCGGTCATCCACCTCGGCGACGCACGCGGACCCCGGAAGCTGGACGCCGAGATCCTGACCTCCTCGCCACTCGCGCTCGGCGCGGGCTATCCGCCGGCGGACGACTGGCAGCACGGGACCTGGCGGGGCCCCGGCTGGACCGACCGCCGCACGTACGACATGACCCTGCCCCACCCCCTGGCCGCCTACGGCGTCACCGACCACTCCGCCCGCTTCCGGCTGGACGGGCGGACCGGTCACGGCATCTTCGAGCACGGCTCGTTCGGCCGGCACGACCCGAGCGGCTTCACCGGCTTCGACTCGGTCGCGCCCTGAGGGAGGACCCCGGTATGGCCACGGCACCGCGTCCCCGTACCACCACCCGCGACCCCGAGGACCTCGCCCGGCGCCTCACCGCCTGGCTCGGCACCCGGCTGCCCGGCGCCAAGGCCACCGGCGTCACCGTCCCGGAATCCAACGGCATGTCCAGCGAGACCCTCCTGTTCGACATCGAGCACCCCGAAACTCCCTGCCGCTCCTGCGCGTTGAGGCTGGCGGCGGACCCGCGGGCGTACACCGTCTTCCCCGAGTACGACATGGCGCGCCAGTACCGCACCCTGCGCCTGGTGGCCGGGTACACGGACGTGCCCGTACCCCGGGTGCTGTGGCTGGAGGAGGATCCGGCTCCGCTCGGGGCGCCGTTCTTCGTCATGGAGCGGGTCGCCGGACGCGTGCCCCCGGACGTCATGCCGTACACCTACGAGGGCAGTTGGCTGCAGCGCGCGAGCGACGCCGAACGCGAGCAGCTGGAAGCCGCGACCGTCGGCCTGCTGGCCCGACTCCACGACCAAGTGCCCGTGGCCGAGGCCCGGTTCCTCGCCCCGCCCGGTACGGGCGACGCGCTGCGCCGGCATGTGACGGCCCAACGCGCCTACTACTCCTGGGTGATCGACGGCCTGCCCCGCTCACCCCTCATCGAGGCCGCCTTCGACCGGCTGGAGGAACTGTGGCCGCGCGAGCCCGGCGAAACCGTCCTCACCTGGGGTGACGCGCGCATCGGGAACATCGTCTACGACGGGTTCGACCCCGTGGCCGTCCTGGACTGGGAGATGGCGGCGCTCGCCCCGCGCGAGGTCGACCTCGGCTGGACCATCTACCTGCACCGCTTCTTCCACGACCTCTCGGTCGCCTCCGGGCAGCGCGGACTGCCGGACCTCCTGCGCCGCGACCGCGTCGAGGCCCGCTACGCACGGCTGACCGGGCACACCCCGCAGGACATGGACTTCCACACCCTCTACGCCGCGCTGCGGCACGCGATCGTCATGCTCCGCATCGCCTACCGTCAGGCGTACTTCGGGGAGGTCGCCGTACCGGCGGACCCGGACACACTGATCCTGCACCACGGCAGCCTGCGCGCCATGGTGCAGGGCACCTACTGGATGCGGTGAGGCGGGCTCAGGCGGCCTGGCGGCGCAGCGCCGGCACGCGCATCGGGCGCGAGCCCGGGCCGCCGGCGTGCGAGAAGGGCTGCGTCCGCCAGTTCAGACCCTGGGGGAGCGTCAGCAGCAGGGCGGTGTCCTGCTCCTGCGGCCCGGCGGACTCGTCCGCGGGGCGGGCCTCGTCGGCCTTGCGACCCGTACCCGCACAGACCGTGAGACCGAACGGGTTCCACGGCGAGGCGCACAGCGCGTGCTCCGGCAGGACCTGCTCGTCCGCCAGCAGCGCGATCGGCTGGGCGCAGTCCGGGCAGATCACCCGGTACATCTCGAAGGTGTCGTAGGCGTCCAGTTCGTCGTCGAAGACGTCGGGTTCGACGCCCTCCGGCTCGGGCTCGACGACCGGCTGCTGCCGCTTGGACGCGGATCGACCAGGGCGATGGACACTCTGCATGGGATTCTCCCCCTAAGGCTGGGCCGTGACGGCGCTGCGGCCTCGACCACAGCAAGCACTTCCCGTCCGTCCTCGGCGGTAATCACGAGAACATCACGGAGCCTGTTCGGGGCGTGTGGCGTTCGTCACATGCCGCGTGCAGGTGCGGGGATCAAGCGCACTGTAGGTTTTGGCGCCATGGAGGAGCTGGACCGACAGATCGTGCAGCTGCTCGTCAAGGACGGGCGGATGAGCTACACAGACCTGGGCAAGGCCACGGGCCTGTCCACGTCGGCCGTGCACCAGCGGGTGCGCCGGCTGGAACAGCGTGGCGTCATCCGCGGCTATGCCGCGGTGGTCGACCCCGAGGCCGTCGGGCTGCCGCTCACCGCGTTCATCTCGGTGAAACCGTTCGACCCCAGCGCCCCCGACGACATCTCGGACCGCCTCGCCGGCGTTCCGGAGATCGAGGCCTGCCACAGCGTCGCCGGCGACGAGAACTACATCCTCAAGGTACGGGTGGCGACCCCGCACGAGCTGGAGGAGCTGCTGGCACGGCTGCGCAGCCTGGCGGGGGTCTCGACACGCACGACGGTCGTGCTGTCGACACCGTACGAGGCCCGGCCACCGCGGATCTGAGCACCGCCGGGCGCAGGGCCGACGGGGGAGGGCGGGCACGGCCGCCGGTGCCGGGTGCCGTGCCGACACGCCCCGGATGCAGCTTTGCCCCGGCGGCGAGAGAAACTGTCCGCCATGAGCGACCGCACCGCCGACCCCGAGCCCGAGCCCGACAAGACCGTCCTCCTGCGCCGAGGTGAGGTGCACAGCCCCGCCGACCCCTTCGCCACAGCGATGGTGGTGGAGCGCGGCCAAGTCGCCTGGGTCGGCTCCGAGGGTGCCGCCGACGCCTTCGCCGACGGTGTGGACGAGGTGGTCGACCTCGACGGTGCACTCGTCACCCCCGCCTTCACCGACGCCCATGTGCACACCACCGCCACGGGCCTCGCCCTGACCGGCCTAGACCTGTCCGACGCGCCCTCCCTGGACGCTGCCCTCGCCCTGGTACGCGACTTCGCCGCCGCCCGCCCGGAGGACCGCGTCCTGCTGGGCCACGGCTGGGACGCCGCCCGCTGGCCCGGCGGCCGCCCGCCCACGCGGGCGGAACTCGACGAGGTCACCGGCGGCCGCCCGCTGTACCTGTCCCGCATCGACGCGCACTCGGCGGTCGTCACCACCGCCCTGCTGGACCTGATCCCCACAGACCTCCCGCGCGCGGACGCCCCGCTCACCCGGGACGCCCACCACGCCGTACGCGAGGCCGCGTTCGCCGCGATCACCCCTGCCCAGCGCGCGGAAGCCCAGCGCACCGCCCTCGCCCACGCGGCCTCCCTCGGCATCGGTTCGGTGCACGAGTGCGGCGGACCGCAGATCTCCTCCGAGGACGACTTCACCGGCCTGCTGCAGGTGGCCGCCGAGGTGCCCGGTCCACGCGTCGTCGGCTACTGGGCCGAGCGGAATGCCGACAAGGCGCGGGAGCTCGGCGCCGTCGGCGCCGCGGGCGACCTCTTCGCCGACGGCGCCCTCGGCTCGCACACCGCCTGTCTGCACGAGCCGTACGCCGACGCCGACCACGCCGGCACCGCCTACCTGGACGCCGGGGCCGTCGCGGCCCATGTCGTCGCCTGCACCGAGGCGGGTCTGCAGGCCGGGTTCCACGCCATCGGTGACGCCGCCGTGAGCGCCGTGGTGGAGGGCGTGCGCGCCGCCGCGGAGAAGCTCGGCCTCGCCCGGATCCGCGCCGCCCGGCATCGCGTCGAACACGCCGAGATGCTCACCCCGGAGACCGTCGCCGGCTTCGCCGAGCTGGGCCTGATCGCCTCGGTCCAGCCCGCCTTCGACGCGCTGTGGGGCGGCGAGGAGGGCATGTACGCCCGCCGCCTCGGCGCCGAACGGGCGCGCACCCTCAACCCCTTCGCGGCCCTGCTGCGGGCCGGTGTGCCCCTCGCCTTCGGCTCCGACAGCCCGGTCACCCCGCTCGACCCCTGGGGCACCGTCCGTGCCGCCGCGTTCCACCGCACGCCCGAGCACCGGGTCTCCGTACGGGCCGCGTTCACGGCGCACACGCGCGGCGGCTGGCGGGCCGTGGGCCGGGACGACGCGGGCGTCCTGGTGCCGGGCGCGCCCGCCGACTACGCGGTCTGGCGCACCGACGAGCTGATCGTCCAGGCCCCCGACGACCGCGTGGCCCGCTGGTCGACCGACCCCCGCTCCGGCACGCCCGGCCTGCCCGACCTCACCCCGGGCCGCGACCTGCCGGTCTGTCTGCGCACCGTGGTCGGCGGACGGACGGTGTTCGTACGGCCGGGCGAGTGATCTACGGGGGTGGCGCGGCGGAGCGGGGGTGCCGGCGCCCCGCCGCCCGACCTGCGCATCCTCTGCGGTGACCGGCCCGTCCGGAGTGTCGTAGCAGGTCAGACGACTGTTGACAGTCGACGGCCGAGGGCCGGTAGGTTCGTCCGAGTCCACCACCGGACGCCCGACCGGAGGCGTTCACGCAACTCGTCGCAGCGCCGCTGGGTCAGGGACGGTGTGCCGTACCGGGCATCGTCGCTGGGAGCCAGGCTCAGTGCCCGCGCCGCCGAGGGAACGTTCCGGCCCGGCAAGGTGTGACCCGGGTGGGGCCCGTGCGCTCAGTAGACAACGGCTTTCGGTCGATCCGCAGCCAGCGGGTCCCAGGTCGGCCCGAAGGGCGCCGGGCCCCCATCCGCCGTGGCGGGAAGTCGCCGACGGCGTGCCTCGAAGATGCCCAAAGCAGCATTCTTACCCCACTCTTGTGGAATCGACACAGCCATACGTACAAGTCGGCACGTCTTACCAGGCGGTGACCACTATGGTGGATCCTGCGTACAACCAGAAGGGGCAGCAGTGAACGACGGCGACGGGACCCTCGCGGCCAAGGCCCAGGGGAGGCAGTTCGGTCCGCTCGGGACAGCCTTGGTGATCATTCCGACCTACAACGAGGCGGAGAACATCAAGACCATCGTCGGCCGGGTACGCAAGGCCGTCCCCGAGGCGCACGTACTGATCGCGGACGACAACAGCCCCGACGGCACCGGCAAGCTCGCCGACGAGCTGGCCGCCGAGGACGGCAACGTCCAGGTGATGCACCGCAAGGGCAAGGAGGGCCTCGGCGCCGCCTACCTCGCGGGCTTCCGCTGGGGCCTGGAGCGCGATTACGGCGTGCTGATCGAGATGGACGCCGACGGCTCCCACCAGCCCGAGGAGCTGCCCCGGCTGCTCACCGCGCTCAAGGGCGCCGACCTGGTGCTCGGCTCCCGCTGGGTGCCCGGCGGGCGGGTGGTGAACTGGCCCAAGTCCCGCGAGTTCATCTCCCGCGGCGGCAGCCTCTACTCCCGGCTCGCACTCGATCTGCCGCTGCGCGACATCACCGGCGGCTACCGCGCGTTCCGCCGCGAGACCCTGCAGGGCCTGGGTCTGGAGCAGGTCGCCTCGCAGGGCTACTGCTTCCAGGTCGACCTGGCCCGCCGCGCGGTCAAGGCCGGCTACCACGTGGTCGAGGTCCCGATCACCTTCGTCGAGCGGGAACTCGGCGACTCCAAGATGAGCAAGGACATCCTGATCGAGGCGCTGTGGCGGGTCACCGCCTGGGGTGCGCGGGACCGGATCGCCAAGCTCACCGGCAAGAACAAGCGGGGCTCGTAGGCCCCTGTCGGCCCCGGGCCGTCCGCCGGCTCCGGTCGATCACCCTCTTATCCTGCGCTGAGGCGCCGCCAGGCACACTGGGAGCATGACGACTGGCGCTCCGACCTCTCCGCACACCGCCACCCGGCCCCGGCGCTCCCGGCTGCGCAGGTATCTGCCGCTGGGGGTCGCCGCCTGGCTGGTGCTGGAGATCTGGCTGCTGACCGTGGTCGCGGGCGCAGTCGGCGGGCTTGCCGTGTTCCTGCTGCTCGTCGCGGGCTTCATGGCAGGCTCCGTGGTCATCAAGCGGGCGGGCCGCCGCGCCTTCCAGAGCCTCAACGAGGCGTTGCAGCGCGGTGGTTCACCCGAGCGCGGCGGTGGCAACGGCCTGATGATGCTCGGCGGCCTGCTGCTGATGATCCCCGGCCTGGTCTCCGATGCGGCCGGCTTGCTCCTGCTGCTCCCGCCGGTGCAGAAGGCCGTGAGCCGTTATGCCGAGAACGCTCTGGACAAGCGGCTGCGCACGGCCGCCCCGGGCAGTTTCGGCGACGCCTTCCAGCAGGCCCGCATCCACCGGCCCGACGGCAAGGTGGTGCAGGGCGAGGTCATCAGGGAGGACCGGCCCGAGCCGGGAGAGCAGCGGCCGCCGCTGACGCGGTGAGGCCCAGCGGCCCGTCCCAGGGGCCGGTGGCTGCACGAAGCCGCACCGGAACACAAAACCGCGGGCGCCGTACGTCGAGTTCACGTACGGCGCCCGCGGTTGTTTGACGTGCGCTGTATCTTGGCGCAGCCCCGCAGGGACTACGCCGACTTACGGCTGTCCCGGGGGTGAACCGCGATGTTCATCGCCCCCGAGCGCAGAACCGCCAGGCGCTCCTCAAGGACCTCTTCGAGCTCCTCACGGGTGCGCCGCTCCATCAGCATGTCCCAGTGGGTACGCGCGGGCTTGGCCTTCTTCTCCTCAGGGCCGTCGCCGTCGACGAGGAGTGCCTGGGCCCCGCAGACCTTGCACTCCCACTCCGGCGGGATCTCCGCCTCGACCGAGAAGGGCATCTCGAATCGGTGCCCCTTCTCACATGCGTACTCCACGGCCTGGCGCGGGGCCAGGTCGATACCGCGGTCCGTCTCGTAGCTGGTCACCACGAGGCGCGTACCGCGAAGAGCTCGCTCACTCATGAATCGTGCCTCCCGGGCTTGTCGCCCACAGGACAGGTGTCGCTGTCGTCGTCATCCGGTCAACGTCCGGTCGGCGGTAAAGATTCCCGTTCCGTGTCCCGTTCCGGGTCATGCGTCGCCGTCGTAGCCGCCCCTTGTTGTACCCACCGGCGCCCGGTTTGTCACATCTGCAAGCAGATGTCACCCAGCGTTTCGGCATCTTTGACGCGCAGTAACGGTACGCCTGGCAGGCCAAAGGCGTACACTACCGCCCTTTTGTGTTGAGCGCTAAATCGAAGCTAAATAATCTCCGGAACCGGGTTGCCCGCCTCGCCGATGGCCCGGCGCACCGGCACCCGTGCCAGCAGGGCGAATCCGATGACGAAGAAGGCCACCAGCGAGACGATCGCGGACCGATAGCTTCCGGTCAGCTGGTAGGTCAGGCCGAACAGCAGCGGCCCCAGCCAGCTCATCCCGCGGTCGCTCACCTCGTACGCCGAGAAGTACTCGGCCTCCTTGCCGGGCGGTACCAGATGAGAGAACAGCGACCGGGACAGTGCCTGGCTGCCGCCGAGGACCAGCCCGATCCCGGCGGCCAGCACGAAGAAGAACGCCGGAGCCTTCGCCGGCAGGAAATAGCCGGCCGCCAGGGTCACCGTCCACGCCACCAGCGAGCCGAGGATCGTCCGCTGGGCGCCGTAGGTCCGTGCCAGCCGCCCCATCGCCAGCGCCCCGGCCACCGCCAGCACCTGCACCAGCAGCACGGCCACGATGAGCGTCGACTGGGCCAGCCCCAGTTCCTGCGAGCCGTAGACGGAGGCCTGGGTGATCACCGTCTGGATGCCGTCGTTGTAGACGAGGTACGCCAGCAGGAAGGCGAGCGTCAGCGGGTGCCGGCGCATGTCCCGGACCGTCGCCGCGAGCTGCCTGAGCCCGGGTGCCGCGGCGCGCTCCACGCGCGCGTGCTGCCGGTCGCGCAGCCTGCGCAGCGGTACGAGCGTGAAGGCGCCCCACCACAGGCCCGCCGAGGCCAGGCACACGCGGACGGCGGCCGTCTCGCTCAGGCCGAAGGAGTCGTGCGCGGAGTACAGGACCAGATCGGCGACGAGGACCGTCGAGCCCGCCGCGTAACCGAAGGCCCAGCCGCGCGAGGAGACCGCGTCGCGCTGCTCGGGCGGGGCGATCTGCGGCAGATAGGAGTTGTAGAGCATCATCCCGACGGACTGCGCCGCGTTGGCCACCACCAGCAGCACCCCGCCGAGCAGATACCGGTCGCCGTCGAGGAGGAACATGCCCGTGGTCGCGGCGGCCCCGGTGTACGCCGCCGCCGCGAGCAGCGGCTTCTTGCGGCCGGTGCGGTCGGCCGCGCTGCCCACGAGCGGCATCACCACGACCGCCAGGACCACCGACAGGGACACCGAGTAGGCGAAGAAGGAGCCCGCCCGGACCGGGACGCCGAGCGGATGCACATAGCCGTCGGCGTCCGCGGCCCGCTCGGCGACCGCCGTGAGGTACGGCCCGAGGAAGACCGTCACCACGCTCGTCGAATAGACCGAGCAGGCCCAGTCGTAGAAGTACCAGCCGCGCTGCTCGCGCCGCAGCCCGGCGGAGTCGTCCGCCGTCTGCGCCCGCACGGTGTCGGTTCCCACCCGTGCCCTCGCTTCCCCGCTTGAACTGCGAAGGCTCAGGTCCCGGCGGCCGGGTGGTCAGACCCAGACGCCGCGGTCCTCCATGACCTTGCGCAACGTGTCGATGTGATCGGTCATGATGCCATCGACTCCCAGGTCCAGGAGCCGGTGCATGCGCTCCGGTTCGTTGACCGTCCACACGTGCACCTGAAGTCCGCGCGCGTGGGCGGCGCGGACGAAACGCTGGTCGACCACCGGGACGCCCGACTGGGCCTCGGGCACCTGGGCGGCGACGGCGGACCGGCGCACGGCGGCCGGCAGGCCCCATGAGCGCAGCCGCAGACTCAGCACCCCGCGGGTGCCGAACGAGGTGGCCAGCCGCGGCCCGGCCAGCCGCTGGGCGCGCAGCACCCGGGCCTCGGAGAACGAGCCCACACAGACCCGCTCCCAGGCGTCCGTGCGCTCGATCAGCTCCAGCAGGGGACGCAGGGCCGGCTCCGCCTTGACGTCGACGTTCCAGCGGACCTCGGGGAAGGTCTCCAGCAACTCCTCGAACAGCGGCACCGGTTCCCGTCCGCCCACGCGCGCGTGCCGTACGTCCTCCCACGGCAGGTCGGCGATGCGGCCCGCGCCGTCGGTGACCCGGTCCAGCGTCGAGTCGTGGAAGGCGACGAGGCGGCCGTCGGCCGTGGCGTGCACGTCGGTCTCGATGTAGCGGTAGCCCAGCTCGACCGCGCGCCGGAACTGCGCCACGGTGTTCTCCAGCCCGTCGGCGGCCCCGCCCCGGTGGGCGAAGGCGATCGGGCCGGGATGGTCGAGGTAGGGGTGGCGTATGGGCGGCGTCGTGAGGGTCACGGCCGCAGTATGACTCGCTCCGGTGTCGCGGTGGCAACCACCGTGCTGCCGCCCGATGCCGCCGGGACGGCGAACACCCGCAGGAACAGCTGCGCCAGCGGTCCGATGGACACGGCGTACAGCACGGTGCCGACCCCGATGGTGCCGCCCAGCAGGAACCCGGTGACCACGACCGCCACCTCGATCCCGGTCCGCATCAGCCGGATCGAGCGGCCGGTGCGCCGGTGGAGACCCGTCATCAGCCCGTCGCGCGGACCCGGGCCGAAACGCGCCGAGATGTACAGGCCGGTCGCCACGCCGTTCAGCACGATCCCCGCCGGCAGGAGCGCGACGCGCAGAGCCAGGGAGTGCGCGTCCGGGACGAGCGCGAGCGTGCCGTCCATCGCGAGGCCCACGGCGAAGACGTTGGAGACCGTGCCGAGTCCCGGGCGCTGCCGCAGCGGGATCCACAGCAGCAGCACCGCCGCCCCCACGATGATCGACACCACCCCGATGGTCAGCCCGGTCAGCTTCGCGAGGCCCTGGTGCAGTACGCCCCAGGGTTCCATGCCCAGGCCCGCGCGCAGCAGCAGCGCGGCGCTGGCGCCGTAGAGCGCGAGTCCGGCGTAGAGCTGGACCAATCGTCGTGCGAGCCGACGCGGAGTGGACATGAGATACCCCCTGGGTGGTGGCGGTGGCCTGATGCATGTCACTCTGTGGCTTGGGAAGAATCCGCTTCCATGGCCAATTCGGGGAAGGTGGACTGATCAATATGGCGCAGTGGACCTCTGCGATGGGGGCCGCGCAGCTCGCCCGGCTCCTCAACTCACAGCAGGACCGCCCGGCCGGACCCGGCAGCCGCCGTCCACCCGCCTACCGTGCCCTCGCCGACGGCATCCGGCTGCTGGTCCTCGAAGGGCGCGTGCCCGTCGCCGCCCGCCTCCCCGCCGAACGCGAACTGGCCCTCGCCCTGTCCGTGAGCCGTACGACGGTCGCCGCCGCCTACGAGGCGCTGCGCACCGAGGGATTTCTGGAGTCCCGGCGGGGCGCCGGCAGCTGGACGGCCGTACCGGCGGGCAACCCGCTGCCCGCCCGTGGCCTGGAACCCCTGCCCCCCGAGGCGCTGGGCTCGATGATCGACCTCGGCTGCGCCTCGCTTCCGGCGCCCGAGCCGTGGCTCACCCGCGCCGTGCAGGGCGCCCTGGAGGAACTGCCGCCGTACGCCCACACGCACGGCGACTACCCGGCCGGACTGCCCGCGCTGCGCGCGATGATCGCCGAGCGGTACACCGCGTGCGGGATCCCCACCATGCCCGAGCAGATCATGGTGACGACCGGCGCGATGGGCGCCATCGACGCGATCTGCCACCTCTTCGCCGGCCGTGGTGAACGCATCGCGGTCGAGTCCCCGTCCTACGCCAACATCCTGCAGCTGATGCGCGAGGCCGGCGCCCGTCTCGTCCCCGTCGCGATGGCCGAGGGGCTGTCCGGCTGGGACATGGACCGCTGGCGCCAGGTCCTGCGCGAGGCCGCGCCCCGGCTCGCCTATGTCGTCGCCGACTTCCACAACCCCACGGGGGCGCTCGCAGACGAGGACCAGCGGCGCCGGCTGGTGGACGCGGCGCGTTCGGCCGGTACGGTGCTCGTCGCCGACGAGACGATGACCGAGCTGTGGCTCGACGAGGAGTTCGCGGGCGGCGGGATGCCGCGCCGGATCTGCGCCTTCGACCCGGCCGGCTCGACCGTCATCACGGTCGGCTCGGCCAGCAAGGCGTTCTGGGCGGGGATGCGCATCGGCTGGGTGCGGGCGGCTCCGGACGTCATCCGCAGCCTGGTCGCCGCGCGGGCCTACGCCGACCTGGGCACCCCTGTGCTCGAACAGCTCGCTGTCAACTGGCTGTTCAGCACGGGCGGTTGGGAGCAGGCGGTGGAACTGCGCCGGGCTCAGGCCCGGGAGAACCGGGACGCGCTGGTGGCGGCGCTCCGCCGTGAACTGCCGGCGTGGGAGTTCAACGTGCCCAAGGGCGGTCTGACCCTGTGGGTCCGCGCCGGCGGCCTGTCGGGCTCCCGGCTCGCCGAAGCGGGTGAGCGGACCGGGGTCCGTGTTCCCTCCGGCCCTCGCTTCGGCGTGGACGGCGCCTTCGAGGGCTATGTGCGGCTTCCGTTCACCGTCGGGGGAGCGGTGGCGGAGGAGGCGGCGGTCCGACTCGCGGCGGCGGCTCGGCTGGTGGAGAACGGGGGTGCGGGGGGTGCGGAGGCGCCGCGTACGTTTGTGGCCTAGGAGGTGTCGTTTGGATCACACCCCCTGGTTCGCCCACTGGCTCGGCGCGCCGGGTGCGGGTGACCACGAGGGACCCGCACCCGGGAGACGGACAGAACCCGGACGGCGCTAACCGGCTGCTTCCGCACTCACCGCCTGCTTCGTGAGTTCCGTCGGCTGAGCGCCCACGGCAGTGGCCCGCGCCGGCAGCAACTCCAGCACCGCCTGCCGGTCGGCGTCACTGGTCGCGTCGTCGTACGGATCCGGCGTACGCGGCACCTGAAGCCGGTGCACGGGCCCGACCCCCAGCCGGGCGTATCCGCGCCCCGGCGGCACGTGCCCCAGCGGAGTGGTGTGCGGCGGAGCCCCCAGCACCGCCTCCACCTGACGGGGCGTCGCAGGCCCGAGCACGACACGCGCGCGCGTGTGCTGTCGTACCGCGTCGCCCAGAGCCTCCGCGCTGTCGAACTGCTCGGCCACGACGACGGTCACGTTCGCCGCCCGGCCGTGCCGCAGCGGCACCTGGAGCAGCGTCTGCGGGTCCTTGTGGCCGTCCGCCCCGGCGAGGTGGGTGAAGACGGACGGGCGGTCCAGCATGATCCACAGCGGTCGCCGGGCGTTGGCCGGCGGCGGGTCGCCCGCCTGCCGGGCCAGGTTGACGGCGATGAGCCGCCGCTCGGTCTCCTGCGCGGCCCACTCCAGGCTCGCCAGCGCCCCGGGCAGGGTGCACTCGACGGCCAGCACACCGTCCCGGCCGGTCAGACACGCGTATTCGCCGGTGCCGCCGCCGTCGACGATCAGGACGTCCCCGTACCGAAGGGCCTGCAGGGCGATCGAGCGCAGCAGGGTCGAGGTGCCGCTGCCGGGGTGCCCCATGGCCAGCAGATGCGGCTCGGTGGAGCGCACGCCGGTGCGCCAGACGACCGGTGGGACGTCGATCTGTTCCTCTCCGTAGGAGAGGGGAAGCGTGCGCTGGACCTCGCTCGCGTCGGTGAAGCCGAGGACGGTCTCGCCCGGCGCGGTGACGAAGTGCTGGGCCGGGATGTCGGCCGGCAGCGGGGGAAGGACGGTGACGGTGAGCTGGTTGCCCTCCGCGGCCCACGCGAAGTGGTATTCGCGGCCCCGCCCGGCCTTCGCGGTGAGCAGCTGCTCGATCCGTGCGCGGGCGTCGTGCTCGCCGTCCGGGAAGTAGGCGGGATAGCGGATCACGAGATGACCGATGCGCCCGGCGTCGTCGAACTCGTGGGCGGGGAAGGCCTTCCCCCACTCCCCGCCGTGCGTGTACAGCGGCGCCGGGTCCTCGGGGCTGGAGAAGTACGGCACCAGGGCCTCGTAGAGGGTCTGGAGCCGTTCGGACTGCGACTCGTCGGGTCCTTCGGGGGCCGGCGGGGTGCGGTCGCGGCCCTGCCAGCCCGCCGCGGACATCAGGGTGATGACGGCGAGCAGCGGACCGTACGGCACCAGCACCACGACCAGGAGCACGGACGCCACCAGGAACAGCAGTGGCCCGCGTTTGTCCTTCGGGGTGTCCGTCCATCTGCGCCGCCCGGCCGAGGCCAGTAGGCGCAGCCCCCGCGTGACGGTGATCAGCGGGTGGAGGACGTCGGTGGCGCTGTCGGCCGCAGTCCGGGCCAGCTCCCGGCTCCGGGCGAGCTGCATCCGGGCGATCTGGGCGCTGTCCTTGCTCAGGATGCGGGGGAGGGGGCGCCGGGCCACTGCTGACTCCTGGTCGTGCGTGCGGGTGGGGCGGGCGGGATCAGAACTTGAGACCGCCGAGGAGGCTGGCCAGGCTCTCGCCGCCGGCCTTGATGCTCGGTGCGATGGCCGTGCTCGACAGGTAGAAGCCGAACAGAGCCGAGACCGTGGCGTGCGAACCCTTCAGTCCGTCCTTGCGGAAGAAGAGGAAGACGACGATTCCGAGGATGAACACGCCTGACAGGGAGAGGATCATTTCGGGCCTCCTGGTGTCGAAGGTGGGGGACAGTCACCATGAGTTCTTCCAGGATCACACTATGTATCCATACGATTAAAGGTGCAACTGGGTGAAATCCGACCCATTTCGCCCGCGCGGCGGAGTGGCCCTGACCCGGTTGGCCAGGCCCGTTGCCTTCCGCGGGGCCTGCTGCTGATCTTTACCTCGGGCACATCGGGTCATGTGCCGCGAGAGCCAGTACGCTGGCGATTCACTCGTACGGCCGTGTTCCGCTCGCTGCCGTACGCTCCCTGCAGTCCCCGAAGTTTTGAGGAGAGGCGGTCCCGCCGATGAGTGAAGCCCCCGACCCCGAGGTCGTGGAGCTGGCGACCAAGATCTTCGATCTGGCCCGGCAGGGGCAGACCGAGGCGCTCGTGGCGTACGTCGACGCCGGCGTTCCGGCCAACCTCACCAACGACCGCGGTGACTCCCTGGTCATGCTCGCCGCCTATCACGGCCACGCAGACGCCGTCCGCGCGCTGCTCGCCCGGGGTGGCGCGGCGGACCAGGTCAACGACCGAGGCCAGACCCCGCTCGCGGGCGCGGTCTTCAAGGGCGAGACGGAAGTGATCAAGGCTCTTCTGGAGGGCGGGGCCGACCCCGCGGCGGGGACGCCGTCGGCCGTCGACACCGCCCGGATGTTCGGCAAGACGGAACTCCTGGAGCTGTTCGGCGCGCACTGACGCGCATGTCCTGACCAGGTACGACACAGAAAACGGGGGAGGCGGTAAAGGGCCGCCGGAAATACGGTCGCGGCAGCGCAAACGGCCGGGTCATCATGACGACGTGATTCACGGACGCGATGGCTGGGCAGGTGTTGCCGCACCGCGCGGGCCGTGATGCGGTCCGCATGGGCCACCGACGAGAGGCAGAGAGAGATGGTCTTCAGCAAGCAAGAGACGGCGGGCGCTCCGACGTTGTGTCACGCGGCCAGGTAGTGCGTGTTCCCCGGTTGCGTCGACGCTTGATGTGAGGCTGTTTCCCATGTTCGATCCGGTCATAGCGCCCAGCGGTACGCTGCTCGGCCTGCTCCAGCGGGGCCGCGGCGACGGCACGCTGCATGCGCTCACCGCCCCGCGCGCCGAAGCGCTCGCGGCCCTGAACCAGTGCGTGCTGCGCGATCCACGCCACGACTGGCAGGTGGAGAACCGCTCCCTCTACTACGCCCGGCTCTACCTCGACCTGAACGGCGAGCTGGACGCCATCGAGGCACACCTCTTCGACCCCGAGGACGTCCTCGACACCGACGAGTCCCGCACCGGCCTCACCCTGGCGGTCCTCGGGCACCTCGCTTCCTACGGCAGGCGCGACGCGCTCGAACTGCTGCGCCGGTACGCCGCCCACGGGTCCAACTGGGCCTGGGCCCTGGACGAGCTGGCCCTCAGGGACGACGACGCCGGCCTGCGTGCCCTCGCGCCGCCCGTCCTGGCCCGCTTCGCCACCGATCCCGAGGGCGAGGCCGAGCTGGCCGCCGCCGTGCGCGACGCCTTCGAGCCGAGGCCCTGGCGGCTGTGGGCCGAGGATCCGCGCGAATCGATCGCGACGCGCGTGCGTGCCGCGCAGGAGACCGGCTGTTTCGACCGCTGGCAGCGCCAGCTGCGGCCCACCGGTCCACGCCCCGGCTGGAGCGTGCGCGCCGTGTTCGAATGGGCCCAGCACGGCATGGAGCGCGGCGCCGCCCTCCATGTGCCGGCCGCCCGCTGCCTGGTCGCCGTGGCAGGCCCCGAGGACCGGCCGGAGATCGTCCAGGCCGCCCGCAGCGGAATCGACGGAGCCCGCTGCACCGCCCTGCGCTATCTCGCCGACAGCAACGACCCGGACGCCCTCGACCTGATCGAGGCCGCGGTCGCCGACGGCACGGGCGTCGTCGTGGAAGCCGCCGTCGACGCCTTCGAACGGATGCGCAGCGTCGCCGCCGTCGACCGGGCGCGCCGCTGGGCCCAGCGCCCCGACGGGCTCGGGGCCGCCGCCGGACGCATGCTCGCCTGCCGCGGCGGCGTCCAGGACCGCGACCTCGTCCTCGGCGCCCTGCGTGAGGCCGTGCGGGGCGAGGGCCCCGACGCACCGACCCTGTGGGCCCTCGTCGACGGCGCCGGACGTCTCGGCATCGCCTGCGCGGCTCCCGTCCTGCGCCATGTCTACCGCGAGACGGCGTCCTCCCATCTCCGCGGCCGGGCCGCCCGTGCCCTGGCCGCCACCGACCCCTCCTTCGCCACCGGCTTCGCCGTCGAATGCCTGTGGGACTGCGAGGAGACCACCCGCGAACTCGCCGCCCGGCACGCCGAGACAGGTGATGCCCGGGTCGTGGAGCGCCTGCGCCGCCTGGCCGCCGACCCGGCCGAGGAGGCGGAAGTACAGACGGCGGTGCGCAGCCGCTTCGGACCCGACGCCGCCCTCGGCTGACCCCCGTACGCACACGGCCCGGGCGGACGACCGCCCGCCGCGTGAACACCGGGTGTCCCGCAGGTCAGGCGGTCATGACGGCCGTCTGACCTGCTCGGGTGTGCAGCCCAACGCTCATGGGACGTTCCCCGGCCGGAAAGATCGACGTTGACGCGGCCACTTCCGGCGCGGCGACAACACCCGTATGCGTGTCGTCATCGTGACCGAATCCTTTCCCCCCGATGTGAACGGCGTGGCCCACTGCGCGCTCCAGACCGCCCGGCACCTCGTAGATCGCGGTCACCATCCGCTCGTCGTCGCCCCCGCCCCCGCCCCGGGCAGCGGACCGGACACGGACGCCCCGTGCCCGGTCGTCCGGACCCCTTCCCTCCCGCTCCCCGGCTACCCCCAGGTCCGTGTCGCCCTGCCCAGCCGGCGGCTCGCCGCGGCGCTCGTCGAGCACCGCGCCGACCTGGTGCATCTCGCCAGCCCCTTCGTCCTCGGCGTGCGCGGCATGGCCGCCGCCGCCCGGCTCGGCATCCCCGCCGTCGCCGTCTACCAGACCGACCTGGCCGGATACGCCCGCACCTACATGGGTGCCGGCGAGGCCGCCGCCTGGCGGCGGATCCGCTCCGTGCACGCCGCCGCCGACCGCACCCTGGCCCCCTCCAGCGCCGCCCTGGGCGACCTGGAGGCGCACGGCGTGCCCCGGGTCCGGCTGTGGCCGCGCGGCGTGGACACCGTACGTTTCCGGCCAGAGCACCGTGACGAGGCGCTGCGCCGCGAACTGGCCCCCGACGGCGAGCTGATCGTCGGCTACGTCGGCCGGCTCGCCCCCGAGAAGCACGTCGAACTCCTCGCCGGCGCCTGCGGTCTGCAGGGCGTCAAGGTCGTGGTCGTGGGCGACGGACCCAGCCACGCCCACCTCGCCGAGGCCCTGCCCGGCGCCGTCTTCCTCGGCCGCCGCACCGGCCATGACCTCGCGCGGATCTTCGCCTCGCTGGACCTGTTCGTGCACACCGGCCCCTTCGAGACGTTCTGCCAGACCGTCCAGGAGGCCATGGCCAGCGGGGTGCCGGTCGTCGCACCCGCCGCCGGCGGCCCGCTGGACCTGGTCGCCCACGGTCGCACCGGACTCCTCGTACCGCCGTGCGACGCCGCCGCCGTGACGCAGGCCGTCCGCGCACTGGCCGCCGACCCGGCGCGGCGGACCGCGTACGGCACCGCCGCGCGCACCATGGTCGAGGGCCGCACCTGGGCCGCCGTCGGCGACCAGCTGATCGCCCACTACGACGACGTCCTCGCGGCACGCAGGCTGGTGGTGGCGGCATGACCGGCCAGTCCCTGCGCATCGTCCGGCTCGCCAATTTCGTCGCCCCGGCCTCCGGCGGCCTGCGCACCGCCCTGCGCGAGCTGGGCAAGGGCTTCCGGGCGGCCGGCCACGAACCCGTGCTGATCGTGCCCGGTGAACGGCACACCGACCGCGACACCGAGCAGGGCCGGGTCATCACCCTGCCCGGCCCGCCGCTGCCCGGCACCGGCGGCTACCGCGTCCTCACCGACAAGCGGCGCGTGGCCGCCCTCCTGGAGGAGCTCGCCCCGGACCGCCTGGAGGTCTCCGACCGTACGACCCTGCGCTGGACCGGACGCTGGGCCCGCCGCGCGCGCGTGCCGGCCGTGATGGTCTCCCACGAGACCGCCGACGGGGTGCTGCGCACCTGGGGCCTGTCCGAGAACCTCTCCCGCCGGGCGGCCGACGTCCTCAACACCCGTACCGCGCACGTCTACTCACGAGTGGTGTGCACCACCGAGTTCGCCGAGCGCGAGTTCGTGCGCATCGGCGCGCGCAACGTCGTACGCGCTCCCCTGGGCGTCGACCTGATGGAACGCCACCCCGCGCTGCGCGACCCGGGCCTGCGCACGTTGCACGCGCGCGGGGGCGAGGCGCTGCTGGTCATGTGCTCCCGGCTGTCGGTCGAAAAGCGCCCCGGCACCGCGCTGGACGCGCTGGAGGCGCTGATACGACGCGGGCGGCGGGCGGTGCTCGTGGTGGCCGGGGACGGGCCGCTCAGGGCCCGGCTGGAGCAGCGCGCGCGGGAGCACGGGCTGCCGGTGACGTTCCTCGGGCACGTCTCCGACCGGGCCGCGCTCGGTGCCCTCCAGGCCACCGCGGACATCGCTCTCGCGCCCGGGCCGGCCGAGACCTTCGGGCTCGCCGCCCTGGAGGCCATGGCGTGCGGCACGCCCGTGGTGGCGAGCGCGTCCTCCGCGCTGTCCGAGGTCATCGGGTCCGCCGGGGCTACCGCGGCCGACCGGGGCGAGGCGTTCGCGGACGCCGTGGAGCTGCTCCTGGACCGCGGCGGTCCTGCCCGGCGCGAGGCGGCACGCGCGCGTGCGGAGTGCTTCGGCTGGGGAGCGGCCGTGGAGGCGTTCCTGGCGGCGCACGACGCGGAGGTGCTGCACCCCATCGGCGTCCGTCGTGGTGTACCGGAGGGCGTGGCATGAGACCCGTCCGCTTCGTCGCCCTCGGGGACTCGCTGACCGAGGGCGTGGGCGACCCGGCCGGGGACGGCCGGCGCGGCTGGGCCGCGCTGCTGGCGCCCTCCCTCGCCGAGACCCCGCACGCCGTGGCGTTCACCAACCTGGCGGTCAGCGGCGCACAGACCCGGGACGTGCTGGAACGGCAGACCCCGGCCGCCCGTGCACTCCGTCCCGACCTGGTGTCGGTGGTGATCGGCGTCAACGACACGCTGCGCCGCACCTTCGACATCCAGGCGGTGGCCGCCCACCTCGACGAGGTCTACGCGGCCTTCACCCGCGAGGGCGCCACCGTGCTCACCGCCTGCCTGCCCGACCCCGGCGCGATGCTGGGCCTGCCGGGCGCCCTGGCCCGCCCGCTGGCCCGTCGGCAACGGGCCGTCAACACGGTCGTCCATGCGCTGTCCGAACGCTACGGGGCCGTCCATCTGCACGCCGCGGACGGTGCCTGGATCACCGACCGGGCCCTGTGGAGCGCGGACCGGCTGCACCCGGGCGAGCGGGGGCACCGGCAGCTCGCCGTGCGCTTCCACGCGCTGCTCACCGAGGCGGGCCGGGCGACGGGACCACCGCCCTCCCTCGAACCGGAGTTCCCCGCGCCGACCCGCACGGCGAGCCTGCTGTGGCTGGCCACGGCCGGCACCGCCTGGGTGGCCCGGCGCTGCAGGGACCTGCTGCCCCAGCTCCTGCGCCTGGCCGCCGACGAACTCCACCATCGGGCCCGCGGCACCAGCGCCCGGCTCGACCTGCACGCCTCGGCAGCGGCCTCCGCCGCCCTGGCAGCCCTCTCCGGCCCCGCGGAACCGTGTTCGGCCGCGGCCGGCGGGGCCGCGACGCCGGGTACGGGCACCGTGCCGGGGATGGCGGCCGCCGCCATGGCGCCGGGGACGGCGGGTGCGGCCGGGGCGCCCACCGCGGTGGCCGGATGGCGAACCGGGGGCCGGCGGTCCGCCGGGAAGGCTGCAGTACCGGAGTAGAGGATCGTTGAACAATCCTTCAATACCCACGTTGTTTCGTTCCGGCGTGTGCGATTGAATTCCGGGCATGGCAGAGCAGTTGACGGCACTGGCCGACGACCGGGCGCTCCTCGGGCGTACGAGCACGGCGGAGCGGGTCTCGGACATCCTCCGCAGTCGTATCGCCGACGGGTACTTCCCGCCCGGCACGCGGCTGTCGGAGGACGGCATCGGCGGGGCGCTCGGCGTCTCCCGCAACACCCTGCGCGAGGCGTTCCGGCTGCTCACGCACGAGCGACTGCTGGTCCACGAACTCAACCGCGGAGTGTTCGTGCGGGTCCTGACCGTCGAGGACGTCGAGGACATCTACCGCACGCGCTCCCTGGTCGAGTGCGCCGTCGTCCGCGGGCTCGGCGAGCCGCCGTACCTGCTGGACGGAGTGGCCGCGGCGGTCGCCGAGGGAGAGACGGCGTCCGCCGGGAACGACTGGAAGGCGCTGGGCACCGCCAACATCCACTTCCACCGGGAACTGGTGGCCCTCGCCGGCAGCGAACGCACCGACGAACTGATGCGCAGCGTCTTCGCCGAGCTGCGGCTGGCCTTCCACGTCGTCGACGACCCACGCCGGCTGCACGAGCCCTACCTCGCCCGCAACCGCCAGATCCTCCAGGCGCTCCAGACCGGCGACAAGCGCGAGGCCGAGCGGCTGCTGGAGACGTACCTCGCGGACTCGCTGGAGCGGGTGGTCGAGGTCTACCGGCGCCGGGTCACCCCGTAAGGGGCGCGGGGCCGTATCGGTCCGCGGCTGCGCCGCGGGGCGCGACCAGCCACGACCGACACGCGGCCATGGACAACCCGAGGCGCCCCGGCCAAACCGGCGGAGCCACTCGTTTGGGTCGATGTCAGACCAAGGACCTAGTCTGTGCACCGTGACTTCGCCTGCATCGACGGACAGCGTTCCGCCCCAGCTCAGCGCGGGGCCGCGCCCGGCACCGGGCCCGGCCGCCGACGAGGGGCTGGCGCGTCGGCTGCGCGCGCTCGCCTGCACCGCGCCGCTGCACGACCTCGACGCACGCAAGGCCAACCTGGCCGGTGAGTACGGGGTGTACGGCATGGCCGAGGTGGCCCTCGCCGCCATCGACCTGGTCACGCTCAACATGGACTTCGACACCGGCGCCGACCACGAGCAGATCGTGGCCCGGCTCGTCCCGCGCATCGCCGCGCAGGCCCCGCAGCGGCCGGCCGCCGAGCACGAGCGCGTGGCCCGCTGGGTCCTGGAGAACCTGATCAACGTCGGCAGCGTCGACCGTGGCTTCCGCGCCGTGTACGGGACCTTCGCCCCGGACGGCACGTACGTCCGCAGGGACTACGACTTCAAGCTGATCGAGGAGGTCCCCGGCCCCGGCGGCACGGTCTATCTGCGCACCACCGACGAGGCGGTCAACGTCCTCGTCGGCGCCCTCGACACCGACGTCACCAGCGCCCAGATCGCCGCCGAGGTCAAGCTGGAGGTGCTGATCAACCGCGGTCGGCTCGCCGACGCCCAGCTCGCCGCCGAACAGGCCCGTTACCGCACGGTGCAGTATTCGGAGACCCTGCGCCGGGCCCTGGACGCCACCCGGCGCAACGTCCGCGCGGTCGACTGGCTGGTCGCCGTGCCCGACATGATCGCCGAGGCCCTCGACCACGTGGCCGACCGCTACCGCCACGAGAACGCGATCCTCACCAACATCCGCAAGGCCCGTGACGAGACCGAGGAGCCCGAGCACAAGCGCCGCGCCGCCGAGCTGGTCGACATCGTCAAGGACTGCATCCGGCGGCACACCCAGCTCCAGTCCCGGCTGCTGGAGGCGGGCCCGCTGTTCCGCGCCGAGCAGGACCGGCAGGCCTTCGCCACCCCCGCGACGACCTCCGGAATAGACCTGTACGGCCATCTCGTCGCGCCCGTCCTGCCGTTGCCCCTGGAGCAGGCGATCCGGGTCACCGACGCGTTCTTCGCCAACGGCACGGGCCTGCGGACACCCGTGTCCGTGCGGGTGGCCGATCTCGTCGACATCCTGCTGACGCCGCCCGTCGAGCGGGAGCACCTCGGCGCGGAGATGCCCGAACCCGACCTGATCGCCACGCCGGACGACAGCCGGTTCAGCGAGGAACAGCTGGCCGCGGCGATGGAGCTGCTGGATCTGCCGGCCGACGCGCCGAGGAGACTGTCGGGTCTGCTGGCCGAGGCCCGCCGGACCGGCGACCCCGATCTTGCCTACCTGGTGGCCCTGCTGGCGGTCCACGCGGCGAGTCCGGCCGTGGGCACGGCGTATCGGCAGGGTGAGGAGAAGCTGCTGTTCGCCGTGGACGACGGCACCGAGCTGGACGATCCGGAGTTCGGCGGGGCCGACCTCATCGTCGGGACCGCCCTGCTGGACGCGGCCGGGATGGCCGCGGACCGGACGGAAGCAGCATGAGTCAACAACAGCGCGACAAGGAGCCCCAACCGTGAGCGAGCACGTCGAGTGGAGTGAGGCGGAGTCGTCGGCACCGTCGGCGCCCGCCGCCGTCACCCCCGCCGACGCCGCCGACGCGGCGCGGCTCGTCGCCTTCGGGCTGCAGCCCAAGCTGCAGCCCGCGCGGGACCAGGAGTACACGGAACTGCTGCGCCGGTACCGCGACGACCCGGCGTTCGCGCGGCTCGCCGACGCCGTCGCCGCCGGTCTGGGGCTCGTCGTGCTGGAGGTGTCCCCGCGCGCGGGGATGGCCGTGACGGCCGCCGAGGACTCGGTGTTCGCCGTCCGCATGGGCGACTACGCGCGTCGCACCACCGCCGACTCCGGCGACCGCTTCCTGCACGGCCTCGCCCATCTCGCCGCCGCCGCACTGGCCTTCCCGCGCCCGGAGGACCTGGCCGACGACTCCTACATCGGCCGCGTCACCGTCAACGGCGTCGACGCCTTCGTACGGCAGGCCTGCCGGCGTCTGGAGGAGCGGGCCGAGGAACTGGGCGAGAACACCGACCCGGTGACCGACGCGCCCGGACTGGAGGCCGCCTGGCGGATCTGGGCCAGACGCAGCGCCACCGGTGCCACCAAGGACGCCCGCCGGCCCGCCGCCTCCACCACCGGCATCGTGGCCAAGGCCCTCGCCTTCCTCACCGACTCGGGCTTCCTGCAGCGCACCGGCGACGACAGCGGCGGCACCTACCGCACCACGGCCCGCTACCAGCTCCAGGTCCGCGACCTGGCCGGCAGCGCGGCCATGGCCGAACTGCTCGAACTGGGCGTCGTACCGGTGACCGACGGCACGGCCAGCCTGCTGCCCGCCGAGGACACCGAGGACCTGGAACTGGTGGCCGACGCCGGACTGCCGTTCCACTCCTGAACCTCCAGAACCACCGCACGTTTTCCGAAGACTTACGACGAGAGTCCGCCATGTACGAGCTGTCCCGGGTCCGCCTCTACTCCATCGGTCCCGCCGGTGCGCGCTACGCCGACACCGTGCTTGACCTGCGGGGCGTCGGCGAGCCCGTGCCCGACCCGGCGCCCACGCAGGCGGAGTTCTTCGAGGAGGAGCCGGCCGGCCCGCCGCGCCGGCCCGCGCCCGCGGGCGTGCTCTTCCTGGAGAACGGCGGCGGCAAGTCCGTGCTGCTCAAGCTGATCTTCTCGGTGATGCTGCCCGGCCACCGCAACACGCTCGGCGGCGCCAGCTCCGGTGTGCTGCGCAAGTTCCTGCTCGCCGACGACTGCGGCCACGTGGCGCTGGAGTGGCAGCACGTGCAGACCGGCGAATGCGTCGTCGTCGGCAAGGTCAGCGAATGGCGCGGACGGCAGGTGTCCAACGACCCGCGCAAGTTCGCCGAGGCCTGGTACTCGTTCCGGCCCGGCCCGGGGCTCAGCCTGGACAACCTGCCCGTCGCCGAGTCCACCGCCGTACGGCCCCGCGTCGAGGGCACCTCGGGCGCCCAGGGACGCCGCCGGACCATGAAGGGCTTCCGTGACGCCCTCATGGAGGCCGGCAAGGCCTATCCGCACCTGGAGGTGCACTGGGAGGAGATCCACGACCGCTGGATCGAGCACCTCGGCGACCTCGGCCTCGACCCCGAACTCTTCCGCTACCAGCGGGAGATGAACGCCGACGAGGGCGAGGCGGCCGGTCTCTTCGCGGTCAAGAAGGACTCCGACTTCACGGACCTGCTGCTGCGCGCCGTCACCGACACCCGGGACACCGACGGCCTCGCCGACCTCGTCAGCGGGTTCGGCAACAAGCTGGGCCGGCGCGCCGAGCTGATCGCCGAACGGGACTTCACCGCCGGGTCGGTCGACCTGCTCGGGCGGATCGTCGAGGCCGCCGACGCCCGCTCACGCGCGCGTGACGTGCACGCCGGCGCCGAGCGCCGTACCCGTACGCTCGCCCGGCGGCTGTCCGCCCGGGCCGTGCAGGAGCGGGTGCGGGCCGCCGACCTCGCGCAGCGGGTCACGGCCGCCGCGTACGCCGTCACGCACTCCGAGGGTGCCCGCGAGCGCAGCGCCCTGATCGCCGCCGAACTCGCCTACCGGCACGCCTCCCTGGCGCTGGCCGCCGCCGAGAAGTCCGCCGCCGCACAGAAGCGCGAACTGGCCGACGCGCGCACCCTGCACTCCGCCTGGCAGGCCGCCGAGGCCGTGCTGCGCCACCGGGCCGCCGCCGACCGCGTCGCGCGCGTGTCCGCCGCGATCCAGGAGGCCGAGCGGGACGCCGCGCCCGCGCTCGCCGCCCGTGCCAAGGCCGCCGTGGACCTCGTACGGGCCCTGCACGCGGCCGCCGAGAACGCCGAGGCCCTGGCGAACGAGGGGGAGGAGCGCTCCACCGCCCTTCAGGAGGCCGGCGACTCCGCCTACCGTGACTCCACCACCGCCGCGACCGAGGCACAGCGCGCCCGCAGCGAGGCCGGGCATCTGCGTCAGCGCCTCGCCGAGGTCGAGCAGGAGACCGCCGAGGCCGTGCGCGCCGGCTGGCTCGACGACAGCGCCCCGGACGCCGACCCGGCCCGCGCCGCACTCGCCGCCAGCGACGCCGAGAAGGCCGCCGTCGCCGCCTGGGACGCGGCCCGCGAGGCCGCCCGCAAGGTCACCGAGCACGCGCGCGAGGCGGCCTCCGCCGAGTCCCGCGCGGAGCTGACCGCGGCCCGCGCCGCGGACGCCGCGACGGCGGCCGAGCGCGCCTACGAGGCCGAGCGGCGCCTCGCCGAGTCCCTGGCCGCCGAGGAGCGGCTCGCGGAGCTGCTGAGCCTGCCGGGCGCGACCGCGGCCGGGCACGCCGCAGTGCCCGGGCCCCGGTCCGGGGCCGACGACGCACCGGGCACCCCGGGCGGCGCGCGCAACGGCGCGACCGACGAGGGCCCTGCGGGCGGGCCACACGGTGCCGGAGAGCCGGCGGGACCGGGCCTGAACGGCACCCCTCGCCCGGCCGCCGAAGGCCCCCTCACCCCGGAGGAACTCGACCGTTTCGCCGACGAGTTGCGCGAGCTTCTCGACGACGCCGTGGCGACCGCCGAACGGCACCTGTTCGAGCTGCGCACCGCCGCCGCCGACGACTCCCGCATCCTCGGCGCACTCGGCGACGGCGGACTGCTGCCGCCCGGCCCGGACGTGCTGGCCACGGTGGAGTTCCTCGGCGAGCACGGCATCCCGGCACTGCCCGGCTGGCGCTATCTGGCCCAGGCCGTCGACCCCGTCGACCACGCGCGCGTGCTCGCCGCCAGGCCGGAACTGGTCGACGGTGTGATCATCACCGACCCGGACACCCACGCGCGTGCCCGCGAGGCGCTCGCGGACGCCGCTCTGCTGCCGCGCTCCGCCGTCGCCGTCGGCACGGCCGCAGCCCTGCTCGCCCCGCCCCCGGCCGACAGCGCCGCTCCCGGTGACGTCTTCCTCGTGCCGCCGAACCCGGCCATGCACGACGAGCACGCCGCCGACGAGGAACGCCAGGCGCTGCGCGCGCGGGCCACCGAGCGCGACGAGGAGATCCGCGCCCTCGCCGCCCGGCTCGGCAAGGACCGTGAACTGGCCGCACGGCTCGCCTCCTGGCGCACCGGCTGCCCCGCCGGACGCCTCACCGAACTGGCCCGGACCGCCGAGGAGGCCCGTGCGTTCGCCGCGGAGTCCGAGGCCGAGCTGGCCGAGGCGCGCACCCTGCGCGCGGAGGCCGACCAGGCCGCCGCCGAGGCCGTGCAGGTCCGTGACGAGCGGCAGGAGGCCGCGCAGAAGGCCCGCCGCGCCGCCGACGCCCTCGCCGGACTGGCCCACCGGCTCCGCGAGCGCGCCGGCTGGCAGGTGAAACTGCGCGAACTCGCCGACGAGGCCGCCGAGTCCGAGGCCCGTGCCCAGGCCTTCCTGGAGCGGGCCCGCGCCGCCGACGAGGACCGCCGCGCCGCCCAGCGCGCCGCCGACGACGCCCGCCGCACCGCGCGCGCCCTGCGCGCCGAGCGCTCCGAGATCGCCGGCGCCCCCGACGACGTACCGGTCGAGGACGCGGACGCCCCCAAGGCGTCCCTGCCCGCCCTCCGCGAGGCCTACCGGGCCGCCTCCCAGGTGTACGAGAAGGTCGGCGTCGGGGCCGACCTGCGCGCCGAGCAGGCCCGCGCGGAGAGCGACGAGAGCGCCGCCCGCGCCGAACTGGACCGGCTCAGCAACAAGGTCCGCACCCGCGCCGAGCAGCTGCTCCAGTCGCCCGACGGCTCCGACGGCCCCTCCCGGCAGGCCGCCGCCGCCCGCGCGGAGGAGCTGGTGCAGCTCCTGGAGACCCGCATGTCCAGCGCGAGCGAGCAGCTCGGCCGGCTGCGCGGCGAGGCCGAACGGCACGCCCCCGAGGACGGCGAGGCGCACACCGAGCTGCCCGACGAACTGGTTCCGCGCGACGCCGAGCACGCCCAGGCGCTGCTGCGCACCGCGACGGGCGAACTCGCCGCCCGTACCGAGTCGCTGGCCGGGGCCCGCGAGGCGCACGCCGAGCTGCTGGAGGCCCACCGGGCCGCCGAGGACGCGGCCGGCGGCTTCGACGAGATCGCCGCGATGCTCCGCGACCTGCTGCGCGAGCATGTCACCGAGGAGGAGCAGGAGGAGCCCGAGCCGTACCCGGGCAGCCTGGAGGAGGCCCGGCACTCCGCGGCCGAGGCCCGCCGCTCGCTGCGCGGCTGCGCCGCCGACCTGTCCGCCGCCGAGGCGGCCGTGCGCGAGGCGAGCGACGTGCTGGTCCGGCACGCCAACTCCACGCGCTACGAGCAGGTCCGCACCCCCGCCCGGCAGCAGATCCGCGAGCTGCCCGCCTCCGCGCTGCCCGAGCACGCGCAGAAGTGGGCCGACGCCTTCGCGCCCCGGCTGCGTGTGCTGACCGACGAGTTGGCGCAGCTGGAGCGCAACCGCGACTCGATCGTGGACCGTCTGCGGGGCCTGGTGGAGTCCGCCCTCGCGACTCTGCGCTCCGCCCAGCGGCTCTCCCGCCTCCCGGAAGGCCTCGGCGAGTGGTCCGGACAGGAGTTCCTGCGCATCCGCTTCGAGGAGCCCGACCAGGCCACACTCACCGAACGGCTCGGCGAGGTGATCGACGACGCCACCCGCGCGGCCGTGAAGAAGAACTCCGACCTGCGCCGCGACGGCATGTCCCTGCTGCTGCGCGGCGTCGCGGCGGCGCTGCAGCCCAAGGGCGTGGCCGTCGAGATCCTCAAGCCGGACGCCGTACTGCGCGCCGAACGGGTGCCCGTCGGGCAGATGGGCGACGTGTTCTCGGGCGGCCAGCTGCTCACGGCGGCCATCGCGCTGTACTGCACGATGGCCGCGCTGCGCTCGAACGACCGGGGAAGGGACAAGCACCGGCACGCCGGCACCCTGTTCCTCGACAACCCCATCGGCCGCGCCAACGCCACCTACCTGCTGGAGCTGCAGCGGGCCGTGTCGGACGCGCTCGGTGTGCAGCTGCTGTACACCACCGGCCTGTTCGACACGACCGCGCTGGCCGAGTTCCCGCTGGTCATCCGCCTGCGCAACGACGCCGACCTGAGGGCGGGCCTGAAGTACATCAGCGTGGAGGAACACCTCCGGCCCGGGTTGCCGCAGCAGCCCCGGGCCGGAGAAGCGGTGCACAGTGAGATCACGGCGACCCGGATGTTCAAGAAGCCGGTGTAGCCGTCAGCGGTCCTCCTTGATCAGATCCGAGCACTTCTCGCCGATCATCATCGTCGTGATGCACGGGTTGACCGCGATCAGGTCCGGCATCACCGACCCGTCGGCGACCCGCAGCCCCTCGACCCCCTTGACCCGCAGCCGTGCGTCAAGCGGGGCCGAGGGGTCGCCGTCGGCGCCCATCTTCACCGTGCAGGACGGGTGGTAGACGGTGTTGTGCGTCTTGTGGATGTAGTCCAGCAGCTCGTCGTCCGTCCGGACGTCCGGCCCGGGCGCCAGCTCCGCACCCGCCCAGCCGCTCAGCGCCGGCTGCGCGGCGATACGGCGCGCCAGCCTCAGCCCGTACGTCATCACCCGCACATCGTGCTCGTGCGTGAAGTACCGCGGGTCCACCTTCGGCTTGTCCCGGTAGTCCCGGGTGCGCAGCCGTACCGTGCCGCGCGACTTCGCCTTGGTCACGTTGGGCGTCAGGCAGAACGCGTTCTCCGAGGTGGGGTAGCCCCAGCGCGCGGTGTTCATGTCGAACGGCACCGAGCCGTAGTGGAACATCAGGTCGGGCCGGTCCAGGCCCGGCTCGGTGTCGTAGAAGATGCCCGCCTCCCACCACTGGCTCGACGTGGCCGGCATGGGCTGCTCGGCCTCCCACATGATCACGCCCTCGGGGTGGTCCTGGAGGTTCTCGCCGACGCCGGGGGAGTCCACGACGACGTCCACGCCGACTTCCCGCAGATGCCCGGCCGGGCCGATGCCGGACAGCATCAGCAGCTTCGGCGAGTCGATCGAGCCGCACGAGACGATCACCTCGCGCCGGGCCCTTACCGTGCGGGTGTGCACCAGGTCCGGATCCAGGTACTCGGCGCCCACGCACCGCCGGCCCTCCAGCACCAGCTTCTTGGCGCGTACCCCGGTACGGATGTCCAGATTCGGACGCTTGCCCATGACCGGGTGCAGATAGGCCACCGAGGACGACTGGCGGACGTTGTTCTCGTCGGAGTTGATCTGGAACCAGTTGGCCCCGCGCACCACCGTCTTCCCGGTGTTGAACGGAACGGTGGGTATCCCCGCCTGTGCGCACGCCTCCAGCAGGGCCGCGCCGCAGGGGTCGCCGCCCTTCAGGGTGCGCACCTTCACCGGGCCGGTACGGCCGTGGTGGTCGCCGGGGGCGTCGTTGTTCTCCAGCCGCCGGTACAGCGGGAACAGGTCGGCCGCGCTCCAGCCCGTACAGCCCTGGGCCGCCCAGTCGTCCAGGTCCTGTGCCGGCGCCCAGAAGGCGATACAGGAGTTGTGCGACGAACAGCCGCCCAGCACCTTCGCCCGCGCGTGCCGCATAAAACTGTTGCCGGTGGCCTGCGGTTCGACCGGGTAGTCCCAGTCGTAGCCGGACTCCAGCAGGCCCATCCAGCGCTCCAGCTTGAGGACGTCGTCGTCGCCGACGTCGCTCGGCCCCGCCTCCAGCACGCACACCGTCACGGACGGGTCCTCGGAGAGCCGCGCCGCCACCACATTGCCCGCCGTGCCGCCGCCGACCACCACGTAGTCGAACTCGTCGATGCTCATGTGACCTCCTTGCCGGCCGGAATCCGGCCGGCATCAGTCGTTGTCGGTCGTAATCGGTGGGTGTGGGGCGGCGTCAGTCGGCCGCCGGGGCGGTGAGGGGAGCCGAGGCGGTGGACGCCGCCTCCAGGCGGTGCTCGGCGAGCACGCCGGTGCGGTGACGCTGGACGAACCAGTAGTAGGCGAAGCCGCCTCCCGCGATGACCGCGACGAACAGCACCGCGCCCCAGCGCAGATACCAGTGGTACGGCGCGCCGGCGTTGTAGACCGCGGCGCGCGGCCAGATCAGGTTGACCGTCATGGCCGCGCCCCACACGACCGCGACGATGTTGACCAGCAGCCCCCAGCGGCCCAGCGAGAACCGGCCCCCGCCAGCCGGCTGCCACTTCCCGCGCAGCCGGGCCACCAGCATCGGCCCGGTGACGCCCAGGTACGCGAGGTAGATCATGATGATGCCGATGCTGGTGACGACCGTGAAGATCTGCGGCTGGCGGATGTTGACCACGAGGATCGCCAGCGCCAGCACACCGATGATCACGGCCGGCAGGACCGGGGTCTGGAAGCGCGGGCTGACCCGGGCCAGCAGCGAGGACGCGGGCAGGTTGTTGTCCCGTGCCATGGCGAACGCCAGCCGGATCGCCGCCGTGTGCACGGCCAGCGCGCACACCGTGACCGCGATCAGCACGCACCACAGCATCGCCTTGCCGGCCGTCGGACCGAGCACGTCGAGCACGATGTACTGCAGGCCGTCCGTGGACAGCTTGTCGCCCTTGAGGCTGGAGACGCTCATCAGCGCCAGCAGCAGGACCAGCCCGCCCAGGACGAAGGAGGCGACGATCGCGCGGATGATGGCGCGCGGGGCGTTCCGGGACGGGTCCAGGGACTCCTCGCCGAGCGAGGCGGCGGTGTCGAAGCCGTACATGACGTACGCCGAGGCAAGCGAGGCCACCAGGAAGGCACCGAGGTAACCCGTCGAGTAACCCGATCCCATGTGGTTCGTCTGCATGACGACCTGAGGGCCACGGGTGATGTGGACGGCGAACAAGATGATCAATACAACGGTGGCGATCAACTCGATGAAGACCCCCGCCGTGTTGATCGTGGCCATCAACTTGACGCCGAAAGCATTGATCAGGGTGGTGAAAAGGATCAACACGGCAGCCAGGACGACCGCGTTCGTCGCCACGTCGTACTTGCCGGTGCCGTCCCCGACGAACTGGAACGCGGACGAGATCTGCGGCAGCGTCAACTGGTAGGCCAGCGCGACCGCGGAGATGGACACGATGGACGCGATCAACATCATCCACCCGGCCAGCCAGCCGAGATGTGAATTGCCGATCTTCTTCGACCAGTTGTAGACCGAGCCGGCCACCGGGTAGCGGGCGGCGAGTTCGGCGAAGCACAGGGCGACCATGAACTGGCCGACGAACACCATCGGCCACGACCACCAGTAGGCCGGGCCGCCGCTGCCGTAGCCGAAGTAGAACAGCTGGAAGGTGCCCGTCAGGATCGAGATGTAGCTGATCCCGGCGGCGAAGGTGTGGAAGTTGCCGAGCGTGCGCTTGAGCTCGGGTTTGTAGCCGAACTCCGCGAGTTCGGCGTCGTCGTGGTGGTGGGGGCCTGGCGATTGCTCGGTGGTCGTCATGAGCGGACTCCTCTGGCTGTCAGTCGAACCAGCCCTGCGGTGCCGGCGCGGTGGTGCGCCAGATGTGTTTCGTCTCGCGGTACTCGGCGAGCCCCGCCGGTCCGAGTTCACGTCCGAACCCGGACTGCTTGTAACCACCCCATTCGGCCTGCGGCACATACGGGTGGTAGTCGTTGATCCAGACCGTGCCGAGGCGCAGTCCCGCCGCGACCCGGGCCGCCCTGGCCCCGTCGCCGGTCCAGACGGCGCCCGCCAGGCCGTAGATCGTGTCGTTGGCGAGCCGCACGGCCTCCTCTTCGGTGGCGAACCGCTCTACGGTCAGCACCGGCCCGAAGGACTCCTCCCGGACCACGGACATGGCGCTCGTGCACGCGTCCAGGACGGTCGGAAGGTAGTAGAAGCCGTCGTCGTGGCCGGGGCCGGAGGGCCGGGCCCCGCCGCAGCGCAGCACCGCGCCCTCCTCGATGCCCTTGGCCACATAGGCCTCGACCTTCGCCCGGTGGGCCGCCGAGATCAGCGGCCCGGTCTGCGCCCGCTCGTCGAACGGGCCGCCCAGCCGGATCAGCCGGGCCCGGCGTACGACCTCGTCCACGAACCGGTCGTGCAGCGCGTCCTCGACCAGCAGCCGGGCCCCGGCCGAGCACACCTGCCCGGAGTGCAGGAACACGGCGGTCAGCGCCATGTCGACCGCCGCGTCGAAGTCGGCGTCCGCGAAGACGATGTTGGGGTTCTTGCCGCCGAGTTCGAGCGCGACCTTCTTCACCGTCCCGGCGGCGGCTGCCATCAGCCGGCGGCCGGTCTGCAGACCGCCGGTGAACGACACCAGGTCGACGTCCGGATGCTCGGCGAGCGGGGCGCCCGCCTCGGGACCGGCACCCAGCACCAGGTTGGCCGCGCCCGCCGGCAGCCCCGCCTCCGCCAGCAGCCGCACCAGGCCGATCGCGGTGTGCGGGGTCAGCTCGCTCGGCTTCAGCACGAAGGTGTTGCCCGCCGCGAGGGCCGGCGCGACCTTCCACGCGGTCTGCAGCAGCGGATAGTTCCAGGGCGTGATCAGCGCGCAGACGCCGACCGGTTCGTACACCACCCGGCTGTCCACGTCCTCCCGCCCGGTGTCCACGACCCGCCCCGTCTCGGTCGCGGCCAGCCGCCCGAAGTAGCGGAAACAGCTGACGACATCGTCCACGTCGTACGCGCTCTCCACCAGCCGCTTGCCCGTGTCCAGGGACTCGGCGCGGGCGAGGGCGTCCTTGTCGCGCACGAGCAGGTCCGCGACCCGCAGCAGCAGGTCGCCGCGCTCCTGGGCGGGCGTACGCGGCCAGGGACCGGTGTCGAAGGCGCGCCGGGCCGCCCCGATCGCCTCCACGGTGTCCTTGCCGCCGGCCTCGTCCACGACCCCGACCAGGGAGCCGTCGGCGGGGCAGCGGATCTCCCGGGTGCGCTCGTCCAGGGCGCTGCGCCACTCGCCGTCGATGAAGAGATCAGGCACGGTCGTCTCCCAGCCGGCTCAGCAGCCACTCGTGGAAGATCCCGAGGTGGTGCTCGTTCGGGACCAGCACCCCGCCCCCGCGGTACGCGCGCGAGGACATCGCCGGCTGGGTGCGCTCGCACGCCTCGAAGTCCTGCACGTTGACCCGGTGGAACAGCTCCACGGACTTCGACACGTCCGCGCCCGAGGCCACCACCTCCGGCGCGTACAGCCAGTCGCACTCCACGACCGTGCGGTCCTCGGCGAGCGGGAACATGCGGTGCAGGATGACGTGGTCGGGGACGAGGTTGACGAACACGGTCGGCTTGATGGTGATGGCGTAGTAGCGGCGGTCCTGGTCGGCACCGACGTCGGGGAGCTTGGCGAAGCCCTCGCTGCCGTCGACCGTGAACCCCTTGATCTGCTCGCCGAACTCCGCGCCGTGCCCGACGTAGTACTGGGCGGCGTACCCGTCGGCGAACTCCGGGAGCACCTCGGTGAGTTCGGGGTGGATCGTCGCGCAGTGGTAGCACTCCATGAAGTTCTCGACGATCAGCTTCCAGTTGGCCTTCACGTCGTAGGTGATGCGCTTGCCGAGGGCCAGCTGCTCGGTGCCGTAGTGCTCGATGGCTGCGGCGTCGCCGAGCCGTTCCACGGCCGCGTACATCACGGTGTCCTCGAAGGAGGGCGGTTCGTCGGCGAGGCACACCCAGGCGTAGCCGAGCCATTCGCGCAGGGCCACCTTGATCAACCCGTACGCGACTCGGTCAATGTCCGGCATCTTGATCAAGTTGGGTGCGGCGATCAACTTGCCGTCAAGGTCGTACGTCCATGCGTGGTAGGGGCACTGCAGAGTGCGGCGCACCTCGCCGGACTCCTCCATGCACAGCCGGGCGCCCCGGTGCCGGCACACGTTCAGGAAGGCGCGCAGCTCACCCGTACGCGTGCGGGTGATGATGACGTTCTCGCGTCCCACCTGGACCGTGCGGAAGGCACCCGGCTTGTCCAGGTCGGCGCTGCGGACCGCGCAGAACCACAGGGACTCGAAGAGGTTCTCCTGTTCCTGCCGGAAGACCTCCGGGTCGGTGTAGTAGCGGCCCGGAAGCGTCGCGATGAGGCTCGGAGAGATCGGGGTCGTCGTCACGGACGTCTCCTAACGGCGGATGCGGGTCATCTTCGGGTCGAAGAGCGGCTCGTCGGCGACGGTGGCCGGGACTTTCTCGCCGAAGTACTCGATGTGCACGCCGGTGCCGTCGGCGAGACCGGCCGGGAGCCAGGCGTAGGCGACGCAGCGTCCCAGCGTGTAGCCGTACGACGCGCTGGTCACGTAGCCGGCCGGGGCGCCGTCGACGAAGACCGGCTCCTTGCCGAGCACCACGGCTGCCGGGTCGTCGAGGAGGAGCGGGGTGAGCCGGCGGGAGGGCTCTGCGGCCCGCTCCAGTGCCGCCTTGCCGACGAAGTCCTCCTTGTCCATGCGGACTGCGAAGCCGACGCCCGCCTCGAACGGATCGTGCTCGTCGGTCATGTCGGTGCCCCAGGCGCGGTATCCCTTCTCCAGGCGCAGGGAGTTGAAGGCGGACCGCCCGGCCGCGATCACGCCGTGCTCCCGGCCGGCCTCCCACAGCGTGTCCCAGAGCCGGAGGCCCAGGTCGGCCGTGGTGTACAGCTCCCAGCCCAGCTCGCCGACGTAGCTGAGGCGCATCGCCGTCACCGGCACGTGCCCGAGGTAGGTCTGCTTGGCCCGGAAGTAGCCGAAGCCCTCATGGGAGAAGTCGTCGCGGGTCAGCGGCTGGACCAGGTCGCGGGCGAGCGGACCCCAGACGCCGATGCAGCAGGTGCCGGAGGTGATGTCCCTGATCTGGACGTCGTCGGGCGCGTGCCGCACCAGCCAGTCGAGGTCGGCGGGGGAGTTGGCCCCCACCTGGAAGCGGTCGGGGGCGAGACGGGCGACGGTGAGGTCCGAGCGGATGCCTCCCATCTCGTCCAGGAGCAGGGTGTAGGTGACCGCGCCGGGCTTCTTGCGGAGGTTGTTGCTGGTCATGCGGTCCAGAAAGGCGAGCGCGCCGGGGCCGGTCACCTCCAGGCGGCGCAGCGGGGTCATGTCGTACAGGGCGACGCCCTCGCGGGTCGCCTTCGCCTCGGCGGCGGCGATCGGGGACCAGTAGCGGGCCGACCAGCTGTCGCGCTCCGGGAGGTCGCCGAGCGCGTCCACGAGCGGGGCGTTCGCCTCGTACCAGTGCGGACGTTCCCAGCCGGTGCCCTCCAGGAAGAAGGCGCCGAGTTGCTGCTGACGGGCGTAGAAGGGGCTCACGCGCAGCGGCCGGGGCTGTTCCATCGGCTGGAGAGGATGCAGGACGTCGTACACCTCGACGAACTGCTGTGAACCGCGCTCACGGACGTACGACGGTGAACGCTGCGCCTCCTCGAACCGTGTGAGGTCGCACTCGTGCACGTCGACGGAGGGCCGCCCGTCGACCATCCACTCGGCCACCGCCTTCGCCACCCCGGCGGAGTGTGTCACCCAGACCGCCTCGGCCAGCCAGAAGCCCCTCAGCTGCCGGGCTTCTCCGAGAACCGGCATGCCGTCCGGGGTGAAGGAGAAGACGCCGTTGAAGCCGGTCTCGATCTCCGTCTCGCGCAGCGCGGGCAGCAGCCGTCGGCAGTCCTCCCAGCTCGGCGCCCAGTCGTCCTCCGTGAACGGGTACGAGGACGGCATCTCCAGGTCCTGCGCGCGGGCCTCGTCGTACGCCGGCACGGCGAACGGGTCCACCGGCAGCGGCCGATGCGCGTACGAGCCGATGCCGATGCGGTCCGTGTGCTCGCGGAAGTACAGATCCCGGTCCTGGAAACGGAGGATCGGCTTCGAGGCCTCGGCCGTGGCGCCGCCCAGCCCGGGCAGCGGCTTGGTCCTGGCGTACTGGTGCGCGAGCGGCTGCAGCGGTACGTCGATGCCGGCCAGGCGGCCGATGACCGGCCCCCAGAATCCGGCCGCGGAGACGACATGGTCGGCGGGGAAGGTGCCCCGGTCGGTGACCACGGCCGTGACGCGGCCGTCCGCCTGCTCGATGCCGGTGACCGTGTGACGGTCCAGGAAGCGGGCGCCGCGCGCGGTGGCCCGGTCCATCTGGGCGCGGGCCGCGAGCAGGGCCCGGGCCAGACCGTCGTCGGGCGTGTGGAATCCGCCGAGGACGACCGACTCGTCCAGCAGCGGCCACAGTTCCTTGCAACGGGCGGTGCTCACGACCTCGCCGCGGATGCCCCAGGAGGCGGCGAAACCGGCCCTGCGGTGCAGTTCGGCCAGGCGCTCGGGGGTCGTCGCGAGCTCCAGGCCGCCGACCTGCTGGAAGCACGAGACGCCGTCGACCTGGAGGGAACAGAACTTCTCGACGGTGTACTTGGCGAACTCCGCGAGGGTCTTCGAAGGGCTGGTCCGGAAGACCAGTCCGGGCGCGTGGGAGGTGGAACCGCCCGGGGCAGGCAGCGGGCCCTGTTCGAGGACGGTGACGTCGGTCCAGCCGCGGGCCGTCAGCTCGTCGGCGAGGGAGCAGCCGACGATACCGGCGCCGATGACGACGACGCGGGGACCCTGGGACCGGTGTTCGGGGGTGCTGGACATGCCCCTCCTTGTGGTGGCGGGGATGGCAGGTGCGGGGGAGTCGCTCAGGCGGCAGGGACGTTCGGCCGCTCGGCGGCGATCGTCGTGTCCTGGCCGTGGCCGGTGTGGACGACGGTTCCGCCCGGCAGGGTGAGCAGCCGGGCGCGGATGGACGCCTCGATCGTGGGGCGGTCCGAGTAGGAGCGGCCGGTGGCGCCGGGACCGCCGTGGAAGAGGGTGTCGCCGGTGAAGACGGCGTCGAGGAAGGGCGCGTACAGGCAGCAGCTGCCCCAGGTGTGGCCGGGGGTGTGGATGACCTGGAGTTCGATCCCCGCGACCGTGAGGACGCGGCCGTCGGTCAGCTCGCCGTCCGGCTTGCGGGCGGGATGGGTGCGGGACCACAGTTCGTGGTCGTCCGGGTGGAGCAGGACGGGCGCTCCGGTACGGGTGGAGAGCGCGGCCGCGGCGTCGATGTGGTCGTCGTGGGCATGGGTGCAGACGACGGCGCTGACCCGGCGGCCCGCCGTCGCGCGGTGGATCGCCTCGGCGTCGTGCGCGGCGTCCACGATCAGCACCTCCTCGTCGTCACCGACCAGCCAGACGTTGTTCTCGACCTCGAAGGTGTCGCCGTCGAGGCTGAAGGTGCCGTGTGTGACGACACGTTCGACACGTACGGCGCCCTTCACAGCACCACCACCGAGCGCAGCACCTCGCCCCGGTGCATCTTGCCGAACGCCTCCTCCACCTGGTCCAGGGAGATGGTCTCGGACACGAACGCGTTCAGGTCGAGCAGGCCGTACAGGTACTGGTCGATTAGGAACGGGAAGTCCCGGCTGGGCAGACAGTCGCCGTACCAGGAGGACTTGATCGCGCCGCCGCGCGAGAAGACGTCGATCAGCGGGAGTTCCACCTTCATCTCCGGAGAGGGCACCCCGACCTGGACCAGCAGACCGGCGTGGTCGCGCATGTAGAAGGCCTGTTTGAAGGTCTCGGGGCGGCCGACCGCGTCGATGGCGATGTCCACGCCGTGACCGTCGGTGAGGGCGCGGACCGCCTCGATCGGGTCGGTGCCCTGGGAGTTGACGGTGTGGGTGGCGCCGAACTTCTCCGCCTGGTCGAGCTTCTTGTCGTCGATGTCCACGGCGATGACCTTCATCGCGCCGTTCAGGCAGGCGCCCGCGATGGCCGCGTTGCCGACGCCGCCGCAGCCGATGACGGCGACCGAGTCACCGCGTCCGACCTTGCCGGTGTTGACCGCGGCGCCGTAACCGGCCATGACTCCGCAGCCGATGAGCCCGGCCGCCTCGGGACGCGCCGCGGGGTCGATCTTCACCGCCTGACCGGCCGCGACCAGCGTCTTCTCGGCGAACGCGCCGATGCCGAGGGCGTTGCTGAGCGGTGTGCCGTCCAGCAGGGTCATCGGCTGGGCGGCGTTGCGCGAGTCGAAGCAGTACCAGGGCCGTCCGCGGCGACACGAACGGCAGCTGCCGCAGGGCGCCCGCCAGGCCAGCACCACATAGTCACCGGGCTGCAGGTCGGTGACGCCCGCGCCGACCGCCTCGATCGTGCCGGCCGCCTCATGGCCCAGCAGGAACGGGAAGTCGTCGTTGATCGCGCCCTCGCGGTAGTGGAGGTCCGTGTGGCACACCCCGCAGGCCTGCACCTTCACCAGGACCTCACCGGGCCCCGGATCGGGCACCACGATCGTCCGCACCTCCACGGGTGCGCCCTTCTTCACAGCGACTACGGCACGGACCTCGTGTGGCACGACAAGCTCCTCTGCTGTTGCGCATTGCACGATGGGTTGCGCGATGGGGAACATATTGAGAACGGCGTCACACGGCCGTCAAGGGGTGCGCGTTAACCCTTGGCAAAAGGAGCCCGGGGGGCGAAACCCCTCGGACACACGACGGCGGGGGGGGGGGGGGGGGGGGGGGAGGGGGGGAGGGGGGGGGGGGGGGGGGGTGGGGGGGGGGGGGGGCGGGGGGGGGGGGGGGGGGGGGTGGGGGAGGGCTTGTGGATGGCCCAGCTGCCGCCCCCGCCTGCCCATTTCACTGGT
>NZ_JBVIDS010000009.1:0-25511 GCF_055572255.1 Streptomyces sp. NPDC030799 | reverse complement strand
AACGAAGCGAAAGCACCCCCACCCCCCCCCCCCCCCCACCCCCCCCCCCCCCCCCCCCCCCCCCCCCCCCCCCCCCCCCCCCCCCGCCGCGGTCACCGTCTGCTGCAAGTCCTTCAGAAGCCGTAGCCCATACGGCGCGACAGCTCGGCGCCGGCCGCCACCGTCCGCTTCGCCACCTCCGGCATCCGGTCCGGATTCAGCCGGTACACCGGCCCCGAGACACTGATCGCCGCGATCACCTTGCCGTCATGCGCGCGCACCGGTGCCGCGACGGCGGCGAGCCCCAGCTCCAGCTCCTCGATCGTGACGCCGTAGCCCTGTTCGACCACGGCCTCCAACTCGGCGCGCAGCATGCCCGCGCCGGTGATCGTCCGGTCGGTGAACCGCGGCAACGAGCGCGCCAGCAGGCCCTCGCGCAGGGTGGGCGGCATGTGCGCGAGCAGCACCTTGCCGCTGGAGGTGGCGTGCAGCGGGGTGCGTCTGCCCAGCCAGTTCTGCGCGGTGACCGAGGCGGTGCCGCGGGCCTGCATGATGTTGACCGCCGCGTCGTCGTCGAGCACGGCGATGTTGACCGTCTCGCCCAGTTCGTCGGCGACCTCACGGCAGACCGGGACGCCCTCCTGGGAGATGTCCAGCCGCACTGCCGCCGCCCCAGCCAGGCGCAGTACGCCGGCCCCGAGGTAGTACTTGCCGCGATCCTTCGCCTGGGCCACCAGGCCGCGGTTCTCCAGGACGCCGAGCAGCCGGAAGGCCGTGGACTTGTGCACGTCCAGCTCCTCGGCGATCTCGGTGACACCGGCCTCACCGTGCCGGGCGAGGATCTCCAGCACACTCACGGCGCGGTCCACCGACTGCACCGCGCTGACCGTGCCGCGGCCGGTCTGCCTCTCCGGGGCCCGTGGGTCCTGCGTGGTCTCCTCGCTGCGGCCGGACTGATTCTGCGTGGGGGTCATGGCTCAACTCTCACCACCTGTGGGCCCGGTTCGGGCCGCATCTGCGGGAAGCCCTTGACGCGGTGGTCGTCCCGCGCGGATTCTGTTGCGCATAGCGCTAGAGCGTGCGCCATACGAAACATCATGTTACCCAAGCGTCCGGATCCCGGAAGGGTGCCGGACGATCCGGACCCAGATGTCCGGCATTGCTTTGCCGCTGCACTCCCTTACCGCTGCCCGGCCGGGCCATCACGGCCCGGACTCCCGGCTGCATCCCTGACGCCTGCATCGAGCAGGTCCCGGACCGAGTGTCCCGGACCGAGAGGGGGGCCCGTGATTCCCGTCTGCCGCCTCGAAGACCTCCCCGAGGGCGAGTCCGTCCGCGTCGAGACCACACCGCCCATCGCCGTGTTCCGCACCGAAGACGGCGGGCTCTACGCCATCGACGACACCTGTACCCACCAGGACGCGTCCCTCTCCGAGGGCTGGCTGGAGGGCTGCCTGGTCGAATGCCCGCTGCACGCCGCATCCTTCGACCTGCGCACCGGCGAACCGACCTGCCTGCCGGCCCGGCGCCCCGTCCGCACCCACCGCGTCACCGTCGAGGACGGCGTCATCCACGTCCACCTCACCGCGGAGGAGGGCACGGCCGCATGAAGACCACCGAGGACCGGCGCGACCGTGTGAACGGCGCCCACGGCTGGCGGGGCCGGCTGAACTCCACCCCGGCGAGGGGCGATCGCACGAATGCCGCCGAGTCCCGGCACGACTGCCTGCGCACCGTCCCAAGCCGTCACGATTGCCTGAGCACCGTCCCGAGCCGTCACGGCGGTATCAGCACCGCCGACGACCGTGACGGCGGGAGCGACACCGCGCACGGCCGCCGACGCCACGCCGCCCAAGCCCGGACAGGGCTCGTCCTACGGCCCGTCACCGCGTGGCGCACCTGCAGGGCAACCACGCGCCGTCCCTCCGATGAGGCACCGGCCCGCCCCGACCACCCCGCCGCCCCCGCGAGGAGCCGTGCCGTATGAAGACCGTGACCATTGTCGGCGCCTCCCTCTCCGGGCTCTACGCCGCCCGTGAACTGCGCGCCCAGGGCTTCGACGGCCGACTGGTGATCGTCGGCGAGGAGCCCCACCAGCCCTATGACCGGCCTCCCCTCTCGAAGGACTTCCTCACCGGCCGCACCGACGAGGAGCACCTCGCCCTCACCGATGCCGACGACGCCGCCGGACTCGACGCCGAGTGGCTGCTCGGCGTCCGCGCCCGCGGCCTCGACGCGCGCGGTCGTACCGTTCTTCTGGAGGACGGCCGTACGGTCTCCACCGACGCAGTCGTCATCGCCACCGGCGCCGCCGCGCGCCGGATTCCCGGTGAGAGCCCCGCCGGCGTGCACACCCTGCGCACCCTGGACGACGCCCGCGCGCTGCGCGCCGACCTCTGCCGAGGACACCGCCGGGTCGTCGTCATCGGGGGCGGCTTCATCGGTGCCGAAACCGCCTCCTCGTGCGCCGGCCTGGGGCACGCGGTCACGGTGGTCGAGGCGGCACCGCTGCCGCTGGTGCCCCAGATCGGCGCCGGGATGGCCGCCGTCTGCGCTGCTCTGCACCGCCGCGGCGGGGTGGAGCTGATCACCGGAACCGGCCTGGCCGGCCTGCGCGGCACCGCCACCGTCACCGGTGTCGACCTCACCGACGGCCGCACTCTCCCCGCCGACCTCGTGATCGTCGGCATCGGCGCCACCCCCAACACCTCCTGGCTCGCGGCCTCGACGCTCGCCCTCCAGGACGGCGTGCTGTGCGACGACGGGTGTGCGACGGCCCTGCCCCAAGTGGTGGCGGTCGGGGACGTCGCGCGCGTGGGCGGACGCCGGGCCGAGCACTGGACCGCCGCCACCGAGCAACCGCGCGTCGCCGTGACCAACCTGCTCGCCGGCCGCACCGTCGAAACGGTGCGCACGGTGCCGTACTTCTGGTCCGACCAGTACGGCTCGCGCATACAGTTCGCAGGCCGGCACCGGGACGGTGACACCGTCCGCGTCACCGAGGGCGAGATCAACGACGACGGCCCGGGTGAGACCGGCTTTCTCGCCCACTACGAGCGGGACGGCCGTACGGTCGCTGTCCTCGGAGTGGACCGGCCGCGCGCCTTCATGCGGGCCCGCCGCGAACTCCAGCGGGAGGAGCGGGAACGGGCCGCACCAGCCGTGCTGTGACGGCGGGCCGGAGCCGTCCGACACGAGTCGGTCTCGGCTCCCGCCCCGCCGGGCTGCGTCCCGATCCCTGCGCGGTCACGTCTCGCCGGGGTCGCGTCCCGACCGCTGTGCGGCCAGGGTGTGTTCCGACCCTGCGCGGTCACGTCTCGCCCGGGTCGTGTTCCGCCTCGCCCCGATTGCGTCCCGTCCGGCCGGAGCCAGGCCCTGCTCCGGCCATGCCCGGCCGCTCCCGCTCAGGGATGTGACAACTGCCCGGTGCCGCCCCGCCGGCGTATCCGCTCCTGCTCGCGCAGGGCCGCGCGCTCCTCGCGTCGGCGGGCGCGGCGCTCGCGGCGCAGCGCTCGGGCCGTGCTGCTCGGCTCGGAGACCACGCCGTACCGCTGGCTCCACACCTGGCGGGTCACCCACACGTCGACCACGGCCCAGGTGGCCACCACCGTGCTCGCCACGCCACTGATCACCATGGGGAACGCCAGCCAGGACCCGGCCATCGTGCACAGGAACGCCACCATCGCCTGGATCAGCGTCACTGCCATGATCAGGACCGCACGCACCGCCGCCGTGCGCACCGGATCCGGCAGCGGGTGCCGTCGGGCGGGCTCCTCGACCCACAACGGCCGGTACGCCTGCTGCTGTTCGCCGGCGGACTCCGCAGCGCGCCCACGCGCCGGAATGTCGCGATCCGGTGCCTCCAGGCGCCACCGTGCCGCCGAGCGCTCCGCCACGCTCTCCTCGGGCGCCTCGCGCCGCTCCGCCGTGCCCATCACCGTGTCACTCCCCACCGCCAGCAGACCGCTCGCCCCCGGTGTCACAAGACTCCGGCTCCCCCAGTGGCTGCCCGGCTTGCGCAGCTTTACGCCGCCGGGGTGCGGGATGCGGCTCCTGTGGCCCATTCCGCCCCCATTTCCCGTACAGAAGGACGAACGACGTCGCCGGAAGATTCCCAACCGGCGAAAAAAACAAGCCAACCGCCCGGCCAGGGCATCCCGGTCAACCCGGGCGCCGCTACCGGATGGCGGTGGCAATCTCCCGTAATGCCCGGACAACTCGCCATCTCGCGTCGCCGAAGCGGAAGTTCGCTCTCCGGACATGCCTTCGAGTTAACTGTGAGGCGGTAGTAGGCTCGCGCCGTTTGTTGACGCACATGTGCACCCCCGGCCCGCGGGGGTCGAGCTGGGGGAGGCCATGCGCTTTCGCGGGAAGTCGATCCGCCGGAAGATCGTGGCGCTGCTTCTCGTGCCGCTGGTGTCCCTGACCGCCATCTGGGGCTTCACCACGGTACTCACAGGTCGCGAAGCCCTCCGGCTGTTCCACGTGTCGGACGTCAAGGAGGACATCGGCTACCCCGCCGAGGACACCGTCCGCGTCCTCCAGCAGGAACGCCGCCAGACCCTCGTCTACCTCGCCGACCCGCGGGCCGCCGACGCCCTCACCGCGCTCCAGCGCACCCGTACCGCCACCGACCGGGCCATCGCCAAGATCCGCAAGAACGCCGCGGACCAGGACGTCCTCGACGCCATGGACACGGACGACGGCGAACGCCTCACCGCCGTCCTCGACGCCTTCGGCGGCCTCGACTCCCTGCGTCACGGCGTCGAGGCGGGCACCGTCACCCGTGCACAGGCCCTGGACCAGTACAACCGCCTCGTCGACCCCTGCTTCACGCTGCTCGGCGCCCTCGAAGGAGTCGACGACGTCGACCTGGACGCGCAGGCCCGCGCCATGGTCAACATCAGCCGCGCCCGCGAGCTGCTCTCCCGCGAGGACGCCCTGCTCGGTTCCTCCCTGGTCGTCGGCCGGCTCACCCGCGACGAGACCCGTCACATCTCCGACCTCGTCGCCCAGCGCACCGTCCTGTACGACGTCAGCCTGCCGTTGCTGCCCGCCGCCGAACGCGACCGCTACGAACGCTTCTGGAAGAACGCCACCACCGCCCCGCTGCGCGCGGCCGAACGGTCCACCATCGGCACGGACTCCGGCACTCCGCGCGGCGTCACGGCCCAGAGCTGGGACTCCGCGGCCGCGAGCGTGCTGACCGGCCTCGGCACCCTCGACGACCAGGTGGGTGACCGCTTCCAGGACCGTACGCGTCCCGTGGCCATCGGCGTCATCCTGCAGGCGGCCGTCGCGGGCCTCCTCGGCCTGGTCGCGCTCGTGCTCTCCGTCGTCCTGTCGGTCCGCGTCGGCCGCGGCCTCATCCGCGATCTGCGCCAACTGCGCCTGGAGGCGCACGAGGCCTCCGGCGTGCGGCTGCCCAGCGTGATGCGCCGCCTGTCCGCCGGCGAACAGGTCGACGTCGAGACCGAGGTGCCGCGCCTGGAGTACGACAAGAACGAGATGGGCGAGGTCGGCCAGGCCCTCAACACCCTCCAGCGCGCCGCCGTCGAGGCCGCCGTCAAACAGGCCGAACTGCGGTCCGGCGTCTCCGAGGTCTTCGTCAACCTCGCCCGCCGCAGCCAGGTGCTGCTGCACAAGCAGCTCACCCTGCTCGACACCATGGAACGCCGCACCGAGGACACCGACGAACTCGCCGACCTCTTCCGCCTGGACCACCTCACCACCCGCATGCGGCGGCACGCCGAGGGCCTGGTGATCCTCTCCGGCGCCGCACCCTCCCGGCAGTGGCGCCGACCGGTGCAACTGATGGACGTCGTACGGGCCGCCGTCGCCGAGGTCGAGGACTACGAACGCATCGAGGTCCGACGGCTGCCCCGGGTCGCCGTCACCGGCCCGGCCGTCGCCGACCTCACCCACCTCGTGGCCGAACTCCTGGAGAACGCCACGGTCTTCTCGCCCCCGCACACCGCCGTACAGGTGGTCGGTGAGCGGGTCGCCAACGGCTTCACGCTGGAGATCCACGACCGGGGCCTCGGCATGACCGCCGAGGCGCTCCTCGATGCCAACCTGCGCCTCGCCGAGACACCCGAGTTCGAACTGTCCGACACCGACCGGCTCGGCCTGTTCGTCGTCAGCCGGCTCGCTCAGCGACAGAACGTCCGGGTCTCCCTCCAGCCGTCGCCCTACGGCGGCACCACCGCCGTCGTCTTCATCCCCGACGCGCTGCTGAGTGACGACGTACCGGACACCAACGGCATCGGCTTCCGGCTCGACCGGGACCGCCCGGAGAAGAGCATCGGGCAGGCGGGGAGCCGTGCCGCAGGCCGGTCCGCGGGGCCGGCGCAGCTGCCCGGCCTGCCGACCTCGCTGCTGGACGGTCCCGTCGAGCTGGAGGCGCCCGTCGATCTCGACGCCATCGACGACTTCCCCGGCGTCCTGGCCGACGAGGACAGCGAGCGCGGCGGGCTGTTCCTGCCCCGCCGCTCCCGCTCCCGCGCCGAAGAGCAGACGCCCTCCGTGTCCCTTGATCGTGCGCCCCGCGAGGAGGCCCAGGAACGTGGGCCCATCCCGCTGCCGCGCCGGCAGACTCCCAAACTGGTCAGTTCGCACGGCAAGCCCGTCACCGACCAGCGGAGCCGCCGCGACGAACCGGAGCAGCAGACCTCCGCCGCTTCCCGCCGCCCCGACATGGGCGGACTGGCGCCGCTGCCCGCACGCCGGCGCACCACGGCCTCCCGCCGCCCCGCCGAACTCACCGAGCGCACCCAGGAAGGCGGCACGGCTCCCGCCGACGGCACCGCGCCGCTCCCCGACGTCCCCGCCCTGCCCCGCCGCACCCGACCAGGGTCACCCAGCGATGAAGGCGCAGGTACCGCGGGTCGGTTTGGCGACGGCGGCACGGACCGATCGGAGGGTGCCGCCACGAACCAGTCGGAAGGGGCCCTCACGGGTCGGCCGGATGGGGCCGTCACGGGTCGGCCGGGTGGCGGTGCCACAGGGTGGTCGGATCGGGGCGCCATGGACCGGTTGGGGGCGGACGAGAGTGCGGCCCATGCTGCCGGTGAGCGGTTCCGTTTCGGCCGCGAGGCCGAAGCTGCTGGTGAGCAGGGCCGTTTCGGTGGTGGCGGGGCCGGGACTGCCGGAGAGCGGGACCGTCTCGGTGGTTCGGCCGAGCCGAGCGGTGAAAGGTTCCGTCCGGGTAGTGGCCAGGGCGAGCTCTCCGCCGAAGAACCCCGGCCGGGTGATGCCCGGTCCGGCCGCGAGGCCCTGCCCACCCGGGGCACGTCCTCGCCGCCCGGCGCCACCGGCACCAGTGGTGTCACCTCCGCCGGCAGCCCCGCGGCCACCGGCTCGGGCGCCGTGGTGGCCCCCGAACCGGCCACCGGGCCCCTGCCCCGGCGGGTCCGCCAGGCCAGCCTGGCCCCCCAGCTCAAGCAGGACACCGCGCGGCGCGCCGAGCGCGCGGCGCAGCCCGCCGACCGCGACGCCGAGGAGGTCCGCAGCCGGATGGCCTCGCTGCAGCGTGGCTGGCAGCGCGGCCGACGGGAGAATGCCACGGGCGACGACGCCCACAACGGCACAGCACAAGGAACGACTAAGGGGGACGGTCGATGACCGCACCGAAGGCGACCGGCCACACGGCGACGAACCAGGTGGGACTGAACTGGCTCCTGGACGACCTGGTCGACCGGGTCGCCAGCATCCGCAAGGCCGTCGTCCTGTCCGGCGATGGGCTGCCAACGGGCGTGTCCAAGGACCTGACCAGGGAGGACAGCGAGCATCTGGCCGCCGTCGCCTCCGGCTTCCACAGCCTTGCCAAGGGCGTGGGCCGTCACTTCGACGCGGGCAGCGTCCGGCAGACGGTGGTGGAACTGGACGACGCCTTCCTGTTCGTCACCGCCGCCGGTGACGGCAGCTGCCTCGCCGTCCTCTCCGACGCCGACTCCGACGTCGGACAGGTCGCCTATGAGATGACGCTCCTGGTCAAGCGGGTCGGCGTGCATCTGGGGACCGCTCCGCGCACCGATCTGCCCGCAGGCGGGTAGTGGGATGACATGAGCGGAGACGGTCAGGGAAGAAAACACTGGTTCGACGACGAGGCCGGACCGGTCGTCCGTCCGTACGCCATGACACGCGGCCGCACCACGAGTCCCGCCCAGCACCGGCTGGACGTGATCGCGGTGGTCGTCACGGAATCCGACGCGGGCGACCCGGAGAGGGATCCGACCCTGTCGCCCGAACACGTGGAGATCGTCGGGCTCTGCCGTGACGAACCGCAGTCGGTCGCCGAACTCGCCGCCGAACTCGACCTGCCCATCGGTGTGGTGCGCGTCCTCATCGGCGACCTCGTGCACACGGAACTCGTCCATGTCACGCGTCCGGTGCCCCCGGCCGAGCTGCCGGACGAGAGCATCCTGCGCGACGTGATCAACGGCCTCCGGGCACTGTGACCGGCACAGGAACGGAGCACCGTACCGCGAAGCACGCAACGTAACCGGCGTCGACACCTCTGGCGGATACCCTCGCGGCGGCCACAGCCGGCCGTCGCCCGACCACCATCAAGCAGGAGAAGAGACCGATGATCTTCGGGCGTTCTGAGCGAGGCAAGCCCCCGGTCGAGCCGGTCACGCTCAAGATCCTCGTGGCCGGTGGCTTCGGCGTGGGCAAGACGACCCTCGTCGGTGCGGTCAGCGAGATCAGGCCGCTGCGCACCGAGGAACTGCTCACCGAGGCCGGGCGCCCGGTCGACGACACCAGCGGTGTGGAGGGCAAGCACACCACCACCGTGGCGATGGACTTCGGCCGTATCACCCTGCGCGAGGACCTGGTGCTCTATCTCTTCGGGACGCCCGGGCAGGAACGGTTCTGGTTCATGTGGGACGAACTGTCCGAGGGCGCGCTCGGCGCCGTCGTCCTCGCCGATACACGCCGTCTGGAGGACTGCTTCGCCGCCGTGGACTACTTCGAGCGGCGTTCCATCCCCTTTCTCGTCGGCGTCAACTGCTTCGAAGGAGCGGCCCGTTACCCGGCCGAGGCCGTACGGCAGGCTCTCGACCTGGACGAGGGCGTACCGGTCCTGCTGTGCGACGCGCGTGATCGGGAATCGGTCAAGGACGTGCTCATCGGAGTCGTCCAGCATGCGATGGACCACGCCGCCGATCGCCGCCACGCCGCCCTTGGCTGACCACCGGCGGTCCGCCCTTGGCCGACCGACGGGCACGGCCCGTACCCCCGCCGACCGGGGTACGGGCCGTGGTCCGGTAAGGAGCGCCCACACGCGCGTGCGGCAACGACGACCGTGACAGGTACCCACGCGCGCGTGCGGCACCTTTGCCCCGCTCCTCCTACGCGTCCTGCGCGCCCTCCTCCAGCCAGCCGAAGCTCTTCTCCACCGCCTTGCGCCAGTTGCGGTACTCGCGATCGCGGACGGTCTGCTCCATCGCCGGTGTCCACTCCGCGTCCCGCTGCCAGTGCGACTTCAGCTCGTCCAGGTCGTTCCACACGCCCGTGGCCAGACCGGCCGCGTAGGCGGCGCCCAGACACGTCGTCTCCGACACCCGGGGCCGGATCACCGGCACGCCGAGGACGTCCGCCTGGTGCTGCATGAGCAGGTTGTTCTTCGTCATGCCGCCGTCGACCTTCAGCGTGGTGATCCGCACCCCGGAGTCCTGGTACATGGCGTCCACCACCTCCCGGGTCTGCCAGCTCGTCGCCTCCAGCACCGCACGCGCGAGGTGCGCCTTCGTGACGTACCGGGTGAGACCGGTGACCACACCGCGCGCGTCGGAGCGCCAGTAGGGCGCGAACAGGCCGGAGAACGCCGGCACGATGTAGGCACCACCGTTGTCCTCGACGCTCGCCGCCAGCGTCTCGATCTCGTCGGCGCTGCGGATGATCCCGAGCTGGTCGCGGAACCACTGGACCAGGGCGCCCGTGATCGCTATGGACCCCTCCAGGCAGTACACCGGCGCCTCCCCGCCGATCTTGTACCCCATCGTCGTCAGCAGCCCGCTCTTGGACGGCACCGGCCGGTTCCCGGTGTTCAGCAGCAGGAAACTTCCGGTGCCGTACGTGTTCTTCGCGCTGCCCACGTCGTAACAGGCCTGCCCGAAGACGGCGGCCTGCTGGTCGCCCAGTGCGGAGGCCACGGGCACACCGGCGAGCTGCCCGACCGCCGTGCCGTACACCTCGGCGGAGGACCTGATCTCCGGCAACATCGTCTCGGGCACGTTCATGGCGGACAGGATGGCGGGATCCCACTGCAGCGTCTGGAGGTTCATGAGCATGGTGCGGCCGGCATTGGTGACGTCGGTGACGTGCCGGCCGCCGTCGGTGCCGCCGGTGAGGTTCCAGATCAGCCAGGAGTCGATGGTCCCGAAGGCGATCTCACCGCGTTCGGCCCGCTGCCGCAGGCCGGGCACGTGGTCCAGCAGCCAGGCCGCCTTGGGCCCGGAGAAGTAGCTGGCCAGCGGCAGCCCGGTCGGCTCACGGAAGCGGTCCTGGCCGTCCGCGCCGCCCAGTTCGTTGCACAGGGCCGCGGTACGGGTGTCCTGCCAGACGATCGCGTTGTGCACGGGTTTGCCGGTGGCGCGGTCCCACAGGACCGTCGTCTCCCGCTGGTTGGTGATGCCGAGCGCGCTCAGCTGATCGGCGCGCAGCCCGGCCTTGGCCAGTGCTCCGGCCACCACGGCCTGCACCTTGGACCAGATCTCGGTCGCGTCGTGCTCGACCCAGCCCGGCTTGGGGAAGATCTGACGGTGCTCACGCTGGTCGACGGCGACGATCGCGCCGCCGTGATCGAAGACGATGCAACGGCTGGACGTGGTGCCCTGGTCGATGGCGGCGACGTACTTCTCGGGGGTGTCCGTCATGGCTGTCCCTGGGTAGCTGGGTCGCTGGGTGGCTCGGTCGGGTCGCTGGGGCCTGCAGCGTGCCGGCTGGCAGGCCGCGTTGCAGTCGCTGGGGCGGAGAGCCGGTGCGGTCGCCGGGTCAGAAGGCCGCGTTGTAGACGAGGCCCGCGAGCGCCCCGCCGATCAGCGGGCCGACCACCGGGATCCAGGCGTAACCCCAGTCGGACGTGCCCTTGTTCGGGATCGGCAGGAAGGTGTGCACGATGCGCGGGCCGAGGTCGCGGGCCGGGTTGATGGCATAGCCGGTGGGCCCGCCGAGGGAGAGGCCGATACCGACGACGAGCAGGGAGACGATCAGCACCGTGGTGCCGGACTCGCCGAGCCCCTTCGTCAGCCCGAAGGCGAGAACGGGCAGCACGAGGGCCATCGTCGCGATGATCTCGGTGATGAGGTTGGCGACCGGGTTCCGGATCTCCGGGACGGTCGAGAAGACGCCGAGCGTCGGCACCGGTTCGTCGGCCGTGCCCTCGGTGGTGCCGCCCTTGCGGACGTTGGCCTGGAACTGCGCGAGGTACACCAGGTAGGCGAGGACGGCTCCCAGCATCGCGCCGACGATCTGACCCAGCAGATACACCCAGACCTTGCCCCATGCACCGGTGTCCACGGCGATGCCGATGGTGACCGCGGGATTGAGCTGGCCACCGGAGAGGGGAGCGGCCGTGTACGCGCCCGCGAGGACGCCGAAGCCCCAGCCGAACGCGATGACGACCCAGCCGGAGGCCCGCGCCTTGGAGTACCTGAGAGTGACGGCGGCGCAGACACCCGCGCCGAAAAGGATCAGGATCGCGGTGCCGATGACCTCGCCGACGAAAATGTCTCCGTTGCTCATGGCGGCTCCCTTGGCGCCGGTGGGGCGCTCGGCCCCGGCCTCAGTGCAGGAAAGTTCATGGCGACTTCAGCCGCGCACGGAGCCCCGCGCCCCGCCCGGCGTCCGTGACGAGCGTGCCGTCGCAGCCGTATCGCCAGGAACGGACGGGCCGTGGAACAGGGCAGACCTGTGGCGCAGTGCCTGATAACGCCGAGAATGTACGGCGATGTCGGCCGACACCGGGAAGTGTTCACCGGCACCACGGGGGCGTCAAGGTTGCCGACGGCGACGGTGACAGCGCCCCACCCCACGGCCCCGCCGTTGCTGCAGGGATCCAACGGACATGTACCGGACGGACGTTCACCACCCTGGCTCGGCGGCCGCGTACCCGGCCTGCGCCGTCGCCGTCCCCTGACCCCGCCGGACCTCGTGACCGGGCAGCCCGGCGCGTCCCAGCACCCAGCTCGCGCCGTGCAGCGCCTTGGCCGCCTTCTTCAGCGGAGCGAGGTGCGCGGCGGCCTGGCGGTGGTCGCCCACGCTTCCCGGCGCGCACACGACGGTCGCCAGGGAGAGCGTGACGGGCCGGCCTCCCGCCGACCAGGGCGCGTCGAGCACGGCGGCGACCAGCGGATCGAGCGCCTCCTCCTCGGCCAGCACCAGGAAGTCGTCTCCGCCGATGTGCCCCACGCGCGCGTGCCCCGACACGGCGTGCAGCAGGGCTCGCCCCACCGACCGGATCAGCTCGTCCCCCGCGGCGAACCCGGCACCGTCGTTGACCTGCTTGAAGTGGTCGATGTCCAGCCAGCTGAGCGCGAACGTCCGGCCGTCCGCGATCCACCGGTTCACCTCGCCCGTGATCGCATCCGAACCGGGAAGCCGGGTCAGCGGATTGAGTCCGGCCGCCTCCTCGACCCGGCTCTCGGCCAGCGCCCGCACCAGGTCCGCGAGTCGTACGACACCTACGCACCGCCCGCGCCGGTCGACCACCGCGACATCGTCCGAGGTCCGGTCCCGGCCGCCGACCGCGACGACGTCCAGCACCTCCCAGGCGGTGGCGTCGACCCCGACCGTACGGGGCGCGTCCCCCAGTTTGAAGGCCGGCCGGTCGGCGTACAGGGCGTGCCCGTAGCGGCCGGACATCGACAGCAGGAACCGGGAGCGGTGCACCGACCGCACGGGCCGGCCGGCCTGGTCCACCAGCAGCACACCGGAGACATCCGGCGATCCGGTCAGCAGCGCGCGCACCTGCCCCGCCGGAGCGGTCACCGGCAGTACGGCGGCCGGGCGCACGAACTCCCGCACCGACGGCCCGGACCGGGGCACGCCGACGGCGCCGGGGGAGCGGGGCGGAACGTATACGTCCGCGGCGGGGATCCGGGCTGGCGGAGCGAACAGCTCGCCCTGGGCCAGCTGCGCGCCGGCCGACAGCGCCGCCGCGCACTGCAGTTCGGTCTCGACGCCCTCCACCGCGACCAGGGCGCCCAGCTCCTCGCACAGCGTGCGCATCGCCCGTACCGCGGGCGGCCGGGACAGCAGCGAGGCGTCGAGTTTGACCAGGTCGGGGGAGAGGTCGGTGAGCAGCCGAAGCGGCATGTCACCGTCGCCGATGCCGTCCGCGCTGATCCGGAACCCCTGCTCGCGCAGCGCCGCCACCGCCTCCAGCAGGGCCTGTTGCGGCACGTGCGTGCAGGGCGGAACCACGTCGAGCGTCACCTCCCAGGGCATCCGCCCGGCCGCGCGCACGGCGTCGTGCAGCGGGGTCAGGCCGCCGAGGTCGGCGAGGGTGGCCGCGAACACGTTGAGGTGCAGCGGCAGCAGAGTCTCCTTGCGTGTGGCGGCGCGCAGCGCCAGCACTGCCAGTTTCCCGTCGAGTTCCGGGTCCCGGCGGGCCTCGGCCAGGATGTCACCGGTCTCCGGGCGGGCGAGTGTCTCCAGTGCGGCGACCGCGCCCGTCCTGAGGTTGACCACCGGCTGGAAGGCGAAGCGGAGAGTGTCCGTCCAGGAGTGCACGGGAGCATGATGGCGCCGCCCGAGGGCGCTCAGGCCCAGTTCATGAGACGTTCACGCAGCATTCCGGGGTGATCACACAGCGTGGGCGGTCTCCGTAGCCACTGGTGCGGGCCCACACGGGAGTCCGGGTCCGTCTGCGTCACCTCACCGCGATCACCGCCGAACCGTGCCCGAAAAGCCCCTGGTTGGCGGAGATCCCCACCTGTGCCCCGGCGATCTGCCGTTCGCCTGCCGTGCCTCTCAGCTGCCAGGTCAGCTCGCACACCTGGGCGATGGCCTGGGCCGGCACCGCCTCCCCGAAGGAGGCAAGACCGCCACTGGAGTTGACGGGTATCCGGCCGCCCGGGGCCGTCGCGCCCTCCCGCAGGAGCTTGGCTCCCTCACCCTCGCCGCACAGCCCGAGATCCTCGTACCACTGCAGTTCCAGTGCGGTGGACAGGTCGTAGACCTCGGCGAGGGACAGGTCCTCGGGGCCGGTGCCCGCCTCCTCGTAAGCCGCCCGGGCGATGGAGGACCGGAAGGTCTCGCCGGGGGGCTGCACGGTGAGCGCCGAGTCCGTGGCGATGTCCGGGAGGTCCAGCACCGTGTTGGGGAAGCGGGGGGTCACCGTCGACACCGCCCGGATCCGCACCGGCCGGGCGACACCGTGCCGGTGTGCGAAGTCCAGGCTGGAGAGCACCAGGGCCGCGGCACCGTCGGAGGTGGCGCAGATGTCGAGCAGCCGCAGCGGGTCGGCGACCATCGCGGACGCGGCGACCTCCTCGGCGGTGACCCGCTTGCGGTAGCGCGCGTACGCGTTGAGCGCGCCCATGGCGGCGTTCTTCACCTTCACCAGGGCGAAGTCCTCCGGTGTGTCCCCGTGCACCGCCATCCGCCGCCGCGCGTACAGCCCGAAGTACGTCGGATTCGTCGCGCCCAGCAGACGGAAGCGCAGCCAGTCCGGATCCTCGGGGCGCTCCCCGCCGGCCGGCCGGAAGAACCCCTTGGGCGCCGCGTCCGCCCCCACGACCAGGACGACGTCCGCGAGCCCGGCGAGGATCTGCGCCCGTGCCGCGGCGATCGCCTGCGCCCCGGAGGCGCAGGCCGCGTACACACTGGTGACCCTGGCCCCCTGCCAGCCCAGGGCCTTGGCGAACGTCGCTCCCGCCACATACCCGGGATAACCGCCGCGCACCGTGTCCGCGCCCACGACCGAGCCGACGTCGCGCCAGGCGACACCGGCGTCCGCGAGCGCCGCGCGGGCGGCGGTCGTCCCGTACTCCACGAAGGAGCGTCCCCATTTGCCCCATGGGTGCATGCCCGCGCCGAGCACCGCCACGTCCATCGTCACGCCCTCACCCCCGTCGGCCGCCAGTGCCAGGTCGTCCAGGTCGTCTCCGCGTCCTCGTGGAGCACGCCGGGGACGGCCTCCACCTCCATGCCCACCGTCAGATCGGCGACGGTGACCCCGGGAGCCGCCTGCCCCAGCACCACGATCCGCTCTGCCGCCAGCTCCACCGCGATCAACGCGTACGGCTCCCACGGAAGTTCCGGATTGCTCACATAGGGTGACGGAGGGCGGTAGCGGCTATCCGTATACGACCAGATTCGCCCGTTCTTGGACAGTGGCAGCTCCTCCAGTGAGTCACTGTCGCAGTGCGGGTTGCGGCAGTGCACGTCCTCGCGCGGGAAGAACACCGTGCCGCAGGACGGGCAACGGGTGCCCAGGAGCCGGAAGTCGTCGCCCTCGCCGGTGAACCAGCCGGCGACCGCGGGTGTGCGTGTGTGCGGCAAGACCTCTCCTCACCACGTTTCTGACGAAGCGTCAGGAGTGTGCCACGGGCAGCCGGAAAAGGGCAGGGCGTCCACTTCGACCGAACGCATGCCGAGGGCGCCGCAGGGCAATCTCATCCGATCGCTTCCCGGCCGGAACGCATACCTGATACATGCAGGAACATGACACGACTCACCCGTGCGGTCCGCGGTCTCGTCACCGCCCTCGCCGCCCTGCTGGCCGTGACCGTCTCCTCCGCCGCCGCCCAGGCGAAGCAGGAGCCCAGAGCGCCGAAGGACTTCGTCGCCCTGTCCACCGTGGACCCGTCGATCATCCAGGAGATGCGCTACTTCACGCCGCACAACTTCGTCGGCGAACGCATCGACGGCTACGAGCAACCGATCTGCATCCTCACCCGCCCGGCGGCACTGGCCCTGCACAGGGCCCAGCTGAAGCTGCTGCGCAAGGGCTACACCCTCAAGGTGTACGACTGCTACCGGCCGCAGCGCGCCGTGAACCACTTCGTCCGCTGGGCGGAGGACCTCGGCGACCAGGCGATGAAGGGCGAATTCTACCCGCATGTCGACAAGACCCGTCTGTTCGAGGACGGTTACATCGCGAAGAAATCCGGCCACAGCCGCGGCTCGACCATGGACCTCACGATCGTGAAGCTCCCCGCGAGGCCGACCCGGCCCTACCACCCCGGAGAGCCGCTCGTGCCCTGTTACGCACCCAAAGACGAGCGTTTCCCTGACAACTCTGTCGACATGGGCACGGGATTCGACTGCTTCGACACTCTGGCGCACACGCTCGATCCGCGTATCCAGGGCGAACAGCGCGCCAACCGGCTGTTGCTCAAGAGCACCCTGGAGGGCCTCGGATTCGTGAACCTCGCCGAGGAATGGTGGCACTTCACGTACCAGCCCGAGCCCTATCCGGACACCTACTTCGACTTCCCCGTGTCCTGGAAGTCGCTCATCAGCAGGCACTGAGCCGCCTGCGGAAGACGTCCCTCTTCTGATCGGATACAGTCCGCGCGTGTCCGAAACTCAGCACTCGACTGCCAACTCCGCACCGGACTCCCACTGTTCGAGCTGCGGATCGCCCTATGGAGAGGGCGTTTCCGGCTGGCCGCGCACCTGCCCGTCGTGCGGAACCGCCGCCTACCGCAACCCGCTGCCGGTCGCGATCGCGCTCCAGCCCGTGTACGACACCAAGGGCACGGCCCTGGTCGTGATCACCCGGACCGTCGCCCCCGCGCGCGGAGGCACGGCACTGCCCGGCGGTTACATCGACGACCGGGAGGACTGGAAGCAGGCCGTCGTACGCGAACTCAAGGAGGAGACCGGCATCGACGCGGCCGCACGCGACGTACGGCTCGTGGACGCCATGAGCTCGCCCGACGGCCACCTGCTGCTGTTCGGACTCCTCCCGGAGCGTCCGGTGGAGGGCCTCCCGCCCTCCGACCGCACGGACGAGACCGAGGGCTGGCAGCTGCTGCGCAGGCCCGAGGAACTCGCCTTCCCGCTGCACACCGTGGCCGTACGGGCCTGGTTCGAGGGCCGGTACCTCTAGGGGGTGTCGTTTGGATCATCCCGGCGTCGCGGGGTCTGGCCGCGCAACGGCGCCGCACGCGAAAAGCGGCACATCGCGGCGACTCCGGCGCAGCGCCTGGCCTCGCGGCTCAGCCGAGTCCCCGGACCCGCACCGGGTAGGGCGGCTCGGCGGAGCCGTCCTCCCGCTCCCGGGTGACCGCCACCCCACGGCCCTGCCGGCGGACGACGTAGCGTTCGATCTCCGGTTCGTCCCAGCCGTCGCCGGGGTCCGGCACGACGAGGCCGCCTCCCGTACGCCCACGCGCGGGTGCCCACACCTCCAGCTCAAGGCCGCCGTCGGCACCGCGCACGGGGATGACCGCGCCCCCGCGCGCGAACACCGGTATCCGCGACAGCGGCGCGTCGACGAGGACCTGTCCCGGTCCTTCGTAGGCCCGCTCCGTCACCGTGTCGTACCAAAGGCCCCGCGGCAGCTGCACCGCCCGCCGGTCGGCGCCCGGGTCCAGCACCGGAGCCACCAGCAGACCGTCCCCGAGCAGAAACGTGTCCTCGCACTCGCGCAGCGCCCGGTCCTCCGGAGCCCCCCACCACAACGGCCGCACATACGGCGCACCGGTGCGCCGCGCCAGATGCGCCAGGGTCACGAAGTACGGCAGCAGCCGCCGCCGCTCCAGCAGCGCCACGCGTGCGTGCTCCAGCACCTCCGCACCGAACTCCCAGGGCTCCCTGCGCCCCGCCCGCAGACTCGCATGCGTGCGGAACAGCGGCAGAAACGCACCGAGCTGGAACCACCTCAGATACAGCTCGGGCGACGGACTGCCGTCGTAACCGCCCACGTCCGGACCCGAGTACGGCACCCCGCACAGGCCGAGCCCCAGCACCAGCGACAACGATGCCCGCAGACCCGGCCAGCCCGTCGCCACGTCCCCGGACCAGGTGCCCCCGTAACGCTGCATCCCCGCCCAGCCCGAGCGGGAGAACAGGAAGGGCCGCTCCTGGCGCGACAGCCGGCGCAACCCCTCGTAAGCGGCACGGGCCATGCAGAGCGCGTACACGTTGTGCGCCTCCCGGTGGTCGCCCCCGCGCCCCTCCAAGACGTGCCGCGCCGAACGCGGCAACGTCGGTTCCCCGAAGGCGTTGAACGACGTCGGCTCGTTCATGTCGTGCCAGAACCCCGCGAAGCCCTGCCCCAGACGCTCCTCGTACAGCCCGCCCCACCACGCGCGCACACGCGCGTGCGTGAAGTCCGGGAAGACCGACTCCCCGGCCCACACCACACCCCGCACCTCGCGCCCCGAGGCGTCCCGCACGAACGCGTCCACGGCCGAACCACCGTCGTACACGGCGTTGCCCGGCGCGGCCCGCACAGCCGGATCGACGATCGACACCAGCCGGATGCCGTCCCGTCGCAGCTCGTCGGCGAGTTGGGGCAGCTTCGGGAAACGATCCTGGTCGACGGTGAACACCTGGTGGTCGTCGAAGTGGTCGATGTCCAGATGCACGGCGTCCAGCGGCAGACCGCGCTCCTGGTACCCCGTGACGATCCGGCGCACCTCCTGCTCGCTGCCGAAGCCCCACCGCGCGTGATGGTGGCCGAGCGCCCACGACGGCGGCAGCGCGGGCGCCCCGGTCAGCGAGGCCCAGGTGTGCAGCACGCGCGCGGGCGTGCCCACCATCACCCAGCAGCGCAGCGGACCGCCGTCCATCCGCACCTCGCAGCGCCCCGTCCGGTCGTGCCCGGACCCGGCGCCCTCCTCACCCTCCCGCAGCACCACCGTGCCGTCCCAGGTGCTGTCGTGGAAGACCAGATGCGTGCCGGCGTCGGCCACCACCAGCTGCACCGGCATCGTCAGATACAGCGGATCGTCACCGGGGCCGAAGGCCCGCCCCGGATCGGTGTTCCACAGCCGGTACGTGCCGTCCCTCAGCCGGGGCCCCGACGCCCGGCCGCCCAGACCGAAGAAGCGGGCGTCCGCCGCCACCTCCGACCGCTGCATCCACCGAGCCGTGCCCCCGCCGACCGGCTCCCACCAGCGCGGCGGCAGATCCCGCCGCAGGGTCACTCCGCCGGGCGTGCACACCTCCACCGCACCGTGCCGCGAGACGATGACCGTCACACGCTCGGCGACCACACGCCAGCCACCCTCCTTGTCCGGCTCCAGCACCGCCCGCGCATCAGGCTCCGGACAGCCCCCCGCGAGCGCGTACGAGGGCTGCGGACCGGCCCCGTCCCAGCCCCAGAACACCGCCCCGTTCACCGCAACGGTGATCCGCAGCTCGGACCGGCCGAACCGGATCAGCCCGCCACCCGGCCCCGGCTCCACCCCCTCCACCCGACCCGGCACCCGCGCCCGCTCGGCACCCCGCCGCGGCAGCCCGGCGGCATCGATACGCCTCCTGCGCCATGCGGCCCGTACGGTACGCAACCCCCGAGCCGCCCTCCCCGAACCGACCACACTCACCGAACGCACCAGGTCACGACCGTCCATGCTGCTCACCCTGCCACTGAGCACCCCACGCGCGTGTGTCGTTCAACTGCCGTTCACCCGTGCTGGGACCACATCTTCACGACACGGACTATGTGGGGCGCACCCTGGTGTAGAAGTCGATCACATGGCATCGTCCCTGTCAGCCGCGTCACGCGCACACCCCAGCCCGTGCGCGGACCGACGCACACGACGCGCACAGCCCGGGAGCCGCCCCATGTCGACCGCGAACCCCCAGCCGCTCTGGCAGCCCGATCCCGCGCGGATCGCCCAGGCCCGCATCACCCAGTTCCAGGCATGGGCCGCCGAGCACCACGGCGCCCCGGCCGAAGGCGACTACCCCGCCCTGCACCAGTGGTCCGTCGACCAGCTGGACACCTTCTGGAAGGCCGTCACGGAGTGGTTCGACGTACGCTTCTCGACGCCCTACGCGCGCGTGCTCGGCGACCGCACCATGCCCGGCGCCCAGTGGTTCCCCGGAGCCACCCTCAACTACGCCGAGCACGCCCTGCGCGCCGCAGCCGACCGCGCGGACGAACCCGCCCTGCTGTACGTGGACGAAACCCACGAACCGCGCCCCGTGACCTGGTCCGAGCTGCGCCGCCAGGTCGGCTCCCTCGCCGCCGAACTCCGCGCCCTCGGGGTACGCCCCGGCGACCGCGTCAGCGGCTACCTGCCCAACATCCCGCAGGCCGTCGTCGCCCTCCTCGCCACGGCCGCCGTAGGCGCCGTCTGGACCTCCTGCGCCCCCGACTTCGGCGCCCGCAGCGTCCTCGACCGCTTCCAGCAGGTCGAACCCGTCGTCCTGTTCACCGTCGACGGCTACCGCTACGGCGGCAAGGAGCACGACCGCCGCGAGATCGTCACCGAGCTGCGCCGCGAGCTGCCCACCGTGCGCGCCGTCGTCCACATCCCGCTGCTCGGCACCCAGGCACCCGAGGGCGCCCTGGAGTGGTCGGCGCTGACGGCCGGGAACACCGAGCCCCTCTTCGAGCAGGTCCCGTTCGACCACCCCCTGTGGGTGCTGTACTCCTCCGGCACCACCGGCCTGCCCAAGGCCATCGTCCAGTCCCAGGGCGGCATCCTCGTCGAACACCTCAAACAGCTCGGCCTGCACTGCGACCTCGGCCCCGAGGACCGTTTCTTCTGGTACACCTCCACCGGCTGGATGATGTGGAACTTCCTCGTCTCCGGCCTGCTCACGGGCACGACGATCGTCCTGTACGACGGCAGCCCCGGCTACCCCGACACCGGCGCCCAATGGCGGATCGCCGAACGCACCGGAGCCACCCTGTACGGCACCTCCGCCGCCTACGTCATGGCCTGCCGCAAAGCCGGCGTCCACCCCGCACGCGACCACGACCTGTCCGCGGTGAAGTGCGTCGCCACGACCGGCTCGCCGCTGCCGCCCGACGGCTTCCGCTGGCTGCACGACGAGGTCCGGGACGACCTGTGGATCGCCTCCGTCAGCGGCGGCACCGACGTCTGCTCCTGCTTCGCCGGCGGCGTACCGACGCTCCCGGTCTACACGGGCGAACTCCAGGCCCCCGGCCTCGGCACCGACCTGCAGGCCTGGGACCCCAGCGGCAAGCCCCTCATCGACGAGGTCGGCGAACTGGTCGTCACCAACCCCATGCCCTCCATGCCGATCCGCTTCTGGAACGACCCCGACGGCAGCCGCTACCACGACAGCTACTTCGACACCTACCCCGGCGTCTGGCGGCACGGCGACTGGATCACGGTCACCTCGCGCGGCACCGTGATCATCCACGGCCGCTCCGACTCCACCCTCAACCGGCAGGGCGTGCGCATGGGCTCGGCCGACATCTACGAAGTCGTCGAGCGGCTGCCCGAGATCAAGGAAACCCTGGTCATCGGCATCGAGCAGCCCGACGGCGGCTACTGGATGCCACTGTTCGTACACCTCGCGCCCGGCGCCGTCCTCGACGAGGCCCTCCTGCACCGCATCAAGCAGACCATCCGCGAACAACTGTCACCGCGCCACGTCCCCGACGAGATCATCGAGGTCCCCGGCGTCCCGCACACCCTCACCGGCAAGCGCATCGAGGTCCCGGTCAAGCGCCTCCTCCAGGGCACCCCCCTCGAAAAGGCCGTCAACCCCGGCTCCATCGACAACCTCGCCCTGCTCGGCTTCTACGAGGAACTCGCCCGCAAACGCGCCTGAACCTCCGCCGAGCCGATCCTCCGCAGGCGGCCTCGGACTCGCCCAGCACAGCGGTGAAGTCCGAGGCCGGCCGCGCCGCGCCGGCCGTCACCGGATGGGCGACCGCCGTCGGCGTCGGCCCGTTGTCAGTGCCGCCGGTTACGGTGAGTGAGCATTGATCGACTGCGCACTTTGGGGGAAACATGGCGCACACCGACCACCAGACCATGCGACGCGTCCTGCGCCGCGAGATCGCCGGCACCATCGGGCTGCTCACCGACGAACACGACTTCCGTGCCATGCGGCGCTACCGCAGCTTCACCTTCGACGACCACGCGACCTATCTCCAGCAGGTCGAGGCCGTCCTCAAGGACCGCGCCGACGAGGGCTCCCACACCACACTCGCCCTGTTCGACCCGGAGGACTACGCCGCCTACTGCGCGGAAGCCGGCCTCGACCCCGAAGCCCCGGCCAGCCGAACCTGCTTCACCGCAGAACTCGCAGCCACGGGCCCCACCATCCCTTACGACGGCCGGCCCCTCGCCGCGCTCGTACCCGCCCTGGTGGACGAAGCCGTACGGCAGGCGACGTGGGAGTACGCCACCACCCTGCTGACCCGACTCGGACCCTGCCCCACCTGCGGCGAGGACATCGGCAGGGCGGGCTTCACCCGCGCCTCCGACCTCCTGTGCCGCATCCTCGACACCGCCCCACCCGGCGACCGCCACCTCGTGTGCAGCGTCTCCGGACCACCGGACACCCTGGTCTCCGTACTCCACGGCGACCAGGACGGCCACGGCACCACCCGACTCGACGAGGCAGAGGCGCTGGAATTCACCAGCGTCCTCGCACTCGGCCTCGCGACCCGCAGCCCCGGCGGCCTCGTCCTGCGCACCAGCGCCCCGGGCACGCCCGACCGCGTCTACGGCTGGCGACTGCGGGCCGGCGCCCTGGAACCGCTCACCGCATCCGAAGTGTTCGACGCCTACTGCACCGACGTCGAATCCGGCGACATCATCTCCCCGGAGTCCGGCGTCGACTACTGCGAGCCCCCCGACCTCGGAGACGAGAGCGCGACACCGGGCCACCGGCACTGAACGAGCCGACGCGTCGAACGCACTGATCACCGGGCCGACAGGGCGAACGCATCAGGGGCGCCCCACCCGAAGGCGGGACGCCCCTGAACCGACCACATCGGATGCGCCCGTACGACTACTCCCCGGACAGCACCGCCTGAGCCGCGCCGCGCGCCTCCTCGGCGCTGTCCGCGGCACGCGCGGCCGCCGCCGCCCGCTCGCACTGCGCCAGCGTGTACTTCGCCAGCGTCGCCCGGACATAAGGAATCGACGCCGCACCCATGGACAAGGAGGTGACACCCAGACCGGTCAGCACACAGGCCAGCAGCGGGTCGGACGCGGCCTCGCCGCACACGCCGCAGCTCTTGCCCTCGGCCTTGGCCGCCTCCGCGGACAGGGCGACCAGATCGAGCAGCGCCGGCTGCCACGGGTCCTGAAGCCGGGACACCGCACCGACCTGCCGGTCAGCCGCGAACGTGTACTGAGCGAGATCGTTCGTCCCCAGCGACAGGAACTCGACCTCCTGAAGGATCGAACGCGCCCGCAGCGCCGCCGACGGGATCTCCACCATCGCGCCGAACTTGGCCTGCAGCCCCGCCGCACGGCACGCGTCCGCGAACGCCCTGGCGTCCGTGCGGTCCGCCACCATGGGCGCCATGACCTCAAGGTAGACGGGCAGACCCTCGGCGGCCTTCGCCAGCGCGGTCAGCTGCGTGCGCAGGATCTCGGGGTGGTCCAGCAGGGTCCGCAGACCCCGCACACCCAGCGCAGGGTTCGGCTCGTCGGCCGGAGTCAGGAAGTCCAGCGGCTTGTCCGCCCCGGCGTCCAGCACCCGCACGACCACACGACCCTCGGGGAAGGCCTCCAGCACCTGCCGATAGGCCTCCACCTGCTTCTGCTCGGAAGGAGCGTTCTTGCTGTCGTCCAGGAACAGGAACTCGGTACGGAACAGACCGACACCCTCCGCCCCGGCCTCCACGGCAGCCGGCACGTCCGCCGGGCCGCCCACGTTGGCCAGCAGCGGCACCTTGTGACCGTCCGCCGTCGCACCCGGTCCGGTCGAGGCGGCCAGCGCGGCCCTGCGCTCGGCGGCAGCGGCCACCAGCTGCGCCTTCTTCTCCTCGGTCGGGTTCACGAAGATGTCGCCGGTACTGCCGTCGACGGCGATCACGGTCCCCTCGGCCAGCTCACCCGCACCCGGCAGAGCCACGACCGCCGGCACACCCAGCGCCCGCGCCAGGATCGCGCTGTGACTGGTCGGTCCGCCCTCCTCGGTCACGAAACCCAGCACCAAAGACGGGTCCAGCAGCGCGGTGTCAGCCGGAGCAAGATCCCGCGCCACGAGCACATAGGGCTGGTCACTGTCCGGCACGCCCGGCATCGGAACGCCCAGCAGCCGCGCGACGATACGATTCCGCACGTCATCCAGGTCGGCCACCCGACCGGCGAGGTACTCACCGGCACCGGCCAGCAGCTCCCGGTACGCAGCGAACGCGTCGTACACCGCACGCTCGGCCGTGCTGCCGACGGCGATCCTCCGGTCCACGTCCGCCATCAGCTCGGGGTCCTGGGCCATCATGGCCTGCGCCTCGAGCACGGCCTGGGCCTCACCACCCGCCAGATTGCCGCGCGCCATCAGATCGGCGGCGACGGCGTCCACGGCCTGGCGAGCCCGCCCCTGCTCCCGCTCGGCCTCCTCGGCGGGGATCTGCTTCGCGGGCGGCTCCAGCACCGCCGTACCCATGTGCCGAACCTCGCCGATGGCCACGCCATGGCTCACGCCGACGCCTCGCAGCGTTGTCTCCATCTCACCCGTCTCCGATAGTGCGGCGGGTTCCGCCGCCGTGATGGTTGTCCTGTTCGCCGTCCTGCGACGGCCGTGCCGTCAGTGCCAGGAGAAGAGGCTGTCGCCGGCTTTCACGTCACCGCTGTCACGGAGGTCGGAGAGGGACTCGGCCGTGGCTTCGAGTGCGACGACGGGGCAGACCGGGGACTTGCCGGCGGCCTCGACGGCAAGGGGGTTCCAGCGCACGACGGCCTGACCTCGCGCCACGGTGTCGCCCTTGTGGACGAGCAGCTCGAAACCCTCGCCGTTGAGCTGCACCGTGTCGATACCGAGATGGGTGAGCACGCCGTGCCCGCTCTCGTCCACCACGACGAAAGCGTGCGGGTGCAGGGAGATGATCACGCCGTCAACGGGCGCCACGGCCTCGGAGGGCTCACGCACGGGGTCGATCGCGGTACCCGGGCCGACCATGGCCCCGGAGAAGACCGGATCCGGCACTTCGGCCAGTCCGATGGCACGTCCAGCAACAGGGGACGTCACGGTGGTCATGGGAAGCCTCCAAGGAGTGGAGCTGCGCACTGAGCAGCAGCGTATGTCATGTGAAGTGGCGGTTCCGTATGGAAGCTAGCAGCTAGTGGTCTAGACCACCAACCCGATGGATTTGCACCGCCTTCGAGGCCCCGTGTACAGTCGTACTCCTGCTTGGGACGGAGAGCCGCGAAAGCGCCTTCATCCGGCAGGACCCAAACTCGTCAGATCCTACTTTCGGATCCGCTTCTGCATGTTCGCAGAAGGGTGGTCAGAGAGACGGAAAAACCCTGGTAGAGTTTGAAACACCGAAGGGAAGCGCCCGGAGGAAAGCCCGAGAGGGTGAGTACGAAGGAAGCGACCGTTCCTTGAGAACTCAACAGCGTGCCAAAAATCAACGCCAGATATGTTGATACCCCGTCTACCGGATCCTTCCGGTGACGAGG